>NZ_JBEFLO010000016.1:0-48054 GCF_040149565.1 Sulfitobacter aquimarinus
GGCCCTGCGCCTCTTTGAGAAGATACAAAAAGAACGAGGCAATGCGTTCACGCGGATCACGCAGAACGGTAAAGACAAAGCGGTCGTCGGGCAGAGTCTCAAGCTCGGTCCAGTCGATGTGGCCCGAATACAAGTTATAGCCCATGGGCATCTGCGGCCCTTGGGGCGCTTGCGTGTGCACCCGCACCGGAGAAACAAACGCATCCCCGCCAACAACAGGCACAAGGACGTTATGCACGGTCTGGCCGGCGGTCTTGGGGATATGCAGGAATACGATTGCGGTCATGATTACTCTTTCGACAAATCAACTACTGTGGGGGCAAAGGGTTCAACCTCGTCGATCATTTTCATGACACCTTGCACAAAATCACCGGGCTTGCTCGGCTTCAGATGGGTCAATTGCCACGGCGCGAACTGCCACCATTTGCTGCGCAACATCGGCGAGATCAGCAAAGGATTCAGGCGGTATTTCTTGATGACGGCTGGATTGCCCGCAACAACAGCATAGGGCGGCACATCTTTGGTCACCACCGAATTGGCTGCCACAATGGCACCGTCGCCAATAGTCACACCCGCCTTGATCATAGCACCATGCCCGATCCAGACATCATTGCCGATGTTGGTCACCTGCACTTTGGTCGGGGCCTCGCCGTTTTCAAAACGGTAGGAATGGTATTCCTCGGACCCTTCAAACCCGCCTTTGAGCGAAAAGAGATTGTCATGCAGGTAAAACGCAGGGCTGGTGCTGGCCCATGTCAGCGGGTGGTCCTGCCGCCCGATCTGGATGTCTTCGCCGAACGAGCAATAGCGCCCGATGCGCGCAGCGAAACAATAGCCCGACACCTGATAGGAAAACGCCCCCAGATGGATCGAATGTTCGTACTGCGTCCACTTGAGCGAGGAGGGTGCCTCAAGCACTGTGTTCTTGGGCATGTTGAGCGACAAGGACGCGCCGCGGTTCAACACCTCGACCCCCTGCCCGCGCAGGCGGGAATAGGAAACGGAAACAGTACTCATGCGGTTACACCTTTTGCGTCTTCAAACATCGTATTCAACATCAGCGCAAAGTCGTCTGTGTGCGCGCCAAGGTCAAGCACCCCGCCCTGCCCGTTTGCCGCCGCCGCCCGCCGCGCCGCATCGCCTTGCGCACCCAGATCAAAGCTCCACACCGGCAGACCGGTCGCGATGACTTCGTGGATGGCATAGGAAAACGTCTCGGGCCAGATCGCGGGCATCAGCCAGTCGGTGATGCCGTATTTTTCAACCAGCGCCGGCACATCATCCAGCGCATAGCTGCCGTGGACTATAGCCGGAGAGGCAAGCGCATAGGCGGGGTCCAAGTTACCCACCACCACCAGATGCGCCTCGCCTGTTTTGGCCAAGTGGCGGCTGAGGTCTTGCAAGACTTTCGCGCCCTTTTGCAGGCCAATATTGCCCAGCACACCGATGACGGGTTTGCCGTCCTTGCCCCCGCCCGAAGGCACCACAGGGATGTTGTGCAACAACGTGTGGCGGATGATGCGCAGCCTGTCTTTGACCTGCGGATAGGCATGCAGCACCAGATCGGCGCTGTTTTGCGAGAACACAGTCACATGGTCGGCGGCCGCCATCGCGGTGCCCCATGCCGCGCGCCAGTCTTGCAGCGAAACGGGGACGCCTTCGGCCGTGCGCGTTTGGTGGGCGGGGTCCGTGCTGTCTGCGGCTGGCACCCCGCGGTACACGCCATCTCCGTCAAGCAGCGTATAGGACGGGCTGAGCGGGAAGAAGTCATGCATCAGAATTTCAAGACTATGCTCGGGGCCTTGCGCCAACGCGTGCAGCAAGGTCGGCAGCGCGGCGGGATCACGGTCGCCCACGGCGCAGGAATAGACCACATGCCGCGCGCTCAGCAAATCCATCAGATCGCGCAGCAGATCATCGTCTTCGGTATCGCCTGCAACAACGCCCCCTGCGCTGTGCACCTCGATCTGCCAGCGGTGCGGCCCGCCCACACGCAGCACCACGGCCGCGGCGCGGCTTTCCAGATCAGAGGTGATACGGTCCTTCAGGTAATGCTCGGCCCCGCCGCCCATATCATGCGCCATATAGACAGGCACGGGCCCTGTGTCCTGCCGTGCGGCCTGCGCATCGGCCCAAGCCAGCGACAGTGCCAGACGCGGAGAGCTGAGCGGATCGTGGCGGATGAAATCCTGCACCATCTGGTCATATCCGGCATAGCGTTTCGCGATGATCTGGTTGTTGGCCATCACCAGCTTCAGCTTTTCCTCGGACCCGAAGGACGTCCCGCCACGGTGCTCGACAAACAGGCCCGCATGACCCAAGTGCCGCCCGCCGCGTGCTTTGACACGGCGGCACCAGTCGACTTCCTCGCCGTAGCCCTTGCCGAAAATCGTATCCAGTTGCGGCTCTAACTTGAGGTAATCGATGTTCATCGCCATGCAGAACCCCACGCCGGTGGGCGCCTCGGCAAAGACGGTATCGGTGGACAGGCGGGCGGCGGCAGCGTCGATCAGATCGGCCACGCCGTCCTCCAGCGCGCTGCGCTCGCAGATGACCGGCACGTTGAAAATCTCGGCATCGTTGGACATGGGCGTGACGGTCGCGACCTTGTCGTGGGCAAAGATCGGCGCCAGCAGGCGGCTGGCCCAGCCCGCAGGCA
The DNA here is from genome assembly GCF_040149565.1 of Sulfitobacter aquimarinus. Classification (NCBI taxonomy): domain Bacteria; kingdom Pseudomonadati; phylum Pseudomonadota; class Alphaproteobacteria; order Rhodobacterales; family Roseobacteraceae; genus Sulfitobacter; species Sulfitobacter aquimarinus. Next base: position 2,660 of record NZ_JBEFLO010000016.1, read on the forward strand.
CAAACGCGTCCGAGTTCAGCAGCACAACGTGATGCCCCAGTTCCAGCGCGCGATCAAAGGCGCGGTTGACCGAACGGATAAACCCGAGATTCTCGGTATTTTCCAACAGCTCGATCCGCGGGGCGATGTCGGCGGGCAGGGCGGCGTGCCAGTCGCGCAGATAGGGGCGCACGGCCGCGTCGCTGGACTTATCCTCGACGATGATCAGGTGGTAGGGCAGATCGGTATGCGCCAGCACCCGCGCCAGCACATCGGGCAGCAGGTGGAAGGCGTTATAGACCGGCAACACAATGGTGATTTCGGTTTGCGGGGCGGGCAGGGGGGTTTTGGGCTCGGAGAACAGATCTGCATTGATCAGTTCAGCAGCAACAGTTTCGCGCAGGCCAAAGATTTCCTTTACATGCGCCCGCGCCGCAAGATCACGCGAGGCATACCACCGCACAACAGAAGGAACAGCCCTGAACACCGCGCCGATAAAAGGCAAGATCAACTTACGCTGCATGCGCCGCACATCTGATTTGCGAAATCCCGGCACTTCGAACGTCAGCCGTTCACCGTCTTGGTAGGTCCAGAAAACAGTGTGACCAAGAGAATAGCGCACCTCCAGGAAGAACCCTGGCGTTTTGACATCGATATCGCTGAAATTTGCTGCGACGTCCTCTCTTGGAAAGGAGGGAGAAACCTCATCATGATGGCCATCACAGATCACGCCCACAGGCATATGGAAGCACCATCCCTCGACCTTCAGCCGCCCCCCTTCGACAGTCAATGTGTCGATCATCCCCAACATATTTCCGGTCAGGTCTTTGAGCGGGAACCCCTTTGCTTCCATCCTGCCATGATGGCTCGCGTAGCGATGAAAAAGTTGGGACATACGTTTGAACATCAAAATACCCTAATTGCAAAAGTGTCGTCGGTCATGGAAGAAATCAGCCTTCCTTTACGCTGCTATGGCTGGGGTGTCCATTCAGGTATTCCCCCATAGCGCGTAGACGGCAAAGCGGCATGTTTCGCGCGCGAAACATCAGCCAAGCGAGCGGTTGAGCCAGCCCAAAAGCGCATCGCGCAAATCGGGCGTCAGCCCTGCGCCTTCAATCTCGATCCGGCCGTCCTCGAACAGGCGCGCTTGCACACCGCCACGCAGGCGGCGCACCTCCGGCACAGGGGTGCGGGGTTTTGGCTTGGCCTTGCGGGACGGTTTCTTTGTAGACTCTGAATACAGGGATAGAGCCTGTTTTATCGCGTCCTGCTCTTGCTCGGAGGTGGTGATATCTGCCGCTGCCAGCGCCGCACGCAGCGCGGCAATCCGGCTTGTGTCCTTTTGCACATGCTGGGCAATCTGCAATCCCAACCGCTCTCCCAATGTATCTGCAAACCGCAGATCGGCGTCGAGCGCGTGATAAACCGCAACAAAAGATCTGATCTTGGAGCGTTTGGCCCGCGACGCACTGGCATACAGCCTTTTTAGAGCCTCATCTTCATCCTCGAACGCACCTTGTGCCGTGGCTTTGACCGCGATGCGCGCGCGTTCGTAATAGCTGAGCCCCACGCGGATTTCGTTTTCTTCAACCATGGCCAGATAGCTTTCGGCCTGATCATCGGGTTGACGGACCAGCGCCAGCACCATGTCCTGCCCTAACTGCCGCACCGCCTCGCAGCGCCGCCAGCCCGAGATGAGGCCAAAGCGCCCGCCGTCGAGTTCGATCACTTCAATCGGAGTTTGCTGGCCCCGCGCCTCAATGGAGGCAACAAGCGTCGCCATTTCATCCGCATCTGCCCCCAAACGGTCACGCACCAGAAAGTCGGTCTCGATCTGCGCCAGCGGCACCTCGATCACCATACGGCCTTTGGCGCGGGCGTCTTGCAAAGTCTGGCTCAGTTCCGCCAATGCGGCACTGGCGGAGGCATCGGCGGCCACATCGGCAATCGGTGCGCGCATGGCGGGCTTCGGGGCAGTATCGGTGTCGGGCTGATAGTCCGAGATCATCGGCGACAGGCGTTTGCGTTTGGCCATGGGTCAGGCTCCTTTTATCTGGGGCTGCGCAGCATAGGGCAGGGCGGTAGAGGTCGCGTCACCACAGCGTACGGTGCCTATGTTTCGCGCGCGAAACATCACGGCGCATCCCGCGCCAGCTCGTCGCGCCTCCAACTGCCGAGCAGCAATTGTTTGAACGCCGCATAGGTCGCATCAAAGGTCTGCCGGCCGCGCACGTATGTCTCGCGGTTGAAGTCACGGTAGTCGGCTTCATAGATGCCTTGCACCTGTTCGCCCGCTTGCCCGATGAGGGATGTGAAATCCTGCCGGTGCGGCGACAGCACAGGACCCAGATAGGCCTGCATTAGAGCCGCAAGTTCCGCCTGTTGCGTGCCGTCATAGCGCGTGACCACGGCGCGCACCGCGTCCCATTCAAAGTTCAGCTCGGGCCGCCCCAGCGCACGGGCGGCCATGTTCTCGGCCTCCTCGATCGAGCCGAAGGTGGCGTGCAGCATGTCAAAGAACCGCCCCGTGCTGTCGAACTCCAGAAAGGACGCCCCCAGAGGCACCAGCAGGATGTCGGCCGCCGACAGCCCGTTGATGGTGAGATAGCCAAGGGCAGGGGGGGTATCGAGGAAGATCACGTCGTAGTCATCCAGCAGCCCGCCCGCCTCAAGGCTTTCGGTCAGGGCATCCCACAGCTTCCAGCCGCGGGCCGCCATGCGCCAGACGGGGATCTGGAACTCGGCCCAGTAAAGGTTCAGCTGCGCGCCAATGAGATCGATGTTGGGCCAGTGGGTTTTCTGAACCAGCGATTTGGGGTCTACCTCCAGCGCCTCGGTCATCGTCTCGTCCAGCGGGATGGGCGCTTCGCCACGGCTGACGCGGGACTGGTTGTCGGCGCGCACATGCTCGGCGTAGTGGCGGGCGAGCAGGGGGAAGACGGTTTGCCATTCATCCTCGACCTTGCCGCCAAAGATCGAGGTCATCGAGCCTTGGGAATCGAGATCGATCACCAGCACTTTGTACCCGTCAAGGGCGGCGGACATGGCCAGATGGGCAGCGGTCGAGGTCTTGCCCACGCCGCCTTTGAAATTGGCGACAGCGACCATTTTGGCGGGCAGGCCGTCGGGGCGGTAGGGCAGATAGTTTTTCGACTTGGACCCGATAGCCCCGAAATGCGCACGCAGGCGCAAGACCTCATCAAGGGTGAACCACTTGGCCCCGCCCGGTGTCTCGGACATGCCTTGGGGCAGCTCGGGGTTTTGTTTCAGCACGCGGCGGAAGTGACCGGGGGCGACGGGGATCAGATAGCGGGTGATCTCCCATGTAGAGAACGGGCGCAGACTGCGCGTGCCTGTCGCCTCAATATTGCGGGCGGCCAGATCGGCGCGGCCTGCATCACAGCGTTTGGCGATGGCACCAAAGGCATCTGTATCGGTGGCGGGCCCCAAAGCGGCCAGTGCTGCATCGGGATCAATATTGAAATAGGGCGGCAGGGCGGGGTCTGGATCTGATGTCATGGAATGCTCGATGTTCTTGCTTTTTGCTGATGTAGCATAAATGCGCGAACATGGGAATATAGCACGCACGCCTATTCCTTTTTCTAGGCAAATCAAGGGATCAGGCGGGGGATACGGGGGGAGTTTGGCGGTGCAAACCTCTTTTGACCAGTTATTTATAGGTTATTTATTAGTTAAGGGATGCGGGTGCTGGAAATAATCGCTTTGAAACATTGGGTTGGGAGATGAATTTCTGGTTGGGCGACTCTAAAACGACGACAAGGCGACTCTGATCCTTCGTTGCTGCGACTCTGATCCGCCGATGCGGGATGTTACCGTGCTGGACGCAGCTTGTGGATAACTTTACGCTGGTGTCACTGAAACCCCGAAGAATCGGGGGCAGTCACTTCAAGAGCCGGACAACCGGCCGAGAAATACCAGCGGTCGGAGCAGGACGCGATGCAGCAGCGAATACAGGCAGCGGGGGTACACCCTGCGCAGGGCGGGCTTTTACCCGATCGCCATCCCACGGCGGATTTCTTTATATGTGATGTGTTTGATGCGGCCCCCAAGGGGGATCTTGCCTCGATGGAGCATCCGATCTTTTCGCTCTCGACCAAGCCCGACCGCCGCATCCTGAGCTATGCGCATAATGGCTATAAGGTAGAGGTCACGCCTTCGGTGCGGGGCCGGGCCACGATGCATGACAAGGACATCCTGATCTATTGTATCAGCCAGCTGATGGCGGCGCTGAATGCGGGGCGTGCGTTGTCGCGCACGCTGACTTTGCGGGCACATGATCTGCTGATTGCCACCAACCGCAATACATCGGGCGACAGTTACGCCCGCCTGCGCGAGGCGTTCGAGCGTCTGGCAGGCACGCGCATCACTACCAATATCACCGTCGGCGGGATCGAAAGCACCCGCGGGTTCGGCCTGATTGAAAGCTGGGAGATCAAGCGCCGCGCAAAGGCGGAAGACGGGCGCGAAGGCCGGATGATCAGCGTGCAGGTGACATTGTCGGAATGGCTGTTTCGGGCGGTGACCTCGAAATCCGTCCTGACGCTGAGCCGTGATTATTTCCGCCTGCGCAAACCGCTGGAGCGGCGGGTCTATGAATTGGCGCGCAAACATTGCGGGCGCCAGTCGGGGTGGAAAGTCGGCATGGCGACGCTGCATAAAAAGGCCGGCTCGGCCGCACCGTTGCGGGTGTTTCGGGCCGCCATGCGCAAGATGATCGCGGGCGGGCATTTGCCCGACTACACCATGTCGATGAGCGATGAAGACGACATGGTCTACTTCACCCGCAGCGACACGGTGGTGGAACCCGCCACCCGCACAGGCCCCGTGCTGAGCCCGAAAGCAATGGACCAGGCCCGCGCCCAGATGCCCGGCTGGGACGTCTATGCGCTGGAAGCGGAATGGCGCACCTTCTGGGACCGCTCGGGGCGGCCCGCGTTGCAAGACCCCGACCGCGCCTTTGCCGGTTGGCTGGCGCGTAAGGCGGCGGATGCAAACAGTCTTTAGATCATGTGGTAATCGGTCTATAGGATCATCAAACGGGCCGGCCTTGGCCTGATAAATAAGTACAGGTGTTCGTGATGTTGGAAGTAACCCAGACCAAATTGCCCGGCGTGGTCTTGTTGGAGCCGCGCCGCTTTGGCGATAACCGCGGCCATTTTTCAGAGACGTGGAACGCCGCACGCATGGCCGAACACGGGCTGGAATACGATTTTGTGCAAGACAACCAGTCGCTGAGCGCGCAAGCCGGCACCGTGCGCGGCCTGCATTTCCAGACCCCGCCCCATGCGCAGACCAAACTGGTGCGCTGCACCCGTGGGGCGCTGTTTGATGTGGCGGTGGATATTCGTGAGGGCAGCCCGACCTACGGCCAATGGGTCGGCTATGAGCTGAGCGCCGAAAACGGTTTGCAACTGCTGATCCCCGCAGGCTTTGCCCACGGCTTTGCCACCTACACAGACAACACCGAGATTTGTTATAAGTGTGACGACTATTACGCGCCCGAGTGTGAGGGCGCGCTTCGCTTTGACGATCCTGATCTGGGCATCGACTGGGGCCTTGGCGCCCGTGTGCCGGTGTTGTCGGACAAAGACGCCATTGCAGGCGCATTCAAAGATTTCAAAACGCAATTTACCTTCGAGGGCTAAGACATGAAAATTCTGGTGACAGGTGGCGCGGGCTTTATCGGTTCTGCCGTGGTGCGGTTGGCGGTGGCGCGGGGTCATGAGGTGATTAATCTGGACGCGCTGACCTATGCCGCCTGTCTGGACAATGTGGCCGAGGTTGCACAGGCGCCCAACTATACCTTTGTGAAGGCCGACATCCGTGACCGCGCCGCGCTGGACAAGGTATTTGCCGATCACGCGCCCGACGCGGTGATGCATCTGGCAGCCGAAAGCCATGTTGACCGTTCCATCGACGGGCCGGGCGATTTCATCGAGACGAACATCACAGGCACCTACAACATGCTGGAGGCTGCGCGCAGCTTTTGGATGGCGCAGGGCAAGCCCGACAGTTTCCGCTTTCACCATATCTCCACCGATGAGGTCTTTGGCTCACTTGGCGCGGAGGGGCAGTTCACCGAAACGACGCCCTATGATCCGCGCAGCCCCTATTCTGCTTCCAAAGCCGCCAGCGACCATCTGGTCCGCGCCTGGGCCGAGACCTACGGCCTGCCCGTGGTGCTGACGAACTGTTCCAACAACTACGGGCCCTATCACTTCCCCGAAAAGCTGGTGCCGGTGGTGATCCTGAATGCGCTGGCGGGCAAGCCGCTGCCGATCTACGGGGCAGGGGACAACGTGCGCGACTGGCTCTACGTCGAGGACCATGCCGATGCGCTGCTGCTGGTGCTGGCCAAAGGTGAGCTGAACCGCAGCTATAACATCGGCGGCGAGAACGAGCGGACCAATCTGGAACTGGTGCGCACCCTGTGCGAGATCCTTGATCGCTTGCGCCCTGCGGATAAACCCTATGCCGATCTGATCGAATTCGTCACCGACCGCCCCGGCCATGATGCGCGCTATGCCATCGACCCAGAGCGTATCCGCACCGAGCTGGGCTGGCGTCCTTCGGTCACCGTCGAGGAAGGTCTGGAGAAAACCGTGCAATGGTATCTGGACAATGAAGACTGGTGGCGCGCGCTGCAAAACCGCGATGGCGTCGGCGACCGCTTGGGCGTCAAAGCCTGATAGCCCTTATTAGGGTCTGATATTTAGACAAAGGATTTTCAACATGACACAACGCAAAGGCATTATTCTGGCCGGTGGCTCTGGTACGCGGCTCTATCCCGTGACGATTGGCGTCTCGAAGCAACTGCTGCCGATCTATGACAAACCGATGGTGTATTATCCGATCTCGGTGCTGATGCTGGCAGGCATCCGTGACATCGCGATCATCACCACGCCCGAGGATCAGGCGCAATTCCAGCGCACCTTGGGCGATGGTAGCCAATGGGGTGTGACCCTCACCTATATCGTCCAGCCCAGCCCCGACGGGCTGGCGCAGGCCTATTTGCTGGCCGAGGATTTTCTGGATGGCGCACCCTCGGCCATGGTGCTGGGCGACAATATCTTCTTTGGCCATGACCTGCCCAAACTGCTGGGGGCTGCGGATACCAATGCGGCGGGGGGCACGGTCTTTGGCTACCGCGTGGCTGATCCCGAACGCTACGGCGTGGTGGATTTTGACGCGGATGGCAATGTGCGGTCCATCATCGAAAAGCCCGACGTGCCGCCGTCAAACTATGCGGTCACAGGGCTCTATTTCCTTGACGGCACAGCGCCCGAGCGCGCGCGCGGCGTGAAGCCCTCGGACCGCGGCGAGCTGGAGATCACCTCCCTGCTGGAAAGCTATCTGGAAGACGGCCAGCTGAGCGTGCAGCAAATGGGGCGCGGCTATGCCTGGCTTGATACCGGCACGCATGGCAGCCTGCTGGATGCGGGGAATTTCGTGCGCACGCTGGAGCGGCGTCAGGGCATGCAAACAGGCAGCCCCGACGAGATCGCATTCGCCGCAGGCTGGATCACCGCCGATGCGCTGCAAGAGCGCGCCGAGAAGTTCCGCAAGAATGATTACGGCGAGTATCTGCTGGGCTTGCTGAAAGCCTGACGGTCAACCGCAGATGCAGTTTTAATGCTGCATCTGCGCGATCTGCTTTGCAATCGGCTCGTGCTGGCTGAGCTGGGTCATCAGCGATGTCCAGCCGCCTTCGACGTAGGAATCTGCGGCAGCGTAGGGGGCAAACCCGTGCACTGAACCGCGCAGCAACCCACCGCCCAACGCCGTGAGAGTGCTGGGTGGACCGTCGGGTTTCATATCTGCTTCTACCCACAACAAATGGTGATCGGGGTGGCGGGCGTGAAGCTCTGCCAGCACTTTGCGCACTTTGTCTTCTTGCAGCGTTTTGTTGTCCTTGATGATATAGACAGCGACCTGACGTCTCATCTGGGCCATGAATTTGGCTTTTAGGTGGGCAACTTTAGCGGCTTCAGCCTGATAGATTTCGTCAAATGCCGCTTTGTCGGATAACAGGCGCAAATTGCCTTCTTCGTCGCGCTCTACAAGTTTGGAATGGAATTTGAAGCCGAACCATTTGTCGTGGACCATACCGGGCGAATGCACATCAAGGTCGCGTTGCAAATAGAGGGGGCGGTTCGGGGTCTCGAACATCGACAGCAAACTGTCGATTGGTGTAATGGCCCAGCGGAACAGGCTGGAGGGTTCATACCCGCGGTGGCGCTGCCAAAAGCCGTATTCGCAATTGTCACCAAGGCTTTCGGTCATGCGCATCAGCTTTTGCGTCGGCAAATCAACATCCTTCACGACATCGGGGTGGTTGATTTTTGCTGCGGCCTGCTTGTGTACATTATCAAGCCATGCCTTGCCGGGATCGGGCATCTGATCCGCGAATTTTGTGATTTCAGGCACGATCGCTTTGGCAATCTGTATTTTCTCTTTCGGGGTCAGAGAGCTTGTCCAGATCTGGTCATTCTGGTTTTTGTCGGAATGGAAAAAATCATCCGGTGCGCGGGTTTCCGTTTGCGGGGCCAGATCGAACCCCAGCAGCTGTGCCACACGGGAGGTGAGTGCTTTGGGGTCTTTGATCACATCCTCGAAGGGCAAGGCGATGAAATCATCCCCGAACTCCGCGCGCCATGTGTTGATGACATCGGCATAATCCCAGCGCTGCCGCTGCAGCGGACGCTCCAGAAACTCCGCCAGATCATCATGGGACGGGCGGCCACGGTACATGCCATGAAGGCTAAAATGCAGTTTGATTTGCGAATACAGACGCGGCAGCGGGTCGCGCATCAGATACAGAACCTTGCTGCCCTCGGGCAGACCTTTGCGCAAAAGGCGGATGTTTTCGGGGGGCAAAAAACAATAGGCGGGTGTGATATCAAGCGAGGGACGCCCCTCGACCGACATCAGGTTGATATAGGTTTCCATCGTGACGGGATCATGCAGATTGATCTTGCTCCAATCCTCAAGCCAGCGGGCCTGATCGGCGCTGTCATGGCTGTCTTCGATCTGTTTGCGTGCATCATTTGCCGCGTGATCGCGATGCTGTTGCGTGCGGCGCGAATTCCAGAACCGGACTTCTTTGACCAAAGGGACAAACAGGGCAGGGTGCTGGCGCATTTCGCGGAACAGCCATGTTGTGCCCGCACGCGGCGCGCCGATACACAGGTGGATAGGATGCATAAAGTCTTGCCCGTCTTTATTTTCAGTCATTGTCGTTCACCCTTCGTGCAGAGCCCGTAAACCACAGCTCTCCATTTCAGCGCAAAAAGCTGTATCTTTTCATATGCGATGATGACGCGTGATGCCAGTGCTGCCAACAGCCCCTCCTGCCCGGGGGCCGAATACCGCCTTACGCAAGGCCGGAGGAGGAGGGGGCAAACAGGCGGACCTGTCCAATGCCGGTGCTTGTATCCCGTATGACCATTCGGGACGGGCGAACCACCGCGCCGCAAGCGGAATGCAGCAGCGCGGTGCAGGGCTTCTAGATCATATGCGACAGGGTCACGCGCATATTCGCGGTGTTGGTGAAATTACCGTTGTTCAGTACCGATATCCCGCTGGTGCCTGAATTGAACAGCTGGATGCGGCGGCCCGGGCGGGTCCGGCATTTGGGCACGGTCAACCCGCTGCCGCCGCTGACAAAAAAGATTTCGCCGGGGTAATAGATCGGATTGGCGTCAAACGGCAGGTCCTGAATTTCGGCGGCCCCTGTGGCGGTCCCTTTGAATTGCAGGTCGATTGTGCATTGCAGCATCACAAAATTGCCGATGCGCACATAGCTGCCCAGCTGGTTGTCGTAGGTCATGTCTGTGTCATCGCCGCCAAAGGTCAGGCGCGGGGTCCATGTGCCTTCCTCGTAGTGGTCCAGCGTGGAGCTGCCAAAGCGGATCCCTGCGGGGGCCGACAGGGTGCCTGTGGCGGCATCCGCACTCAGCGCGTCGGTAAAGGTATTGCCATCGGCGCTGACGCGCAGGGCAAAATCCGTGCCCCCCGTCAGACCCATTTCGGCATGACCGGTAAAGCCCGATTGAAACAGCAGGCTGGCGGTGTCGGTGACGGCGGCCTTGTTCACCTTTAGCCGGTGACTGCTGCCCGCATGGGTCAGCAGCGTGGCATCCGAGGCGACGCTCAGCCGGTTGGTGGTATCAGCGCCCGTGTTCACCCCCAGCGTCAAAGCTGCCAGATCATCGGTTGAGCCGCCGCCGGGCTGGCGCCAGTCGGCCCCGTCCCAGACCACGCTCAGGTCCTCGTCCAGCACATAGGCCTGCCAGCCCGGTTGCGGCGCATAAAAAGACCAGCCATTGCCCTCATAAAGGGCGATGTCGCCCGCATGTCCCGTCCAGTCACCCTGTGCGCCAGTCGCCACAATATAGCGGTTGCCCGCATCCAGAGCCGCAGGCGGCGCATTCAGTCCCCGCGATTGCACGCCCAGCTGCACCAGCGCATCCAGCGCGCGCAGCGCCTCGTTATGGGTGACATGCTTTTGCGCCTGAGCGGGCTGTAGATAGGGCATATCCAGAAGGAGAGAGCGGTCAGACATCGGGCGATCCTTTGCAAAGCGAAAACTGGGATTACTCCTATCAATTCCAGCTTTGAGGAGCGGTGAACGCAGCGGGCGGCGCAGGGGCAGTTTACGCAACGGCGGAATACGGCAATTCCTTGCCTAAAATAGTGGCGCCGCGCTCTCTGTGAGGTTGAAAATAGCTTTAATAACACGCAGGCATTTGTCATAAGACGGCTTAATCAAGCTTTTACTAAAGGACATATCATGAAGGTTATTATTCTGGGCGGCGACGGCTTTTGCGGCTGGCCCAATGCATTGCATCTCTCGAACCAGGGCCACGATGTTGTTATCGTGGACAACCTCAGCCGCCGTGCCATCGACCTTGAGCTTGAAGTCGACAGCCTGACCCCCATCCGCCCCATCGGGGAGCGGATCCGCGTGTGGAAAGAACTGACCGGCAAAGACATCAAATTCGTCAACTTCACCGTGGGTGAGAACTATCACCGCCTGCTGACGTTGATCGAAGAAGAAAAGCCCGACGCCATCGTGCATTTCGCCGAACAGCGCGCCGCGCCTTACTCGATGAAATCGAGCTATCACAAACGCTATACCGTCTCCAACAATATCAACTCGACCAATGATGTGCTGGCGGCGATCGTGGAATCCGGTCAGGACATCCACATGATCCACCTCGGCACCATGGGCGTTTACGGCTATGGCACCGCGGGCATGCAGATCCCCGAAGGGTACCTGAAGGTCAAAGTGGACACCCCCGCAGGCGAGAGCGAGCAGGAAATCCTGTATCCCACCAACCCCGGCTCGATCTACCACATGACCAAATCCCAGGATCAGTTGTTGTTTGCCTTCTACAACAAGAACGATCAGGTCAAAGTCACCGACCTGCACCAGGGCATCGTCTGGGGCACCCAGACCGAAGAAACCAAGATGGACGAACGTCTGATCAACCGTTTCGACTATGACGGTGATTACGGCACGGTTCTGAACCGTTTCATCATGCAGGCGGCTGTCGACTATCCGATGACCGTGCATGGCACCGGTGGCCAGACCCGCGCGTTCATCCACATTCAGGACACCTGCAAGTGTATCGAGATCGCGCTGAACAACCCGCCTGCCAAAGGCGACCGTGTCAGCATTCTCAACCAGATGACCGAAACGCACCGCGTGCGTGATCTGGCGCAGATGATCCACGACGCAATGGGCGCCGAAATCGCTTACCTCGAGAACCCGCGCAACGAGGCGGCCGAGAACGAATTGCACGTCGCCAACGACCAGTTCCTTGGTCTGGGGCTTGAGCCGAAAAAGCTCGAAGGCGGGTTGATGGAAGAGGTCAAAGAGATCGCAACCAAATACGCCGATCGTTGCGACAAGACCAAGATCCCCTGCGTCTCCACCTGGAGCTGACACGCCTACAGGGCAAGAATTGAACCGGCGGGCCGCAGGGCCTGCCGGTTTTTTTATGGGCGCAGGGGGCAGCCCTTGCACGGGGGGGCGTGCTGGGTCACATATTTGCAATGGAGTGAAAGGACTGTCTGATGCCCATTTTTGATTTAGACGACCGCCGCGTGTTGTTTCTGCACATTCCAAAGGCGGCAGGATCTTCGATGACAAAATGGCTGTCGGGACATGGCAAAGTGTCGTTTTTCCGCCCCCGCCCTGTGCCGCCACTGACCATCCCGCCCCAGCATTTGCGCTGGCGCGACTTTGATTATTTGCTGAACGATCCCGTCTTCGACTATGCGTTCACCGTTGTGCGCAATCCCTATGACCGCATCGAGAGCGAGTATTTCTGGGCCCACCGCAATGCCGACACCAGCGGCCAGCCGTGGGATGATTTCAACAGCTGGATCGAACGGCAGATAAAGGCCGTGCGCAACAATCCGTTCCACGCCAGCAACCACCTCAGCACACAAGTGAGCTTTTTGGCCGATCCGGTCGAGGTCTTCAAATTCGAAGACGGGATGGAACAGATCACAGCGCAGATCGCCAAGACATTGGGGATCACACCACCTGACAAGGTGCCCTACCAAAACGCCCGCGCTGAAAAGGCCCGCACGCTGGTCTGGTCGATCGAGAGCATTGATCTGGTCCGCGACTTCTATGCCGCGGATTTCAAAACGCTGGGGTATGATCCCGACGGGCGCAGCGTATCTGCGTAACAGACGGCCGCGCCCTGCCGGTATCAGAAGATAAAGTCGTTCGCGTCCATCTGCGCTTCTTGCACGCCCAGCAGGGTAATCTGGTCGCCCCCGCCCAAGGTGATGACCAGATCGGCCCCGACGTTTGACGCCGCGGCGCTGAAGTCCGCGAAATTGTCGATTGCGCCAAGGGCGCGCACGTCCAGATCATCGACGTTCACAAGGAAATCGGTGATCACGTCCACGCCGCTGTTGTCCATAAAGACAAAGTCATCCGCGCCCGCGTCGCCGCGCATCGTGTCATTGCCGCTGCCGCCGATGATCGTGTCATTGTTGCCGCCGCCGCGCAGATTATCATCGCCGGTCGCGCCAATCAGGCGGTCATTGCCCGCTTGGCCCAGAATGGTGTCATTGCCGTCATTGCCGATCACCGTGTCCGACCCTTCGCCGCCCAGCAGGCTGTCGTTGCCGCTGCCGCCTGCGACAAAATCAAGACCCTGACCGCCGTTGACCGTGTCATCGCCCGCGCCACCGCTCAGGCTGTCAAAGCCGCCATTGCCGCTGAGGCTGTCATTGCCTGCGTCGCCGGTGATCGTGTCCGACCCTGAATCGCCGGCGATTTCGTCGTTGCCGTCCCCGCCGCCCAGCACATCGTTATCCAACCCGCCTTCAATTTCGTCATCACCGTCACCGCCCATGAGGGTGTCAAAACCCGAGCCCCCGAAAATACGGTCGCGCCCTGCGTCTCCGCTCACAATGTCGGCGCCGGCCTCTGCAAGGATATAGTCGTTGCCTTCGCCGCCCTCAACGCTGTCGTTGCCCTGACCTGCGACGACGACATCGCCGCCCAGCCCGCCAAACACAGTATCGTCGCCCGCACCGGAATAGATTGCATCGTTGTCGCTGCCCCCATCGAGAACATCATTGCCCGCTGACGTAGAAATGCTGTCATGGCCGATACCGCCAAAGATCGTGTCATCGCCGCCGCCCGCAATAATCGTGTCATCGCCTGCGATCGCGTTCACATAGTTATCGCCAAACCCGACATCGATATAGTCGGTCAGATTGGTGGTGATCAGGTTGGCATCCGTGCCATCGCCGTTCAGGAACTGCATGTGGTCCTGGGAGTTCGTCATACCTGTGAAGGTCCAGCCAGACAGGTTCAATGTCTCGCTTGCTGCGATATCGGTGCGGATAATATCAATCCCGACCGAGCCCTCTACCGCCAGATTGGCATCCAGCGCACCCGCGCCTGTGATGCTGCCAAGGTCCAGCTCGAACAAGGTACCGCCGGCACTGCCAAAACGCAGGACTTCGATGCTGTCAAAGACGATGTCGGCGTTGGTGGCGTAGGTGCCCGCCTCGCGCAGGACCAGCGTGTCGGTGCCGCCCCCGCCTGACAGGGTATCGGCGCCTACGGCATAGGTGGAAATCCGGGCATCGAATTCATCCGCGCCGTTGCCGCCCTCAAGGCTGTCGGTCATTGACGAACCACCGAGGGTGTCATTGCCGCCCGTGCCAACAACTTCGATCACAAGGTCATCGCCGGTGATGTTGTCGAACTGGGTGAAGGTCCATGAGGACATGTCGAAACTACGTGCGTCTGTCACGCGCAGCCCGTCCGCACTGCCTGCGGTGGTGTTGCCGTTAATGTGGTAGTTATCAGCAAACAGGCCCGTCTGGGTGGTGCTGGCCACCAACATCGTGGTGCCTGCGGCGATGTCATCGTTAAAGGCCAGCCCTTCCATGCTGGTGATGTCGAACACGCTCAGATCAAAGGTGCCCTGCGACATCAATTCGATCATATCGCGCCCGCCACCGCCGTCGATGGTGTCCACGCCATTGCTCAGATCATCGAGGAATATCTGCACAAAATCATTGCCTGCGCCGCCCTCGATGATGTCATCGCCCCAGCCGCCCTGTAGAACATCAGCGCCGCCATTGCCCAAAAGCGTGTCGTCACCGCCATTGCCGATCAGCGTGTTCGAGACGCTATTCCCTGTCATCCGGTCGCGGCCATTGCCGCCTGTCGCGCTCTCGAAGCTGGTGAACGTGTTGAATTCGGGGCTGGCAAAGCCCTGTTCCCAACGCTGGTTTTGCAGATCGATATGAGTGCCCGAACGGCCGCCGACAGAAATGTCGAACGTGTCGTTCCCGTTGCCGCCATCACGGATGTAGCCATCTGACAAGGGCTGGTAGCTTGAGCCCATGACAAAAACGTCATCGCCATCCCCGCCGTACATGTCGTCGAGGTTCCGCTCGAACAATGTGTCATTACCCGCCCCGCCATAAAGCTCGCCCGGGCCCGCGCCGCCTGACAGTTGGTCATTGCCATCGCCGCCGTCCAATGTCGTAAAGCCGTTGCCAGAGAACATGATGTCATTGCCCAGCCCGCCATATGCGATACTGAAACCGTCGCCGGTGGTGATCATGTCATCGCCCGCTCCACCTTCGAGGGTCACAAAGCTGTTGCTTCCTGTGATTGTGTCGTTGCCATCCCCGCCAAACACCAGACGCCCGCCGTCTGTCCCGTCAATGGAATCGTCGCCGCCGCCGCCTTTCAGCGTGGCACTGGCATTAGGGCCAAGAATGATGTCATCCGCGCCCAGCACCTCTGACAGAAATCCTGCGGTCGATCCGGTCATCGTGACCAGATCCGCGCTGAGACCTGTGACAACGTATTCGGGGTTGGCAGGGTCATTGGCCCCCAGATCAACCTCGAGCCGCTCAACCGTCCCGCCTGTGGCGACCCCGCCCGAGAATGTGATCCCTGTGCCCCAGGCCTGCACTGCCGTCCCGTCCGGTGTTGTCCACGCAAAGCGGGTGCTGGAATTCAGGCCGGTCATGTCTTGTTGTTGGAAAACGAACTGGTTCTCGTCCAGCATATTGACGATTTGACTGCTGCTGGTGACGGAAAAAGTAGCCATTGAAACCTCGGGGTTGTGATAAGGGCAAGACGCCCAAAAGAATGCCTGGGCGGTGGTGAAAATTTTATAGGTATTTTAACGCGCTAGGGTCAACCATAGGGTGAATCCCTGCACCCTCTCTGCAAAATGCGTTGCATAAAAGCAGAGCAGGGGGGGGCAAGAACGCAAAACGCCCGCGCCAGATCTCTCTGGCGCGGGCGCGTTTTTTGCGATGTCAGTGCAGATTAAAAGATGAAATCTGCCGCGTCGAATTGATTTTCCTGAACGCCCAGCAGGGTGATCTGGCTCCCGCCGCCAAGACCGACAACCACATTGGCACCCACATTGGACGCCGCCGCCGAGAAGTCCGCGAAGGAGTTGATCGCCGCAACAGCCGAGAAGTCCAGATCGTCGACGTTCACAAGGAAGTCGGTGATCACATCCGCATCGTTGATCGCGCTGAAGACAAAGTCATCCGCGCCGGTGCCGCCGGTCATGGTATCGTTGCCGGCACCGCCTGTAAGGGTGTCATTGTTCACGCCCCCCAGGATCACGTCAGAGCCGTTACCCCCGTTGATCACGTCGTTGCCGCCCTGACCTTCCAGCGTGTCGGCACCGCCGTCACCGTTGATCGTGTCAGACCCCGCGTTGCCCAGAACACTGTCGTTGGCGCCGCCTGCATTCACAAGGTCGTTGCCCAGCCCCCCGTCGATGGTATCAAGCCCGGTACCGCCGTCGATGGTATCAAAGCCGTTACCGCCAAGGAGGCTGTCGTTGCCAGCGCCCCCGTCAAGAACATCAGAGCCCGCAACACCCAGCACAGTGTCATCGCCGTTGCCGCCGTTCACGGTGTCATTGTCACCGCCGCCGTCCACAAGGTCGGCACCATCGCCCCCGTCAACAAGGTCAAACCCGGCACCGCCGAACACTTCGTCCTCGTTCTGGCCACCGAACAACTGATCCGCATTGGCCTGACCGGACAATGTATCCTGACCGATGTTGCCGCGCAGGGTGTCATTTCCCGTGCCGCCTGTCAGGATGTCTTCACCGTCACCGCCTGCGGCATCGTCATTGCCGCCGCCGCCTGTCAGCGTATCCTCACCCAGGCCACCGATCAGGCTGTCATTGCCATTGGCGCCGTTGATGTTGGACCCACCATCCCATGCCGTCACAGTGTCATTGCCACCGCTCGAATTACCAAGGAAGTTTTCAAAGTTGACCACAGCGCCTGCGATGCCGTTGACCGTTCCCGCTTCGAGATTGATATTCGACGAAGAGGTCGATGTGTTCTCGTAGGTGTCGATCCCCGTACCGCCATCGATAAAGTCGATGCCTGAGTCAATGAACCCGACAAAGGTGTCATTGCCCGCATTCATGTCCAGTACGTTGATCGAACCTTCTTCGATGCTGTCATTGCCGTTGCCGGTTCTGACATCGCGGACACTGCCTAGATCAACGGACATGCCCGTCGCGGTGGTGAAGGTACTTCCGACGGCCGTGATGCCTGCGGATGTGCCCGTAAAGAGGACAGAGTCACCGCTGAAATCAACAGTGTCGTTTAGGCTGGCACCAACCATCGTCAGCGTATCTGCCGTGTCACCGTCGATGAAGACATAGTCGGCACCGCCACCGCTCAGCACGATGCTGTCGTTGCCGTCAATGACGTACAGCGTGTCGTCACCTGTGCCGCCATCCAGCGTGTCATTGCCGACCGCCCCGACATTTGAATCCGTAGCCAAGGCATTGTCATTGTCGTACAGCACATCGTTATCGGCACCACCAGCGATGCTGTCGCTGCCGCCGCCGCCTTTGATGGTGTCATTGCCAACACCGCCTGCCATGTTGTCATTCCCTGCAGAGGCTTCAAGGCTGTCGTTGCCTGTCCCGCCGATGACGGAGTCGTTGCCAGTGCCGGTCTGGATCGTATCGTTCCCGTCACCCGAGCTAACAGTCGCGTTCCCGTTACCGGTATCGATGTTGTCATTATAATCAGTGGTCGTGAAGTTCGAGGAACTGTTATCACCGTTGATATAATTGATCTGGTCCGCGCCAGCGAACGAGCTGACATCCCAGCCTGAGTGGTCAAACGTCTCGTCCGAGGCCAGATCGATGTTCAGGATGTTCTGGGCAGAGTTGCCCTGAATTGTCCCCGTCGACGAGAATTCGGTATTGGTGTCCAGCTCCTGCGAGATGATGTTGAACGTCGTTGCAGCGGCGCTGTTTTGGAACGAGATCCGCTCAATGCTGCTCAGTTGCAGACCTTCGTTCAGCAGATAGGTGCCGCTGTCTTGCAAGAACAGCTCATCCGTACCGCTGCCGCCAAACAGGCTGTCGTTGCCAAGGTGGTAGGTCGATGTTTGCAGATCAAAGTCGTCATTGCCGTCATTGCCGTTCAGGCGGTCTGTCATAACAGACCCGTCAATGAAATTATTGCTTGTGTTGCCGTTCACCACAATCGCCGCGTCATCTGCGCCGGTGATGTTGTCGAAGCCCGTGAATGTCCATTGCGACATATCAAGGCTGCTGCCGTCCATGTTGATGACCAGCTCGTCCACCGTGCCTGCGTTGCCGTTGCCGTCAATCACCAGATCAGCAGCAAAACCCGTGGCCATCTGCGTGCTGGTAAAGATCATCTCGGTGCCGGCGATGCCGCTCAGACCGCGGAATTCGATCTCTTCGATTGTGCGACCCGAGGCAAAGACAAAGTCCTGGTAGTCGAAGCTGCCATTGCTCATCGAGATCAGCGTGTCATAGCCGCTGCCGCCGTTGATCGTGTCATCGCCCTGAGCGATATCATTTGAATAGACGCGGATCAGGTCGTTGCCCGAGCCTGCATCGATGCTGTCGGCGCCGAAGTTGCCGTCAATGGTGTCATTGCCACCAAAGCTTCTGATCGTATCATCACCGCCGTTGCCGCCGATCCAGTTGGCCTCGTTCCCCGAGATAATATCGTCGTCGCCTTGCGTCGCCTCGAGGTTCTCAAAGTTCGAGATGGTCTCGGTGCTGGTGCCGGCAGCGTTGGTCCATACCCCGGTGAAAATATTGATGCTTGTGCCGTTAATACTGATCGCGTCCATGTCCAGCATGTCGATGCCGTCACCACCGTCAAACACATCCGAGCCGATGCCGGCGCTGGTGACCTGGATGCGGTCATTGTCGTCGCCGCCTTCCAGCGTGTCATTGCCCGCTTCGGTCAGCGTGTCATTGCCCGTGCCACCCTCCAAAAGGTTAAAGCCGCTGCCGCCGTTCAAAAAGTCATTCCCCGAAGAGCCGTCCAGCGTGTCATCACCGCCGTCACCGTACAAAAAGTCGCTGTCCGCACCGCCGTTGATGCTGTCGTCTTTGGCACCGCCCCGGATGGTGTCATTGCCGTCATTGCCTTGCAGGTTATCCGCACCGTCATTGCCCAGAATGCTGTCGTTACCGGCACCACCCTTCAGGCTGTCGTCAAACCCCGAGCCGTTCATCACGTCGTTGCCGGACAATGCGGCAAAGGCAAACCCGCTGGAAAAGCTGCTCAACGCGTTGGGGTTGGCCAGTGTCACCAAATCGGCGCTAAGGCCGGACAGGACAAAATCGGGGCTACTGAAGTTGTTGTTGCCGACGTCGAATTCAAGCGAGGTGACAGTGCCGCCCGTAGGCGCGCCGCCCGAGAAGGTGATGCCCGACCCGTAGGCCTGCACATCAGTGCCGTCAATGGTCAGCCATGAATACTCGGTCGAGCTGTTATTACCGGCGTCTTGAGTGTCAAAAAGCGTGCCCTCACCGGTGAGCATGTCAAAGCCGGCAGTGGCATTTGTGGATGTAAGTATGGCCATGGTTTTCTCCAATATCTTGTGTGTGAATGAGGCCAAAGTGGCAGTCGGCCCCGAATAAAAAGGGTCTTTGATCGTATAAAAACTACAAAAGGGGCCTCTAAATAGCCCCGTCTGGATCGTGTCTAAGTCGTGGGTCCGGGCACTTTAATGTCCCGGTCAATATTCAGTACAAGGGCGCGTGATTTCCCGCTGGTATAACGGCGGCGCGCAAATAGTTTCTTCTTGTCGGTCCATTCCTCCCGCAAACGGCCGAGTAGATACGAGTTCATGTCTTTGCCATCTGCCAGCCAGGAATTCAGGATTACACTATCCCCTGTTTTCCCGTCACCGATGCCGCGCGGATCATTCCGTTCGGCCCAGTCATAAGCAGCTTTTTCAGAGCAATATGCCCAACCGATAAATCCGGTCGGCACATTGTTGCGGCAGATGAAGTAGTAGTGGTTGCGGTTGACTTGTCCCGCAATGAGGCGACCGATTTCACCAAGACGCAGACCCTCGAAGGCATCGTTGTTCATAAGCAGCACCATCGCACGTCCCGCAGCGGCATAGCCGTCTTTGGATCGCACCAGGTCAAATGTGTCCTGTTCGGCGCTTATGTCTGCATCAATTTTCAAAATTTGAACTTCCGGTCGAATATTTCTCGTGTTTATTAAAATTTAACTTATCCGTGAAGAATATTGTTGAAACACCGCCTGAAACGGGCGTGAAAGTAAGGAAATCCATACGTTTCCCGCATAGATATAAGGCGATTTGCAACCCTCGCGTGAGGCGCGTCTTGCGAATCAGTTACGATGCATTCCCAGACCCACGGGGGCAATTTTGCCTCCGCAGATCCTTACACATAACAT
The DNA here is from genome assembly GCF_040149565.1 of Sulfitobacter aquimarinus. Classification (NCBI taxonomy): domain Bacteria; kingdom Pseudomonadati; phylum Pseudomonadota; class Alphaproteobacteria; order Rhodobacterales; family Roseobacteraceae; genus Sulfitobacter; species Sulfitobacter aquimarinus. The sequence goes on from NZ_JBEFLO010000016.1 coordinate 22,916, forward strand.
AATTACAATTATAAAACCAGATGTCAGAGGATGAAGTTCGCCTCTGACAGCACGTGTTCTCCGGTCAGGCGGATGGCAAAATCCGACCATATATCGCCGTCGTTACTGCCGTGGATCACGGTCGTACCGTTGGTGGTGTAATAGCTCAGCTGCCCGCGCTCAAAGACGATCAGATCGGCCTCACCCACGAAGGTGAATGCATCGCCGGGGCGGAACCGCAGTGCGTCAATCGCGCTTAGGTCGATGATGTCCTGGGCTGCGTTGAAGTCGGTGATTACATCTGCGGACCACGTCAGCGCGTGGCCATTATCGCGCGCGGTCGCGTTCGTCTCTCCTAATGAGTTGAAGACGAATGTGTCGCGCCCGCCGCCGCCTGTCATCACGTCGCGGCCCGTGCCACCCTCCAGCGTGTCATTGCCCGCGCCCCCGTCCAATGTGTCGGCCTGCGCGCCGCCCCGCAGCGTGTCCTGCCCGGTGCCACCCGACAGATCATCGCCGTTGCTGCCGCCAGTCAGGCTATCGTTGCCGCCGCCCCCTTCCAGCGTGTCATTGCCGCCGTGGCCATGCAACGTATCATAGCCCAATCCGCCCATGATGCTGTCATCCCCCGTGCCGCCAGTAATGCTGTCGGTGCCGCTGCGGCCATAAATAAAATCGGCCCCCGCGCCGCCCGACAAAAGATCATTGCCAGTGCCGCCATCAATATGATCGATCCCGCCGTTGCCATAGATGATATCGCGTAGCGCACCACCAAGGATGATCTCGGCCATGCCCGCGCCAAAGATGCTGTCCACACCGGCGCCGACGGCGACATCAAACGCACCGCCCCCCACGATCTCGCCGTTCACGATGATACGGTCATAATCGACCCCGTGAAACGGCGTGGTCATATTGTCCAATGTGATACCCTGCGACTGGATAAAATCTACATAGCGGTTGTAGATGTTGATCCCGTGCAGCCCTGCCGGGGCGACAACATCTGTTACGATCACGTTCAGGTCGCCGAAATTATCCGACGTCGCCGCAGGCAAGCCGATCACATCGCCATTAAAGCGAAACGATGCAGCGTTGTCGAACTCGGGCAGATTGGTGAACACCCCGGGCGCGGCAAATGTCACATTTTCGATCGTTACGCCCAATCCGGCCCCATTCAGTTGGTTGGTCCAGTAGTCTGCCATGCTCGAGCCAAGGCTGTGGCCCGTCAGGTAAAGGTTGGTGATATCTGCGTTCGCCTCAAGATAGGCGGTAAGTTCGAGGAACAGATCATCATATTGCGCGACATGCTCGTTTTGGAAAAACCAGTCGTCGAATACCGCATCACCCGGCCCGTTGGTTCCGCGAAAGGCGACAAACAGGCTATCTTGGGTCCGTGCCACAAGCGCGCCAGCATTGGCTGAGGTGTAAAACCCTTCCAAAAATCCGTCTTGCGGATTGTCCGCATTCCCGCTGGCAACAGGGGCCAGCGACGGGAAATCCGCCGTTTGCAGGAAATAGAGCGGCCCCTCCAGCGCGTCTGCGGCAGGACTGGCGGCAGGGTTGAAATTGCCTGTCACCTCATGGGCCTGCAGCTCATACGCCGCCAGTGACAGAGTCGAAAACAACCCCATCCAGCCGAATTGATCCACCACCGATTGCGTGGTATTCAGCACGGCCACCGTGCTGGCCAATGTATCGGCGGGGAAGATTTCACTGGTGACATTGTCCGAGCCAAACACATCATAGGTCACGCCCGCCTGCATCAGCACATCCGCGCCGGCAAGCGAGACAAAGACCGACGACACCCAAGCCCCGCCCACTTTCACGGCCGCAATATCAAAGGTGTTATCCGTGCTCAGGTTACGCTGGCCGCCCAGAACAAATGTCTCGCCCACCCAGGCGTGGGCCGTGTCGCCATTGACCGAAACGACGACAGGATCGCTGCCTGTTTCGGTGCGCACACCGCCGCCAAGGTCATCATCGCCAATGCCGTTTGCATCATCATCGCTTAGCACGACGGTCATCGTCTGGCCCGTCCATGTGATGCCCTGCGAAATCACATCCGCCGCAGAAACGACACTGCCCAGTGCAGCCATCTCGAAACTATAAGTCGCCATTGTGGTCCCTTTTTACGTGTTAAGGCCCACCCCACGGTCACAGTTTACGCCGTCCCCCGCCCCGCGTACAGAGAGCCGCGAGGGGGAATTCCCTTACATCGCCGCCCAGATGTCCTGCAATGACGCGCGCAAACCGTGCGCAGGCGTCCAGCCCAACGCCCCTTTGATCGCCGAGGTATCCAATACCACCCGCGCCACATCGGTGCTGCGCGCTGGCGTGTGCTGGACCTTGATCTCGTGGCCGCTGACCTCCTGCACCAGCTCCAGCATCTCGCGCACCGAGGTGCCCTCGCCCGAGCCTACGTTCCACGTTTTGCCATTGCTGGCCTCGGGGTTGTCGATCACGGCCTCGATCGCGTGGGACAGATCGCGCACGTCGAAATAATCGCGCACCGCTGATCCTTCGCCGATCATGTTGAAGACCGCGCCCTGCTGCGCCGCCCGCATCAACGCGCCCACCACGCCTTGGCTCACGCTGACCTGCCAACGGCCAATGGGGTTGGACGGGCGCAGGATGGTCGTGCGCAACCCGTGGGTGCGGGCCATGAAATCCACGGCCGCTTCGGTCATCTTCTTGCCCAACCCGTAAGGAGAGATCGGGCGCAATTCGTTATCTTCGGCAATCATACTGGCTGTCGTCTCGCCGTAGACCGTGCCGCCAGAGGACAGGTAGATCACATTGGCGTCCGAATGGGCGGCCACCGCCGAGAGCACGCGCATCGCGGCCTCGACCGTGTCACGGGCCTCGCGCCATGGGGTGTCCAGATTGGCCCCCGGTGTGCTGGTGGAGGCCAGATAGACAACCGTCTCGACCCCGAACAGGGCGGCCTTGGGATCGGCCATGAACTGCTCTAGCCGCAGGGCACTGGTGCCGGGGGCGTGCTTCTCAAGAAACGCTGCATCAGGCGCACGCGAGACAACGCGCATCGCCTCGCCGCGGGCATGCAGGCAGGTGACAAGGTTCTTGCCGACAAACCCCGTACCGCCAAGGATCAGGATCATGATGCAGTGTCTTCAGCGGCGTACATCGGGTGGTCGAACTTCATCAACGGATGGCGCCGCGTCAGCGATTTGTTGGTCGATGCCTTCACAGTCTGCGAGCTTTCCTGACGGCGTTTGAACAGCACCGTGTCGGGCACGACCTTGTGGATGTATCCCGCCGCCACTGTCTCGCAGTTCCAGAACCAGTCCTCATAGGCATAGCCGCCCGCGATGTCGCGGTCACAAAACGGGAGCTCGCGGTAGATGGCCGTGGGACAGACGCACAGCGCGTCCCAGTAATTCGCCACCCGCAACAGATCGAGCCGGAACTCATCGCTCTCTTGGTCGATATGGGTGAAAATCGTCGCCTGTTTTTCGAAGAAATAGTTATATTCAGGGTGCGCGATATGGGTCGATGGCTTGTCCTTGAGGAAGGTCAGCGCCTCGACGAGCCATGTCTGCGACCACAGATCATCTGCATCAAGGAACGCGCAATATTTGCCCTTGGCCTTTTCCACGGCCCCGTTGCGCACCTTGCCCTGATCGGCAACGTCATAGGTATCAACCGCCACCGCGTCGTTCTTGTAGGTGTTAAACAGCTTCTCGGTCAGCGCATCGGGGCGGTCGAGACACAAAAGCGCTTCAACGGTAAACCCTGCGGCGCGCGCGGCCTCGATCGCGGCCCAGAAAGAGCGCAGCGACGGCACGGCAAGACGCCCCTCGCGGTGGCCGGTAATGATGCAAGTCAGATCACAGGTCATATGTTTTCACCATCTTCTTGATGCCATTGATATAGCCCTTGAGGGCGAACTGTTTGCCCAGACGGGTCTGCAACGCGGCGACACGTTTTTGTGCTTCCTCGGGGTCGGCGGCCATCTCGGCCAGTGCGGCGCTATAGGCGTCGATGTCCTCGAAATCCTTGACCAGCCAGCCGGTCTTTTTGTCCAGCATCTCCGAAATCCCCCCCACATTGGAGGCGGCAATCGGCAGACCCGCAGCGGCCATATCCAGCAAAATGGTCGGCAGACCGTCCCATTGGGCGGTATAAAGGAAGCCGTTGTACGGCGTGTCCAGCACCTCCTGAAGGTCGGAATAGGTGCCTTTTTCAATGATGTTTTCCGGCGGATCAAATTCGGCCAGACCTTTTTTGCCCAGCACGGTTTTGCCGTAGACATCAAATGTCATGTCAGGGTTGGCCCGCGCAATCGCCACCAGCAAATCCAGACGCTTTTGCGGATCAAACCGACCCGCCCACAAGAAGTGTCCGGCCCCGCTGCGCCGTTTGGCCAAGGTGGCAACCGCTGCCTCGCCGGTGATGGGGGTATAGACGGGCACGACCTGCGGTGCCTCGCCGGTTTGGTCAAAGCCCAGCCTGTCGGCCACATCATTGGCCAGATTTTTCGTGTCGGTCAGCAGCAGGTGATGGTGGTCTGCCGTGTCACGCAACCACTGGATCGGATAGCCGACGCGGTCGCCGCGCACGTTCTCGTCCCATGTGAACAGATAGGTCACGATCCGGAACTCGTGATACAGCTGACGGCCATACAGGCGCATCGCTTCCCAGACCAGACGGCTGTTGACGTTGATGAACGTGTGACACTCGACCCCGCGCAGCAGATCAATCAGCGCACGGATCTTGTCTTCGGGGCCAAGGGTTGTGATCTCTTTTGACAGATCAAAAATATCCAGCTTGTCCGAGAACCACTCGATATATTCGCTCTCGGAGCTGTCGGTGGTGATGACCAGAATTTCCGAAGGGTCCGCGACATTCGACAGCGCCTCGGCAAAGATCGAGGCGACGCGGCTGGCCCCCGACATGCGCACATGGGGCACTGCCACAACATAGCGGTAGGTCTTGCCCGCCAGCCGTCGCCGCAGCGCCCGCGCCACATCCGTGGTCTCGGCTGCCGCTTTCAGGGGCGAGGTGATGATGCGCTGCCCGCCGGGCATGGCAACCATCGGGTCCAGCGCTTTGGCTGCGGCCACCAGTTTTCCCATCTCCGGATTGTCTTCGAACAGATCAAGGATCTTCACATCCGCCACCGACGCCGACTGGCGCCATTTTTCGCGGTGGCCGTGTTTGAGATAGTGCACATAAGGGTTCAGACCCTGACGGCGGATATCCTTGTTCTTGCGCAGATAATACGAGACCGAGAAATCGCGGTTCGGGTCGCGCAATTCGATCCAGCCCAGCGTCATGAAATGCAACAGCGGGTCGATCCACTTATCCGCCAGATCGGGGTTCTGCGCGGTGTAGTATTCGGCATCGAAATGTGCGCGCACAATCCGCAGCTCTTCCTTGCCGGGCATGTTGGAGGCGATGATGACAGGGCGCGCGCCTTCTTCGTCATCGTCCAGATGTTTATCGGCCCAATAGAACACGCGGTTCTGGCGCAACGCTTGCAAATCGGCCTGCGCAATGCGGCCCGGCAGATCACGGTAAATCATGAAATGCACAAACGGGTTTATCTCGCTGGGGTCCAGCGTGGGGTGGCGGGCGACATATTCCTCGGGCACAAACCAGCCATTGGGGCGGCGGCCTTCTTTCCAGCCGTGCAACATATAATGGTCAAAAGGATCGTCCCCTGACCTCAACACATCAGGGTTATGTGACAGATAATAGGCTGCATCAAACCCCTTGCGCAGCTTGTCCATTTCGGCTTCCTTTGCATCATCGTCCTCTGCGCTCTCGGCCTCAGCCTCGATCTGTGCATCTTGTGCAACAATATCCTCACCCAGATCGTCTTGCGCCTCATCGGGCTGCACAACATCTTCCACGGCCTCGGACGGCGGCGTTTCAAGCGTTTCTGGCTCTGGCGCGGGGGGCTGTTCGGTTTTCTTGGAAAAAATACCCATGATGTAAAAACTTCTCTGTTAAACGGATTATTGGGGTCTTAGCCGAAGATAGCAGTGGTTAAAACGCATCCTTTGACAGATGCAAGTGCGGATATCCTCCATCTTTATGCCAGCAGCCTCGCCACGTATAGCACAGCCTACAAAAGAAGCATCGGCACGCCGTGGCCATACGATATCCAAACACGGCCTCACACCTGCCACATTAACCGTGTTATACTGCCCCCGAGCAGAGTAAAAAAAGAAAAGTTACATCATGAAGATTGCCGTTTTCGGACTGGGCTATGTGGGCATGTCCAATGCCGCGCTATTGTCGCAGAACCACACCGTCACAGGTGTCGACCTTGATGCGGACCGCGCCGCGATGGTCACGCGCCGGCAAAGCCCCATCATCGACGCCGAACTCAGCGCGTTTTTGCAAGACGAGACCCTCGATCTGCATGCCACCACCGATGCGGATGCCGCATTGGAGGGGGCCGAGCTGGTCGTGGTGGCCACGCCCACCAACTATGACGCGGATACCAATTCGTTCAACACCACCAGCGTGGACCATGTGATCCGCCTTGCCATCGCACACAGCGCCGACAGCACGGTGATAATCAAATCCACCATCCCCGTCGGCTATGTCGCCGCCATGCGCGCCGAGCTGGGCACAGACCGCATTGTCTTCAGCCCCGAGTTCCTGCGCGAAGGCCGCGCATTGCACGACAACCTGCACCCCAGCCGCATCGTGGTGGGCGACACGGGCCCCCGCGGCCGCGCCTTTGCCGATCTGATGCTGCAAGGGGCCGCCATCACGGATGTGCCCGTACAGCTCACCGACCCGTCCGAGGCCGAAGCGATCAAGCTTTTCTCCAACACCTACCTCGCCATGCGCGTGGCCTATTTCAACGAGCTGGACAGCTATGCGCTGGCGGGTGGCATGGACAGCCGCCAGATCATCGAGGGCATCTGCCTCGATCCGCGCATCGGCGATCACTATAACAACCCCTCGTTCGGCTATGGCGGCTATTGTTTGCCCAAAGACACCAAACAGCTGCTCGCCAATTACGAAGACGTGCCGCAAAACCTCATCCGCGCCATTGTGGACGCCAACCGCACCCGCAAGGATTTTCTGGCCGACCAGATCATCGCGCGCGCGCCCTACCCCAAGGTTGTCGGCATCTACCGGCTTGCGATGAAAGAAGGCTCTGACAACTACCGCCAAAGCTCCATTCAGGGGATCATGAAACGGATCAAGGCCAAAGGCATCCGCGTCGTCGTGTTCGAGCCGCTGCTCGAAGAGGACCACTTCTTCGGCTCGGAGGTCTACACCGATCTGGAGGCCTTCAAAGCGGCCAGCGATCTGATCGTCACCAACCGCAAGTCACAGGTGCTGGACGATGTGGCGGACAAGGTATTCACCCGTGATCTGTTCGGACTGGACTAGACGGCACTGCAAAAAGGAACGCCCATGACCCTGACTCCTGTTCTCCTGTGTGGCGGCTCTGGCACGCGGCTGTGGCCCTTGTCGCGCAAAAGCTATCCCAAGCAGTTCGTGCCGCTGGTGGGCGAACAGACCTTGTTTCAGGCCTCGGCCAGCCGCTTGGGGGATTTTGACGCGCCACTGGTGGTCACGGGATCGGACTTCCGCTTTATCGTGACCGAGCAGCTGGCCGAGATCGGCATCGACCCCGGCGCCATCATGATCGAGCCGGAGGGCCGTAACACAGCCCCCGCCGTTCTGGCCGCCGCATTGTACCTGCACGCCCGCGACCCCGATGCGCTGATGCTGGTGTGTCCCTCCGATCACCTGATCCCCGATGACGCGGGCTTTCGCGAAACGGTCATGGCCGCCTGCGCTGCCGCCCACGCAGGCCGCATCGTCACCTTCGGCATCACGCCCACCTACCCCGAGACAGGCTATGGCTATCTTGAGATGGACAGCACTGCAGAGGGCGACATCGTCCCGCTGGTCCGATTTGTCGAAAAGCCGGACGCCGCCACCGCCGAGCAGATGCTGGGCGCGGGCACTTACCTGTGGAACGCAGGCATCTTCCTCTTCCGCGCCTCTACCATGGTGGAGGCGTTCAAAACCCATTGCGCCGATATGATCGCCCCTGTCCAAGAGGCCGTGACGCAGGCCCAAGTCGATCTGGGTTTCCTGCGCCTCGCGCCCGAACCGTGGGCGCGTGCCGAGAATATCTCGATCGACTACGCGGTGATGGAGCGGGCGGATAACCTGTCGGTCGCGCCCTACCGTGGCCCATGGTCCGATCTAGGTGGTTGGGATGCTGTCTGGCGGGAAAGCACACGCGACGAAAGTGGCGTGGCGCTGTCGGGCAATGCCACTTCGATTGATTGCCACAACAGCCTGCTGCGATCGGAAAGTGACGGCATGGAGCTGGTGGGCATCGGGTTGGACAATATCGTAGCCATCGCCATGAACGACGCCGTGCTGGTCGCCGATGCGCGCCGCGGGCAGGACGTGAAACTGGCGGTGCAAGCGCTCAAGGAGCGCGGTGCCACGCAGGCCGAGCAGTTCCCCAAAGACCACCGCCCCTGGGGCTGGTTCGAAAGCCTTGCCATCGGCACGCGGTTTCAGGTCAAACGCATCGTTGTGCATCCCGGCGCGGCCCTGAGCCTGCAAAGCCACCACCACCGCGCCGAACACTGGATCGTCGTGGAGGGCACTGCAAAAGTCACCATCGACGAGCGTACCCAATTGGTCAGCGAAAACCAGTCCGTCTATATCCCGTTGGGCGCGGTCCACCGCATGGAAAACCCCGGAAAAGTGCCGATGGTCTTGATCGAGGTACAAACAGGCGCATATCTGGGTGAGGATGACATCATCCGCTATGAAGACGTCTATGCACGCGGCCAAGGGGCCAAGGGCTAGGGCCACTCCGGAGAGACACAGCATGAAGATCCTCGTATTCGGCCACAATGGTCAGGTCGCAACCGAATTGCGCGCGCAAGGCGGCGATGATCTGATCGCGCTTGACCGCAGGGCGGCGGATTTTTCCGACCCCGCCGCCTGTGCTGCCGCCATCGCGACCCATACCCCCGATGCCGTGATCAACGCCGCCGCCTACACCGCCGTGGACCGCGCCGAGGAAGACGAAGCGCTGGCCCACACCATCAACGCCGAGGCCCCCGCCGCCATCGCACAGGCCTGTGCCGCACTTGGCATTCCCTTTGTGACCATCTCGACCGATTATGTGTTTGACGGCAGCGGCACCGATGCGTGGCAGCCCGATGATGCGACAGGTCCGCAAGGCGCCTACGGGCGCACCAAACTGGCGGGCGAGCAGGCCGTGGTTGCCGCAGGTGGCACATATGCCATTTTGCGCACCTCTTGGGTTGTCTCGGCCCATGGCAATAACTTTGTGAAAACCATGTTGCGGCTGGGGGCCGAGCGCGATGCGCTGAACGTCGTCGATGACCAGATCGGCGGCCCCACCGGCGCGGCAGAGATTGCAGCTGCCTGCCTGACCATCGCGCATGCCTTGGGGGACAAGCCGCAGCTCTCGGGCATCTACCATTTCGCAGGCGCCCCCGATGTCAGCTGGGCGGGTTTCGCGCGCGAAATCTTTGCCCGCGCAGGGCTATCATGTGAGGTCACGGGCATCCCGTCGTCGGAGTATCCCACCCCCGCCACGCGGCCCCTGAATTCGCGCATGGACTGCACCGCCACCACGCAGACCTTCGGCATCCCGCGCCCCGATTGGCGCGACAGTCTGGATGCCATTCTGGCGCAGCTTAGGACCTGATTTAGAGCCTAAAACGTCTGGTCATACTCCCCCACACCCGGCTCGGTGCGGATGATCGCATCGATCTGCGCAAAGATCTCGCGCAGCTCTGCCTCACTCTCGGCGCTTTCGCAGACCACCACCAGATTGGGCGTATTGCTGGACGCCCGCACCAGCCCCCATGACCCGTTATCAAGGATCACCCGTGCCCCGTTCACTGTGACCACTTGCACGACCTTGCGGCCCGCGAGTTCGGTCAATTCCTCCAGTTTAGAGACGATACGCGCAAGGATATCGTATTTCTCCTCATCGGCGGCATAGGGCGACAGCGTGGGCATCGCATAACTTGTCGGCAGCGCACGGCGCAGATCAGACATGGACATATCGGGGTTGCGGTCCATCAGCTTGCAAATCTCGACCGCGACGCGCATCCCGCAGTCATAGCCACGGCCCAACGGCTCGGCCAGAAAGTAGTGGCCCGACTTCTCGAACCCCGCCAGTGCGCCCAGCTCTTTGACACGCCGCTTCATATGGGAGTGGCCAGTTTTCCAGTAATCGGTCTTGGCCCCGTTGGCCTTGAGTACGGGATCAGAAGCATAAAGCCCCGTTGATTTCACATCCGCCACAAATTGCGCATCAGGATAAATCCCCGACAGATCGCGGGCCATGATGACACCGACTTTATCGGCAAAAATCTCTTCACCCTCGTCGTCCACCACACCGCAGCGGTCGCCGTCGCCGTCAAACCCCAGCGCAAGGTCCGCGCCTGACGCTCTCACGGATGCGCTCATGTCATGCAGCATTTCCATGGCTTCGGGGTTGGGATTGTAATGCGGGAAGGTGTAGTCGAGCCTGTTGTGGCTATCCACCACCTCGACGCCCATGCGGGCGAACAGTTCGGGCGCGAAAGCCGCTGCCGTGCCGTTGCCCGTGGCGCAAACCACTTTCAAGGGCCGCGTCATTTTGAAGTCGCCCACCAGATCGTCCAGATAAGCCTCGCGCACGCCTTCGACGAATTCATATTTGCCGCCCTCGCGGGCCACACCGCGCCCCTCCAGCACGATGTCGCGCAACTCTGCCATCTCGTCAGGGCCGTGGGTGAGCGGGCGCTCGAACCCCATCTTCACGCCTGTCCAGCCGTTGGGGTTGTGCGAGGCGGTGACCATCGCCACCGCAGGCGCGTCCAGATGGAACTGCGCGAAATACGCCATGGGCGACAGCGCAGGCCCGATGTCTTTGACTTGGATGCCCGCCTGCATCAGCCCCAGCATCAGCGCGTTTTTAATCGACAGCGAATAGTCGCGGTAATCATTGCCCACGGCAATCACAGGCTCGATCCCGCGGGCATACATCTGCGTGCCAAGGCCCAGCCCAAGTGCGGTGATCCCCGGCAGGTTGATCGCCTCGGGGTACTGCCAGCGCGCATCATATTCACGAAACCCCGTGGGCGCGATCATCGCATCGCGCAGGAATTCCCATGTGTTGGGCGTAACGGTGGGTTGTGGTTTGGTCATGAAAATCCCCTTCTATGGATCGCCCCATAGAAGGGGATATGCGTCAGACGTCGAAGATATACGCGGTGAGCGCACCCGTGTCATCCTGACCTTGCAAGGTCAGCGTATTGCCACCCCCGAAGTCAAAGACCGTGTCGTTGTTCACAACGTTGGCATAGGTGCTGATGATGTCAGCCGCCGCCAGATCGGCCCCGCCCCACAGGTCACGGTCCAGATTGATCTGATCCAGAAACCAGTCCTCGATGATGTCGTTGCCGCCATCAAAGACAAAGGTATCGCGGGACGTGCCGCCGCGCATGACGTCATCGCCCGCGCCGCCAACCAGCGTATCCTGACCGCCGCCGCCGTTGAGGTAATCATCGCCCGAGCGCCCATCCAGATAATCCGCACCTTGGCGGCCAAACAGGCGGTTGTCGCCCGCATCACCGTAAATCGTATCGGCAAAGGCCGAACCTGCCAGATCCTCGATATTGACATAGACATCGCCTGCCGCCTCGCCTGTGTTGCGCGAGGCATCGGCCAGATCCAGCAGCACGGCCGTCAGCGATTCCGAATACTGCGCACGGTCACGGTTGGACCCGCCCGACAGGTGATCAGCGCCCACACCGCCAAACAGCACGTCATCGCCGATATGCCCCTCCAGCGTGTCATTGCCGCGACGGCCAAAGATATAATCGACATTGCGCAGACCGACGAGGTTGTTGTCCTCTTGGTTGCCGCGAATGTTGTCGGCGCCCTGAGAGCCGATCACATCCTCGATGCTGTCATAGGTGTCGCCCGCAGCAGCGAATGTGTTGATCTGGCTGAACTGCAAATCCACCCGCAGCGACCCGAACGAGCCTTCATAGCTGACCGCATCGCGGCCCGCGCCGCCGATAAACGTATCACCGCCCGCCGCATTGGACAGCGCATTCGGGTTGCCGCCGATGAACAGATCATCGCCGCCGCCGCCCACCAGCGTATCTTCGCCGCCGCCCCCTGTCAGCGTATCGGCATCAAGCGAGCCGAGGATGTTGTCGTTGTTCACCGTCCCTGTGCGGTCCACCCCGCGAATTTGCAGATCGCTCACCGCGATGTCGCGGCTGCCCACGGCACCGGCTTCCAGCACGCGGATCGTCTCAAAGTTGCGCAGCTCGAATACGGTGGTTGATGGGCCGTCGACCGAAAGGGTCACGATGTTGTTGACGCCGTCATCGTCGTCGCGCGAAACGGTCAATTCGTTGCGCAATTCGCGGTAGGTCAGACCCTCGTAAAAACGATCGCCCAGCTGTACCTGCGTCAGGTCCAGCACATCGCCCGCCCCCGCGCCACCATCCAGCACAAAATCGCTCATAAGGTCCCGATGCCCGACATAGCCAAGCTGCAGCGTGTTGTCGGCAGCATCGCCGTTAAACGAAAACAGGCCTGCCACGTTCAGGCGGACATCCTCGATCCCTGACAGCGCATAGGCATAGGGCGCCTCGGAGTTGTTTGCAAAAGTGCCTGTCATCAGCCCCAAACCCAGATCAACCGCGATGATGCGGTCCGCAGGGGCGGCAAAAAAGCTGGTGTTAAAGAACTCGGGGAAATCCCCGAAACCGATATCATCGCTCACCTCCAGCAGATCGCGGCTGCCCGCGCCGCCGTTGAGCGTGATGTTGGCATCGGTGGCGTATTCAGGGAAATGCGCGTCATATGTGTCGATCGCAATCCGGTCGTTCCCCGCCCCCATGTTATAGGTGACATCGCCAGTCTCGACGCCCAGGTTATCAACGTAAGCCTCGTCTGCGTCATTGGTGCCGGTGATGGTTGCCTGCGTGATATCGGTGCTGGCGTCATCGGTGAACGGGCCTTGCACACGCAACAGCTCCGCCCCGTTTTCGCGGATGATCAGGTTGTCGATGCCCAGCCCCGTGATCTGGTCAAGATTGTCGATGGGCGTGCCATTGGCCTCGGCCGCGTCGATCTGGTTGATCACGTCGATCAGCGCCCCAAAGTTGCCCGCCGGGAAATCGCCGTTCAGCTCGATCTCGGTGTTGACCGAGGTGAGGCGCAGCTGCGTATCGCTCAGGCTCAGGGCCAACAATTGCGTGGCGCCGTCCATCAGCGTAAAACTGGTAAAGCCTACGTCCTCCAGCAGATTGAACAGCACCTCCTGCGCAGCCTCGAAATCGGCCTCGGTATCGGCATCGCCCGCGTTCTGGAACGCCGCCAGCAAATCAATAATCCCGTTGAGCGAGCCCGGCCCTGCGCCCACCAGATCAAAGGACAGATTGCCACTGCTCACCGAGACGCCCGTGGACCCCAGACCAATGCTAAGTGCGGGGACGTTTTGATAAAAGAAGTTGAAGGTGTTGAGCGCAAGCGAGCCCAGACCATTTGTGCTGGCCGCGCCCGATCCGTTCAGCGCCGCCTCGATCGCGGCGCGGATGGCGATGTCGAGTTCCTCCAGCGTATCAAACGCGCCAAATCCCGTGCCCGTCAGTTCAACCCGGCCGCCGTTATGCGCCCATGTTATCCCTGTCGCCCCCAGCGCGATGGGGGCACTATCCAGCGCGATGTCTACCCGCGACGGATCCCCGTCAAACAGCGCATCCAGCTGCGTCTGGCGTGACAGGGTGACCCCGTTGAACGCGCTTTGGATGGCGTCAATCCAGGCGGGTGTGTCATCGTTAATATCGGGGAAGAAATTGGTTGATGCGGTAAGAGTCGCCATGGGTAAATTCCTTGGATATGTCTAATGGGGTCTTTCACCCCTTTATACCGTCAAGTGGACCCTTTGATACAAGTTGTAATTTCCCTCATGCGTTGTTGTGTCCTCTTGGTCCCGGCCTGTGTTCTGGCGGCCTGCGCCCAGACCCCGATCCCGACCCAGACGCGTCTGCATCTGGGCACCGATGACGGGGCCACGCATCCGAAAGGGGCTGCATCTGCTGCGATCGCGTTTGGGCTGGGCGGAGATGGTAGCGCCTTGCCGGACGGGCTGTTTGGCGGGAGCGGTGCGGATACGGATGCAGGCCGCGCCCCTACCACTGTGCGCCTGAAACGTAGCCGCAGCGCGGGCGTCTCGGTCATGCAGCGCCACGCGCTGCGCCCTGCCCGTCTGACGCTGGAGCCTACGGTCTATGCAGGGATCGCGCAGGCGCGTTACGCCCTGCCCGATGGCGTGTTGCTGGCCAATAACCGCACGCGGCTGACCGACCCGCTGCGCACCGATTTCCTGAGCCTTCGGGTCGAGCCGCAGGTGAACGTGGCACTGGCGCTGGGGCCTGCACATGCGCCTTGGGGCAGCCAGAAAATCGGGGTGGGGATTGCGGGCGCTTATGTGAAAACGCGCATCACATCCGCGCTGATCAATGCGCGCGGCCATAGCCGCGTGGTGGACCCGTTCATCAGCGCCACCACCCAAGTGGGCGGCGCCACGCTGGAACTGCGCCGCTACCGCGATTTCGGCACCACCGGTAAGGTCGAGTGGCGCCACAAGTTCTAGGGTCGCCTAGAAGACGAAGATGTTCGTCTCAAGATCCGCCAGCGTGCTGATGTTTTGCAACACAACCGTGTTATCCGCATCAAAGCGCAGCACAGCGGTGCCGTTCTCGATGCCCGCGAACTGCGCCACAACCTGTGCGCCGCTCAGGCCGGTGACCTGGTCAATCACCCGCGCTTCGATGCCCAGACGGTCATTGTGGTTCAGCACCATATCCTCGACCACATCGCGGCCGCCGTTGAAGATGAAGGTATCGGCCGATTGCCCGCCGCGCAGCGTGTCATTGCCAAGGCCGCCATCCAGACGGTCACTGTGGGCCCCGCCATTGAGGTAGTCATCGCCCGCACGACCATAAAGCAGGTCATTGCCCTCGCGCCCGAACAGCCGGTTGCTGCCGGTGTCGCCCGACAGCTGGTCGTCGAACCGCCCGCCTGCCAGATCCTCGATGCTGCTATAGGTGTCGCCAATGGCCTCGCCCGTGTTGCGGGCCGTGTTCATCAAATCGACCAGAATGGCGGTCTGGCTTTCGGAGTATTGGGCGCGGTCGCGGTTCTCGCCGCCGATCAGCACATCGGCACCGGTCCCGCCAAACAGCACGTCATTGCCAACGCCCCCGTCCAGCGTATCGTTGCCGCGGCGGCCAAAGATGTAATCCACGTTGCCCTCACCTTGCAAAAGGTTGGCATCAAACGTGCCGCGTATGTTGTCGGCGCTGCGGCTGCCGACAAGGTTTTCGATGCTGGTATAGGTGTCGCCCGCCGCGATGTTGGTATTGATCTGGCTGAACAGCAAATCCACCCGCAACGACCCGCTGGAGGCGCTGTAGTTGACCGTATCAATACCTGCGCCGCCGTCCATGCTGTCGCTGCCTGCACCCGCCATCAGCATATCCGCGCCGCCGCCGCCCTCCAGCGTGTCGTCGCCGCCCGCGCCGGTCAGCCGGTTGGCCGCGTCATTGCCGATCAGCACGTCATTGCCGCTGCCGCCTGTGGCGTTTTCGATCACCACCCCATTGGCGATGGTAAAGCCGCCCGCGATGCCGTTGGCCTGTGACAGGAAGCCCCCGCCGCCGACTTCACCTTGCAGGGTGGCGGCACGCAAATTGATTGTCGCGCCCGCGCTGCCAGTATGGCGGATCTCGTCCACACCGCCCGTGTCCCAGATGCTTTCCCAATGGGTGCCCTGCCCGTTGCTGGCATCAAGTGTATAAACATCATTACCGCGCGCCGTGGTGGTATTGGCCCCGTACAACCGTTGCAGCGCCCCGATATCAAGCGCCATTGGCCCCGCTTCGCCGCCCCAGCTGGCATTGGTCTGCGAGGTGCCTGCCGCCCCCGTGGACAACCCGCCGTTATAGGACTGCGTGGTAAAGACCCCCTGATTAAGCCCGTGAATCCCGAAGCTGCCGAAGGCGCTGCTCACACCGGGCAACACACCCGACGTGCCACCCGCATCATGGCCATGCGCCATGCCCAGACCGTGCAACAGCTCGTGGGTGATGGTGGCAAAACCGATGCCGCCCGCCTCAAGGTCGCCCCCTGCGGAGCGGTCCCATTCATTGCCGTTAAACACCCCCAAAGCGGTGCCTGTCCCGTTCGACGTAGGCAGCGTGAAATACCCCAGCAAACCGCTTTGCATCTCGTTGGTGTCCAGCACCAGACGGAAATCCGCAGACGAGGCCGAGTTTACGACATTGAAGGTAATATTGGTCACCGCTTCGACCCGCTCGAACGCCTCGATGAAACGCGCGCGCTCATAGGCGGTGAACCCTTCGGAGGTCACGGCAGGCGTGCCCGGCACAACCACACCCGCGCTATAGCCCGAGGTGCCGAAATAGACGTTGATCGTTTCAGGGTTGGCCAGCTCGGTCCCCCACAAAAGCGCATCGACCGGATCGTAATCGTCATAGGTCACAGCCTCAGCGCCCGTCACCTCCAGCGTATAGGTGCCGCGGTGGTTGCTGTAGCCGCCCGCCTCGACGTAATAGGTGCCTGAATTGGTGGCCGTAAAGGTCAGCGACGGGTTCAGCCCCGGACCGCCATCATCATCAAACCCCACCAGATTGCCCGCGCCGTCGCGCATCCGCAGCAGCGGGTCATCCAGCGTGATACCCGTCTGGTCAATCTGCACCGTCTGCCCTGCGGTCAGTGTCAGCGCGAACCAGTCGGTGTCATAGGACACCTCGAGGTTGCCACTGGCCGAACCGCCCACCTGCAAGGTGCCCCTGGTCGATGAATTGCCCGCGTAATCATCAGACGTATTCGAGATGTCAGGAACCGCCGAGGGCGGGATATTCTCGCTTTTGTCAGCGGCACCCGTATCGTCATCGCCGTGATCATGATCATGGTCATGCAGGTGCAAGCCGGGAATGGTCGTGTCACAATCGGTATGGGAGTCGCCCCCCCCCCCGTCTTCATGGTCATGCACATGGGTACAGCCGTCGGCACCACAATCATCATGCCCGCAGTGATCCTGCACCGCGACATCCCCCTCCATCAGAGCGCCACGGGACATATCGTCTATTTCAGATGCCTCTGATTGTGCGTTTGCCTCATGTGTCATGCTGATGTTCCTCACTCTTTATGTCTTGCTCAGGCATCCCGAATGCCCCCTCGTGTTGCGCGTATCTTTAGGCAGGCATTGCGCCCACTTCATGGCATGACGCGCACGATTTTATGCCCGCCGTTTTATGCCCGTCATTGGTTAAAAAACAAATATCTGGCCCTCCAGATCCGATACCGCGCCGACCCCTTCCAGCGTCAGCGATCCGTAAGAGCCGAAGTCAAAGACGACATCCCCGTTTTGCACAGTTGCAAACTGCGCCATCACCTGCGCCGCAGGAGTGGTTGTGGCAAAGGGAAGGCCAGGGGCGGCAAAGCCGATCTCGTCCCCGAAATGCGCGCTGAAGTCTTCGATCACATCGTCCCCTGCATTGAAAATAAACGTGTCAGCATGGCTGCCACCGCGCATTGTGTCATCGCCCATACCACCGATCAATGTGTCAGAATGTGCCCCCCCATTAAGGTAATCGTCTCCCCATCGCCCCTCAAGCCGGTCTTCGCGTTCGCGCCCGAACAGGCGGTTTGCCGCGCCATCGCCCGAAATGTGATCCGCCGCCAACCCGCCTGCCAGATCCTCGATACTGTCATAGGTATCGCCTGCGGCGCGTTCGGTATTCCGCTCTGGCAGGGCCAGATCCAGCACCAGTGAGACGGGGCTTTCAGAGTATTGCGCACGGTCGCGACCCGAGCCGCCAATCAACACATCCGCCCCCACGCCGCCAAACAGCACGTCATCGCCAACGCCGCCATCCAGCGTATCATCGCCGCGCCGCCCGTAGATATAATCGACGTTGCTGGCACCATAAATCCAGTTCGCCTCGAAGGTGCCGCGCAGGTTGTCGAACCCGCGGCTGCCGATCAGGTTCTCGATACTGTCATAGGTGTCACCGATGGCGATGTTTGTGTTGAGTTGCGAGAACAGCAAATCCACCCGCAGCGACCCGGTCGAGCCGGTGTAATCAACCACGTCCACACCCGTGCCGCCCTGCATCACATCCGCCCCCGCCCCGCCATTGAGCGTGTCATTCCCCGCGCCCGCAATCAGCGTGTCATTGCCGCCCCCCCCGTACATCATCTCGCGGCTGAGCGAGCCGAGAATGCGGTCATTGCCGTCGGTGCCGTTACGCTCGGGGCCTTGTACGGCATCCGCCACGCTGATCCGGTCGCTAAAGATGAAATCGCGCAGGGCGAAATCATCGGCGTTCAGATCCGCACCATTCGCGCCGTAAACGCGGATTTCCTCTTCGCCCAGACGGATGCCCACGCCACCGTCATTACGGGTCTGGAAGCTCATGCTCGACAGGCCGGTGAACCCCTCGAACGAGGAGATGTCGATGCGGTCCACGCCCATCTCGAAGTCCATGATGCGGTCGCCCTGCCCGTCGTCGGCCATGATAACGAACACATCCGCACCGTCCCCGCCGCGCAGCGTGTCGCGGCCCATGCCCGCCATCAGCACATCCTGACCCGCGCCCGCGGTCAGGTTGCTGCCCGACTGGTTAGAGGCCGCCCCCCCGCCACCTGCGCTGACAATCATATTGTCGTCCAGATCAATCCGCCACGCGCCCAATATGCCCGTCCCGCTTTCGGCCACGAACATATCAATGCCCCCGTCCCGCGCGCTCAGGCTGATGGAACCCGGGCCATCCAGCCCCGTCACCAGCGTATCGGCCACCGTGGCCAGATGCAGCAGGCGGCCCTCGGGCAGGACGGTGAACAGGCTCAGCCCGTCGTCATGGCCGCCCGCCACCACATAGGTGGCACCATTTACCTCGATGCTTTCCATCACGCTGACCCCTGCAAAGCGCGTGTCCAGATCATCGTTGACCTGATGCACCGGCGTCAGACCGCCGCCCGCCTCCAGCCGCAATAGCGTGAGCGAGCTTGTCCCGTAGGATCCCACCAGCACAAATTGCGTGCCGCCTGCCTCGATCACCTCCAGATGGGTGGGCTGCGAAATCCCCAGACCGTCCAGCGCGCCAACCTGGGAAACAGGCTCTAACACGCCTGCATTGCCCACTGAATAGGTCGAAATCTGGTGATCAAACACCGAAGCGGCCACCGCGAACATCCGCCCGCCGACCTGCACCATCTCGACGCTGATGCCGTCACCGCGCATCCCCACGGTCTGTGTCTCGACGAAGGCGAAATCGCCGCTGCCGTTCTGCCGCCAGACATCCACCCCCGTGGCGCCCCGCGTCACGGTGAGTGCGACCATCTGGCCCGCGACGCTGGCCCCTGCCATATCCGTTATGGCCCCGTTGCCGGTCTCCACATGGTGCACAGCGTTCAGCCCGCCGTCCGCTGCCACAGAGAACCCTTGCGCGCCCTGCCCTGCCACACCGTAGACCCAGACCATATTGCCGTCGGCGTGCATCCCGACCGGCGCGGATAATCCAACGGCGTTTTGCAAGATATCGTTATGCACCAGCACCGCGTTGTTGCCCGTCACGTTCCAGGTAAACACCTGCCCCGCCTCGGCGCCTGTGGCCTGCAAAAACCGCTGGTTGCCTGTGCTGACCAGTTGCAGATCGCTTAGCCCTGACAGGGCCACGTTTTGCACGCCGCCCACATTATACAAATGCTCAAAATAGCTCACCCAAAGCCACCCCTTTTTCCCGTACTCACCACGAACAGGGAGTAAAATCGGGGGGTGCCGACGGCAGGCGCGGCGGGTGTCAAATTCGTGACGTTTCAAAAGACTTTTGCGACAATTGAGTGTAAGTGCCGATCCATGAACATGACCACGCCTCCGCCCCACATCACCATTGCGCTGTGCACCTATAACGGGGCCGCCCATCTGCGTGCCCAGCTCGACAGTTATCTGGCGCAGGATCACACGGCGTGGTCGCTGTGGGTCAGTGATGATGGATCAACAGATGACACCCGCACCATCCTGCAAGACTTTGCCCAGACCCATGGCGCGCAGCATCCGCTGCGGGTGATTGACGGGCCGCAACAAGGCGTGGCCGCCAACTATCTATCGCTGCTGTGCCATCCCGAATTCCCCGCAGGCATGACCGCCCTGTCGGATCAGGATGACATCTGGCACGCGCATAAACTCAGCCGTGCGGTAGAGGTCATGCAAGAGGCCACCCAGCCGTGGCTGTACGGGGCGCAATCGGTGCATGTGGATGACACGCTGACGCCCATCGGCGCCTCCTCGACCACGGGGGCTGTGCCTGCGTTTTCCAATGCGCTGGTGCAAAACATCGTCAGCGGCCATTCGGCGGTGCTGTCGGCACAGACACTGGCGCTGGTGCGCCGTGCGGGCGTGCCGCAGGGCATCCCCTATCACGACTGGTGGCTGTATCTGCTGGTCACCGGCGCGGGCGGGCATGTGGTGGTGGATGAGGCCGAAACGCTGCTCTACCGCCAGCACGGGGATAACCTGATGGGCGCGCATGGCGGCTGGCGCAGCACGGTTGCGCGCCTGTCCCAAGTCTTTGGCACCACCTATGCGGGATGGCTCGATGCCAATACCGCCGCCCTGTCGACCTGCGCCGGTCTGCTGACCCCGCAAGCCCGCGAAACGCTGCACAGCTTTGCCGCCCGCCCCCGCACATTGCGTATGCTGCGGCGTGCAGGCATCCACCGCCAAGGGCGCATGGGCACCGCCTGCGTTCATCTTGCAGCACTGCTGAGACGGCTATAGGATCGTGTTGATACGTAGGTCGGAAAGACAATATTGACGCACATTTCACTGGCACTAGAAACATGCCCAACTTCTATTCATCTAAACATATTTGACCTTTAATAAGGCTTTCCCTGATGGCTCAGAAAAACTCTTTCCCCACAGCAATCGACGATCCCGAAAAACATGAACGACAACTGGCCCTGCCCGCCGCAACAACACGCTACGCCATCTATTTCACCCCGCGCAGTGGCTCTTCGTGGCTGGGTGATATTGCAATACAGACCAAACAGCTTGGCAACCCGGGAGAGCCGTTCAACCCGCCGAATGTTCCCGTCATTGCACAACGCCTGAACGCGACCGATCTGGACAGCTACATCGATAAACTGACACGGGTACGCAATACAAAAGGCGTCTTCGGCTTTCAGATCACATTTGGCGACATCGGCGTCACGTTCGAGGGCCCTCATGCCCTTATGAAACACTTCCAACGTGATCCATGCTTTTGGCTGATCCGTGAAAACATCCTGTTGCAAGCCGTGTCGCTTTCTAAAAAAGCACAGACCCGTATTGGTCACACCACCCAGACCGACGCAGCACAAAGCGCCGACACAGGCGCGCAATACGACGCGGCAGGGATCAAACGGTTTCTCACGCATATCGACCATTATGAACGCGGCACCGAAGCCATCTTTACACGCTATAAGCTCGCACCGCTGCGTCTGAGTTATGAACGAATGACACAGTTAGAGCCGATTGAAGTCGCTCAGGTTATTGCCCGCCATATTGGTTTACCAGACATGCAGTTTGACCGGATAGAGCAGACCCATGAAAAGTTAGGCACGTCACTGAACAGGGAATTCGCCCAGCGTTTCCGCACCGAACATCCCGACCTTATGGCCGAGATCGACAACCGCCGCGCCCCTATGCTTGCACAGCTTGAATCTTTGGAAACCTTAACCGCGCGCCAAGGCTGATTAGATCGACTTCATGTTTTGCTGGTGCACTGCAATGGCCTCTTCGACATCTTCGTAATAGGTAAGCACGCCCTCGTTCAGAACTGCCCCCGCATCACATAGCTGTTTGATCTGTCCCATCCCGTGCGAGACAACAACCGCACTGGCATGCTCCATCCGCGCATTGAACACCTCGGCGCTTTTGGCGCGGAACGAGGCATCGCCCACCGATGTCACCTCATCCACCAGATAGGTATCAAACGGCACCGCCATCGAGACGCCAAAGGCCAGCCGCGATTTCATGCCCGCCGAATAGGTGCGAAACGGCAGATCGAAATGCCCGCCCAACCCCGCAAAGTCGCGCACAAAATCCACCAGCTCGTCGGTGTCCACACCGTAGATCCGCGCGATGAAGCGTGCATTCTGCGCGCCTGTCAGCTCGCCATGAAACGATCCCGCAAACCCCACCGGCCACGAGATCGACCCGTCCGAGATGATCTGCCCCTCGGTCGCGTCCATCGTGCCTGCAATCATCTTGAGCAGGGTCGATTTCCCGGCCCCGTTGCGCCCCAACAGCCCCACGGCCTTGCCCGTCGGGAACACCACATTGATGTTATCCGCCACCACCTTGCGCTGTCCGCGCAGGTGAAACACTTTGGTCAGGTTGCGAAATTCGATCACGCGCCGCGCCTATCTGCGGTCTTTGAGCGAGTAGACCACCAGCGTACCGATCGCCCAGGCCATGAACATGAACAATGCAAACAAGCCCAGCACCGTCACCCGCTGCGGATAGAGCGAGCGTTCGGCCAGTGTGGGGCGGATGTGAGCCGCCAGATAGCGGCTTTGGCGGCGTGCCTCGGCCAAGGACGCATCGCGGGTGGCCAGCGATGACACATAGGTCTGCTCGGCAAATTCACGGTCCACGATCAGCCGCTCGTATTCCCCCACAAGGGTCGAGAACGTCTCTTCGCTGCCGCCACTGATGCCGCGCTTGCGGCGCTCTTCCTCGATCCGCCTCTCGATCACTTCGACGCGGCGTTCGGCCTGCACCACCCGCGGGTCGGCAGATTGCGAGGTGGCCAGCAACAGGTCCAGATCAATCAACGCCTCGGCCAGCTGCGTCTGCAAAGTGCCCAACAGGCCCGCCTGCGTGGCCAGATCAACACTGGGGTCCACGATGCGGTTGTCATTGCGGAACCGCGTGATCGCCTCGCGCGCGGATTTCAGCCGCTCGACAGCGGTCTCCAATTCATCACGGGCATAGCGCACAGCATCCTCGCGGGCGACCGCGCTCAGCTCGTTGATCATGTCAGAGCTTTCGGCAAAAATCCCTTCGGCAATCGCCTGGGCATCGGCGGCATCAAAGGCCAGCACGCGGACCTCGATCAGGCCGCTGCCGCTGTCGTAATAGATCCGCACCATACGTTCCCAGTATTTGATCAGATCCTCGATCGTGCCATCGGCGTCATAGGCAAATACCGGATCATATTCGGGCTTGGACCACAGGCTGCGCAGGTCCAGCTTTTCATCCAGCAGCGACACCATCTTCTGGCTCTGGATGTATTCGTACAGGATGTCCGTATCAGACGAGGACGATCCCGACAGCTCGGTAATGCCGCCAAGGATTTCCACGGCCGATCCGACCTCTTCCTTGCGCACCGAAAACCCCACGGTCGAGGCGAACTGGTTCGCGGCCACGAACCACAGATAAAAGGCAAGTGCGGCCACAGGGACCACAACGATCACAAAACCGCTGAGCAGCGCCAGCAGATGACGGCGGCGCGGGCGTGCGGGCGATGCAGGCGGTGCCACAGGGGCGGTCGGTTTTGCGGCGGGCGCGGGCTTTGCGGCGGGCGCTTGGTTCGCTGCGGGCGCTGGCGCCCCTGCATTTGGTGATCCGGCCTGTGACACGTGGCGTACCCCGATGTGTTTCTTTTATTGCTGTTAGGGTTTAACCATAGACCTGCGGTGCTTTGAATACCAAAGCAAACATGCCCCGCACCCGATTAATACGCAGCCCCCAGAGCAAAGGACCGCAATGGCCCCGCTTCCCCAACACGCCGCAGGCAGCCTGCACCGCAAAAAACGGCCCCTTGCCAGCCTGCGCACGATCACTGCATTGGTCCTGCGCGAGATGGTGACAACCTATGGCCGCTCGCCGGGGGGCTATGTTTGGGCCGTGTTAGAGCCTGTTGCGGGCATTGCGCTGCTCACGCTGATTTTCTCGGCGGGGTTCCGGTCGCCTGCGCTTGGCACCAGTTTTCCGCTGTTTTACGCCACGGGGATGCTGCCGTTTTTGATGTTCACGGATGTGTCTGGCAAAATCTCGCTGGCGATCCTGTTTTCCAAACCGCTGCTGGCCTATCCGGCCGTGACCTATATGGACGCGATCCTTGCGCGGTTTGTGGTCAATATGCTGACGCAGCTGCTGGTGTCATACCTGCTGCTGGGCGGGATCATGATGTTCTTTGATACGCAGATCGTGCCTGATTATCCGACCATCGTGCTGGGCTTTGCGATGGCGGCCATGCTGGCGCTGGGGGTTGGGACGCTCAATTGCTACCTGTTTGTGCGCATCCCCTTGTGGCAGCGCGCCTGGTCGATCCTGATGCGGCCGATGTTCATCATCTCGTGCATCTTCTTCGTGTTCGAAACAATCCCCCAGCCCTACCGCGACATCCTGTGGTATAATCCACTGGTCCATATCGTCGGCCTGATGCGGCGCGGGTTTTATGCCAATTACGATGCGACCTATATATCGCTGATGTATCTGACGGGGCTGTCGATGGTCTGTTTTCTGGCAGGGATCGTGCTGCTGTACCGTGGCCACCGCATGTTGGTCAACGACGGCTGAACAGACCCTAACACAGGGGGTTTGTACCCTTATGCCATGCCCAAGCGCTGCATCAGGATGTTGTCGCTTTCCACAAAGCTTTCCAGCTTGGCGCGGGTTTCATCCTTTTCGATCCGCGCCATCAGCTTGGGCCAGCGCGCCTCACCACGCGGCACGGCGCCTGTGTTGTGATAGGTCTTGGTCAGGCTGATGGATTTGCCCAACCGCGCCTCGATGTCCGCCTCAAGCCGCCCCAGATCATCGACGGAATAAACCGCGTCAATCTGCGCCAGCCCCGCTTGGGCGCGGGTGACCAGCTCTTCCTGGGGCAGGTCTTTGATCTCGTGGTGGCCGCGGATTTTGCGGGTCGCGAAATAGCTGCAATAGAAGTTGTCGTAATGGTCCGCGATAAACCGCTGCCACGGACGGTCCCCGCCCATGAAATACTCATCCGCCGATTGGTCCAGCATACGCTTTTTGCCTATGTTATGCGGCTTGTCCAACTCCTCTTGGGACA
>NZ_JBEFLO010000017.1:0-47894 GCF_040149565.1 Sulfitobacter aquimarinus
CATATCCGCGCGCAGCTTGGTCAGACGGGCGTCATATTCGTTGCCTGCGAACGGCAGAATACGACCCCCTTGGTGAAAACGGTAGTGTTGTGGACGGTCCATCATAGGCTCCTTCAAAAGCGTAAACCGCAGCTTTGGGTGAAGGGGCAAAAGACCTCCCTCACCGTGGGTACGGCAAAGCAAGATCCCGGCGTTCAGGAAGGTGAAACAGGTCTTGCACAATGTGCTGGCGACGCCATCGCCGACCCGTGGTTTTTCTTGGCGCACCTGCCCGCCCTATGGCAAGGGTTTTCTGTGCGCGGCTGTAATAAAGTCGAGCGCCCCCCGTTTACAGCTGTAAACATCGCTGGTCCAATCAATATGCAGTAGTGTCTTATCTTGGGGCCAGTGATCTGTTAGACACTAAATATGAGAAAACCATTGACTTAGCATGGTGAATCGCCGCTTTTACCCCCAAGTGGCGCGAAAAAGTCCACATTGAGCATATTGGGGCAACCAGATGATTCCCACGACACCAATCCAGACAGGCCGACCCTCGGAGTTGGCGACCGATATATCAGAGCGTTTGAACCGCGCAATCCGCGAACATCTGTTATCCGCCTTTGCGCCCGATAACACCAAATCCCTGCGCCCGTTCTCGGCCCCCGAAGCGGCAGAGCTGTTGGGCGTGTCGGGGCAGTTCATGCGCAAGGTCCACGGCGAAGGCACCATCCCCGAACCGCAGGACGTGCGCGCAGGCCGCAGGTATTACACCGCGCAAGAGGTCTGGGACGCGCGGCACATCCTTGAGCGGACCTCGCGCAAGAAGGGCCGCTATCTGCCTGGGCGCAAAGAGGGCGAGCGGCTGCAAGTCTGGCAATTGATGAACTTCAAGGGCGGGTCCAGCAAAAGCACCTCGACCATCCATCTCGCGCATTATCTGGCGCTGCATGGCTACCGTGTGCTCGTCGTTGATCTGGACCCTCAGGGCTCGCTCACCTCGATGTGTGGCATTAACCCCGAGATCGAATTTGACGGGCTCACCATCTATGACGCGATCCGCTATGACGATCCGGTGCCTTTGGCCGATGTGATCATGCCCACCTATTTTCCGGGGCTGTCGCTGGCCCCGTCCCGCCTGCTTTTGTCCGAGTTCGAGACTGAATCCGCCGTGAACTCCAACCCTGACCAGCCGTTCTTTTTGCGGCTGCGCAACGCATTGACGCAGGTTGAGGACCAATATGACATCGTCCTGATGGACAGCCCCCCGCAGCTTGGGTTTCTGACCATTGCGGGCATGGCGGCGGCGACATCCCTCATCGTGCCGCTGACGCCTTCGATGCTGGACGTGTCTTCCACCGCGCAGTTTCTGGAACTGGCAGGTGCCTATATGGGCGTTATCGAGGACGCGGGCGCAGAGCTGCAATATGACAACTTCAAATTCCTCATCACCCGTGACGAGCCGACGGATGTGCCGTCACAGCAGCTCACCTCGTTTATGCGGGCGCTGTTTATGGATCGCGTGATGGCCGCAACAGCGTTGAAAAGCACCGCAATCAGCGACGCAACGATGCTAAAACAATCGATTTACGAAGTTGTGAGATCAGAGATGACCCGCGCAACCTATGACCGCGCGAAACAGTCGATGGACGCCGTGGGACAAGAGGTCGAGGCAATGATACACCAAGCATGGGGGCGTAGCTGATGGCACGTAAATCTTTGGGAGGTCTGAGCGGGATTGCACAGACAATCGCGAACTCCAGCCCGCAGGCAAAGGACCGCACCCCCAAACCGTCCGCCCCTGCGTTGGGCGCGTTGCAGGGTTCGCTTTCGGCGATCCGCGAATTGGACCCCGCACTGATTGACGACTGGGGACCGCAAGACCGGCTTGACGGGTTTACAGCTGTAAACTCGGACGAGGAAGGCGACGGGTTTGACGCGCTGAAAACCAGCATCGAGAGCGAGGGCCAGCAAGTCCCCGTTCTGGTCCGCAAGGCACAAGCTGACGGTCGGTACGAGATTATCTATGGCCGCCGCAGGCTGCGGGCGTGTCGCGATCTGGGCATCAAGGTGCGTGCAAACGTGCAAGACCTTGATGATGCCACAGCCCTTTTGGCCAAGGGTCTGGAGAACGCGGCGCGGCGCAATCTGTCGTTCTATGAAAAGGCCCGTTTTGCCGCCGTGATCCAGCAGGCAGGCCATGACACGAAAACCGTGCGGCAGGTGCTGGGGCTGTCGGCGTCGGGTCTGTCGCATCTCACGAAAGTGACGGACAATGTGCCAGAAGCCGTGGGCGACCAGATTGGCGCCGCCCCCAAATCGGGCCGCCCGAAATGGACCGCCCTTGCCGATGCCTTTCTGGCGAAAAAGGCCAACGCGCTGACCTGTACAAAGATCCTGACAGGGCTGGATGGTGGAATGACCTCGGACGAGCGGCTGGAACGGTTGCTCAAGGAAATCAGCCGCCGCGGCGCACGCGCAGGTGAGAGCAGGGAGGTCACTCCCGCCCCCGGTGTCACGATCAAATCCAGCCGCGCCACGATCGCGATGTCCGTCAAGCGGACAGGCGACAGCGCGGCATTTGCCCAATGGCTCGACCGCGAGTTGGAAGGCATCATTCAGAAATCCTATCAGGAGTTTACAGCTGTAAACCCTGCGGATCACCCGAACGACAAAAGCAACAAAGGAGGTTAGGCGCAAAGAGAAACCCCCGAAACCGAAATTTCGAGGGCTGTAAATTAAATTACGTATCTCAGATTAGACACCTAGAACGTAACAGCCACCGATTCGCGAAGCAACAAAAAACGCTCTTGGGCGAACGGGAGTTCTTTGCCTGCAGGCAATTATGATCACAGGAAACATGGCAGCCCGACACGGGGCTGGATCGTCAATGAATTTGACGAAACAAAGAGGTATTGCCCAAAGCAAATGGCACATCCTGAAAACAATTGAAGACATCCGCGAGCCGCTTGGCCTGAAGGGGACGTCAATCGCGCTGCTCAGGGCGATGATCTCGTTCCTGCGGGTTGAGCGTATTGAGGCGCTGAGCGATGATGCCCACGTCTGTTTTGCCTCGAATGCGGCACTGGCCAAACGGGCCCATGTCAGCATTCAAACCGTTGAGCGCCACATCGCCAAGCTGGTCGGGCTGGGGCTTTTGTCCCGCCGCTCAAGCGGCAATGGCAAACGTTGGGCGCGCCGTGACCGCCACGGGAACGTCGTCCTCGCGACGGGGCTGTCGCTGCTGCCTTTGGTCGAACGCCACGCCGAATTCACACAGATGGCGCACACACATCAGGACCAAAAGCTGGCCTTGACGGTCTTGCGCGATAAATGCGCCGCCGCGCTTTCCCGGTTAAAGGACGTGATCGGGCGCGAGGTGACCACGCCTTTGATGGCCCGTGCGCGCAACCTGCTCAGACGACAGCCGCAAACCGATCCCTTGGCGCAGCTGCTCGATGAAATCTCGCGGGAGATTGCGCGCGTATCAGGCTCTAATACGGAGGATTTGATGGGTCCAGCCCATGAAATTGAGGGGCACAAAGAAACTATAAATACTCAATTAGTAAAAAAGGAAAATCCAAAGATTGAAGTCTGTCAGGATCAAATGCAGCGGGCGTTTCCAAAACTCTGCGCGGAGTTGAGGACTGCAAAGAACCAAAGCGCCTGTAGGGCCATAATGGCGGATCTGGCGCGGCAAATGAACCTCGGGGACACGTGGTACGCCCTGGTTGATATGGGCCCTGCGCTCAGCTTTATGGCGCTAGGCTATCTGCTTGAGAGGATCGACACGATTTCCAACCACCGTGGCTATGCGATGAAGCTGCTTGAGGGGCTGCAAAACAACACGCTTGAATGGGAAAGCTTGCTGCACAAACACCGCCGCGCAGACCGTAGGGCAGGGGGGTAGCTGCAACTCTCCTAACGGGCACTGTGCAGGACGATGTTGCAGGCCAAACCGTCACGCCTAGTCGGGTCAGGGCCACATTATCGGTGCCAGCGTTTTGATGCTGCGGCGGGGTCTGTGCCTCGTTAAGGTGCCGACGAATCCGAAAGCCAAAAGGAGGCACATGGGCGATCTCTGGGACGGCATATCCGAAGCAATACGGCTTCTGGTCACGCTTGACCGTGATCTGGTCGAGATCACGCTGCGCTCGCTTCAGGTGACGCTGAGCGCGCTTGTGATCGGCTCTGCCATTGCATTGCCAATGGCGGCCCTGCTGGCTGTGCGCCGGTTCCGCTGGCGGCGTGGGGTGATTGCCGTGCTGAATGCGATGATGGGGCTACCGCCTGTCGTGGTGGGGTTGGTGGTTTACGTGCTGCTATCACGCTCGGGGCCGTTCGGCGTGCTGGGGCTGCTGTTTACCCCTACAGCGATGATCATCGCGCAGGTCATTATCATCGTGCCGTTGATCGCCAGTGTTGCGCATCAATCCTTGCGGGATTTATGGTCTGAATACCACGATCTGCTGATCTCTATGAACGTCACCCAAGGACAAAAAATGCGCACGCTGTTGTGGGATGCCCGCCGTGCATTGCTGACGGCGTCGCTGGCCGGATTTGGCCGCGCCATTGGCGAGGTTGGTGCCATCATGATCGTTGGTGGCAACATCGACCACGCGACCCGCGTGCTAACCACAGCCATCGCATTAGAGACTGGTAAAGGGGATTTCGCCCTCGCTATCGGGTTGGGGCTGATCCTGATCGGCCTGGCGATTGCCGTGAACCTGACGATCCACTGGCTTAGCCGGACCGAAGCGGAGGGCCGCTGGTGACCCTATTCCCGCTTAGCGTGCGTGGTGCGAAAACCAGTCGCAGGGGCAAGACGTTGGTCGGGCCTGTCGACCTTGACCTGCGCGGGGCAGGGGCCACTGTCGTGATGGGGCCGAACGGATCGGGCAAGACGTCATTGCTGCGCCTTTTGCACGGGGCCGCACGGCTGACGGGCGGGGCGATCACATGGGCCTGCGCTGAAGAAGAGGCCCGCAGCCAGCACGCTTTTGTCTTTCAGCGTCCCGTGATGCTGCGCCGCACCGTTGAGGAAAACCTGACCTATCCCTTGCGGATGCGCGGCATGGACAAACCTGCGGCACGCGCGTTGGCCCGTGAATGGGCGGCACGTGTCGGGCTTGAGGCGTTGTTGACCCGCGCCGCCCCCAACCTGTCGGGCGGAGAGCAGCAAAAGCTGGCGCTTGCCCGCGCCATGATAACAGAGCCTAGGCTGCTGTTTCTGGACGAACCGACCGCCGCACTTGATGGCCGCGCCACCCGTGAGGTAGAGGCCGTTTTGCGTGCTGCCCGTGCCGCTGGCACGCAGTTGATCCTGTCGACGCATGATCTGGGACAGGCGCGGCGGTTGGCGGATGAGGTGGTTTTTATGCTGCACGGTCAGGTGTTGGAACACAGTGCCGCTCGTGCCTTTTTCGACGCGCCAGAAAGCCTACAGGCGCGTGCCTTTTTAAGGGGAGACATCGTAGAATGATCAGATTGTTTTTTGCCATTTTCCTGTCACTGACGGCCACGGCGGTTGCGGCCCAAGACAACCTGCGGATGGCGGTGACGACATCGTTCCATAACTCGGGGCTGTCCGATGTGCTGTTGCCCGCGATCCGGCAGGACATCGGTATCGAGGTGCAGCTTTTGGTCGTCGGCACGGGTCAGGCGCTAAAGCTGGGTCAGGCGGGGGATGTGGACGCGATCCTTGTCCACAGCCGCGCCGCCGAGGTTGCGTTTGTCGCCGATGGTTTCGGCTCCCACCGCCGCGAGATCATGTATAATGATTTTGTGCTGATCGGCCCTGTGGACACCCTACCGGACCTTGGGAAAAGCGCAGGCATCACGCAAGCCTTGCAACAGGTGGCCAAGGCCAACGCCCCCTTTGTCAGCCGCGGCGATGACAGCGGCACGCATAAAACCGAACTGCGCCTGTGGCAGGACGCGGGCCTTGCGTCCGAAGGGTTTGGCCCGTGGTACAAACCTGTGGGTGCGGGCATGGGGGCGGCGCTCAACACAGCAGCGGGGCTTGGAGCCTATGTCTTGTCGGACCGCGCCAGCTGGCTGAACTTTGGCAACAAGAGCGGGCTTGGCATTGTGTTCGAAGGCGATCCCGCGCTGTTCAATCAATACGCGTTCCTTCCCGTCAGCGCCGCTCGCCATCCGCATGTAAGATCCGCTTTGGTGAAAAAGCTTGAGGCATGGCTGACCAGTCCGCGTGCCGCTGATCTGATCAATGGCTACCAGATCAACGGGGAGGCGCTGTTCACCTTTAACGCGAGTGACAAGCCCTAAAGAATACAGTTTCTTGCTGCGTTAAATCCAGTTTGTGTGGGAGAGAAACTTCAATACCCTGACGTTGAAAACACCCCAAAGGAGCCAGCGATGATCACAATATATAGCGCCAAAAAGATCATCACCATGAACCCCGCCCACGCGCATACGACCCATGTGGCCGTGCGGGACGGGAAGATTCTGGGCACCGGCCCGCTGGAGGATTTGACGGGCTGGGGCGCCTACACGCTGGACGATCGCTTTGCCGAAAAGGTGCTGATGCCCGGCCTGATCGAGGCGCACAGCCACCTGATGGAAGGCTCGCTCTGGGCCTATACCTACGTGGGGTATTTCGACCGGATGTCGCCCGAGGGCGAGATGCAAAAAGGATGCAAGGATCTGGCGGCGGTGCTGGCCAAGCTGAAAGAGGCAGAGGCCAAGATCGAAGACCCCGACACGCCGATGCCTGCGTGGTCGCTGGACCCGATCTATTTCGACAATGTGCGCGTGACGCGGCATGATCTGGATCAGGTCTCCGCCACGCGGCCGATCGGGATCATGCATGCCTCGGGTCATATCCTGAACGTGAACACCAGGGCGTTGGAGCTGGCGGGGTTGATGCGCACAGGTGTGAACCATGACGGCGTGCCTTTGGGCAAAGACGGGATGCCGCTGGGTGAGCTGAAAGGCCCCGACGTGATGACCCCCGTGTCACCGCATGTAGGCTTTGACCGCGACATGCTCGCTTGTGACGAGACGGGGATGAAACGCTTTGGCAAGCTGTGCGTGCGTGCAGGCGTGACCACTGCCACCGATCTGGCCAACAAGCTGCCCGATGAAACGGTTGATCTGTTCACCTCTGTCGCGGGCGGCAAGAGGTATCCCACGCGCATCGTCTCGCTGCGCTATCACCACGGCATCAGCCCCGAAGACCTGATCGCCCACGCCGAAGAACTGACCACCAAAAGCACCGACATGATGCGCTTGGGCAAGATCAAGGTGGTCGTCGATGGCTCGATTCAGGGGTTCTCGGCGCGGCTGCGTGATCCTGGCTATTTCA
This sequence comes from Sulfitobacter aquimarinus, assembly GCF_040149565.1. NCBI lineage: Bacteria > Pseudomonadati > Pseudomonadota > Alphaproteobacteria > Rhodobacterales > Roseobacteraceae > Sulfitobacter > Sulfitobacter aquimarinus. The sequence continues at coordinate 7,307 of NZ_JBEFLO010000017.1, forward strand.
ACGGCGCGCCCAACGGGCTGTGGTACATCTCGCCCGAGCATTTGGCCTATATTCTGGAGCACGCTTTGGAGAAAGGGCTGCACGTCAACACCCACACCAACGGCGACCAAGCCACGCAATTGGTGATCGAGACGATGACAAAGGCGCTGGCAAAATATCCCAGCCCCGACCACCGCTTTGTGCTGCAACACTGCCAGCTGGCGGACGCCGCACAGTTCCGCAAAATCGCCAAGCTGGGGCTGTGCGTGAATCTCTTTGCCAACCACCATTTCTATTGGGGGGACGAGCATTACAAACTGACCGTTGGGCCGGAGCGGGCAGAGCGGATGAACGCCGCAGGCACCGCGCTGCGCGAGGGGGTGCCGCTGGCGATCCACTCGGACGCGCCGATCACGCCTTTGGGGCCGCTGTTCACGGGCTGGTGTGCGGTGAACCGTCTGACGGCGTCAGGCCGCACCTTGGGCGAGGCGGATAAGATAACCGTGGATCAGGCGCTGCACGCGATCACTTTGGGCGCGGCCTACACCCTGCATATGGATCAGGAGATCGGCAGCATCGAGGCGGGCAAACGTGCGGATTTCGCAGTGTTGGAGGATGACCCCGAAACCATCGGTGGTGATGCGCTCAAAGACGTGCGCGTCTGGGGCACGGTGCAATCGGGCCGCGTGTTTGCGGTGTCCGATCTATGACGCTACCTGTCACGGTGCTGAGCGGGTATCTGGGCGCTGGCAAGACGACGCTGGTCAACCAGATGCTGCGCAATGCAGATGGCAAACGGCTGGCCGTTATGGTCAATGAATTCGGTGATTTGCCCATTGATGCCGACCTGATCGAGGCCGAGGGCGACGACCTGATCGCCCTTGCGGGCGGCTGTGTCTGTTGCAGCTATGGCGATGATCTGATGGCTGCCCTTGGGCAGATGGCCGCGCTGCAGCCGCCCCCCGATCATATCGTGCTAGAGGCCAGCGGCGTGGCGTTGCCCGGTGCCATTGCCTCCAGCCTCAGCCTGATGGCGGGGATCGAGACGGCGGGCGTTGTCGTCTTGGCCGATGTGGTGCAGATCGACGGGCAGCTGGCCAATGATTATATCGGTGACACGGTGGTGCGCCAGCTTGAGGCCGCCGATCTGGTGGTCCTGACCAAAGGTGATCTGGCTGGGGCAACCCGTGTACGGGCCGCCGAACAAGCCATTCAACGCCACACCCGTGGCGCTGCTTTGATCGAGGCATCGCATGGCGCTGTGCCGCTTGATGTGGTGCTGCACCCCGCGCAGATCAGCACACCTGTCGCGGGGCAGCCGCATGGCAATGCCGCAGGGTTGGTCAGCTCGGTTGATATGCCACAGGCGCCTGTGGACGCGGCGGTCTATGCCGAAACACTCGCTGCCCGTGCCGAGGTGATCCGCGCCAAGGGTCACGTAGATACGGGCGCGGGGCTGGCAACGATTCAGGTGGTTGGGTCGCAGTGGGAAGTCTCCTCCCCACCGCCGCGCGCGCAGACGGGTGTCGTCGTGATCGCGCTCAAACCCTAGTCCTCAAAAACCGCCATGCCCAACCATTCCGCGATGAGGGCGGGCGTCTCCTCGCCCTCGATCTCGATCGTGAGCAGGTTTTCACGCAGCATGTTTACAGGTCCCTTCGCGGTCACCTTTTGCAAGGTGAACCGCCCGCGCAGGCGCGAGCCCGCAACGACGGGTTTCAGGAACCGCAGCTTGTTCATGCCATAGTTGATGCCCATCACCTGACCGGGCAGCATGTTGAAACAATCATAGGCAAAGCGGCTGGCCAGTGACAGCGTCAGGAACCCGTGGGCGATGGCCCCGCCAAATGGCGTCTCGGCGGCGGCGCGTTCGGGGTCGATGTGGATCCACTGCTCATCATGGGTTGTCTTGGCAAAGTCGTCGATCATCTTCTGGTCAACAGTGATCCAGTTCGAGACACCGACTTCGGTGCCGATCAACTTTTCGCTCGCCGTCAGGGCGTTTTGTAAGGCGGACATGGACTCTCTCCTTATTTCGGATCAGCTGACACGCGCACCATGCGCTTGCCTTTGTTGTCACCGTTCAGCAACCCGATCAGCGCTTGCGGCGCGTTCTCGAGCCCCTCGACGATGTCTTCGGTCACTTTCAACTGGCCGCGCTCCATCATGCCTTGCATCGCGCGAATGGCAGTGGCGTCGTTATGCGCCCAATCCATCACGATGAAGCCTTCCATGCGCAGACGCTTCACCACAATCGCACCGGGCAGGTTGCGCGGGCCGGTGGGATTTGTGCTTTCATACTGGCTGATCGCGCCACAGCAGACCACGCGGCCGCGTTCGTTCATCAGGTTCAGCGCTGTCTCGAGGATCGTGCCGCCGACGTTGTCGAAATACACGTCTACGCCTTCGGGGCAGGCGGCGCGCAACGCTTTGAACAACCCGTCTGCGCGGTAGTCGATGCAGGCGTCAAAGCCGAACTGCTCCATCACCCAGTCGCATTTCTCTTTGCCACCCGCGATGCCGACCACACGGCAGCCAAGGCTTTTTGCGATTTGGCCGACATAGCCGCCGACCGATCCTGCGGCGGCTGATACCAGAACGGTCTCGCCTGGTTGTGGTTGCCCCACGGACATCAGGCCGTGATACGCCGTCTTGCCCGCGATACCAAAGACCGACATCAGGTTCGACAGCGTCGGCACCTTTGGCAGTTTCTGCACCTTGTGCCCCGGCATGACGATATAATCCGACCACGTTGCCTCGGCCGCGACGACATCGCCCACGGCAAGGCGGGGGGATTTCGATTCCACAACTTCGCAAATCGCATAGGTGGGCATCGCGTCACCTGCTTTTACAGCGGCGCGGTAGGTCGCGCCCTGCATCCACGAGCGGTTGGCTGCGTCGATGGACATGAGGATCACGCGCAGCAGCACGTCGCCCTCGGACGGGGAGGGCATGGGCGCTTCGGACAGCGCAAAGTTATCGGGCGTCAACGCGCCCGTGGGCAATTCGGCAACTACGATCTGGCGGTTTGTCATTTTATGGTCCTTACTTGGAGAGACTGATTTGAAAGGGTGAGATATGAGTAATGAAGCGCGACAGCATAAGTTTGTCCTGCGCCCCACGGCGTGTGAGCTGGTCCTGATCCGCCACGGCGAGACGCAGGCGGCGGTACGCGGAGAGATGTTTCCCATGATCGACGGCCAGGGCGACCCCGCGCTGCGCCCCGAAGGCGAGGCGCAGGCGCTGGCGGTATGCGAACGGCTGCGGCACGAGCCTTTGGCGGCAATCTACGTGACCACGATGCAGCGCACGCATCAGACGGCGGCCCCCTTGGCGGCGGCGCTGAACATGACGCCGCGGGTCGAGGCCGACCTGCGCGAGGTCTTCCTTGGCGATTGGGACGGCGGCGAATTCCGCTTTCGCGCCGCTGAAAACGACCCCGCCTTTCTGCGTGCCCGCGAAAAGGAATGTTGGGGCGAATTGCCCGGCGCCGAGACTTTTGCCCAGCTGCAAACCCGCGTGGTGCGCGGCCTCAACAGGATCGCCGCCGCGCACGCGGGCGAAAAGGTTGCCGTGGTGGTGCATGGCGGTGTTGTCGGGGCCGCGTTGGCCCATGTCGCGGGATCGCGCAACTTTGGCTTTAACGGGGCCGACAACGGATCGATCAGCCGCGTGGTCATGGGCCCCGAGGGCAACATCCTGCGCGGGTTCAACGACGTGTCGCACCTTTAGGGCGCGACACGTGTTAGAGACGCACTTAGACACTAATCAACGTCCAGCACGACTTTGCCCAGCACCTTGCGGTCCATCATCAGGTTCAGCGCATCGGCGGCTTTCTCCAACGGGAAGCGGGCCGAGATGCGCGGCTTGATCTCGCCGCTTGAATACATGCGGAACAGATCGGCCATGTTTTCGGCGTGCAGGTCAGGCTCACGCAGGGTGTGCGCGCCCCAGAAGACGCCAACAATCTGGCAGCCCTTCAGCAGCGTCAGGTTCAGCGGGATTTTCGGAATACCCGCGGGGAAGCCCACCACAAGAAAGCGCCCCTTCCACGCAAGCGCGCGCACCGCAGGTTCGGCATAGGCACCGCCTACCGCATCATAGACGACATCGACACCGTCACCGCCCGCGAGGCGCTTGATCTCGGCCGAGAACGCCTTTTGCGCGTCGCGGTCCTCCATGTCGCGGGTGTAGATGATCGTCTCATCCGCGCCCAGCTCACGGCAGAACTGTGCCTTTTCCTCCGAGCTGACGGCGGCGATAACGCGGGCGCCCGCTGCTTTGCCCAGCTCGATCGCGGCGGCACCTACACCGCCCGCCGCACCAAGGATCAACAGCGATTCGCCTGCCTTGATTTCGGCGCGGTTTTTCAGCGCGTGATGCGAGGTGCCATAGGTCAGCACCAAACATGACGCTTCGTCATATGGCATCGCGTCGGGGATTTTCATGACCCGTGCGGCGTCCATAACGATGTGGGAGGCAAAGCCGCCAAAGCCGCTCATCCCCAGTACGCGGTCGCCCACGGCAAGGCCTGTAACACCCTCGCCCACGGCCTCGATATCGCCCGCGATTTCACCGCCCGGCGCAAAGGGGCGCGGCGGTTTCATCTGGTACATGTCCTTGATAATCAGGGTATCGGGAAAGTTCAGGCCCGCCGCACGGATGCGGATGACGACCTGTTTTTTGCCTGGCGTTGGCGTGTCTGATTCAGTGAGTGTCAGGGTCTCTGGCCCACCTGGTTCGTGGCTTAGCATCGCTTTCATTTGACAGTCCTTCCTGTGATTTGTTGCGGCTAAGGGGCCAGCGCAACTCGTGCTTGTCAATCGAATTATGCCATGCAATTCTGCTGTGCGGAATGGTGGCCCGCAGATGGCCGCGCCGTTTTAAAGGGAGGATGCGGCATGGCCGACACGCAGAATATGGATAGTTTCCGCGCAGAATTGCGCGAGTGGTTGGAGGCGAATTGCCCCGACGAGATGCGCGGCGGCGGTGTCACCGAAGACGCGATTTGCTGGGGCGGCAAGGATTGGGTGTTCTCGTCCGAGGCGCAGAAGGTCTGGTTGGAGCGGTGCGCGGCCAAAGGCTATACCGTGCCGACATGGCCTGTTGAATACGGCGGCGCGGGCATGACCCGTGACCAGGAAAAAGTATTCATGTCCGAAATGGCGCGGATTGATGCGCGCACGCCGCTGCAAAGCTTTGGCATCTGGATGCTTGGACCCGCCTTGCTGCATTTCGGCAGCCACGAGCAAAAGCTGCATTATCTTCCCCCGATTGCCCGTGGCGAGGTCCGCTGGTGTCAGGGCTATTCCGAGCCGGGCGCGGGGTCCGATCTGGCCAACGTGCAGACCTTTGGCGAAGACAAGGGCGACCACTGGTTGGTGAACGGTCAGAAGATCTGGACCTCTTATGCCGACAAGGCAGATCAGATTTTTGCGCTGGTGCGCACCGACCGCGAGGCGAAAAAGCACCTCGGGATTTCTTTTCTGTTGATCGATATGGAAGACCCCGGCGTCGAGACGCGGCCGATCAAGATGATCAGTGGCATTTCGCCCTTCTGCGAGACGTTCTTTACTGATGTGAAGGTCCCGAAGGACCGCATCGTCGGCACGCCCAACCGTGGTTGGGATGTTGCGAAATACCTGCTGACGCACGAGCGTGAAATGATCAGCGGCTCCGGCGCGCTGGAAGCTGGTGGCCGTGCTTTGGGTGCCGTGCTGAGCGATACGCTCGATGAATTGGACGCGACGCTGAAGGCCGACGCTATGCGCTGCGAGATTGACGCGCTGGCCATGGGCCTGACGCTGGAGCGGTACAAGGACCAAGCCGAAGCAGGGCAGGGCGCGGGCGATGCCTCGGCCATGCTGAAATACATGGGGACTGAATTGAACAAGCAACGGCATGAGTTGATGATGACAGCGGGCGGCTCTGCCGCGTTGGAATGGGACGGCGAAGTGGGCAACCGTGCGGGCGACTGGCTGCGCACCAAGGCCAACAGCATCGAGGGCGGCACATCCGAGGTGATGCTCTCCATCGTTTCGCGTCGCGTATTGGGGTTGCCGGCATGAGCAAACTAGTGATGACCGAAGAAGAGACAATGCTGGCCGATATGGCGCGTGGGTTTCTGGATGGTGCGGCCCCTGTTGCTGCGTTCCGCAAGATGCGTGATGCGGGTGAAACCCATGACGCAAAGCTGTGGAAAGAAATGGCGGAAATGGGCTGGGCCGGTGTGCTGGTGCCCGAGGATGCGGGCGGCTCTGATATGGGGTATGCCGCGGCCAATGTGATCGCGCAGGAAATGGGCAAGACGCTGGTCGTCTCACCGTTTCTCAGCACCGCCGTTATGGCGGCGACGGCGCTGCGGCAGGTCAGCGATGACCGCGCCAAGGCTGCCTTGGCCAAGATTGCCAGCGGTGACGTGACCTATGCGCTGGCTGTGGACGAGGGGATCAAGCATGACCCCGATGCCACCGCGCTGGAAGCAAGTGCCGACGGCAACGGCTTTCGTCTGACCGGCAAGAAGACATTTGTTGTGGATGGTGCCATGGCGGACCGTTTGCTGGTGCTGGCGAAAACGGCGGACGGGTTGACGTTGTTCGACATCCCCGCCGACCGCGCAGGCATCACCCGCACACAGTCCAACATGATCGACGCCCGCGACGCGGCCAAGATCGACTTTGAGAATGTCGAGGCCACGGGCGAAGACGTTCTGGGCCAGGTCGACAGCGCCATGACCGTTCTGCGACCTGCATTGCAGGCGGGTCAGGCGGCATTGGCGGCGGAAATGACGGGCCTTGCCGCAGGCGCGTTCGACATGACCGTCGGCTACCTGAAAGAGCGCAAGCAGTTCGGGATCGAGATCGGCCGCTTCCAGGCATTGCAACACCGCGCCGCGCATCTGTGGTGCGAGACGGAAGTAACCGCCTCAACCATCCTGAACGCAGGCCGGATGATGGACACCGACCCCGAGAACGCCGAACTGGCCGTGTCCCTGGCCAAAGCCAAGGCAACCGCGACCGCAACATTGGCGGTGCAGGAAGGCGTGCAGATGCACGGCGGCATCGGCATGACCGACGCCTACGACATGGGTTTCTATATGAAACGTGCGCGTGTCGGTGCAGAATGGTTGGGCGACTATAGCTATCACGCGGAAAAAGTCGCCGCATTGAGAGGGTTCTGAGCATGGATATTCAAACGCTATTCGGACTGGAAGGTAAGGTTGCCCTTGTGACAGGCGGGGCCACTGGCATTGGCCGCATGGCCGCCGAAAGCCTGGTGCGGGCAGGGGCCACGGTCCTGATCGCCAGCCGCAAGGGCGACGCCTGCGAGGCCGTTGCGAAAGAGCTGAATGCGCTGGGGGCCAGCGGCAAGGTCGTAGGCTTTGCCGGCGATGTCGGCACCGAAGCGGGCGTAGATGCGCTGGTCGAGGCCGTGAAATCCCACACGGACCGCTTGGATATTCTGATGAACAACGCGGGCATCACATGGGGCGCACCTTTGGGCGCGTTTCCGTTCAGCGCGTGGTCCAAGGTGATGGACGTGAACGTGGCGGGCATGTTCGACCTGACGCAAAAGCTGCTCCCGATGCTGAGCGAGAGCGGTACGGTCGATGACCCTGCGCGGGTGATCAATGTAGGCTCGGTCATGGGCGAGCGGGAGATGGGCGATGGCGCATACTCCTATTCCATGTCCAAAGCCGCCGTGCATCACATGACCAAGATTTTGGGCAAAGAGCTGGCGGGCAAAGCGATCACCGTGAACGCGCTGGCCCCAGGTCCCTTTGTCAGCCGGATGACCGCCTTTGCGACCCATGACACCGACATGCGCGAAAAGGTTGGCAAAGACGTGCCGATCGGGCGCGTGGGCCGTGACGAAGACATCGGCGGGTGCATGTTGTTCCTGTGCGGGCGCGGTGGCGCGTTCATCACGGGCGCGGTCATCCCTGTTTCGGGCGGCATCAACGTCATCTCAGGCCCCAACATTTTTGAACAGGCGCTACACTGATGAGCATTTCTTTCAAAGACCGCGTGGCGATTGTCACGGGGGCGGGGATCGGCCTTGGCCGCTCGCACGCGCTGGGGCTTGCAGCCCGCGGGGCGAAGGTCGTTGTGAACGATCTGGGTGTGTCGCGTGACGGGACCGGCGCTTCTTCCGAGGCCGCGCTCAGCGTGGTGGAAGAGATCAAGGCGATGGGCGGCGAAGCAATCGCGCATGGCGCCGATGTCTCGGACGAAGCGGCGGTTCAGGATATGGTGGCGCAGGCCATTGATGCCTGGGGCCGTGTGGACATTGCGGTGAACAATGCGGGCATCCTGATGGACAAAACATTTGCCAAGATGGAGATGTCGGCCTTTCGCAAGGTTGTCGATGTTCACCTTATCGGGTCGGCCAATGTCGCCCACGCGTGCTGGCCGCATATGCGGGCGCAGAAATACGGGCGTGTTGTGCTGACCTCGTCGGCCTCGGGTCTGTACGGAAACTTCGGGCAGTCCAACTATGGCGCGGCGAAGGCTGCGATGCTGGGGCTGATGAACGTGCTGCACATGGAAGGCGCACGCGACAACATCCGCGTGAACACGCTGGCGCCCACGGCCGCCACCCGCATGACCGCCGACTTGCTTCCCCCCGAGGCGCAAGAGATGCTGGCCCCGGAGACCATCACCCCCGGCTTGCTCTATCTGGTGAGCGAGGACGCGCCGTCCCAGGTGATCCTTGGCGCAGGTGCAGGCAGCTATGCCGAAACACGGGTCTATGAGACGCAAGGCATCACGCTGATGGGCGACGATAACACGCCCGAAGCCGTTGCCGCGCAGTTCGACCAAATCCGCGACGACACAGACCAACAGCAACTGGGCGATGCTTTCGGCCAGACCAAGAAATACGCCCTCAATGCAGCCAAGGCCAAAGGCCTGAAGCTCGACTGGTAACTTAGGAGAAGAACTATGCGTGACGCAGTAATCGTATCCACGGCCCGTACCCCGATCGGCAAAGCCTATCGCGGTGCGTTCAACAACACGACACCCCAAGCGCTGAGCGCCCATGCGATTGAGCATGCGGTGAAGCGCGCAGGGATTGATCCTGCACAAATCGCCGATGTCGTCTGGGGCAGCGCGCTGCAGCAGGGCCATTCGGGCGGCAACATTGCGCGTCAGGCGGCGATCCGCGCGGGTCTGCCCGTCACTGTCGCGGGCATGTCGCTGGACCGTCAATGTGCCAGTGGCATGATGGCGATTGCAACGGCTGCAAAGCAGGTTGTGATGGACGGTATGGATGTCGTGATCGGCGGCGGCTCGGAAAGCATCTCGATGGTGCAAACGCCCGAGATGCGCGTGAAGGCGGATCCGTGGCTCAAACAGAACAAGCCCGAGATCTACATGTCCATGCTGGAAACAGCCGAGACCGTGGCCGAGCGCTATAACGTCAGCCGCGAGCGTCAGGACGAATACGCAGCCCGTTCCCAAGAGAACACGCACCTCGCCCAAGAGGCAGGCAAGTTCGACGACGAGATCGTGCCGATGACCACCAAGATGATGGTGATGAACAAGGAGACCAAAGAAATCTCCGAGCACGAAGTCACGCTGGAAAAGGACGAGGGCAACCGCCCCGGCACAACGGCCGAAAGCCTTGCAGGTCTTCAGCCCGTGCACAAAGACGGCATTCACATCGCCGAAGGCAAGTTCATCACCGCGGGCAACGCATCGCAGCTCAGCGATGGGGCGTCGGCGACTGTTGTGATGGAGGCCAAGAAGGCCGAACAGATGGGCCTGCAACCGCTGGGCCGCTATGTTGGCGTGATGGCCGCAGGCTGTGAGCCGGACGAGATGGGCATCGGCCCGATCTATGCCGTGCCCAAGCTGCTTGAGGCGCATGGCCTGACGATGGACGACATCGGTCTGTGGGAGCTGAACGAGGCCTTCGCCGTGCAGGTGATCCAGTCGCGTGACGTTCTGGGCATTCCGGACGAGTTGCTGAACGTCAATGGCGGCGCGATCTCTATCGGTCACCCCTACGGCATGTCGGGCGCACGGATGGTTGGCCACGCGCTGATCGAGGGCAAGCGCCGCGGCGCGAAATACGTTGTCTGCACCATGTGTGTCGGTGGCGGCATGGGTGCTGCGGGCCTCTTCGAGGTTCTGTAAGACACATGCGCTCATCGCTACTCTCCGAGCGCTCTTCGCTTGGGGGGTACTGATGCGCTTTGCAAACAAAAGGGGCGGGTTCGCCCGCCCTTTGACAATCAACATGACAACAGGAGGCGCCACCATGGCCCGCGACGATTCCCACCTGCCCAAGGCTCTGCAAGGTCTGCGCATCCCGCTGATTGCCTCGCCTCTGTTTATCATTTCGGTGCCGAAACTTGTCATCGCCCAATGCAAGGCGGGCATCATCGGCTCGTTTCCCGCGCTGAACGCCCGCGAAGGCGAAGGCGAACATCCGCTTCTCGACACATGGTTGACCGAGATCAAGGAAGAGCTGGACCGCCACAACCAGGCCAACCCCGACACGCCTGCTGCGCCCTATGCGGTTAACCAGATCGTGCACCGCTCCAACACCCGCCTAGACCGCGATCTGGAGATTTGTGTGAAGCACGAAGTCCCCGTCTGGATCACGTCGCTCGGCGCACGTGTAGAAGTGAACGAGGCCGCGCACAGCTGCGGAGGCATCGTCCTGCACGACATCATCAACAACAAATTCGCGAAAAAAGCCGTTGAAAAAGGCGCAGACGGCCTCGTCGCGGTGGCGGCAGGGGCTGGCGGCCACGCAGGCCAGCAATCGCCCTTTGCCCTCGTCCGCGAAATCCGCGAATGGTACGATGGCCCCGTCGCTTTGTCGGGCTCGATCGCAACGGGCGAAAGCCTGCTGGGCGCACGGGCTATGGGCGCAGACCTCGGCTATACAGGCTCCCCGTTTATCGCCACGGACGAGGCGAACGCCGACCAAGCCTACAAGGACATGATCGTAGATTCAGGCGCCGAAGACATCGTCTATTCGTCCCTCTTCACAGGGGTTTGGGGCAACTACCTCAAAGGTTCGGTCGAGGCCGCAGGCATGGACCCCGACAACCTCCCCACTGCCGACGCGTCCTCAATGAACTTCGGCGGGGACCGCGAAAAACCCAAAGCGTGGAAAACCATCTGGGGGTCGGGCCAAGGCATCGGCGCCATTAAATCCGTTGGCCCCGCCGCCCGCATCATCGACCGCATGGCAGACGAATACGCCGCCGCCGGCAAAAAGCTCGCGGCAGAGTTCTCGTGATGCGCAAAGGCCCGAGAAAAAGGCGCACCGCCGCCTTCTTTATTTTGCCCTTAAACTCAATCCCGTCCGCGCAGCCCGCGCCACGCCAGACAGGATGCGCCACCAATGGCTGAGCTTTTGGTCCTGCGTCACGGTCAAGCGTCCTTTGGGGCAGACAACTATGACGTGCTGTCCGATCTGGGGCGCGCCCAGGCGCGGGCCGCGGGCGCGTGGCTGCGGCAGATGGAGTGGACGCCCGACCGCGTCATCACAGGCACGCTCAACCGGCAAATCGATACCGCGTCCGAGATGGGGTTCGCCCCCGCGCCTGAAACCCACGCGGGCCTGAACGAATACGACTTTGCCAACCTGCTTGAGGCGCGGTTCAAAGATGCGGCACCCGAACTTGCCACAGGCGACCGCCGCCAGCATTTCCGCGTTCTGCGCGAAACCGTTTTTGCATGGCAACGCGGCGAGATCGAAAACCCTGCCGAAACTTGGGACGCCTTCACCGCCCGCGTCGAAGCCGCCCGTGCCTTCGCCACAGATACCGATGCCAAACGCGTGCTGATCGTCAGCTCGGGCGGTGTGATCGGCCAGATGACTGCGGCCTCCCTCCACGCGCCGGCCGCGCATATGATGAACCTTAACCTCCAGATCAAAAATGCGGCCATGACGCGCTTTGTGTTTTCAGGTAGCTTGTTTTCGTTGAACGAATTCAATGCCACCCCCCACTACGCGACGCCCCAAGGGGCCGCTTTGATGAGCTATAGCTAGGAAGACTGCCATGACGGATACACAGACCCTCGATGAAGCAGCGGTGCAGGCCTATTTGTCCCGGCATCTGGCGGGCTTTGAAGGCCCGATGGAAGTGACCAAATTTCAGGGCGGTCAGTCGAACCCGACGTTCCAGCTCAAAACGCCGTCGCATTCCTATGTGCTGCGCCGCAAGCCGCCCGGTGTGCTTCTCAAATCCGCCCATGCGGTGGATCGCGAGTTCCGCGTACAAAGCGCGCTGCAAGGCACGGATGTTCCTGTTTCGAAGATGCACCTGCTGTGTGAGGATGACGATGTCATCGGCTCCATGTTCTATATCATGGACCACGTGCAGGGGCGCAATTTTAACGAACCCGAAATGCCCGATGTCGCCAAAGCCGACCGCACGGCGATCATCGCGGAGATGAACAAGGTGCTGGCCGCGCTGCACAGCGTGGACATCGACAGTGTCGGGCTGGCCGACTACGGCCCCGAAGGGAATTACTTCGAACGACAGGTAGGGCGTTGGTCCAAGCAATACCGCGCCTCCGAGACAACGAAGATACCCGCGATGGACCGTTTGATGGACGCGCTCAAGGCCGAGCAACCCGACGACGATGGCCAGCGCACGCTGGTGCACGGGGACTACCGCATTGACAACATGATTTTTCACAGCACGGGCACCGATTGTCTGGCTGTTCTGGATTGGGAGCTGTCGACCATCGGGCATCCTTTTGCCGATCTGGCCGCCGTCATCATGCAGTGGCAACTGCCCGCTGGAACCGAAGGGCGCGGCATGGGCGGATTGGATCGCGCCGCGTTGGGCCTGCCAAGCGACCGCGCCTTTATCGAATCCTATTGCGAACGGCGCGGCCTTGGGCAGATTGATAACTTCGGTTATTATCTGGGCTTTACCTTCTTCCGCATGGCGGCAATTATTCAGGGCGTGCTGAAACGGGCGCTGGACGGGAACGCCTCTAACCCCGAGCGGGCGATGAAGGTCGGCGCGTTCGTTCCTGTATTTGCGCAACACGGGCTTGATGCACTTAAACAAGGTTGATCATGGAAGACTTCGATACGGATCCAGAAAGCAAAGACCGCAACTTTGTCACCGCGCTGGCGCGGGGGCTAGAGATTTTGCGTTGCTTCCGCCGTGATGATCTGACCCTGACCAACAGCGATTTTTCCGAACGCACGGGCCTGCCCAAGGCGACGATTTCGCGGCTGACTCACACGTTGTGCGCACTGGATTATCTGGTGGCCGACAGCCGCGTCGGCACCTATCGCCTCAGCGCGGGTGTGCTGCGCCTTGGTTTGGCGCGGCTGGCGGCGATCGACATCCGCGACCGCGCCAAACACGAGATGAATTTGCTGCGTGTCGGTGGCCCCAACCCCTTTGTCAGTTGCGCTCTTGGCGAACAGCACAGGACCGAAGTTATCTACCTTGCCACCGAAAACTCGACCGAGCAGATCGCGCTGGTCATGGGGGTTGGATCGCGGATGCCGCTGTTTCATTCCGCCATTGGCAAGGCGATCCTTGCCGTGACGCCCGAAGAACGCTGCGAACAGATTTTCGGCTTTGCCCGCGACGAGGGGGCGCAGGTCGAAGATGAGGCGCGCACCGCGTACAAAGACGCGTTGGCGGAATACAAGGCGAACGGGTTTTGCTCAGGCTACGGACAGTGGCGCACGGACGTGAACGGCATCGCCGTGCCCGTGCAATCGCTGAACGACGGGCGGGTTTATGGGTTGAACGTGGGCGGCCCTGCTTTTCGGGTAAAGCGCAAGCAGCTGGAAAGCGTCTATGCCGACCGCTTGATGAAGGTCGCGGATGCGCTGAGCTTGCGGCACGAACAGGCCTCCGCCTAGAATCGCGGCGCCTGTGATTAATTAGCGGGCGCTTGTTCCGCTCAGCGGAATTCGGCGGTGTCCCGATGGCTGGGGGCGGATGCTAAAGCCGGCAGCATTTCTTCACATTTTGACCGCGGAACATAACGGATCAAAGCTGTTCCGCTGTGCGGCTATCAGGCTTTTCGGCTCTATTTGACGTTCATAATCTAATATATATTACAACAAGTTAGGTGACTTCCGCGCGAGCCTTGTTTCAAGAGTTCAGCGGAACTCTGCAAGGTTCCCTTACGTCATTGCGCAAAAAACCCGACACGGTTTCCGTTTACAGTGCTTGACTTACAGGGAGGGTGTGTAAGTCTGCTTGCACGGCCCTTTTTGATAATGATCGCAAAACAGCGACGGGCCACCTAGGGAGGAACAACATGAAGAATATTACAAAAATCGGTGCGGTCTCTGCGCTGTCACTTGTCATCGGCGCAAGCGCCGCATTTGCTGAAAACATCAAGATCGCATTCATTGATCCGCTGTCTGGCCCCTTCGCCAGCACAGGCACCAACGGCCTGCACCAGTTTCAATTTGCCGCCGACTATATGATCAACCAGAAGGGCGGCGTTCTGGGCGGGACCGAGTTCGAAGTTCTGGGTTTCGACAACAAGATCAGCCCCAAAGAATCTCTCATCCAGCTTCAGGTCGCTATCGACCAGGGCGTGCGCTACATCGTTCAGGGTAACTCCTCGGGCGTTGCAAACGCGCTGACCGAAGCGGTGGACAAGCATAACCGCCGCAACCCTGACAGCCGCGTGCTGTTCTTGAACTATGCGGCTGTTGATCCGGCGCTGACCAACGACAAATGCAACTTCTGGCACTTCCGCTTTGACGCGAACGCAGACATCAAGATGGATGCAATGACTGACGTGATGGCCGCAGATGAGGACCTGAAGAAGGTTTACATCATCGGTCAGGACTATTCGTTCGGTAAGGCGGTTTCCGCTGCCGCGAACAAGTTCCTGAGTGAAAAGCGCCCCGACATCGAGATCGTCGGCGACGAGCTGCACCCGATCGGTAAGGTAAAAGACTTCACGCCTTACTCACGCAAGATCGTTGCATCGGGCGCGCAGGCCGTCATCACAGGCAACTGGGGTGCGGACATGCTGGGCCTTGGTAAATCCATCGTCGAGAACGGCTATACCGGCCCGATCTATACCTACTATGCTGCGGGCTCCGGTATCACGGCGGCATTCGGCGAAAGCGGCAAAGGCGTGATCCGTCTGGTCAGCGAAGGTCAGATCAACCCGCCAGCCAGCGACGAAGCGGCGGCCTACTACAATGCGTTCAAGGAAAAGTATCCTGACGGCAACATTGACCAGTCGCGTATCTCCAACACCATCGGCATGTTGGCACAAGCCATCGAAGCGGCCGGTACTGCGGATGATGTGGTCAAAGTCGCCTATGAGCTGGAAGGCATGACCTATGACACCATCTGGGGCGGTCAGATCATGATGCGTGAAAACGATCACCAGGCGATCCAGGACATGCACATCAACGAGCATACAAACGAGGGTGTTACATTCCCCTACGATGGCTCTGAGTACGGTGTTGTTTCCATCGCGAAGGTCGAGATGGCCTCGGCCGACTCTGCGTCAACCTGTGAGATGAAGCGCCCTTAAGCGGCACGACATCCTGCCCGTTCCCCTCTCTTGGGGAACGGGTAACTTTACCTTTGCACCAAAACTCTACCGGAGGGGCCAATGGACCTCATTCTCGTCAATCTGATCGACGGGCTCGTGACAGGACTGCTGCTGTTTATGCTGTCCGCCGGCCTAACCCTTATTTTCTCGATGATGGGCGTTCTCAACTTCGCCCATGCCAGCTTTTACATGCTTGGCGCATATTTCGCCTATTCCATCAGCATCGCGCTGGGATTCTGGATGGGGTTGCTGATTGCGCCCTTGATCGTCGGCGTGGCAGGTGCCGCAGTAGAGCGGTACGGCCTGCGGCGTGTTCACCAATACGGTCACGTGCCCGAGCTGATCTTTACCTTCGGGCTTGCTTTGCTGATCGAAGAGTTGGTGCAATTCATCTGGGGCAAGAACCAGATGCCTTATGACGTGCCGGATATTCTGAATTTCACGGCCTTTGCCATCTCTGGCAACTCGATCCCCGCGTACAAAATCTTTATGATTTTCATCTCTGTGGGTATCTTCATCGGTCTTCTCTACGTCCTGACGAAAACCCGCGTTGGCATGATCATTCAGGCCGCGCTCAGCTATCCGCGCACGGTTGAGGCATTGGGCCACAACGTGCCGCTCATCTTTATGGGTGTGTTCGGGGTTGGTACGGCGCTGGCGGGTGTTGCAGGTGTGATCGCGGGGCCGGTGCTGGGCACCTTCCCGGGCATGGCCTTTGTGCTAGGGTCGATCGTGTTTGTGACCATCGTGATTGGCGGGCTTGGCTCGCTTTGGGGGGCGCTTGTTGCGTCGCTGTTGATCGGGTGGATCACGACCTTTGCCAAATCCTATAATATCGAAATGGAAGGCATCCTGAATGCCATCGGCATCGCCACGCCCGAGAACATGGACGACAATATGTTCCGTGATTTCTGGAGCCTGACCTCGCCGCAGATTGCCGACATTCTCCCCTACATCCTGATGGTGCTGATCCTGATCTTCCGCCCCGCAGGTCTTTTCGGAAAGCGCACCCAATGAACGAGCAGCTTAAAACCGACCCGACAAAGCCTGCGCAGCGGATGCGTGCCGGCTCTATGACGATCACGCTTGCGCCGTGGATTATTGCCAGTATCGCCATGCTGCTGCTGCCGATGATCTTTACCAATAACTCGGCGCTGACGATCATGAACCAGATGTCGATCACGATCATCTTTGCGCTGGCCTATAACATGCTGCTGGGGCAGGGGGGCATGCTGTCCTTTGGCCATGCTGTTTATGCGGGTGTGGGCGGGTTCTTCTGTATGCACCTGATGAACATGTCCGATTTCTTCGCGACCATCCCGCTGCCGATCCTTCCGCTGTTTGGTGGTCTGTTCGGCATGGGTCTGGCGCTGATTGTCGGTGCCTTCTCGACCCGCTCTGCGGGGACCGTCTTTGCGATGATCTCGCTCGGTGTGGGTGAGTTGATCGCTGCCAGCTCTGTTATCGTCGTTGCCTTTTTCGGTGGCGAAGAAGGGATTTCGGGCGACCGTACCTATGCGCAGCCGTTCTTCGGGGTCGAGTTCTTGCAGCAGATCGAAGTCTACTACCTCACGGCTGCATGGGTCATCATCTCCGCCGCTCTCATGTACGCATGGAGCCGCACACCCGTGGGCCGCATGGCAAACGCCGTGCGCGACAACCCGGAGCGGGCCGAATTCCTTGGCTACTCCGCGCGCTGGGTTCGCTTCTATAGCTTTGTGGCGTCTGGCTTTTTTGCTGGTGTGTCTGGCGGGCTTTTCGCCATCAACTACGAAATCCTGACCGAGGAAAACCTCAACGCGGCATCCTCCGGCATCATCCTTCTGGTGACGTTCCTGGGCGGCGTGGGCTTCTTCTTCGGGCCGATCATCGGGGCGGTTGTCTTCACGCTGGTGCAAACCGTGCTGAGCCTCCAGACAGAGCTTTGGGCCTTTTACGCAGGTTCGCTATTTGTGGCGACGGTCATGTTCTTCCCCGGCGGTTTGGCGGGGCTGATTATGATGCACGTGCCCGCGATCAAGCTGGGTAAATGGAAGATGCTGATTGTGCCTTACATCAAAACGCTGATTCCTGCGGCCATCGGCATCCTTGGGCTGTGTGCCTTGATCGAGATGACGTTCCACTTCCGTCACGGTGCGACAGGCGACAACGAGATGACGCTGTTCTGGACCACCTTTGACAGTCACACGATCCTGCCGTGGATCATCGCGGCAGCCGTCGCAATCGTCGGCATCGGCATCGCAAAAGTAACCGCCCCCGCGCTGAAAGACGCATGGGACGAGGCGAACACAATGGGAGGCACATCATGAGCACACCTGCACTCGAACTCACCGGCCTCAAGAAAAGTTTCGGCAAAGCCGAGATTATTCGCGGCATCGACCTGAGCATCGGCAAGGCCGAGCGGCACGCGATCATCGGCCCCAACGGGGCGGGTAAATCCACGCTGTTCAACCTGATCACCGCACGCTTTCCCGCCACGGCGGGGACGGTGAAGCTGCACGGCGAAAACCTCGCGGGGCTGGAGCCGTTCCAGATCAACCGCAAGGGGCTCAGCCGCTCGTTCCAGATCACCAACATCTTCCCGAAGATGAGCGTGTTTGAAAATGTCCGCTGTGCGCTGCTGTGGGCGCAGGGGTATAAATACAGCTTCTGGAATATGGTCAGCCGCCAACGCGCCCTGACCGAGGGCGCCGATGCGATCCTTGACCAGATCAACCTGCTGGCCCGTCGCGATCTGCCCGCAGGTATGCTCAGCTACGCGGAGCAACGCGCGCTTGAGATCGGGATCACCATCGCGGGCGGTGCCGATGTCATCATGCTCGACGAGCCGACAGCGGGGATGAGCCACTCGGAGACCGACTATATCACCGACCTGATCATGAAGGTGACCGAGGGCAAGACCCTCATTATGGTCGAGCATGACATGGGCGTGGTGTTCGGTCTGGCCGACCGGATCAGCGTGCTGGTCTACGGTGAGATTATCGCGACCAACACACCAGAGCTGGTGCGCGCCGATCCGAAAGTACAAGAAGCCTATCTGGGTGCTGCATTGGAGGCAGAACATTGATCGAAGTCACCGACATGCACGCCTATTACGGCAAATCCCACATTCTTCAGGGCGTCACCCTGAACGTCCAAGAGGGCGAGATCGTCGCCCTTTTGGGCCGCAACGGTGTGGGCCGTTCCACCACTTGCAAGGCCATCATGGGCGAAGTCGCCCCGCATGGCTCGGTCAAGTTTCGGGGTCAGGAGATCGCGGGCAAGAAAGCTTATGAGATCGCCAATATGGGTCTGGGATATGTGCCCGAGAACCGCGACATCTTCCCGGGTTTGACGACACGGCAAAACCTGACGCTGGGCCTCAAGCCCGGTCAAAAGGATGGCGCGGGCCGTTGGTCGATGCAGATGATGTTCGATATGTTCGAGAACCTCGACCGCCGCGCCGATGTCGAGGCGAGCGTGCTGTCAGGCGGCGAGCAACAGATGCTCACCATGTGCCGCACGCTGATGGGCGATCCCGACTTTGTCATGATCGACGAGCCGACCGAAGGCCTGTCCCCGCAGATGGTGCAAAAGGTCGCCGAGGTTCTGAAAGCCATCGCCGAGAAAGGGATTTCCACTCTTCTGGTCGAGCAAAAGCTGAGCATCGCGATGGACATCGCCGACCGCGTCTATGTCATGGGCCACGGGCAGGTTGTATTCGAAGGCACACCGGCCGAGCTGAAAGCGCGTGATGACGTCCGCAAGGAGTGGCTGGAGGTCTGATGTCGTCCTTTGACACCGCCCGCCTGAGCCGCATCGGCGACTGGATGCAAACCTACATCGATGCCCGCCGCTTTGCGGGGGCATCGGTTTTGGTACAACAAGGCGGGGCCGAGGTTTATTTCGACAGCCGTGGCCACCGCGATGTGGCCCGCGACAAACCGTGGGAACGCGACACGGTTGCGCGCATTTATTCGATGACCAAACCCATCACCTCGGTCGCGATCATGATGTTGGCCGAGCGTGGCTTGTTCCACCTTGATGCGCCCGTCTCCGACTTTATCCCCGCCTTTGCGGAGATGTGCTGCCTTGTGGAGGGTGCCACCCGCATCGACCAGACAGAGCCTTGCGCGGTGCCGACCCTGCACCAACTTTTGACCCATACGTCGGGCCTTAGCTACCCGTTCAACCCCGGCATTCTGGGCGAGGCGATGACCGAGCAAAAGATCGAATTCCGCGGCAACACCGAGACGCTGGCCCAGGTCTGCGACCGCGCCGCCGCCCTGCCGCTGGCGTTTCATCCGGGCAGCCGTTGGGAATACTCCATCGCCATCGACATCCTTGGTCGCGTGGTCGAGGTCGTTTCGGGCAAATCGCTTGAGCAGTTTTTCATCGACGAAATATTTGACCCGCTTGGCATGGACGAGACGCGCTTTATCGTGCCGCCCCACACGGCGGACCGCTTCGCCGCCTGCTACACGCCGCTTGCGGGCAATGCGTTTTCCGTCGGCAAGGTCGAGACAGCCGCCGACACCCTGCGCGTGATTGACGACGCAAAAGGCTCTGCCTTTGACGATGTGACCTGCTATTCCGGCGGTGGCGGTCTTGTCGGGACCATCGACGATTATGCCAAGTTTCTTGAGATGATCCGCACGGGCGGCGCTGGTTTGATCGGTCCCAAAACGCTCGACTTTATGATGCGCAACCATTTGGGCGGTGACATCGCCTCGATGGGGCCGCGCAGCTTTGCCGAACAACCGATGGAGGGGATGGGCTTTGGCCTTGGCGGCGCTGTCTTGCTGGATCCGGGCCGTGCGCGGGCCGCGGGCAGTGTGGGTGATTTCAGCTGGGGCGGCATGGCCTCTACCTTCTTCTGGCTCGACCCCGTGCATGATCTGTCGGTGATTTTCTTCACCCAACTCATCCCGTCCAGCACCTATCCCGCGCGGCCACAGCTCAAAGCGTTGATCCACGGTGCCCTGACATGAGCCATGTTCTATGGACCCCCACACCCGAGCGGGCCGAGGCCTCGACCATCGCCGCGTTCGAGCGTTTCGTGGCAGAGACCCGTGGCCTGACCTTTGACGACTACAACGCCATGTGGGAATGGAGCGTGTCCGATCTTGAGGCCTTCTGGTCCGCGATCTGGGACTTCTTCGACATCACCGCCAGCGTCCCGCCGAGTCGGATGTTGGCCGACGCCAGCATGCCGGGGGCGAAGTGGGGGCCGGACGCGATGCTCAACTACACGCAGAATATCCTGCGTAACGCTGACGGTCGCGAGGACGAGACAGCTGTGGTCAGCCTGTCGGAAACATCGGGCCGCCATGCGCTGACATGGGGGCAGTTGCGCGCGCAAGTCGCTTCGGTCGCCAGCCATCTGACGCGGATGGGCGTGGGGCAGGGCGACCGCGTTGTCGCCATCCTGCCCAATACCGAAGCCGCTCTGATCGCCTTCCTTGCCAGCGCCAGCATCGGTGCGGCATGGTCGCTTTGTGCCCCCGACATGGGCCATGTCGCCATCGTCGACAGGTTCCGCCAGATCGCGCCAAAGGTGCTGATCGCGCAAGACGGCTATGTTCACGCGGGCAAGACCATCGACCGCCGCGACGCATTGGCCGAGATCACATCGCAATTGCCCAGCCTCGTGCAATGCGTGACCTTGCCCGTGGTGGGTGATCTGCCCGCAGGCCATGTCACATGGGATAGCCTGTTGCACGACGATGTGCCGTTTGACCCCGTGCAAGTGCCCTTCGATCAACCGCTCTGGATCGTCTATTCCTCAGGCACCACGGGCAATCCGAAACCCATCGTGCATGGCCACGGCGGGATTGTGCTGGAGGCCGCCAAACAGTCCCTGCACCATGACATTACCAAAGCGGACAAGTTCTGCTGGCTGACGTCCTCGGGGTGGATCATGTGGAACGCGCAATGGATGGCGTTGGGGCAGGGGGCCTGCGTGTGCCTGTACGACGGCGCGCCAAACCATCCTGATATGCTGGCGCTTTGGCGTTTTGTGGCCGAGGAACAGATCACCTATTTCGGGGCAGGGGCCGCGTTCTTTGCAAGCTGCCTGAAGGAGGGGATCACCCCGCGCGACGATGTTGACCTGACCGCACTCCGCTCGCTTGGGGCGACGGGCTCTCCGCTCAGCGCGGATGCCTATGACTGGATTTACCGCGATGTGAAACAGGATGTCTGGCTTGCTCCGATCTCGGGCGGGACCGATCTGGCGGGCGCTTTCGTCTTGGGCCATCCTGCCATGTCGGTCATTGCGGGCGAAATGCAATGCCGCGCCCTTGGCACTGCCGTGCGCGCCTATGACCCTCATGGGGCTGAGCTGATCGGCGAGGTTGGAGAGCTGGTCTGCACCGCGCCAACGCCTGCGATGCCGCTTTATTTCTGGGGGGATGACGACGGCTCCCGCCTGTTCGAGAGCTATTACGACACCTACCCCGGTATCTGGCGCCACGGCGACTGGATCAGCATCGACGAGAAAGGCGCAAGCGTTATCTATGGCCGCTCTGACGCAACCATAAACCGCCGCGGCTTGCGCCTCGGCTCGGCCGAGATTTATCAGGCGGTCGAAGGACTCGAGGATGTTCTCGACAGCCTCGTTGTTGATCTGGAGTTTCTCGGGCGCGACAGCTTTATGCCGCTGTTCGTCGTCCCCGCCGCGGGCGTCCCCTTTGACGATGCGCTGAAGGACAAGATCAACGCGGCGATCCGCGCACAGGTCTCTGCCCGCTTCGTGCCCAACGAGATCGTCGAGATCGCCGAGGTCCCGCGCACCCTGTCTGGCAAAAAGCTCGAAGTGCCGGTCAAAAAACTCTTGCTGGGCGGCGACCCCAAGACCGTGGTAAACCGCGACAGCATGGCGAACCCCGCCAGCTTTGATTTCTTTACCGCCTATGCAAACGCACGGGCCAATGCCTGAGGCCCACCCATGAGCACCGTCGCCGATCAACTCCTAGAGCTTTTGAACATCGAACAACTGGAGGTCGACCTGTTTCGCGGCATCGGCGGGGGCGGAGAGACGACCACCCGCATCTTCGGCGGTCATGTCATCGCCCAGGCGTTGATGGCCGCTTACCGCACGGTGCCCGACAGGTTGTGCCACAGCCTGCATGCCTATTTCATCCGCCCGGGGGATCCGAAAATCCCCGTGATCTATCAGGTCGACCGCGCCCGCGACGGGGGCAGCTTTACCACCCGCCGCGTTGTCGCGATCCAGCACGGCAAACAAATCTTCAACCTTTCGGCGTCTTTCCACGTCGATGAGGAAGGATGGGACTACCAACACCCCATGCCCGACGTAGGCAGCCCCGAAGACTGGCCCAGCCGCGACGAGCTGCGCGCCGCCCATGCTGCGAAAGTGCCCGAAAAACACCGCTCGGATTTCCTGCGCGAACGCCCGATAGAATTGCGCGAGGTCGCCCCGCGTGACTTCTTCACCCCTGAAAAAGCCAGCGACGAAAACCACCTGTGGTTCCGCATGGAAGCCGCAAAAGGCCAAGGCCCGCAAATGCAGCACTGCCTGCTTGCCTATGCTTCCGATATGAATCTTCTGGGGTCGTCCCTGCGCCCGCACGGCCTGACTTGGTTCCAAGGCAACGTGATGAGCGCGAGCCTCGATCATGCCATGTGGTTTCACGGCCCGATCCAGTTCAGCGATTGGCACCTCTATGACCTTGACGCCCCGTGGACAGGAAAAGCCCGCGGCTTTAACCGCGGCTCCATCTACAGCGCGGACGGCACCCTTGTGGCCTCGGTCGCCCAAGAAGGCCTCGTACGCCCGCTGAAAGAGCGCTGATCTTTTTCTTTATTTTGCCCTTAAACTCAATCCCGCACCCTCAACGGGCGCGGGAGTCAGAGTTCATCCAAACATAAAGAAACAAAGTTTGTTCCCGTCAGGGTCGCGCACATATGAGCCATAGAAACGGTCAGGAATCCGCTGACCCGGAGGGCCCTCACAGGTGGCCCCCAGTTCTAGCGCACGGGCGTGCAGGCGATCCGCCTCATCCTTTTCCTCGATCGGAAAAGCAATCATCACGCCGTTGCCGGGCATCGGGTCGCCCTTGTCATAAGGTTCGCAAACCGCGAGCATCGGCTCGCCGCGTTTCGTGCCGATAAAGGCAATGCGCCCCGCGTCAATGACGATCTTCGCGCCCTTATCGGCAAACAGATCGCAATAAAACTTCTTTGCGCGCTCCATGTCCGAGACGCCGATGGTGGTATAACCGATCATTGGGTTCTCCTAACTGTCAAAGCTGCCAAAGCGACGGTTCAGCTTGCGCATCCCCCCGATCCAGCGGTCATAGTTGTCTGTCTTGTTGCGCATGTAGGTTTCGACCTCTTTATGCGGCAGCACCAGAAAGGTCTCGTCGCGGATGGTCTGAACACAGGCTTCGGCAACAGGTCCGGGTTCCATCATACCGTCGATGGCGGCCACGTGTTCTTCATGCCCGCGTGTCATCTCGGTACGCACGGCTTGCGGACACAGGACAGAAACCTTGATCCCCTGATCGCCATAGGTCAGCGCCAGCCACTCGGCCAAGCCGACAGCGGCGTGTTTCGTCACGCCATAAGGGGCCGATCCGATCTGGTTCAGCAAACCCGCCGCAGAAGAGGTGTTCAGCAGATAGCCGCCCCCCCGCTCCGACATCAACGGCACCAGATGACGTGCAGCCCAGACATGGGACATCACGTTGATCTCCCAAATCCGCTGCCAGTCGTCGTCTTCTACCTCGACCCCGCCCGCGACAGAGATCCCCGCGTTAGAGCAGAACAGATCAATCGGCCCGAGGTTGGCCTCGACGTCATCGATCATTGCGGTGATCTGGTCCTTGACCGACACATCCACGCGGTAGGCTTTGCCGCCCATCATCTTTGCGGTTTCCTCGGCGCCCGCGATGTCGCGGTCGACACAGGCGATATGCGCTGCACCTTCTTCGGCATAACGCAGGCACATGGCGCGCCCGATGCCAGAGGCGGCACCGGTCACGACGATTACTTTATCTTTAAGCTCCATCGCTTAGGACCACATGCTCGACCCGCCACAGACGGTAAGCGCCTGACCGGTCATGTATTTGCTGGCGTCCGAGCCAAGGAATACGGCAAGGCCCGCAAAGTCATCAGGCTCCCCCAGACGGCGCAGCGGGATACCTTTGGAGTATTTCTCCTCCACTCCCGGTTTGTCCCACAGCTCGCGGGCGAAGTCGGTTTTGATGAGGCCGGGGCAAATCGCGTTAAAGCGGATGCCTTGCGGCCCGAACTCCATCGCGAGGTTGCGCACAAGGCTGATCAGCGCCAGCTTGGACATGCCATACACCCCCAGCGTATCGGAGGGTTTGAACGCCCCGATGGACGAGGTGAACATCATCGAGCCTGTGCCCTTGGCCGCCATATCGGGGGCGACCATTTTCGCCAGCCACAGGTTGGACTGCACGTTCGCATTCATCGTGCGCTCGTAATCCTTGTCCGAGATGCCGGCGATTGGCCCGAAGTAGGGGTTCACGCCCGCGTTGCCCACGACGATGTCGATGGGGCCTGCGATCTCGTGGGTTTTGTCCACCAGCGCTTGCAGCGAATCCTTGTGCACGATGTTGGCGGCAACGCCATGGGCACGGGTCGCGCCCACAGCATCGTTGATCTCTTTCGCCGCCGCATCAAGGTCTTCTTGCGTGCGCGAGGAGATCACAACCGTGGCCCCCTGTGCGGCCAGACCTTTGGCCATTTCCAAACCCATCCCCTTTGAGGCACCGGTCAGCAGGGCAACTTTGCCCGTCAGGTCAAACATGCTCATACACCGCTCCTTGTGCGGCCGGTCGCGATCTCGTTGCGGGCGGCGTGGGTGCGGGAATTGCTTTCGGAATATTCCTTGACCTCGTTGCGGGCGATGACGTGGTGGTGGACTTCATCGGGGCCATCCGCATAACGCAGCGTGCGCTGTGCCGTGTACATGCCCGACAGCGGCGACCATTGCGAGATACCCGTGGCACCATGCACCTGCATGGCCTGGTCGATGATGTCGCAGACCTGCTCCGGCACTTTTGCCTTGATCATCGAGACCCAGATACGCGCCTCTTTGTTGCCCAGCACGTCCATTGCTTTGGCGGCTTTCAGCACCAGCAGACGCATGGCTTCGATCTCGATCTTCGCACGGGAGATCGTCTCCATATTTTTACCAAGGTTGATGATCTTCTTGCCAAACGCTTCGCGTGACAGGCCGCGCTCAATCATCAGGTCCAGCGCCTTTTCCGCCGCCCCGATCGAGCGCATGCAGTGGTGGATGCGGCCAGGCCCAAGGCGGACTTGGGAAATCTCGAAGCCTTTGCCTTCACCCCACAGGATGTTGGATTCCGGCACGCGCACATTGGTGAATTTGATGTGCATGTGACCGTGCGGCGCGTCGTCATGGCCGAAGACATGCATGGGGCCGACAATCTCGACGCCCGGTGTGTCGATGGGCACAAGGATCTGGCTCTGCTGGCGGAACGGTTCCGCATCGGGTGAGGTTTTGACCATCGTGATCATGATCTTGCAGCGTGGATCACCCGCGCCAGAGATATAGTATTTCTCGCCGTTGATCACCCATTCACCGTTTTCCAAAACAGCAGAGGTCGAGATGTTCTTGGCATCCGACGAGGCCATATCAGGCTCGGTCATGGCAAAGGCACTGCGAATCTCGCCGTTGAGCAGCGGCTTGAGCCATTTGTCTTTCTGCTCTTTCGTGCCGATGCGTTCCAACACCTCCATGTTGCCAGTGTCAGGCGCGTTACAGTTCAGCGTCTCGGAGGCGAGCGGGTTTTTCCCCAGCTCGGCAGCGATGTAGGCATAGTCAAGGTTGCTGAGACCTTCACCTGTTTCAGCGTTCGGCAAGAAGAAGTTCCAAAGACCCTGCTCGCGGGCCTTCTGCTTTGCTTCTTCCAGCAGCTCAAGCTGACCGGGTGCATAGGACCAACGATCCTCACGGCCTTCGCCAAGCGCAAAGAATTTGTCGGTCATCGGCTCAACGTTTTCGCGGATGTGTTTGATCACGGCGGCCAACAGCGGCTTGGCCTTTTCTGACATCGCCAGATTATTCATTTCCATTGGTGTATCGGACATTTCATGTCTCCCTAAGATTTTCGGATCGGGGGTGAATTACTTGTTCACCCACTCTGGTTTGCGTTTCTCTACAAAGGCGTTCACGCCCTCTTTGAAATCTTCTGTTTTCGCCAGATCGGCGATGACCTCGCGGGAATAGGCGATGCTGCCTTCCATCCCGTCGCGCACATACATGTCGTTCAACACGCGCTTGGTTGCTTTGACAGCCGAGGGCGATACCGTGCAAAGCTGCTCGGCTTTCTCCATCGCTTTGGCCATCAGCTCGCCTTGGGGGTGTACCTCGTTGACACAGCCCAACGCCAAGGCTTCGTCGGCCAGAATGGTGCGGCCTGTGTACATCATCTCTTGGGCGGCGAGACGCCCGATATAGCGCGACAAACGCTGCACGCCGGAAGCGGCGGCGAAGAAGCCGACCTTGACTTCGGGCAGCGCGAATTTGGCGTTCTCGGAGGCGAGGATAATATCGCACGACAGCGCCGTCTCGAACCCGCCGCCCATGGCAAAGCCGTTCACGGCAGCGATGATCGGTTTTTCCAGCGTAAAGCGTGACGACAGCCCCGCAAAACCCATCGGCGTCATGGTCGCCTTGGACCCGCCTGCGGCGGTGGCCTTCAGGTCGTTACCTGCGCAGAAGGCCTTGTCGCCCGCGCCCGTCAAAACGGCCACCCACAGGTCCTGATCGGCGGCAAACGCATCCCAGCAATCGGCCATCTCGTTGTGCATATCCACATGCACCGCGTTATAGACGTCGGGGCGGTTCATCGTGACGACAAGGATATGCCCCTTCTTTTCGGTCGTGATGTATTTGTAGCTCATACCTTCAGCCCTCCGGTATCGATGTCGGTAAATTTGCCGCCCGAGGCAGCCAGATCGCGGAGCAACGTGGCAGGCGCAAAGGCAGGATCATCCGCGCCCAGACGCTCCATCACGTCCAGCACGGCCTGCGCGCCAACCATATCGCCATAGAACATCGGCCCGCCTTTGTCGGCAGGCCAGCCATAGCCATTCAGCCAGACCACGTCGATGTCGGACGGGCGCTGCGCCTTGTTTTCCTCAAGGATTTTTACGGCCTCGTTGATCATCGGGTAAATGCAAATCTCGATGATTTCATCCGCGCTCATGGTGGATGCTTCGGCACCTGTCACGTTCTGGATAATGCCCGCCGTCACCTTGGACGGGACGGGGCGGCGGTTTTCGTCATAGTCATAAAACCCTGCTTGGGTCTTTTGGCCGCGGCGGTCCATTTCGCACAACATGTCGCGAATGGGGTTGTCGGTGGTGGCCCCCTTGGACCAGCCGATATCAAGGCCGGCAAGGTCGCTCATCTGGAAGGGGCCCATCTTGAACCCGAACTGATTGAGCGCGGCGTCCACGTCCCAGGGCATCAGACCTTTGGCGAGCAGTTTGTTCGCCTGAATCTGGCGGGCAAACAGAATGCGGTTGCCGACAAAGCCGGGGCAGACCCCGACGAGGGCTGCAATCTTGTTGATCTTCTTGGCCAGATCCATCGAGGTGGCGACCACATCATCTGCCGTATGCGCCGCGCGCACGATCTCGAGCAGCTTCATCACATTGGCGGGCGAGAAGAAGTGCAGCCCGATCACGTCCTGCGGGCGGCGCGTCATCGCCGCAATCTCGTTGATATCCAGCGCCGAGGTATTCGTCGCAAGGATCGCACCCTCTTTGCACACGCGGTCAAGCTCGGTAAAGATTTTACGCTTGAGGTCCATGTCCTCGAACACCGCTTCGATGATCAGATCGCAATCGGCCAGATCCTCCAGTGACAGACGCCCGTCAAACCGGCCCATCCGCGCCTCGACTTCCTCTTGCGGGAAGCGCCCCTTGTCGGAGGAGCGTTGGTAGTTGCCGCGCACGACTTTGAGGCCGCGGTCCAGTGCCTCTTGGGTCGTTTCGACGATCTTGACGTTATAGCCTGCGGTCGCGAAATTCATCGCAATGCCGCCGCCCATCGTGCCGGCACCGATGATGCCCACGGTTTTGATCTCGCGCTGGGGCGCGCCTACCTCAAGGCCGGGAACTTCCCATGCGGCCTTGCCCGATGCTGCGATGTAGTCGCCGATTTCTTCAGTGGTTGGTGTCATGTCTTTGCCTTTTCGTTGTCCAGACAGGCGTCGCGAAGCCCGCGCCTGTCAATTTTATCCGTCGCCCCGCGCATCAGCGGCCCGTCTTGGGTCCACAGATGCTGAGGGGTTTTGAAGCTCGCGATTTGGCCGTCCAAAGCGGCGGCCATGTCTTGTTGGCTCAGGGTCGCACCCTTGCGCAGCTGCACACAAGCGCCCACGACCTCGCCCAAACGCGCGTCGGGAACGGCAAAGGCGCAGGCCTCGATCACGTCGGGCAGGCGGTGCAGCGCGCCCTCTACATCCAGACAGGCGATGTTTTCACCGCCACGGATGATGATGTTTTTCTTGCGGTCCAGAATGGTGACAAAGCCTTCGGCATCCATCACAGCCAGATCACCGGTACGCAGCCAGCCGTCTTGCATCGTCTCGGCGGTGGCTTCGGGTTTGTTCAGATAACAGCGCATGTTGGCGGGGCTTTTGACGGTGATCTCGCCCAGCTCTCCCAATGGGACATCATTGCCCGCATCATCCAGCAGGCGCAGCTCCTGCACAGGCGGGTGCAGCTTGCCCGCGCTTTCGGGGCGGGCCAGATAGTCATCGCCGATCATGCCGATGCCAAGAGCGTTCGTTTCCGTCATGCCCCATCCCGTCGCAATGCCCGCGTTGGGAAAGGTCTTGGCCAGTTGTGCCACCTGCGCCCCGGGGCGCTTTGCCCCGCCAGAGCCGAGATAGTCGAGCGTATCCAGCGTGACGCCCGCATCATTTGCAGCCATCATCAGGTCCGCAGATTGCGTCGGCACACCCAGAAACCGTGTGATGGCTTCGGACTGGATCAGCTCGACGGCCTGCGCTGCATCCCATTTCCGCATCAAGGTAATCTTGGCCCCTGCAACCAGGCTCAGCAAAAAGAGGGGATGTGTGGCGGTGACGTGAAACAGCGGCGTGACCACCAGAGCCGACGGGCGCGGCGGGGCGGGGGCGTCGGGCTCGGGCGGGGTGACCAAGGGCGCAACCACGGCCTGCATCAGCCAGCTGAACACCGCACTAACCGCGCTGCGGTGGGTTTGTACCACGCCTTTGGGGTCACCCGTTGTGCCAGATGAATACATCACGGCAAAATCGTCATCCGTATCAATCGCCACATCCAGCGGCGCGTCCGAAGCGGCCTTTTGCAGCGCGCTATAGTTATGTGGCACCATGTCTTCGCCATCGCGGACCCCGACTATCGTCAGGCCCAATGCGTCTTGCAAGGGCAGCAGCCGTTCGACCCTTGGCCCGTCGGCAAAGACCAGCGTGGCGGCGCTGTCGCGCAGGGCATAGTCCAGCTCTTGGGTGGTCCACCATGCGTTCACAAAAACAACGGTCGCACCCGTGGATGAAATGCCCAGCACAAGCGTCATCAGCTCGGGGTAGTTGCGCATGGCAATGGCAACGCGGTCGCCTTTGCCAATGCCGAATTCGGTTTTCAGCACAGTCGCCACACGCCGCACTTCGGCGCAGAATGCGCCATATGTCCAACGCTCGCCCTCGTAGAGCAGATAGTCGGCCGCCCCGTCATCATGTTGGGCCATGCCCGCCTGCATCACGGCCGGAACCGTGGGCGGCACGTTTTGGAACGCACGGTACGTCACGCCGCGCACCACGGTCGGACCGACCGCGAATGTCGGGTTTGTCTCTAACACATGCGCAACCGCCGCTTCGGGCGTCATCGCGCTCATTGGCCTAACACGGCCATGCCTGATATCTGTTTCATTGCGACCCTCCCAAGTCTTGCGGTCGCATACCGTCCGAATTCAGGCGGTGCGACTCTCCTTAAGAGAGAGACTAAGGGCAAAATTTCAAAGTGCCAATACCGCAGTACGGAACTTCGTTTCGCAAATGTCGATTTGTGAAGTTTGGCGGAAGCGGCAATGATATTACATAATGAGTATTATAGGAAGCACAGCCGCCCCACAGCTATCCCTTTAGAATGGACTCGATCCGTTCAACATCACCGGGGTTATTCAGTTCCCAGAATACCCGCCCGCGGCCTTCGACCTCGACGCATAGGATATCGGTGCCGTTTTCAAGAAAGCGCAACTGCTCTAGCCCCTCGTGAAGCTCAAGCCGCCCTTCCGGCCAATCGGCGTATTGCGCAAGCGCTGCGGGGCGGTACGCATAAAGGCCCACGTGGTGAAAGACATCGCCCTCGGCCTCGTCCGCCTTGGAGGGGTGGATGTAAGGCAGGACTTCCTTACTGAAATAGAGGGCGCGGTTGTTGCGGTCAAAGACCGCCGTAGTCCCCCCCACCAGACCCGCCGCACGGTCCGCGCGGAAATGGGCGTAGGTTTGCGCGTCACACAAAACGACGGGCGTGGCGACAGGCGCGGTCGGGTTGGCGGCCATTGCAGCGATCAGGTCTTCGACGAACCACGCAGGCGTCAGCGGCGCGTCCCCTTGCAGGTTCACGACAAGGTCGGCCTCGAACACGCCAGCGGTTGCCGCCTCGGCGCAGCGGGCGGTGCCGTTTTCGCAGGTGGTCGAGGTCATGATGACCTTTGCGCCAAACGCCTCTGCCGCGTCCTTGATCCTGTCATCGTCCGTGGCGACAAAAACATCGTCCACGCCGCCCACCTGCATCGCGGCCTCCCAACTGCGTTGGATCAGCGATTTTGCAACGCCGTCGGCGTCCTGCAACGTGACCAGCGGCTTGCCGGGATAGCGGGTCGAGGCATAGCGGGCGGGAATAACAATTACGGTTTTCATCAGGCAACTCCTGCACGCAGACAGTCATGGATGCGCAGCAGACCCACGGGCGCGCCCGCATCATCCACCACCACCAGAACGGTGATCTTGTTGGTGTTCATCACGGCCAGCGCCTCGGCGGCCATCATATCGGGGGGCACGGTTTTGGGCTGTTTGGTGGCCACGTCAATGGCGCGGCGGCTGCCGAGGTTCGGGCTGTTGCGGCGCAAATCCCCGTCCGAGATAACGCCGACCAGCTTGCCCGCGTCCACGACGCAAGCAATGCCAAAGCCCTTCTCGCTCATTTTCAGCAATGTCGCTTGCATATCCGCATCAGGCGCGACTGTGGCCATCGCCTCTTCTCCGTGCATCAACTGATGCACCAGCGCCAGTTGCGCACCCAGCTTGCCGCCGGGATGGTAGGTGCGGAAGTGTTCCGACAAAAAGCCGCGCTGCTCCATCAACGCCATAGCCAGCGCATCGCCCAATGCCAGCGCCATCGTGGTCGAGGTCGTGGGCGCGATGCCGCTGCCTGCCTCGGGTTCTTGTGGCAAGGTCAGGCGCAGATCGGCGGCGCGCATCAGCGTGCTGTCGTCGTGGCTGCTCATCCCGATCATGGGGATCGAAAAGCGGCGGGTGTGGCGGATCAGATCGCCCAGCTCGGATGTTTCGCCCGAGTTGGACAGAAGGATGCACAGATCGTCCCCCGTAATCATGCCCAGATCGCCGTGGCTCGCCTCGGCGGGGTGGACGAAATAGGCGGGCGTGCCTGTGGACGCGAGGGTCGAGGCGATCTTGCGGGCGATGTGGCCCGATTTGCCGATGCCCGACAGGATGATGCGGCCCTTGATCGTCAGGATCTGCGCCACTGCGGCGGCGAAATCATCGGGCAGGTTATCAGCCATGCGCAGCAAGGCGCGTCCTTCGTGTTCCAATACTTGGGCGGCGGTGGCCAGCACCTTGTCGCGTTGGTCTGTGGGGTCTTGCATATTGATCTCTTGGGCAGCGGAATGGCCTGACGTCAGATGTACGCGGCAGCGGTGGGTGCCGCAAGGCGCAGGGTGATTTTTACAAAGGCTGTAACAGCGTCATGCCGCCGATGTGATTGCGCGAACCCGCGGAAATCCGCTTTGTCGGTTGAGCGTCCACCCCTTGGAGGTGTAAGCGCAACGGACCACTTTTCAAATGGGATCATCCGATGCGCACTGCTCTTGTCACAGGTTCTTCCGGTTTTATCGGCTATTTCACAGCGCAGGCGTTGCTGGACGCAGGTTGGCGCGTGATCGGAATCGACAGCATGAGCGACTATTATGATGTCAGCCTCAAGCAATCGCGCCTTGATCTGCTGACTGCCCAAGAGGCATTCACCAACGTGAACGGCAAGGTCGAAGAACCCGGCCTGCTGAGCGGGCTGTTTGCGCAATACACGCCCGAGGTGGTCGTACATCTGGCGGCACAGGCGGGCGTGCGCTATTCGCTGGAAAACCCGATGTCGTATTTCGAGACCAATCTGGGCGGCACTTTGCAACTGCTCGAAGCCGCCCGCGCCCATCCGCCAAAACATATGCTCATGGCGTCCAGCTCATCCGCTTATGGGGCCAATACGCAGATGCCGTATCAAGAGAACATGCAGGCCGATCATCAGATGTCGCTGTATGCCGCGACCAAGAAATCGAGCGAGAATATCGCTCACAGCTATGCGCATCTGTTCGCCCTGCCGATCACGATGTTCCGTTTCTTTACCGTCTACGGACCCTGGGGCCGCCCCGACATGGCACCGCATAAATTCACCTCCCGCATCCTGAGCGGTCAGGCCATCGACGTCTATAACCACGGGCAAATGCGCCGCGACTTTACTTATGTGGATGATCTGGTGCGGGCGATTATGCTGCTGGTTGATGCGGTGCCCGATTACCTGACCGAACAGGGCAAACACCCCAACGACAGCCTGTCACCCGTTGCCCCCTACCGCGTGGTGAACATCGGCAATTCCGACGCGATCCCGCTGTTGCAGTTTGTCAAAGCGATCGAGGACGCCACAGGTGTTGCCGCCGAGATGAACATGATGCCCATGCAACCCGGCGATGTGCCCGCCACTTGGGCGGACGCAAGTTTGCTGAAGTCCCTAACGGGCTACGTCCCGAACACGCCTGTTCGCGACGGCGTGGCGCAGTTCGTGGCGTGGTACCGCGACTATTACCGCATATAGCGCTAGTCGTCGAAGCCCACAAAACGCGCCACATCCGACACTTCGCGGCGGGTCGAGACGACGTCATTGGCTGAGAACGATTCATCCGGCCAGCCCATCGCGACACAGGTCATGATCACCTGATCCTCGGGGATTTGCGCGTGCTCGCGCACGACAGGGCTTTGCATGATGCCCTGCCCGTTGATCACACAGCCAAGGCCGCGTGACCATGCGGCCAGCGTCAGGCCATAGGTCACAGCGCCCAGATCAAAATGCGCGATGGTGCCGCCCTCAAGCGATTTGTCGAAAGTCACAACAATAGAGACAGGCGCGTCGAACTGGCGAAAGCCGCGCATGACCCAATCCTGCCGCATCTCTTTATCATCGCGTGCGATGCCCATGGCGGCAAACAACTGTTTTGCGATCCCGACCTGACGCTCGCGGTGCGGGCCGTCATAGGCGCCGTGGTCCACGATTTCACGCACAGGCGGAACACCGTTGAGCATACGGGTCGAGTTACCCTCCCGCACTCTCTCCAAGGGCTCTCCGGTCAGCACATGCAGATGCCACGGCTGGGTGTTCATGGAAGAAGGCGCACGGTTCGCCAGTGCAATCACTTCTTCGATCAATGCCCGCGGCACCGGTTTATCCTGAAAGCCGCGGATGCTCCGCCGGCCTTGCATTGCCTCGTCAAGTTGCATGGAAAGTCGCTCCGTCTAGAAATTCAAATTAACCACACGCGAAATCCCGACCCGGACGCGCCACTGGTCGTCAGACCCGTTTTGCGTGATCGGGCTGTCAGCCGCGTCGCCCAACAGTCTCTCATAACTCAGCGCACCTTCAAGTGCCCATTTATCATCGATGAAATAGGTGCCCGCCACTTCCAGCCCTACCCCCAGCGCACCGCCGCCCGCGTCAAACGAGCCATAATCACCAAAGGCCGCTGTTGTGCTTTCGTCTGTGCCGAAATAGGTATTGGCAAATTCATCGTCACCAAAATTCACACGCGGTCCCGCGCTCAGCACCCAGCGGTTGTTGGGGCGCAGGATTAAATCCGCGCCCAGTGTGCCCGTCAGGCCGCTGTGACCCGTGACACCCTTGCGAACCTCGCCAAAGGCCATCCAGTTTGTTTGCTGCAAGGTCAGGTTCACGCCGATTTCAACGGCTGTATCAATATCCTCAAGCCCCGCAAGTTCGGGGTGGTCGTCGCTGGTGCGGTCGCCGATAACGCGAAACGCCCCGCCAAACGACAGCCCGTTATCAGGCACACCGCGCACACCGTTGCCAAAATCCAGCCGCCCGAATTTCAGCGACCCGAAGGTGAAACCGGGGGCAAAGCTGGCCTCGGTGTTGTCGGAGCCGAAATACTCGGGCGCGGCAACAACGCCGCCCCCCAACGAGAAATTCAGGCTACGCTCTTGGGCGGTGGCCGCCGCGGGCGCCAGCACCGCAGCAATGAAAGCAATAGACAACAAACGCATATGTAACGCCTCAAGAGAGGGCCGGCGGGATGCCGGCCAAAGGATTCTCCCTCTTATTTTAGGGCATTAGCCCCCCCGCGTATATGGGGAAACTTTGGCGCCCTTGCGTCTTTCCCCGTTGGCCCAACGGCTTGGCCTTTGGTTCGCTGATCGCGACACCACGTTTCGGGCCAAGCACATCGCAGAGCACTCAGGGCCGCAGACGCCCCTCTAGCGCGTCGTGGATCGCCTTGGTGCCGAGGTGCAGGCCGACCTCGTAGCGGCCGAACAGAAATTCGGAATTGGCACCCGTGTCCAGACCCTTCTGGATGCTTTCGCCGATCTCGAAGTCTTCGTTGAACACCGTGCGGATCACGTCATAGTTTTTCTGCCAGTACCGCTCGGCCTTTTCGGTTTTGGGCGCTTCGGGGATCAGCATCATGCATTTGAAGATGCAGGTATCCACGCCAGTGGGGATGATGGTGTGGATATAGATGTGGTCGGTCTGGACCTGCACATAGTTGCACGGGAAGATGTAATTCTGCGTCAGGAAATAGGGGCGCGCGGTCCAGTCGCTTTCGGGCTGGTCCTTTAGGTCAACCACCGTCGGCAGTGCAACGGAATGGCGCACATGCGGGTATTTGTCGGTCCAGACACATTGGTTATCCAGATAGGCAGAGCAGGCCGTATGCTCGTGCGCGCCGCAGAAGTGATAGGATTCCTGAAACCCCTCCAGCGCCAGATGCCAGTTCATCTTGCGGTCCAGCGACCATGATTTGAAAACAGTGTGACCTTCGATGTCCAAGCCCGCCAACTGCTCGGCCATGGGGGCCAGCCACGCGTCGATGTCCAGCGGTTCGCCGTCGGCTGACGGGCGCACCCAGATCAGGCCGAAACGCTCGAACGCGGGCAGCTCCACCAGCCCCAGCGCTTTTTTGTCGATGTCGCCAAAGCCCGCCGCATGGGGCAGACCGCGCAGGTTGCCGTTCAGGTCATAGGTCCATTTATGATAGGGGCACGAGAACGTCTTGGCCGTCCCGCACGGGCCTTCGGTCAGGCGCGCCCCACGGTGGCGGCA
This sequence comes from Sulfitobacter aquimarinus, assembly GCF_040149565.1. NCBI lineage: Bacteria > Pseudomonadati > Pseudomonadota > Alphaproteobacteria > Rhodobacterales > Roseobacteraceae > Sulfitobacter > Sulfitobacter aquimarinus. The sequence continues at coordinate 43,441 of NZ_JBEFLO010000017.1, forward strand.
GACGTTCATGAACGCTTTGACCACGCCGTCGTTGTTGCGGGTGATCAGGATCGGCACGCCCAATTCGTCATTGGTGAAATAGGACGCAGGCCCGTCCAGCTGCTCTGAGTGGCCCATGATGATCGGGAATTTGCGGAACAGCACCTCGACTTCTTGGGCCAGTATATCGGGGTCGGTGTAGGTGGTGACGGGATTGCGCATCATGTCGGGTTGCATGTCGGTGGTGCCTGCCTGCGTGTGGGCAAGGATCGTTTTGATGATGTCCGTTTCTTCGGCTGTAATGCTCATGCTGTTTTGGTCCTTATTCCGCGCTGTCGGGCAGATAGCGGCTGCCCTTGCTTTGGTCGGCAACGGCTTGTTTGTATTCCTCGACCAATGTGCCGACAACCTGCGCGATGGTTTCGGGCCGGGTGATCGCCCCCACGCCCTGCCCCGCGCTCCAGACGTGTTTCCACGCTTTGGACCCCGCGTGCATGTCGCCCGAGAAATCGAGCGTGGCCGCCTGCGACATATCCTCGACCGAAATGCCCGCCGCTTCGACGCTGGCGCGCATCCAGTTGCCCAAAGCGCCCGTAATGGCGCGGGAGGCGATCAGGTCTTCCATCGTGCTTTGCCAGACCATCTGACGGTAGGCATCGGGGATCATCGTCTCGGACGTGGCCAGAAACCGCGTGCCAAGATAGGCGAAATCAGCGCCGAGGTTTTCAACCGCGCGAATGGCGCGGCCCGTGCCGATACCGCCACCCACTATCAGCGGGCCGTCGAAAAAGCTGCGCACTTCTTCGATGAACGGCAGTATGGCGTATTCGCCCGTGTGCCCCCCTGCCCCCGCACAGACCAGCACCAAACCATCCGCGCCTTTCTCCAACGCCTTTCGGGCAAACCCGGGCGAGGTCACATCGGCAAAGACCAGACCGCCATAGGCGTGCACCTGGGTCGTGACACGGTGCGGACCGCCAAGGGCGGTGATGACCAGATCGGGCTGGAATTCCTCTACCAAGGCAATCTCGTCATCAAAGCGACCATAGCTGGAGTGGGTGATCATATTCATCGCCCAAGGCGCATCATCGGGGCCAAGGCTGGTTGTGATCTCGGTCAGCCAGTCGCGCAAATCCGCCGTGGTGCGCGCATTGGGACCGGGAAACGACCCCATGACCCCAGACTTGCACGCCGCAATCACCGTCGCAGGGTTCGAGACCAAAAACATCGGCGCCGCAATCGCGGGCAAGGCCATGGCCGATTTGATCTTGTTTATTCTGCTGTCCATCGCGCCGATGTCGTTCATGATGTGTCACCCTGTTTGCCGTGCTGCGCGATATGTTGTTTGCGCAGCGTTGCGGCACATTTGTCCCGAGATGGCAGCGTTTGACAAGAACCTCGTGCCCTTGAAACAAAGCCAAAGCCGGATTTGATACGCCACCCGTTTCACGCTATGCAAAACCTGCATGACCTAAGGATACGCAGATGTTTCTAAAGAACGCTTGGTACGTTGCTGCATGGGAGCATGAAATCACCCGCGCGTTGCAGCAAATCATGGTGCTGGGCCAGAAAATCTGTGTCTTCAAAACCCAAAGCGGCGATCTGGTCGCGTTGGAAGACGCCTGCCCCCACCGCAAACTGCCCCTGTCCAAGGGGCGGATCAAAGGCGACACTGTCGAATGCGGCTATCACGGGCTGACGTTCAACTGCGCGGGTCAATGTGTCTGGGCACCGGGGTCGGGCGGCATCCCCTCCAACGCCAAGGTCCACGCCTACCCGCTGCATGAAAAATACGGGCTGGTCTGGATCTGGATGGGCAACCCTGCCCTTGCCGACCCTTCGGATATTTTCGAGATCGAGAATTACGACAACCCCGATTGGGGCATCAACCGCGGCGACGCGATGGAGCTGGCCTGCAACTATCTGCTGATGTGTGACAACTTGCTGGACCCGACCCATGTGGCATGGGTCCACCAAAGCAGCTTTGCCGCCGCCGCGACCAAAGACACGCCCTTGCGCATCACCAAAAACGACGACGGCGTGATCGTTCATCGCTGGATGATGGATCACGAACCCGCGCCTTTTTACAAAAAGGTAGTGGAGTTCGAGGGCAACTGCGACCGCTTGCAACACTACGAGGTGCGCTACCCCTCTCATGCGCTGATCCGTGCGGTGTTCACCCCTGCGGGGACGGGCGGGCCTGACGGGCCGTTGCATGAAAACACCTTTATCATGGACAGCTACAATTTCATGACCCCCACCAGCGAAAGCGAGACGCGCTATTACTGGTTCCAGCTGCGCAACATCCGCCCCGATGATGCGGCCCTGTCCAAGATGATGACCGAAGACGTGCAACACGCGTTTGAGGAAGACCGCGACGTTCTGAACGCCGTGCAGATCGGGATGAGCAACAAGACATCGCCGCATATCGACCTGCCCATCGACGGTGGGCAGCTACGCTTTCGCCGCCAGTTGCAGGCGATGATTAACGAGGAACAACAGGTCGACCGCCAGATGGCGGAAGGGCCGTGAAAGGACATGCCATGACAGATCCGATTGTCACGCAAGACCAGATAGACGCCTATGCCCGCGACGGCGTTGTCCTGATCAAAGGTCTGTTCAAAGATCAGGTCGAGCAGCTGCGCGCAGGTGTTGCCCGCAACATGGCCGAGCCCGGACCCTACGCCGCCGAGAACCTGCGCGAAGGCGAAGGCGGGCGGTTCTTTGACGACTATTGCAACTGGACCCGCATCCCCGAGTTTCGCGAAGCGATCCACGCCTCGCCCGCCGCATCGGTGGCCGCCGCCCTGATGGGGTCCAAGACCGTGCAAATGTTCCACGATCATGTGCTGGTGAAAGAGCCCGGAACCTCCAAACCGACGCCATGGCATCAGGACAGCCCGTACTATTTTGTTGAGGGGGAACAAACGGTTAGCTTTTGGTCGCCGCTGGACCCCGTGCGCGATGCCTCGCTGCGCTGTGTGGCAGGCTCGCATCTGTGGGACCGCCCCGTGCTGCCCACCCGCTGGCTGGCCGAGACGAGCTTTTACCCCAATGAAGACGACTATCTGCCCGTGCCGGACCCTGACGCAGACGGCATGGACATCCGCGAATATGTGATGGAGCCGGGGGACGCGGTGGCGTTCAACTACAAAACCCTGCACGGCGCACGCGGCAATGAAAGCGACAGCCGCAGGCGGGCGTTCTCGCTGCGCTTGTTGGGTGACGATGCGCGATATGTCGAACGCCCCGGCCCCACATCGCCCCCCTTCCCCGGCCATGAGATGAGCGCGGGGCAACGTTTGCGCACCGACTGGTTCCCGATGCTGCTGTAGTGAATATCGCGCCGCCCTGTTATGGGCGTCGCATTGCTTTTACCCGACGACGTTGAAATCGGGGCCATAGGGGTAGCCCGTGATATTCTCGTTGCCGTCCTCGTTGATGATCAGGATGTCATGCTCGCGGTAGCCCCCTGCCCCTCCCTGCCCTTCAGGGATTGTCAGCATCGGCTCCATCGAGATGACCATGCCCGCCTCCAGCACCGTGTCGATGTCTTCGCGCAACTCCAGCCCCGTCTCGCGGCCATAGTAGTGCGATAGCACCCCGAACGAATGGCCATAGCCAAAGGTACGGTATTGCAGCAGGTCCCGTTCGGCGAAGAAATCGTTGATCTTATGCGTGATCTCCGAACACGTAGCGCCCGGCACAAGCAGGCTCATCCCGTATTCATGGGCCGCGACATTTGCCTCCCAGATCTTGCGGCTGGCATCGTCCACCTCGCCCACAAACATCGTCCGCTCCAGCGCGGTATAGTAGCCCGAGATCATCGGGAAGGTGTTGAGGCTGAGGATATCGCCGCGCTGCAACGCCCGCGTGGTCACAGGATTATGCGCACCGTCGGTGTTGATGCCCGACTGGAACCAAACCCAACTGTCGCGAATTTCACTGTCGGGGAATCGCTTTGCAATCTCCATCTCCATCGCATCACGGCCTGCCATGGCTACGTCAATCTCGCGGGTGCCGACCTTGATCGCTTCCTTGATGGCATAACCGCCCACATCCGCCACATTGGCACCTGCGCGGATCAGGTCCAGCTCGGCCGGTGATTTGTGCATCCGTTGGCGCATGGTGGCAGGGGCCACGTCCAGCGTCGCTTTGGGCGTCAGGAATTCATCCATCAGCGCCTTTTGCGTGATGCTCAGATGATCGCCCTCAAAGCCGATCGTTTTGCCTGCGCCTGTTACGGACAGGATCGCCCGCCAATAGTTGTTCCGCTCCCAATCGGTGTAGGTGATGGCGTCGCCGTGACTGCGGCGCCACGGCTGTGCGGCGTCGATGCCCGCGCTCATCGTGACGCTGTCGGTCGGGGTGATGACCAGCGCATAGGGCCGCCCGAATGCGCAGTACAAAAAGCCCGCGTAATAGGCGACGTTGTGCATTGAGGTGAAGACGCAGGCATCGACCCCCGCAGCGGC
>NZ_JBEFLO010000018.1:0-13080 GCF_040149565.1 Sulfitobacter aquimarinus
TGAACACCACTAATTTTAGGGGGGATTACCGCGGGAACGATAGCCTGCGCGGTGGCGAAGGTAACGATGAAATACACGGCAACGCTGGCGATGATGATATCAACGGCGGCACAGGCGACGACGATCTTTTCGGTGATCAGGGCAACGACCTGATCTCGGGCGCGAATGGCGATGACGTGATGGCAGGCGGCGCAGGAAACGACAGCATGCGTGGCGAGGCAGGCGATGATGTCCTTCAGGCGGATATCGGCAATGACTTCCTGTCGGGTGGTGTAGGCGATGATGTACTGTTTGGTGGCGCGGGTACGGACAAGATTGTAGGCGGCTCAGGTGCCGATGCTATTCACGGTGGAGCGGGAAATGATCAGCTATGGGGGGGCGCATGGGGTGCAGATTCCACCGCCGATACCTTTGTGTTTATGCAAGGGACAGGACGGGATTTTGTCTTTGATTTCGAAGCGGGCACAGACTTCCTCGACCTCATCGCTTTCGCAACAGGATTTGCCGAGGTTATGGATGCCACGCGCTACGAAGGCTGGGCCACAATCATTGATCTGTCCGAACTCGACGCAGGGCAAACAGGCGATCAGATTACGCTTCTTTCAGTAGGCTCTGACACGCTCCACTTTGACAGCTTTATTTTCTAGGGGGTATGCACCGATGGAAACGGAGGCCAGGATGGAAGAAACGGTTCTGACAAATGCGCAAAAAGTGTACCGCATTTTCTGGCGCCGGTCGGCAAGTTAGGCCGAGAGAACGCCTCGGATCGGTTAACACATGAGGCTGTTGAAGAGATGTGGGGGAGCAGGCCTCAGAAGTACTTCTGCATCTGGCCGAACCCGCACCTGATGGCAATTTTATCGGCTTCGCCACCTCTCGGCAGTTGTCGACCCTAGACAAACCAAAAGCCCGCCGTTTTACGGGCGGGCTTTCGAGTTAGTTGGTTGCGGGAGGGGGAGTTGGACTTTGGCGAACTTTTTTCAGTGTAGGCGGCTAAGGCTTACTCCGGGATCAGCTCCTTGGTATCGTCCTCTGTGTCTTGCTGCTTTTCCGCCTCGCGTTTGGCCTCTTCCTTCTGCTCGCGCAGATCATCTTCGACCCGCTCGAAGACGCCCTCTGGCATAGGGCTGTGTTTTGCGATCCGGCGGCGATTGCCCGCGGTCGCCAGCATGCAGACCTCGTAGTAAAAGTCCTCAACGGCTTCGGGCTCGTTTTCGGCCAAAAACCCGATCCACTCTTCGATCGTATCGGCGATCGCCTTGCGGGCGGCCTGTTGTGTGGCCTCGTCCTTTCTGGACATATTCGCCGCGACATTTGCAACCTTGAACATAGCGGCTTGCATCGCCGGGCTCATTGTAGCCGCAGCACGGTTCTTACGGGTGGCTTTGACGGGCTTGCGGAACATACGTTTGCTCATTTTAGAGTCCTTTGGTTTGGTGTTTTTACCGCTTGGGGCGGGATTGCCCCGCGGCATAAAAATTAGATAAAAACGTTTTTCTGCGGGTAATCGTTTTTTCTCGGAGAAAATGGCGCGAGAACCATTCAAATCTTTGTATTATATATGTTTTTATTTTTCCCGGCTCTCTGCGGATCTTTCATGTGAAAGATTTCCCGCCGAAATCGTCATTTTGAGACGTCGAGCCAGGTCTGGAAGTTTGCTGATATTGCCCGACAGATCGGCTCCCAAAGTCCCGCCAATTTTGGCCAACAGCCCCCTCACCTCTTCAAGCGTCTTATTGGCGGCGCGGAAGTCTGCATTGACCCGCGCAAGCGCTTCTTTGCGCGCCGTCTCAAACATCGCGCCCCATCCGCGGCGGAACGCCTTCGCAATGCGAGATGCACCTTTAGGTGAACGTTGCGCATGTCGCTGTGCCCACAAAAACACCTCGTCCCGCTCGCGTCCTTTGACCGGAGCCAACGCACCCTCAGCGTTTTGCGCCACGGGGTCGACCGCGCCCTGCGCCACCGCCTCGGTGATTTCAATGATGGTCTCTGCCTCCGCCGCTTTCTCTTCGACGACGGCCGAGCGGCTCTCAAGATCGCGTTCGCGCTTGGTCAGCTCAAGGTCCTTCTTGCGCCGCCAGTCGCGCGTTTTGCTGTGTATCCGTTTTGGTGGCGGTGTCTCACCTTTGGCGACTGCCTTGCGGAATGCCGCCTTGCGCCGCTCCCCACGATCAAGTCCGATCTCGGAGAACCATTTACCAACGCTATCTTGGGCGTGCTCATAATCTTCAATCACGTCAAACTTGGAGGGCTGCAGCATCTGCCGCGTCGCAATGACTTTTTTCTCACCAGTTTTTTTGTCCGTGCGTGTCATCTCAACCTGCACGCGCGGCATGATCACAGCGTGAATGTGGTAGGCCTCTTCATCGAGGTCCGCACGAGCGTGGATGACATCATCGCCAAATGCATCCTTCAGCCAGGCGATCGACCGCTCTTCAAAATCCGCGATCCGTTGATTGTGCTCGACACCTTCCCCGAAGACAGCCGCGGGGTCAGCATCGAACCACTCTTTGTTGGCCGTCAAGATCACCTCGCGCATCGGCCCGTGCCGCGTTGGCCGCCAGGGATTATGCGGGCCTTCCGCAAACCGTTTCTGGATGTCTTTCTTTCGGTTGCGCTGCTGCAAGGCTTCCAGTTCCGCCACAAAGTTCTGCGCCTTCATCTCTTCGATCTCCGCCAAGGCAGTGGCAGCCCAACCCTCTTCCCCGATCAGCAAGCGATTGGGCGCAGGCGGATCTTCAAGAATGTGACCCGTATCGCCGCCGACCCGCTTGCGGTGTTTCTCATAGCCTGCGAGGTTTTCTGGGCCGATGTCCTCAAAGCGCAGGACAACCGGGTAGCGTGTTTCAAAGTGTGAACCATCCATTTTTTAATCTCCTTGGTGGTGGAGACGAAAAAATGGTTATGCAGTTTGCGGGACCATAATTTGGACGCGCCGAAGATTGCAGGTGAAAGAAATCGCTTCAGAATTGGACTGGCATGGGCGGATCAAACGCAGGTGAATTCGGGCGGAGAGCCGTCATTCGCTGCGTCCAAGACGAACGGCAGCGAAGCTGCAGGGAATGGATTTACTATGAAATGCAGGCTCTATCTGCGAATATACTCAGACTTTCGCAGCAGTTTCTCTACAGCATTTTTCATTTCCAATAGCTTTTCGTCATGCCCAGTGAGGAAGAGAGCGTGAGCGATCCGGCCATGGATATTGTTAAGATATGCTATAGGACTATTCCACCCAGAAACCCGCGCTTGCTCGTTAACTCCATACTTGGAAAGATAATAATACTCCTGCCGAAGCTTGCGAGTGAAGTCCCGTCCAGGCCCAAGTTTTTCGTTCACAACTACGCCCGTGACCTTTTGTCTCTGATGCGACCGGATTAACCGAGTTTTTCCGGAGTGTATCTTGAGATCGATCTTTCGAAGCTCCCGGCCCACAAATGTAGACAATTCTAGGAAATTTATATCACCCCCAGAGATAGAAATATCATCGGCGTAACGCGTAAAGCGAAATTTCCGTTTTACGCAATATGAGAAAACTGTCTCATCAAAATTCATCATGTAGATATTGCTCAGATAGCCGCTAGTTGGAGCGCCTTGAGGGAGAGAGTTTTCTTTGCAGCAAATGGCAGTCAAGAGCATAGAGACGGCTCGAGAGTATCCTAAGCTCAGAAAGTGGTTGTATACCCATCCGCTACTTACAGAGCCGAAGAAATCTTTGACATCACTCTTGAAAAGATGCGGCTGACCTCGATGGAAACGCGCATTTTTCTTGATAGAGGATTTCTTAAGATATGCCTTAGCGGCAGGATGGACTACCTGAGGTTCAAGAATATTCTTTAGAACCCATCTTTGAATGAAGAGGAGCAGGGGTAGTGGTGCTGATATCTTTCGAGTGCCTCCGCTCTTTTTCTTTGCTCGGTATTCCCTATAAAAATGTTTCGGGGAGTTGGATATCGCGTAGACATCCTCCAAGCGAATTTGAAGGAGGTGGCCCAAATGTTCTGGAGACAGGATTGCCGTCAGGCCTTTGTTCTCAATCCTGGAAATATACTGATAAACTAGATTCCGATGGGCATCATCTACACCATCGTCAAATCTGATATTTAAGCCCGAGAAGTTCATTGAAGGAAGCTCTGAAGGTTACCAAAAATCATAGGAAATATTTGCATAAATTTTCCTAATGAGGACTTGTCCGAATTACCGTCACAGTTTTCGCAGCTCCGCGAGAAAATTGTGACGGTAATGGCTTGTTGTACGTCCGGTCAATGGATGGCGACTCGCCATCCCGGCTTGCAGTATTAAAACTACTCACCATTTCTAACCTCCCGAGCCAAAGAACTCGCGAGAGAGCTTCCTACAATGAACTCCTTGCTTTCACTCTTGCCTGGCAAGCGGGCGTCTTGTTTGAAGTCGATCAAGGGGGGCTTGCTCGCTCCGTATGCTTTCTTTAGTGCTCGCACACCTTCGCTGGTTAGTCGAGGTCTTTCAGGTGTTTTTTCAAGTAAGCCCGCCAGCTCAAGCAAGTCCATTCGCTTTTCTATCGCAAGGCGACCTTGTACGCGCAAAGCGTTCGGGAGTGATTGCTGATAATATAAGGCTCTTAGAATCCACTTGTACTCAACGCCCAGCTTATGATTGCGAAGTTGGAGCAGCTCATCCTCAAAGCCTGCGGAGGCTGCTGATTGTGGGTCCCATCGAGAAACATACCTTGAAAACAACAGCTCGAGCTCCTCGCCAGGAGAAGACGTCACGCCAGCTCCTGATTCGAGCCAGCGAAAAGCACTGTCGTCATCTGGCAGTAACTTACTCGCAATTGTCGATGCGCTCAACTCATGTTTGGAAACCAAACCTCGCCGAGCGCGACTCGAAACTGATTGGATCCGCAATTCAATCGCTTCCAATAGTTTTCGAATTCTAATTGCATCCACGCTTGGGTAAGCCTTCTCGATCCTTTCGTCAGTGGAAGCGACTTTCATACTCACAAACTTAACGTCTTGAGCTGCTAGCAATACACCTACATTCAGCGCTTCTCCAGCCCATGCATCGTGGCGATATTGCAAAACGGAAAACGTATAATGGGTTTCATTCATGATCCTCGGTTAGCCTCAATTGAATCTTGAACCGCCTCAGCGTTTTCGATTGCCTCAAAAATATACTCAGAAATTTTGTCTCCGGTGCTGCGGGACCAGATGTCGAACTCACCTCCAGCGGCATACGATTCAATTTGCTCTTGAGTAAGGTGCTTAAACTTTCGGACTATTCCATCAAATGAAATGCCACGACGATTTTTGATCTTGTGCCAGAGCGGATGCTCCTCGAACTCTCCACTGTGGTTGGCCACACCGTCCTCCATCCAAGGTTTGGGCAGGTAGTTGCGCTCCTTTTCAAGCCCCGCTGCCTCGACGAAACTTTCTTCATGATCCACCATGCCATATAAATTGTTTTTTATCAATAGGTTCGGATTGTGTATCACGCGATCCCAGTTCTGGACGAGGGTGTCGAAAAAGTAGATCTCGGCGGCCACCTTAAGCTGACCAATTGAAGCGGGTGCTGCTGGCGTCCACTCAGACCATCCGGTTCCTAGGGAAATGGAACCGATCAGTAAGATCGGTCCATTTTGAAGCGATTTCGATAATGGAATTGCTCCCTGCGACAAGGCGCCATCATCTTCGAAAACTTCAGCAGCCATCCTGATGAGTTCGGTGGTGACCTCGACAGGTACGATTTTGGCACACGGTAGACGCAGATCACGTGCCAGATGAGAGGCAAACCACTCGCGTTCTAGGCAGACAGGCGATTTATCCTCATGAAATGCGGGTGACTTCAGGTAAGCTTCAACAAGAGTACCTGAACGGTTGCTGAGCGTTACCATTGGAGGGCGAGCTCTTCCGCTTGTGGCACGTCTATGGATTCTAACAACCTTCCAATTCATTTTGATATCAGATTCACTACTGTTTTCATAGGTTGTCGATGCACATTCATTAGCAATGAATTAAGTCCTGACGCGCTCTTCGTTATCCGTCGATTTTATCAGATATCCAATTGCGACACAGGCATTTGCGGTGATCTAGCCAATTTCCTGGAGAAACTCGAACATGCGATCTTTAGAGCTTCCCGCGAGGGCGTCGGATTGTCAACGACTGTTGGGAACCGACTGAAATCAATTTCCCAGTATCAGAGAGCTGTGCCGCGGCGATTGCTTTGGGCTGGGAACTGACTTTCGTTGCGTCTGCAATGAATGACCGGTGTGGCCCGAGAACGACTTGTGTCCCAGCTCAGAGCGCGGGTCATTTACTCACTAAGCAGCTCGCACTCCGGCCCTTCGGTTCTGCGTTCGAGCTGCGCGTTCGCCAGGGGCGCGCCCCTGGACCCTGGCCGCCTGCGGAGACCTTGGGAGACGTCCAACTCTCCCAAACCCTCACGGGGCTTTCAGCCCGAGAAAGGGAGGTTTCGCCCACCCCTTTCATCCCCACTCGCAGGGTCGTCGTTCGCCACTCCCCCTGCACCCCCTGGCAGCCTGTCCAGCTGGGACCAAAGAGGGTGGCTTCCCCTCTCTGGACGCTCCAAGGCAGGGATCACTTGCCGTCTATCCCTGCACCCTATCTGGCGTCTCCGACGGTGAAAACTGAGAACGCCGTCATATGCGCTGACGTTTGACGCTCGTAGGATCGCCTCGCCGGAGTTCATGATTGTTTGCTCGGGCAGCTCAGTTTATCTACCGCTTAATGCCGTTTTTGGGAGGTGACATCGAAAATGATCTCGCTGATAAACGCTGGCAGAAGCTCTTAAGGTTTGTGGTTCTTTGCGCTTAGACCTTCAAAAGCTGATCGATTTTCGCAAGGACTTCATCCGGGCCTCCAGCCCAATCTGCGATTTCAATGCCAGAGCTGTTCATTGCCCGACGGCGCGTTTTAGTTTTCACCTTGCTCTGCATGAAATCTTCAAAGACTACCACCGGCACGGTCTTCACGTCCTCACCGTTTCTAAAGACCTGCTCGGTCAGCAGCGCTTCGAGAACGTTTACTTCGCTCGTCGCAGCGTACACAGCCGCCTGAATTTTAGCATCACGGATGATAATGTCGGCGGTGTATTCCTTGTGCTCATTGGATAAGGCTTCTCGCTCGCCGACATGGAAACGCGCCCCAAATCGCTCCTTGATCGCCTCAGCAAGTTCCTCACGGAATGCGTTGCTGACCCTCTCACGTGACAGAAACGCAAGGTCCTGAATGCGGTTCAGAAACGACATGAACCTTACAGCTGCCCCACCCAAATTGGCCTCTTCAGTCCAATCACTAAAGAAAAGGGAATTCTCTTCGTCGAAGGCGATACCGTGCTCTATCGCGAGCCGTCTCATCGCGTCCATCTTCGTATCGGTCGTGAGGTCACCGGCAACGTCCTCAAGAAGAGCCAGTGTATCACCTCCATCACGCATACGAACCAGGCCTTCTGATTTTTCGCCAAACACCACTAATGGTTCACCATGCAGCCAGCTAAAGGGTGTTTTGATTGCGTAACCCAGTGGAATCTCTCGGACGGAGAGACCCTCGCAAAATGCAGCGCAGATCTTCTTCTGCACGGTCATAATATCATCTCTCCTTGGGCCGGAGCGGCAAAGCGGTACAGCTTTGACGCTATCATCATGGCACTGTGAGGCGTGACGTCAAACTCCTCTGTGCATTCCCCAGTATAGCTCGGCCAGTATCTAAATGTATCGCGATCTCGCGTAACCCCGGGAAGCACCTTATCTATTTCCCCGGTAGCAACATGGCAGTGCCAATTTGAATGCGATGTGTGAAGATCATGACTACACAGCACTGCAAGCTGCTCTCCTCGCAACTGCCCGAGCATAGCGTGAAATTTTTCAAGCAGTGGGTTCAACTGCAAGAGAACGCGTAACTCGTATTCATCAGAGCATAGAGACACAACACGCCATTGCCAGTCTGGCGAGAACTTTAGTTTTTTTGCGGCGCAATGGCCATAAGGCACGGTCAATCTCACCAACTGACCATTGACCGTAGTCTATAACCGCCTTTTCGAGGCGAATGACGTCTTTTACCTTCATAATGCTGTGATCCAAAATAACCTAAGAACCCTCGTAGTGCTGAAGACTACGCTCTGTCAAACTCGGGTCTTCGGTGATGCGAACTTCCAAATTTCCTGTTTCGATTATGTTACCCGCATGAAGCCACGTTCAGGCTAATGTTCGTGTCGTGTATTTACTGTGAGTATCGCCAGATCTGCTCTATGTATGGTGTATCCTTGAGCATCTTGGAGCCTTAACACAACCGTGGGCAATGTCGCACGGAGGGCCGACGCACAAGGTACAGGTAAGAACCCAGTTACGGTTGCCATCTGCCAGGTGTTAAGTTGGACCGCTCCCTCCTCCCCCGTCGCTTTCCCAAATTTTGACGAGAGGTTTTCCCTCTCGCCGCTCTCCCTGTTCTTTTTGCCTCCCGTTTTGCTGCGCGTTTTTTGTGACGCGCAGCAAAACGGGAGGCCTTTTAGGTTTCCAAAGCTGGTGTCGATTTTCAATCACATCAATGGAGTCCCCAGATGTATTACTCCCCCCAATCCTTCGTGCCGGACTTCGACTGGAAAGACCTTGTCGAGCGCGGTGACGTTGTTCTGTTTGCCTTTCCGATCAATGAGGACACCGATGGCCCAACAGAGCAGCCCAAACGGCGCCCCTGCCTGGTGCTCGATGTCTTTGAGCTGAACGGCACCAAGTTTGTCGAACTGGCCTACGGCACCTCCGCCCGCACCAAGGCCAACACAGGATATGAGGTCCGCGTCGGACACACCGCCTCCTGCCACGCGGCGGGGCTGGATCGCCCCTCCCGCTTTGTCTGCCCGCGCCGTGTGATCGTCAGCATCAACCATCCTGGCTTTGAGGGCAGCGATGTGCGGGGCACCCTGATTGGTCGCCTTGATCCGCCCCTGTTGGACCGGATGAATGCCGTGCGGGCCCGCCTGCAGGCCGAGGCAGACATCAAGGCCGAGGCCCGGCGGGAGCGCTGGGAGGAACAGGCGCGAAGGCTACGCGAAGAGAGCGGTTTCCTGGAGCGGAACCGCGCATCTCGCGCAGCCATCACCCTCAAATCCAAAGGAGGTCTCGTATGACCCACCACCTTTTGCCCATTACATATGACAATATCGAAGCCATCGCTGCGGCAGCCTTTGCCAAATCCCGCGATTGCATCACGGCGGTCCGGATGGACGTGCTGCACAACATCCAACCGCTGGAGCGCGTCGGCTTTGAGCCGGCTGATCAAGATGATTGAGGCCCGCCAGATCTTCAAACCAGAGATCCTGGAGGAGTTGGACGTGCAAATGGATTTCCTCACCCGGGAGATCGACAAGGGCACGACCGTGCATCAACACCGCGACTACGATGAATGCAACGTTTCCGCACCTGCATGCTGGCAGGAGAGGCGCACAACGGCGCGGGCGGATGAGTTGGGCCGCGCGATGATTATGTTCTTCGAGCTCTACGAGACCCTGCAAGCCGTGCACGACCTGATGCACGCGCAAGAAGCCCTGGACACGTTGCGCCTGGCGCTTTGATTTACAGAGACACTCGGGCTTAGACACCCCGCGTCAGGCGCGCTGGCGACCCTTCTGCTGCTACAGATGCCCGCGCGCCGCCCCAAAATGAGACGCCCGCACAGATCCTCTCTGTGCGGGCGTAAACGACCAACCGTAGCAGGCCACCGGTCTCATCGTGTTGTTGGTTTTCGTGTGTCCACAACCGAAGGAGAAGCGAATGACCCTCACAAATCTGATCAACCTGATTGCCGAAGTCGCCGCCAAGCGGGCCACCCAGGAGGGCGGAACGACGGAAGAAACACCGAACGCAGTGATCTTGATAATAGCGGCAACTTTGGCAGGACTATGGCAGCACAGCTGCCGTTTCGGTCAAATTGAATTTGTCTTTCACGAGATCCTGCGGCAGCCTCACGGCGCAAGGAGACCATAAATGACCGATACGCCCCGCGTTGCGATTTACGCCCGCTTCTCAACAGATATGCAAAACCCAAAGTCATCCGAGGATCAGGAACGCGAATGCCGCAAACACGCGGAACGTGAGGGATGGTCAGTTGTCCAAGTATTCCAGGATACAGCTCTCAGCGGGGCCACCAAAGGACGCCCAGGCTATGAGGCACTGCTGGCCGCCGTAAAAGCCGGGCAGTTCGACATCGTCCTGTTTGAACATCTCGACCGCTTGGCGCGGGACCTTGAGTTTTTGATGGCGTTTTACAAAGAAGCCCGCCACGCGGACTGTGAGCTGCACCAGTTGCATCGTGGCAAACTTGGTATCTTCGACATCGGCATCCTGGGCACATTCGCCCAAATATTTCTCGAAGAGCTCTCCTACAAAACACGGCGCGGCTTGATTGGTAAAATTGAGGCCGGCAAAAGCGCAGGCGGCCTGTCCTATGGGTATTGTGTGCGCCGCACAGCAGCCGGCGACGTCATCAAGGGCGAGCAGGACATCAACGGCGATGAGGCGCTGGTGGTGGAGCGGATATTCACGGAATACGCCGCGGGAAAATCACCGATCCAAATTGCCACCGATCTAAGTGCCGACGGAATCCCTGCTCCGCGCGGCAAGGGAAATAGTTCCGGCCACTGGCGTCAGACCACCATCAACGGCAATCGAGAGCGCGGCACCGGAATCCTGAACAACGAGCTCTACATTGGACGGCGCGTTTGGAACCGGCTGCGCTATTCCAAACACCCCGAGACTGGCAAACGAGTCTCGCGGCTGAATTCACAGGAAGACTGGATTGTGTTTGAGGCCCCAGACCTACGGATCGTAGAACAATCCGTCTGGGAGGCGGCAAAAGCACGTCAGACAGCCCAGCAACGCCTACGAATTAAACAAGCTGCAAGCGACCCCAACGGCCTCTCCGTGGCTCAGGGGATGCGGCGTCGCAAGTATCTGCTGTCAGGTCTGTTATCCTGCGGCCAATGTGGCGGCAACCTTACCATAGCGGGGAGCGGCAAGGCACGGCGCTATTCCTGCGCCAACGCCAAGGAAAAAGGTACGGCCATCTGCGCCGGTATGCCTGGTTTGAAAGAGCAGGATGCGGCCGTCTCAATTCTCTCAGGCCTCAAGACCGGGCTGATGCAAGACGAAGCCTATGCCGAGTTTAGGGAGAAGTTTGTGGCGCGGATGAAATTCGCCGAGAAGGAGCGTGAGGATGTGCTACGCATTCACGACCAGAACATCCGCAAGCTGGAGACAAGGCACGCCAACCTGATGAAGGCGGTTGAGGATGGCGATTTCTCCGCCCCGATTGTCGCACAGCTCAACAAAGTAGACGCAGAGTTAATTGAAGCCCGCGCGAAACGCACTGCACTCACACCAGAGCCGATCACCTTGCCCACCGATCTGCCTGCCCTTTACCGAGCCTATGTCGAGGACATTGTGGCGACCCTGCAAGACGAAGAGGTATCTGGCCGCGCCAGCGAGGAGCTGCACAGCTTGGTTGATACTGTGTCGGTTGATTGGAACGCTGACGAGAAGGTTCACCATCTCGAACTGCGTGGCAAGCTATTGGAGATCCTAAACGCAGCAAGGCCCGCCGAAGAGGCGGGCCTTGCTGAAAGCGAAACTTCGCTAAAGTTGGTTGCGGGAGTAGGATTTGAACCTACGACCTTCAGGTTATGAGCCTGACGAGCTACCGGGCTGCTCCATCCCGCGCCAACATGAGTGCTGATAGAGGAAGCAATCAGGTAGTGCAAGCGTTCTCGGAGAGGATAATCCCACTTAATTTCGATTTTCTATTTCATGGCACATGGCCGGGACAGAATAAGTTGATCGACGGCTTGCCACAGTAGAACTGTTGGCAAAAATTCTGCTGTGTCTCCAGCGGATGTTTTAAGATTTGGGTCGAGAACAGTTCCAACTCACTTTGCCAGCCTATCCTGCCCACCCCCCCCCCCCCCGAGCCCCCCCCCTAATTGACGACGAGAGTTTGCCGACTTTGGGTTCACAGCCTTTGACCTGAGCCCCCAAATACTCACGCAGTTTGGTGTAGAGCCTGCCCCACGGAAGGACGGACAAACTAAGGCACGATTTACGGACGAATAGATCATACACTGCCCGCCAGCGTTATCCGAAGCACGATCCCCAGAGAGGCGACGATCAAGGAAGATGAATCTGGTGAGAAGCCCGCTGATGTACGTCGGCGGCATAGGACCAGCTCAGCAATCTTCTACAAATACTAATCGCAGCATGGCGGTATGGGGCCGTCTGAAGTGAAGCGGTTGCGGGCTTTGGAGCACGAGAACGGTAAGCTGAAGAAGCGATTGGCCGAACAGAAGTTTGGCAACGCGATGCTCTGAGACATCAATTCAAAAAAATGGTGACGCCCGTTGGAAAGCGGAAAGCTGTGGCGCAGCCGATGGAACAATTTCAGGTCAGTCAGCGGCGGCCGAAGGCATGCTTCGAGCACGAGGAAGTCGATGGTGGTTGCAGACGCCCCGAACCAGCGTTGGCCGTTGGATTCTGTGTTAGATCCGCTGACAAACGTGCGTCGTTTCAGCAACTTGGCAGTTGTCGATGTCTATAGCCGCGGGAACCTGGTCTGATCACGGATACAGCACTATCAGGGCATTGTGTTGGTCGGTAACTGGATCGCGTCATTGCTGAGCACGGTGCCCGAATGACGATAGTTTCGGACAATGAGACCGATTTCACCAACATGACAATCCTCAAATGGGTTCAGGATGAAAGCATCGATTGGCATTACATGGGCCCCAGAAATCCCCAGCAGAACGGCTTCAACGGCAAGGTACGTAAAGAATGCCTCAATGAAACGCTGTTCGGCATGTTGAGCGAGGCGCACAGAACGCTCAAAAATAGCGGGACGGCTACATTTGCCGCAGACCCTATTCAGCCTTGGGCAATCTGACGCCAATGGAATTATTGCAGAGGAGGGCGATGGACAAGAAGGAGGCCTGACGCAAAAAATTTAACACTAAGGACTTTGCGCAGAGCTGGATGGAACTGGGCTCACGTATGCGGCGATAATGGGCATGATATTGGTGTTATGGAGCTGTTGCTTTTCATGT
>NZ_JBEFLO010000019.1:0-9253 GCF_040149565.1 Sulfitobacter aquimarinus
CGGGAGCGGCACCGCAGGCATGCGATCTCATTTTACCTACCCCTTTTTGCGTGCCGCCGTTTCCCACCTTTCCTTGTCGGATATGGAAACAGACCATGAAGCGTATCAAAATTATCGACGTCCCCAACTATGAAACTGATCCGAAAGTGATCGTGAAACAGCTCAGTACATTCCTGGAGGATTTTCGGAAAAAGAAAGTTGCGATCGATCTGATCGGTGATGACGAGCGGTCAGCTGAGTTTAACGTCAGCGATATCGAGATCTTCGGCGATGAATTGTCCGATGGCGTAGAAATCACATATAGAGATACGTTTCGTATCACCTCACGCGCAAACAAGCTTGCTAAGAACCGTGTTGCAGCCGCCGGCGTCTCTCACCTCAAACGCGAGGAATATGATCGGCAGGAGCCATCTCTTGCTGGCATGCAAGCCATCATGGCAAAGGACCAGAGCTGGGCAGATGAACTGGCGGCAAAACTTCATGCTGATATGCCGTGGATGGCACGCGCGACAGAATATGCATGGCATGCCTTGCGCCGCTCCGCTGAGCGAGGAGAGCCTGTACGTATCCGTCCTGTGATCCTGAATGGGCCGCCCGGCATCGGCAAGAGCGTCTGGGCGCGGTCACTCGCGGCTGCGCTGGAGATCCCATATGCGGATGTCGACGCAACAAAGGGCGCTGCTGGGATGGCCCTGGTCGGGGTTGAACGCGGATGGGGCACCGCCCAGGCAGGGCGCCCGGTTGATGTTATGTTGTCAACGAAACTCGCAAACCCTTTGATCGTGGTCGATGAGATCTGCAAGGCAAAGTCGATTACATCAAACAAGGGCACCAGCTATTCCTTCGGGGATGCCTTGTTGTCGTTGCTGGAACCTGCGACGGCAAAGGCGTGGGACTGCCCCTATTTCAGAGTGCGCTTTGATATGTCGCATATCTCCTGGGTTTTGACATCTAACAACGTGGAGAATGTGTCGGAGCCGGTTCGGAACCGGTGTCAGGTGATTGAGATCCCCGATGTGACGACCGAACAGCTGCAGGAGTTTGCCTTAAAGAAGGGTGTGGATTTCGGATTATCTGAAGCATCGGTTGAGGCAGTATTGATGGCGCTTGATCAGGCGCCGCTGGTCACGGGGCGGCGACTGAGCTTGCGGGATGTCGTGCGAATGTTGGAGCGGGCGGAGATGATGGAGGGGCGGCCGCGGTTGCAATGACAAGACAGTGGCCAAGCAACTTAATTTTCTTCAATCCGTCAAAGTCGGAAGTGTGAAGCGAACGGCCCATAGCGGACCTTGGTTCATCTTCCGGCGAATGACCGCAACGAGCCAAATTACCATTTTCGGCCCTCATATACCGGCTACGTACCTTGGTGGTGACCGGAATTACTTGGGTAACTACCTTGCTTTACTGGACATTCGAGCAAGAAATAGCATGGGAACTACTACCCAGCGGAAGAAGCGAAAATGGTTTTGGTTTTATCTCTTTCCTTGGTCCACTTGAGACTACATCGGCAGGCGCAGCAACGCTGTAAACCGTGTTTTGTCTGATTTTTTGGGTTCAGAGAGCGCGTAAATTTCTCCAATGGCGATAGTCGGTAACGGCAGATCTGTCCCAGAAACTATGATCTCGCATAGGCCTCACTTTAGCCACGCCGTTACCGGTGGGATACTGGGCTTACCGTCGCATTTGTTGCCGAGCCCGAAGAGCGGTGGTCCGCTCTGCCAGCAATCCGGACACGAGATCTCACCGCCGCGTTACCGGCGGGGCAGGGATGGGCGGCCGCCCTACATGAACTTTTTTCGCTCCGGCCATTGGCTCGCCCGCGCGGCGATCCATATTGTAGCCTCCCAGCAAGGAGAGCACGATGAGCGAGACGATAAAAGTCAACGGGTCTGACCACCTCATGCCTGCCGATGCGCGGGTCTCTCTTCTGGATTTCCTCAGACATCACGTCGGCCTTACTGGAACAAAAAAAGGCTGTGATCATGGTCAGTGCGGCGCCTGCACGGTGCTGGTCGACGGAGTCAGGATCAACAGTTGCCTGACGCTGGCATCGATGCACGGGCAGCAGGAGGTAACAACGATCGAGGGTCTCGGCACGCCAGATGCGCCCTCGGACCTGCAAAAAGCCTTTCTGGAGCATGACGGTTTTCAGTGCGGCTATTGCACACCGGGCCAGATCTGTTCGGCGACTGCGCTGCTGGACGAAATCCGCGCCGGATGGCCAAGCGACGCGAGCGATGACCTCAACGCGCCCTCGCTTTCCGACGAGGAGATCCGCGAGCGGATGAGCGGTAACCTTTGTCGATGCGGTGCCTACGCCAACATCCTCGCGGCGATCCGCCAGGTCGCGGAGACCGGGGCATGAGGCCGTTCGACTACATCCGGCCCACCGACGCGGCGGATGCCGCGGAGCGGATCTCTGGTACGGGCGTGAAGGCCATTGCAGGCGGCACCAACCTGCTCGACCTGATGAAGCTGCAGGTCGAAACGCCCGAGGTTCTGGTCGATCTCGGTCGGCTCGACATGGCATCCATCGCGGAGGATGGGGCGGGCCTGCGCATCGGTGCGCTTGTGACCAACACCGACACGGCCAACCACGCCCGCGTCCGCGCCGATTACGCCGTTCTGGCGCGGGCAATCCTGGCCGGGGCCACCCAGCAGCTTCGGAACAAGGCCACCACAGGCGGCAACCTTTGCCAGCGCACCCGCTGCACCTATTTCACCAACACCGACCAGCCCTGCAACAAGCGTAAGCCCGGATCCGGCTGCGGCGCGATTGGCGGGGTCGCACGCCTGCACGCGATCCTCGGCGCCAGTGACCAATGCATCGCCACCTATCCCGGCGACATGGCCGTGGCGATGGCCGCACTCGATGCGAAGGTCCACCTGACGGGCGGCGCAACAGGCGAGCGCACGGTCCCGGTCCGCGACTTCCACAACCTGCCGGGTCAGACGCCGTGGCAGGAAAATGTGCTGGAAGCTGGCGAGATTATCACTGCCGTCACGCTGCCGCCGCCGGTGAGAGCCCGGCAGATCTACCGCAAGGTGCGCGAACGCTCGTCCTACGCGTTCGCTCTGGTCTCCGTCGCCGCGATTATCGCAAAGGAGGGCGGCAAGATCGCGCGGGCCGACCTCGCCTTCGGCGGGCTCGCCCACAAGCCCTGGCACGACCCGCGGCTCTCGGAGCTGCTCGTTGGAGAGACCCCGTCGCCTGCGCTTTTCGAAAAGGCCGCCGACACGCTTCTTGACAGCGCGGACGCACGCGGCGGCAGCGATTTTAAGATACCTCTCGCGCGGCGAACCCTGATCGCCGTCCTCACCGAAGCCACGGAGGACCAGTTATGACCGCTTATCTCAAGCAGGACGGACCCGTCGACGGAGCTGCTCTCGACGGCATGGCGCAGGGCGTGCTGGGCCGCCCCGTGCCCCGGATCGAAGGGCTGGCCAAGGTGACCGGCACCGCGACCTATGCCGCCGAATACGACGTGGCCAACCTTGCCGAAGGTGTCTTTGTCACCGCCACGATCACGAGAGGCGTCGTGAAATCCATCGCCAGCGAGGCCGCCCGCGCCATGCCCGGCGTGCTGGCTGTGATCTCGGACGCGCGCATGACGACCCGCGCCGCACAAGGCACCGCCGGGGAAGCGCCCGAACAGGAACCGCAGCGCGTCTCCTACTGGGGCCAGCCCATCGCGCTCGTCGTCGCCGAGACTTTCGAGCAGGCGCGCGACGCGGCAAAGCAGTTGGTCGTCGAATACGACGCAGACACGGGCGTCGCCCTCGACCCCGCCACCGCCACGTCTGAGCCGCAAGAGGACGAGGCCATCGACATGGGCGACCTCAACGCCGCGATGCAGGAGGCCACATACAGCGTCGACATGACCGTCGAGACCGAGGGCCATGCCTCTGCCGCGATGGAGCCCCATGCCGCTATTGCCGCTTGGGAGGGGGATAAGCTCACCGTTCACGCCTCGTTGCAGATGCTGAACTACAATATCTCCGAGTTGGCGGACGCGCTGGATATGGACGAGACAAACATCCGGCTGGTCTCCGCCTATGTCGGCGGCGGCTTCGGCTCGAAGCTCGGGATCAGCGAGGACGTCGCCGCCGCCGCACTTGCCTCGCGTGAACTGGGTCGGCCGGTGCGCGTCGTGATGTCCCGCCAGCAGGTATTTCAATGCATCATGCGCCGCTCCGAGACCTGGCAACGACTGCGCCTTGCATGCGACGCCGACGGTAAGCTCACCGGGTTCGGCCACCAAGCGCGTGTCTCGAACCTGCCGGGAGAAACCTTTGCCGAGCCGGTGCTGCAATCCTCGCACTTCCTCTACGCCGCGCCGAACAGGTCGCTGTCGATGGACCTCGTCCGCATCCATCGGATGACCGCCGGATCGGTCCGCGCGCCGGGCGAGGCGGTAGGCATGCCGGCGCTGGAAATGGCGATGGACGAACTGGCGGAGAAGGCCGGGATCGACCCCGTCGCCTTCCGACTGCGCAACATCCCAGACCGCGATCCTGAAGGGAATTTGCCCTTCACATCGCACGGCCTTGCTGAATGCCTGAGGCAAGGGGCCGAGTCTTTTGGCTGGGAAAACGGCACGCGCAAGCCGCGGCACCGCCGCGAGGGCGAGTGGTGGATCGGAACCGGCATGGCCAGCGCCGCCCGCGTCCACAACGCGAGCGAGGCCAAGGCTCGGGTGCGGCTGACCGCCGATGGGCGGGCCGAGGTCGAGACCGACATGACCGATATCGGCACCGGCACCTACACGATCTGCGCCCAGATCGCGGGCGAGATGCTGGGCCTGCCGATGGATCGCGTTACCGTCAGCCTTGGCGACACCGACTATCCACGCGGTCCGGGATCGGGTGGCAGCTGGGGCGCGCCCTCTATCGGGTCCGCCGTTTACCTCGCCTGCAAGGCGCTGCGCGGGCAGCTTGCCAAACGGGGCAACATTGACGAAGCGGACCTCGTTCTAAAGGACGGCGCGGTCGAAGGCGGTCGCAGCGTTGCCGACCTTATTGGGGGCGAGGTGCTGGAAGAGATCGGCCATTACGAACCCGGTACCAACGAGCACGATTACACCTCCTCAGGCTTCGGCGCCTTCTTTGCCGAGGTGCGGGTGAACCACTGGACCGGTGAGACCCGCGTGGACCGGATGACCGGCGCTTTCGGCTTCGGTCGGGTGCTCAACGAAAAAACCGCGCGCTCGCAATGCCTTGGCGGCATCACCTGGAGCATCGGCACAGCCCTGACCGAGGCGCTGCATTTTGATCCCCGCGACGGGCACCTCGCGAATCCGGATCTGGCTGAATACCACGTGCCAGTCCACCGCGACGTGCGCGAGGTCGAGGTGCTCATGCTGCAAGAACGCGACCCGCTGGCAAGCGCGATTCAGGCCAAGGGCATCGGAGAGCTTGGCATGTGCGGCGGCGCGGGCGCGATTGCGAATGCGATCTACAACGCCTGCGGTGTACGGTTGCGCCAGCTTCCGATGACGCCTGACCGCCTCCTCGCAGGCCTGCGCGACTAAAGGGCAGGCCGTCGCGACGACCCCGCACCGGATCACGTGCGGATCGATGCGGTGTTTCCACGACGAACCCATTGATCCATCATGCCGTCACCCATCGTACACCCGCCGCAGACGGCGCGTTAGGTCCCACAATGCGGAGCTGCGTTCGAGGTCCGCTTTGAGCCCGTTTTGACGGATGCTGTGGTTTGTACAAGCGTCCGATAGCACGGAGAGGGTCATAAGCTTTTAACGACGGCTCAGGTCTTGAATGGGTTTTTGAAGGCTTCAACGGAGTTGGTTTAGGCATGTGTCAAGATGGAAGGCTTTGGAAGCGTAGCTTTAAGAGTGTCTAGAACGAGCGGTTGCGAAGCACGCACAGTTTTCACCCATACTGATGAAGATCAGTGGTTGGGGCTTGTGCAGAGAATATAAACAGCCGTATACCATCCGTGCGGATGGAGAAACCTTATGAGTAACGTGAGACAACTACGCGATAAGCAACCCGAGAATGAAAAGATTACAATCAATCTTGGCTTCGTCGATCTGGGCCGTATTGATCTGCTGGTGCAGGAAGGCTTCTACTCGAACAGAAGTGATCTGATCCGAACAGCGATCCGCAACCAACTCGAAAGCCACGGAGATGCCGTCAGTAAATCGCTGGAGCGGCACACGATGGAGCTGGGATTGCGGGATTATTCGGTCGGCGATCTTGAAGCGGTGCGGGATGCCGGTGAGGTTTTACACATCAAAGTCGTTGGACTTGCCCGGTTTGATCCCGACGTCACACCGGAACTGGCGCTTCAGACAATCGCTTCAATTACTGTGCTGGGTGCTTTGCAAGCCAGCGCGGAACTCAAAAAGGCACTTGCCGACCGCATCAAATAGGATGCGCGCAACATAGATAGGAAAACCAGATGAAATTTTTCAACGTCGGCGCGATGCGTCCGGCGACCGATGGCGCACGGCTGTCGGCGGCCAACGATCTTGTTCAACGCACGCTTGCCCGGCACGGCCTCGTTCCACAAGCTGGAAACGCGATACAGCAGAAAATGCCCGCCCTACCATCGCTCAACAGCATGCTGGATCAATTTGCCGGTGCAACCGGCAATGCCGATGCAGTTGACATAACGATGCCAGAGGATGCGCAGTTCAGGCGGGATACCTTTACCTGCCCCGCGGGCAGCCGCACCTATCGGACCTACATCCCTGCCTCGTCGGTAATGGGCGTCACAGGAGTCGTCATGATGCTGCATGGTTGCACCCAGACGCCCGAGCATTTTGCGACAGGCACCGGTATGAATGTACTGGCCGAGCAACATAGGTTCATCGTGGTCTACCCGGCGCAATCGCGCGGTGGAAATGCGCAATCATGCTGGAACTGGTTCAGCCGAGGAGACCAGAGACGCGGTAAAGGTGAACCATCTATATTGGCAGGGATCGCGTCATCGGTTGCTAAAGTGCACGGTGTTTTACGAGATAAGACATTCGTTGCCGGGCTATCCGCTGGAGCGGCGATGGCAGTCATTCTGGGCGAAACCTACGACGATGTATTTGCAGCGGTAGGGGCGCATTCCGGATTGCCCACAGGAGCAGCAAAAGACGTGGCGTCCGCATTTTCTGCCATGGCTGGCGCCGCTCTTGACCCCGGACCGCAGCCTGAACCGGCAGTTTCAACCCGGACAATCGTCTTTCATGGCACAGCGGATGCAACGGTGCATCCGTCTAACGGGGCGGCGATTGCACGGCGGGCGGCGGGCTTGAATGCGCGTCAGAGCATTGAGACAGAATGCAATGGCACCACAGCAGGACGCCGTTTTACACGCATCATCTCCAGCGATCTGCAAGGCAAACCCATTGTCGAATACTGGGCGATCGAGGGGCAAGGCCATGCTTGGTCCGGCGGGCAGGCGTCCGGCTCATACACAGATGCAAAAGGGCCAGACGCCAGCGCCGAAATGATCCGCTTCTTTTATAATTCCACTGACAAGGACCTTTGAGATGACACAGATGACATAGACGTTCGACTTCGTAGCCGAACCCGTACCCGGTCCGAAATTGGCTGCGCGCTGGAACAGGTCAAAGCCCGCCTACGAGGCATGGTTTATCGCGCGCGGCGACGAGCAGGGACCATCGCGAATAAAAGGGCCGTGATGCATTGAAGCGCTACATGCCCGAACTGGTCCCGACTTGCGATCGTTTGGTCGCCGTCGCAGGCGGGTCCGACCGCGCGGCAGGCTTCTTATCGACATGGTGCCTGCCCACCTATCTCGGTGGCTGTTCTCTTGCCGCCGTTTCCAGCAAGAAAGACGTCCGGCTTGTGCGCAACTATGGTCTATCACCTGAGTTGAACGAAGGGCTTCTTTTGCGCACTGAATGGTCCGGGCGGGCCGTCATGGGTATGGTCGAATTCCTGTGGGGTTTGTCTGACGGAATAAACGATGCAGGGCTCGGTGTCGCACTGGCTTATGTTGGCCGTTCTGAAGGAGGACAGGGGTATGGCGTGACAACGATTGTGCGCTATGTGCTGGAGACCTGCGATACCGTCGATGACGCATTGTCGGCTTTGAAACGGGTGCCGTCCCACATGGTCTATAGTCTCGTGCTTGCGGACGCCTCCGGCCAGACGGCAAGCGTGGAACTGGCTCCGGGCGGCATCTCGACGATAATGCCGATAGCGGTTGCGACAAATCATCAGAGTGGCAAGACGTAAGCGGACCGACCCGCCTTTACGCGGACATTTGAAAGCCGCGCATGTTTAGGAACAATTGTAGTGCAACCCCTGGAAACTCAACCGGAAGTTTCTCAAGTCACCTCTCTTGCGGGATAGATATGCGGAAGGCATTGGAACGTTGTTTACGGCCAATATGACCCAAAAGCACTTATGCTTGGCCTGACGTCAAAGGGAGCCCGCTGGAATCAAGCGATTCATGAATTTGCCGAAGGTCAGCGTACCATCACTTCTGCACAGGATAGTGCGTCAGGAGTGACCTACAACACAGATGGTGTGGGTTGCGGGGGCGTTGACTGGTCACAAGCGGCATCAATCGATTGGAACGCGGTAGCGCAAGACTACGCAAACGGACGGGGCAGGGAGATCGAAACAAATTTTTCATCCAAGACGACGGATCTACAAAAACCTGCCCGATAAAGTGAGATCCGAGTTCCATAGCCGTCCGACGAAAGTTGGGCGGCTAGCGAAAGACAACGTTGTTCACTGCGTACCCTGAGCGTCAAACAGCGAAAGACTACGGATCAGTTCGCCAAACCGGACATCGATGCCGTTGCAGCGAAAGGCAGCGAAGTCCGCTGAGCAGACCTTGATGTTAAGCGCAGCGAAAATCCGGAAAGGGGAGTGGGTAGGAGCCTTCCATCATTGCTGAGAGGGACTGTAACTGGTAAAGCGGCGCTCTTGCCTTCGTATGAGGCCAAGTTTGACTTCGCCGCCCTACTTGCAGTGAGTTCCCGATTTTCCCATGAATTGCGGGCAGTGACATACCACCGAATTGTATAATTGCTCCGGAAAAGGTATGGTGTTCAAAAGAAAAGATATGCTGTGATTCAATTCTGATTACCTGATGAAATCAATGCCCACTTTTCGGCCAGCGGAAAAGGTATGCTGTAACTGACAAGCGGTTGAATGAAAGGACAGGCAATTGAGAGCCACTTTGGCCAAATTGTCTTCCACTAATCAGGTCTATTTCTTCCACTGCCTGCTAAGCCATTGAAAACGCTTAATGCGATAA
>NZ_JBEFLO010000002.1:0-608916 GCF_040149565.1 Sulfitobacter aquimarinus
AAATGAGCATCGGCGGCATGACACCCGCCATGAAACTGAAAACAGCCGCATGAATTCTACGGCTGAGCCCCATTAAAAATGGGGGGATTACCATGTCATCGATCCGATCGTTGAGCGCTGTAACGCCGGTGATGCGGTTTTGTGCCATTGCAGGTGCCGCAACCATCAGTGCCAATGCGGAAGCTGTGGCGAATTTCAAAAGAGTGTACATTGGGGTATCCCTTCCCAAAAAGAAGTGATCCGATCCGAGAGTGGTTCGGAAGCATTTCTGCTGAGACAGGTATAGTCCACATCAATTGGGTGGGTTAAACGAGCTTGATTGATGCTTGGTGTGATTTTTACTCGTTTGTAACTGCGGGACTCTCTACAGGTTCGAAGTTTTCCATCGTTTCCATGTCCTCCGTGACAGTTTCCTGTTCAATCTCAGCAGCTTGAACGACCTCTGCCAAAGTTGCGCGCGCGGCATCCGCAATGTCGCTAGGCAGATCATTTCGCCAAACGACCCAAGAGGGATACGGAAAGCGTGGCGCGTCTGCCACAAGGTGTAGTTTTCCTTCGTCTATATAACGCTTCGCAGACCGCGCAGGCAGGAAGGCAGCGGCTTTCCTGTTGACGATGTATTCGGCTGCCAAGGCTCCCAGTGCCATCGACCGGCCCGAATCCGTCAGGTGTGGGAGCGCGGTCGTCAGCGCATGGGTGAATTCGGGACCCCAGTCAATTGAGACGAAGTCTCGCTTCAGATCAAGCGTCGCCCCCGGATACGATGCAACAAGGATAAGTTCGTCATCCAAGGCGTGCTCCACTGTCAGACCAGGTCTAAGTTGCGGAGTGTATAGCAGAGCTGCCTGCACGACTCCTTCTACCAGATAACGCGTGATCCTGTCTGTCATGCCCAGTTCAGCATGCACACTGAGTTCGGGCATCCTGATCTGCAACGCATCGAGCCAACGAAACCCCAGCCGTGGCCACAAGGAGTACTGAGCACCGATGGATATTGCGCGGCTGTACCCTTCGGGAATTGCGATTTGTTGCCGCGCTTCTTCCCATAACTTCAAAAGGCTTAAGGCATAGCGTTCAAACTGCTTACCCTCAGAAGTCAGGACTGCACCTGCCTTTGATCGAATGAAAAGAGGGTGTCCCAGACTGTCTTCCAGCCGCTGTATACGCAAACTGACGGCCGACTGAGTGACAAATAGGCGATCACATGCCGCCACAAACGATCCGGTGTTTGCAACTTCAATGAATGTTTTGATAAGTGTAATATCCATGGGTTATCCATAAGAAATTCGCGCTTCAATCACAATTATTATTCATTTGAGTGTGATTGACCTTGGTAAGATATGGAAGGTGCGTGCCCCTTGTTCGTGCGCCGGTTACACCTTTGCATGCGCAGGCCGCGGCATCGCACATATAGAAGTAATGAATCGCAGTGACATCCAAACGCCCCTTATCATGCCGCCAGATTGTGCTCGCAATCTGTATCAGCCTTTCGGGGATGCAGGCCTGCACTGTTGTTCAAGTTGCAGAGAACGCAGTCGATGCAACTGTCTTCGTCGGGAAAACGGCCGTCAAGGGAACTGTAGGTGCGGGGAAGCTGGCGGTTAAGGGCACCAAGCTCGCGATTGGGGCATCCAGAGCACCAATGACCTGCATAGATGATGACGGGGGCTCTTATGTTGCGCCCAAGGGTCCTGACGGTTTCTATTTCTGCCCGACCTGACGCCGAACAACACGGCGGTTGTCCATATGAAGAGGTGAATCTCATGCTGATACGGTGGTACATGAGATAAACTCGCCTCAACTATAATTCCTATTCGTTTTTCTGCTCTCAACTTTCTCATTATAAAGATTTCAACAAAGACGAACCGAAGCAGTTTTTACGACTGTTTCATACGGCATGAAGGGCGTCGCGCCTGAAGCCTTATCTCGCGTTCGTCTTTGACCTTGAAACCGAGCGACGCAAACAAAGTGAGTAAGACCATGTTTAATGCAAAGAAAATGATGATCATCGCAATGGCTGGCGCAATGGTAACAGTGTCAGCCTGCTCAACAGAGCAAGTAGCCAACAACACCGGTGCCACAGCTGGGTTCGTCGCTAAAACCGCTGTCAAAGGCACCGTTGGCGCAGGCAAGCTGGCCGTGAAGGGTGTTAAAAAGGTAGCTGGTTCCGAATAACGAAGCCTTCTGACAGGCCTGCCAACTGTTGCGGCACGATCATTCGCGCCGCTTTTTTTTAGGATAATTTTCTTGATCAGCGTTGAGAACTATCACCAACGCGCCCACGAAATGATGAGCTCGACAGAACGCGAAAGTTATTTACTGTAACCCTTCCGACTGCCCCTATACCGCTTGACGCTTGACGCTTGACGCTTGCTCTGGTGAGGGAACTGCAGACCATTCCGCCGATGCGACCGTAGTCGAGGGTGAAGCAGCGGTTAGCGCACTTAGTTACAAATGAGATTAACAGTCCTTTTCGAATAGCAGACCTCCTTGCCGCCAGAAATCTGCATGAATAACGAATGGCTACTTTGAGGACGCCGCACCGCTGCTTTAAAAGCCAGCGCACAGGTTTCCGGGTCTTGCTCTGAAGATCCGACACGCGTTCTTTGATTTGGCCTGACGCCACCTTTATCTTCACCAGTATGCGGCCGCGCAGCTTGCTGTCGATTCATCATGCAATGCCGCGCTGCATCCGGGGCCGGTTTGGAGCCCTTATTCCCTAATTTCTGCTATGCAGCCAATGTCTGCTATCATGGTAGAGGCCAAAGCTGAAAATCCCAAAAATTGGAGGCGTGGTGGTTTCCCCTTCTGAGACGTGAGCCCCCTTAGGTCTGGTTCAGCATCTTCCGATATTTCGACACAAACAGATCCTTGCCTTTCATAAGACGTGTTATCGTATCTCCGGCGGTGAACATAACGAGATAGGAATTCCCTTTCCGAGGCCCCAAGGGGACTAAGAAAGGCGCTTTGCTCCACGGTTTGTATTTGGCAGTATCCTCGCTCTTTTTTCCGTTGATCAGCGACGTCAGCATCTTCTCCAACCAAGGCGTCTGGCGGCTGACAGCGACGATTGTCATCGCATCTCCGGCCTCTGCCACATCTCCGGCGGCAAAGACATTCGGCAGGTCAGATGGGCGCAGCCACGGGTCCGTTTGGACCCTATTGGCAGCACCTTTGGTGATGCCGGG
The DNA here is from genome assembly GCF_040149565.1 of Sulfitobacter aquimarinus. Lineage (NCBI taxonomy): Bacteria > Pseudomonadati > Pseudomonadota > Alphaproteobacteria > Rhodobacterales > Roseobacteraceae > Sulfitobacter > Sulfitobacter aquimarinus. The sequence goes on from NZ_JBEFLO010000002.1 coordinate 3,189, forward strand.
CAGCGTCTCAAGAATGCTCGATGCGGCACGAGACCCGATGACGGGGAAGATCAGATCGGCGGCAATTCTGTCACCGTTACTCAGTTGAAGTTCCCCGGCATACGGCTCTGTCATGCTCTCAAGGTTTTCGGCACGCGCACCAAAGATCATCGACACGCCAGGATCACTAAGTTTACCTTGCAGACCTTTCCCAAGTTTTGATGGCATGGTTGGAAACAGTGACGGTTCTGACGAAATCAACGTAACCTTTTTGCCTGGCATGAAATGCGCGATTTCGCCTGCCAATTCTGTCCCGACCGCACCTGCGCCAACAATGGCGACGCTTTGCGCGGCTTGCAGCATTGCATGGATGCGTGCGCTGCCCGCGCGGAACGCTTCGATGCTATCGGTTGCAGGTTTGAACGGCATCGCATTGTCAGAGCCTGTCGCGACAACAATGAAATCGCCAAGCACGTCTGTGCCGTCCTCGAGTGTGACGCCTGTGGCACTTATACTTTTGGCACGTGCGCGCAGGACCTGACCGGTCTTGAGCAAATCGTCATAGGGGATCAACGCTCGATCCAGAACCTGCGGGTCGACAACCGCGCGGATCATCGCAGGGGCATGGACAAAATGGCTGCGAGGTTCAATCAGCGTCACGTCAGCTTTGCCGTTCAAGGCCTTTGCCAGTTGCAGGCCAACATAGCCCCCACCCACGATAATAATGCGTTTTTTCATGCGCGATGTCCTAGTGTCTGAAGTGATTGCAATTTCATGTCCTTGGCCGCATGTAGACGATGGAGAAATAAAAACAATAGACCTTTGTCCATGGTTTGGGGTTTAGTGATGCGTATTGGCGAACTTGCACAGAAATCTGGCGTTAGCCGAGACACCATCCGGTTCTACGAACGCAACGGTCTCATCACCTCAACCGTCGGTGACAGTGAGACGAATAGTTACCGCAACTACAAAGACGATTGCCTTGTCTGGCTGAAATTTTTCGCAGGTGCACGAGCAGCAGGTATGTCAGTCGCTGACCTGCGCTCAATTGTGGAGGCCACCGCAGAGAGTTGCGACCGCGACCTCGCACGCGCCGTTATCCAACGCAAAATCGAAGAGCTGAAAGAGCGGGCAGACCAGATTGGAAATGTGGTCCGGTTTCTCGAAAACGCGCTGTCTGGACCAAAGTGAACAACCCAGTGCGTCAATGAGCATCTGCAGCGAGCGTCTATACTGCGCGCGGCGCACTTTATGCTGAACTTTTGGCCTGAATGAAGCGGCCGTTAGGCGAGAGTTCTCCAATGCCGGCAAAGTCAGCCTCGCCGTCATTAAGCCGTACGTTGGTTTCGCGGGCACGGCAATTGGCCAGTCTTACGGGCCGCACCGCGGCATCTGGATCAGAGGTCAGACGGCGGGTTTGGGTCGGATGTGCTCACGCCCACAGTACACGACGGACATGGTTCAGCGACCTATCTAATGGCCGCATCGAGCCATCGTGATTAACGCTGCGTTGCGCAGGTGTCCCTGGTTTGGCGGTCTCTGATAACGGGGGTATTTGATGGCAGAGAACCCCGTCACAGGTTGAGCGATCTCTTTGCTTTGTATCTCAGGGGGCACCCAGACGTTCGCGGTATCGGATGGGCGGAACCCCCATCGATTTGCGAAATTCGCGGCGAAAGGTCTCTGCCGAGCCGAAGCCGCAGCTTTCCCATACATCCGAAAGCGGAATAGAACTGTTTTCCAACAACTCCGCCGCGCGCGACACCCTTTCCAACTTTAACCAGTTCAACGGGGTTGTCCCGGCTTCCTCATGAAAACGCCGAGCCAGTGTGCGCCCACTAGTGGCGGCGAAACTGGCCATACGGTCTATCGGCCATTCTTCGTCGATTGATGCACGGATATGATCCTGAAGAGCCGCCAAGCCAGATCCGATGCGGGGCTTTGGTTCTGGGCGGGGCACGAACTGGCGCTGGCCACCATCGCGCTGCGCAGGCAGAACCAAACGGCGCGCCACCGAAGCAGCTACCTGCGCGCCAAAATCCTGCCGTATAATATGGAGCCCTAAATCCAGCCCTGCGGCCGATCCGGCAGAGGTAAAGACACGCTCGCCCTCGACAAACAGAACGTCGGGATCGACGGTGATCTCGGGATAATCTTCAGCAAGCTTATCGGTATAGCGCCAGTGCGTTGTCGCGGATTTGCCGTTCAACAGCCCTGCAGCCGCCAATACAAATACCCCCGAGCAGATAGATGCAACGCGCGCGCCACGCCCGTAAGCTGCACGCAGGGCGTCGCATAGGTCTTCTGGAACAGGCGTATCAGCGCCGCGCCATCCCGGAACAATGATCAGGCTGGCATCCCGCAATAGGCCAAGGTCGTCTTCCGCGTCCAACGTAATACCACCCACCGCGCGAATTGGGCCAGGCTCGGCCTTTACGGTGGCAAACTTGTACCAATTGTCGAATTCGGGGCGTGGCAGGGCGAAAAGTTCGACGGCGATGCCAAACTCGAATGTGCACAACCCGTCATAGGCAATAGCGCAAACAAGCGGGTGCTTTTGGGGAAGTGAGCTAAATTTTGTCATATTGGCAGAATCCGACCGAACATTGTCCATTCCGACAGTATCGCGTTTTCCTCAACGATGGCAAGTCTGTGTCATCACATTGAAAAGGAGATATGACGATGACAATCCAAGCTGACCTTCTCGCCGCAATCGAAACCTATTTCGACGCGATCCATAATTGCGACACCGCCAAGTTGAACGCAGTTTTCCATCCGCAATCCAGTTTGTTCGACGCCGACAACGGCACCGTCTTTGTTGAGCCAATCGACAGTTTCAGCCGTGACGTCGCAGGCCGTGTTTCACCCGCAAGCGTTGACCAGCCGCGCGAGGCCGAGGTCCTGATGGTCGATTTTCTGTCCCCGATCAGTGCCACCGTCAAAATCCGGATTCGCGCGCATCACTCTGTGTTCGTTGATCACCTTGGCTTTGTACACGGCGCTGAAGGTTGGCAGATCGTGTCCAAGATCTGGCACTTGGAAAGGACCATCGACGCGAACGAAAAACCGCAAAGCGTAGCGGCCTGAGCAAAACCTCACCCCCCCCTTTCACAACAAACCGAAAGAAATGTTATGACAAAGATGAATGCTGTCGGATGGTTCGACATTTACGTAGACGATCTGGATCGGGCCGTGGCTTTTTATGAAGCAATGCTCGGGTCTAAACTTGAACCAATGGGTGATCCCACTGGTGAAACGCAAATGATGAGCTTTCCAGCCGAAATGAATGCCTATGGCGCGGGCGGTGCCCTGACCAAAGCCCCGCACTCTGGTCCGGGTGTTGGCGGGACAATCGTGTACTTCATGGTTCAGGATTGTGCAGTGCAACAAGAGCGTGCGTCGAAAGCTGGTGGCTCGGTCATCAGGCCAAAATTCGCTATCGGCGATTTCGGCTGGGTTCTTCTGTGCAAGGACACCGAAGGAAACATGATCGGCTTCAATTCGATGGAGTAGCCTTCCTATTTGCAAAACCATAGCGGGCGGCCGAATGTGCAAACAAATGGCTGTTGTATAATAGCTGTAATTCGAGCGCTCAAAGCGAACGGTCACTCGGTCCCGCCATCCAGCATGTCAAAATACTTCGCTAGCGGGTCAATGTCTGCTTGGGGAAATCTGCGATGCAGCGCCGGTCGTTATAGCCAAGGCCAGCTATGGTCCGTCGGCGGGGCGCTTCAGGTGCCCGCGTGACAAGATGCCATGTTGCAGGTGCTGGTTCCTGAGAGCGCGAGTGAACATTCCAAGCGCACCATAATGCCCTACGCGCTTCCCAACAAATCTCGCGTGATGCGTTCAAAGATTGAACTGCCAATTGGGATCAAGTCATCGGGGAAATCGTAGTCCGGGTTGTGAAGGGCCGCATAATCTTCGCCCGGCCCCAGGCACAACATCGCGGCTTTTGCGTTCCATCCAAATACACCGAAGTCTTCTGATGCACGCATTGGCACGCTCTCTTCCCCATATGAGACACCGATCGCATCCATCGCCTTTACTGCGACCGTATAGGCCTCGGCATCATTTACGGACGCCGCGAAGTGGTCGTGGACTTCAAAGCCCACACTCAACCCGAATTCTTTTGCCACGGACGCGGCAAGGTCGCGCGCTGCACCTTCCAGACTTTCTATGCTGGCATCCGCTGCTGTGCGCAAAGTAGCAAAAACCTCGGCTTCGCCGGGGGCAATTCCAAAAGTTGGCTCGCCGATATTGGCATGAGTGATTGTCACCAATCGAAAATCGTCGTTGCGTGGCCCACCATCGCCATAACCAAGCGCATCAAGTGCCGGGATGAGTTTGGCGACAGCCAATGCCGGAGAGACCCCGTCCTGCGGGTCGGCAGCATGGGCGGTTTTTCCGCTCAGCGTAATCTTCAGACCCAGAGACGCGCAATTCATCAGCCCAACGCGGGTCGCAACAAATCCAAATGGGCTTCCCGGTTCAACGTGGATCGCAAAGGCCCAATCTGGCTTGAGATCTTCGAAGGCCGGATCTGCGACAACCGCTTTCGCACCGCTTCCATCTTCTTCCGCAGGCTGAAACATCAAGATGACACGCCCTTTTGCGACTGGCTTGCGCGAGATCATTCGCCCCAAGGCAAGCAGCATTGTCATGTGGCCATCATGTCCGCAGACGTGGCTCTTGCCCGGAATCTCGGAAGGCCACTCGATTGAGCTGTTGCGTTCTTCAATCGGCAGGGCATCAAGCTCAGCGCGAAACAGGACCGTCGGGCCGTCTTGGCCGCTATCAAAGACCGCAGCCACACCATGCCCGCCCAATCCAGTTACAATCCGTGAGGGCGACATCGGTTTCAGCGCTGCCACTATGGAATTTGCGGTTTCGGATTCTTCGCCAGAGATTTCAGGGCGGCGGTGAAGCGCACGGCGAAAGTTTGTAAGTTCAACAAAATCACTATTTGTCAGCATGTTTGTAGGTACTTTCAAATTTCCGCTTTGTCGCAGTTTAATGAATGACTGAATGGATAACCATTCGGTTTATAGACACCAGATCGCTTGGTATAGGGGTTCTAACAGTCGAAAATTTTGGCAAAATGATAAGTCAGCTTTGCCCCGCATTGCCGATATCGAACGGGTCAAAATGCTGTGCAACTGTTCTCTATCTGCGGCCGTAAATTCAAGGGCGTATTTCGGTCCCGTCGGGTTCATGGTTCCCTCCGAGGTCGGCGTTGCCGCCTCGTGATGGCGTCGGGGAACTGGTGCGTCAAAAAGGTCCGTTGCGCTACTGCCCTCGGGCAGGATCGTGCCCGCATCATCTACAATTCAAACGGCACATTGCGCTTGGGCGACATCGATTCCAACGTAACGTTTCATGGTCGTTCTCCTTTCGCTTTGGGTGTTCCTGCATCGACAATAGCGATGTTTGAAACCTCACAAGCCGGATCCGCCGTAGATACGCCATGTCTGCTTCGGGGCAGCTGCAGCGCAGCGTCGGCCCAGTACGCGCACGGCAGCTATGGGTTGTGAGCGAAGTGGGCCCGTTGCTTCAGCCATAGCCATGAATGTGATGTCCGAAATGGATATACCATCCAGCAGCTGCAAGTCACCCACCTTGGCAACACCTCGTCGCCACACTTATCATTCATGGGCAACTATAAGAGCTTTCGGAAAGCCGCCAGACGCATTAGGCAGCACTATCTTCGCTGTTCTGAGGTAAATCATGGCGCAAAAAGCTACCATCTATAAAGTTGAACTTTCCGTCTCCGACATGGACCGCCACTATTATGAATCGCACAAACTAACTGTTGCGAAGCATCCCTCCGAGACGGATGAACGGCTTATGGTGCGTGTTCTGGCCTTTGCTCTGAATGCCCATGAGCATTTGGAGATGGCCAAAGGTCTTTCAACTGACGATGAGCCAGATATTTGGCAGAAAAGCCTGGGTGGCGAGTTGGAGTTGTGGGTCGCGTTGGGGCTTCCGAGCGAGAAGGTTGTGCGTCAATCCTGTGGTAAAGCCAGCAAGGTGATCGTCTATAGTTACGGCGGCAGAACCGCAGAGGTGTGGTGGGAAAAGATCAAAAACAGCACCATCCGTTTTGATAACCTTCAAGTTATAAATCTTTCGGAGAAGGAAACCGGTGATCTTGGTGAGCTGGCGGGTCGCTCAATGAAGCTGCAAGTAAATATTCAGGATGGCGAGGTCATGATCAGTTCTGATGACAACATCGTTTACGTGACGCCGATTGAATGGAAAAGTGCTGTGTAGGTGTCACATCCCGGACGGTAGTATGGCCGCTTTTTGAACAGCTCCGGCTCGATTTCATGCCAGTCCTTCATCGCTTGCAAGGGCGTCTCGCTGCCCAAGGCTGATTGGCGAAGCTGCTGGTTGTAAAGCCGAACATAGCGGTGCAACGCAGGCCAAATAACCGATCCGTGAACTATTTTCCGTTATCCGTGCAAATGGTCCGAATGCGCAGTGGGCACGCCCGCGCCAGATCCCGCAGAAAACGCCGTGCATTGGCCGCTGTCTTGCTGTTGTAGATGAGAATGAACACCCCGCGGGTGGCGCGATCAATCGCAACAAACAGATAACGGCGAGAGGTTGATCGGCCATCTGCGGCAAATATTTCACGTCGATATGAAGGTATTCAGGCTCGTAGGCTCTAAAACCGCTGGGCTTGGGACGCGCTGTCTTGGTCCTCAGATCGCGCAAATTACCCACGCTATGACGGCGCAGGCAGCGGTTTTGAAAAGATTGCATTGGCGAGCCTTGCTGCACAGTCGGATAGCGACTTCAAATTGATCATTCTCTCTTCGGCAGATTTGCCGGACGTACACAAAAAATATCTCACCGAAGTCAGCTCGGATATACCGGGTAGTAGGGCGCATGTGATCTTTCGAGAGCCCAACATGGCAGGAAATTGCTTCCGGAGTTACTTGCGCGATGAATTGAACGATATGCCGTACACGGCGCAGGCCGTTCTTGATGACGATGATGCTGTGTCCATAGATTTTGTCGACGAGATGCAGCGTGAAGCCTCTATGCTGAAGGCGCTGTTTCGCACCAAAGATCACTACACTTTTCTATCGCAGGCCCAAGGGCTTGCGGCAGTGTTTGAGGAGGGGGCTTGCTCACCGCTACACCGATGCGTTCCGTTCAACACACAAGGCCTGGTGCTAGCCGCACGGACGCGTACGCGGCGGAACGCGTTTTTCACGGCGCATAAGAAATTGCATCGGAACCATCCAAGTCGCGCCATTTACGGGCACAAACCGCATTACATTCGGGCCGTCCATGATTTGAATGACAGACGGGAAATGTTCGGCGAAGACCACGTAACCGACAATGATCTGCCCGCCCTGATTGAGTGTTTTCCGCTGCTGAGGTCACTTTTTCAGGATTATGACCTGAAGCGAACCGTCGCTATTTTCGATCGGTTTAGCGGCGCCAATGTTACGTTTGCGCTTTTCCACCGAAAAACTGGAAGATGGTTGATCGGACAGACCTACACCGAACAGAAGGTGCTGCCTTCCTCGAACTCCTGCTTTATCGTCTCCAATTCGGAAATTTCGTAGAATTAGGCCCTTGCGACGGTTTCGCTGTATCGGATCGTTCTCGACGTCAGTGCAAAACACAATCCTGCGGTTGTCTTACCACGTATGCGTCAGTTGCACGCCCTTGGCCTGAATAGGCCAGCCAATGGTGAGGCGCTTATTGGTTCGGGGCACTTCCGGCGTTATTGTCCAAGAACTTCTCGCTCGCATGGATCGTACTCAGAGCAAACCTTTAGACATCAGAAGACAAGATGTGCGTAGGTGAGTTCGTCGGTGTCCAGAGGTCCCGAGGCGTCCACGATGCGCACGTAAATGTTCTGGCTTGTGTCATTGAGCACGATAAGTTCCCGCTCGTCTGTTTTTCCACCGCGGAATTAAACGTCGAAGTCATCCAGGCTTGTGATGCTTCAGGCTGAGAGATCAGTAGTGTTTTGCGACAATGAAAGGTCTTTCATCCGGTCAGTTTGACCACGATTTGCGGCGATAATGTCGATGTCGCGGCCAAGGATATAGGAGGCGACGTTGCGGCAGTCCTTGAAGGCGCGGTGTCGAGTGCTAGGTGGTCCGTTCAAAGGACGTTGATGCAGTCACTTTGACAACCGCGGCCGCAGCCCTGTTCGGCGCAAATTACAAGAAAAGGAACGATGCTATGATAAAATTCGAACTGAATGGCAAAGAGGTGTCTGTGGACGCTGATCCGGATACACCGCTGCTTTGGGCGATCCGCGACGAGATTGGCCTGACAGGCACAAAGTTCGGGTGTGGCATTGGCGCTTGCGGGGCCTGCACAGTGCATATCGACGGCACCGCGACGCGGTCTTGCGTCACGTATTTGTCTGATGTCGAAGGCGTCAAGGTGACAACCATTGAAGGCCTCGATGAAAACGGCAATCACCCTGTCCAAGAAGCGTGGCGCAATCTTCGGGTGCCGCAGTGCGGGTACTGTCAGTCGGGCCAGATCATGCAGGCCGCCTCGTTTCTGAAAGACACACCGAACCCAACCGATGAAGACATCGACGCAGTGATGACAGGCAACCTTTGCCGGTGCATGACGTATTCCCGCATTCGCCAAGCAGTGCGAAACGCGGCCACAGAAATGGGAGCTTCCGACAATGGCTAATCTTATGTCCCGCCTTACAGGCTCCGACACACAATCACCGATGACCCGCCGCGGGTTTCTTATTGGCATGACAGCAACCGGGGTTGCTTTTGGTTTCCCTCAGGCGTCCAGCGCCGCGATGAACCCCGCAGCAGCGGATGGCATGCCGGTCATGCCGAATGGCCAGACCTTCGAGCCTTCGATCTGGTACTGGATCGACGCAGACGGTCAGGTCAACGTCAACATTATCCGTGCCGAGATGGGTCAGCACGTCGGCACAGCGATCGCTCGCATTCTTGCTGACGAGCTGGAAGTAGCTTGGGAGAATGTTCACATCACCCATGTGGACACGGATGAGAAGTGGGGCCTGATGGTCACCGGCGGCAGCTGGTCCATTTGGCAAAGCTGGCCGGTTTACCGTCAGGCGGGGGCCGCGGGCCGCACCGCACTGATCGAAGCCGCAGCCGCAAAGTTTGGCGTTGATGCATCAACATTGACCGCCCGCGATGGCCTGATCACCGATGGCACGCAGAGCATCAGCTACGGCGACCTCGTGGCGGATGGGCTAGACCGCACATTTACGCAGGACGAACTGGCTGCCTTACCATTGAAACCGCATACAGATTTGCGTCTGGTGGGGCAGGACGTGCACCCGCTTGATGTGGATGCCAAAACCACGGGTCAGGCGATCTATGGCCTTGATGCCAAAGTCGATGGCATGGTCTACGGCGTGCCGATGATGCCGCCGACGCGCTATGGTTCCAAGGTGAATTCCGTCGACGATAGCGGCGCGAAAGGCATCAAAGGGTATGTCGAAACCGTGGTGCTTGATGATCCGTCGGGCACTGTGCCGGGTTGGGTTGTTGTGCTTGGTAAATCGCTCTACGCCGCGCAGTCAGCCGCATTTGAGATCAGCGTTGACTGGACCGCAGGCGAGACTGCGAATGTGTCGGAGGATGACATTCAGGCGCGTGGGCGCGAACTCATCAACGGCGATGCCGGTTCGATCTTGCACACGGAACAGCCCGAGACTGCTGCCGTTTTCGATGCGGCCGCCGACACGCTGGAAGCCGAATACACAACCCAGTCGGTCCTGCACTTCCAGATGGAGCCGGTGAACGCCACCGTTTTCCAGAATGCCGATGGCATCTGGGAAACACACTCTGGCAACCAATGGCAATCGCTGATTTTGCCGACGCTGGCCGTGGCACTGGAAGTGCCCGCAGATAAGATTGTGATGCGCAGCTACATGCTTGGCGGAGGCTTTGGCCGTCGTCTGAATGGCGATTACATCGTGCCCGCAGCCCTCGCGTCAAAGGCAGTTGGCAAACCGGTCAAGTTGGTCTTCTCGCGGGAGCAGGATTCCCAGTTCGACAGCATCCGCTCGCCTTCCGTGCAAAAACTGCGGATGGCCTTTGACGGCGCGCAGGCGGTGACCGGTATGGAACACCATGCCGTCGCTGGTTGGCCGACGAAAGTGATGGCACCCGGCTTTATGCCAAAAGGTGTCAACGACGAGCCGTATGACCCTTTCGCCATTGATGGGGCTGACCACTGGTATTCCGTTGGGGCGCACCTTGTGCGGCCAATCTCCAACGATCTGGCAGAGCAGACCTTCCGCCCCGGTTGGCTGCGGTCCGTTGGGCCAGGGTGGACGAACTTTGCCCTCGAGAGCTTCATGGACGAAGCCGCGCACAAAGTCGGCGCTGATCCACTGCAATTCCGCCTCGACCACCTGACGGCCGAAGGCATGAATGCAGGCTCTGCGCCCAACGCGGTAGGCGGCGCATCGCGCCAAGCGGCAGTCTTGCAACGTGTGGCCGAGATGTCCGGCTACGGTAATACCGATCTGCCGGATGGCACATCCATGGGCATTGCCACAACCTTTGGCCAATCGCGCACTATGCCGACCTGGACCGCTGCTGCTGTCCAACTGGCGGTGGATAGTGAGACCGGCGACGTTAACGTTGAGAAAATGTGGCTGGCCTTTGACTGTGGCACTGTCGTTGATCCCGACGGGGCACGTGCGCAATGCGAAGGTGCAGCACTTTGGGGGCTATCCATGGCCCTGCATGAGGGCACGCGCATCGAAGACGGCAATGTTGTGGACCTCAATCTCGGGGCCTATACGCCGTTGCGCCTTGAGAACGTCCCAGAGGTCGAGATCGAGTTCGTGGAGAGCGCGGAAGTTCCGGTCGGGCTTGGGGAGCCGGGCACCACTGTAATCGCTCCGGCAATCGCCAACGCGATCTTCAACGCAACTGGCGCACGTCTGCGCCATCTGCCAATCACAAGCGAAGCTGTCTTGTCGGCGATGAAGTCGTAATCCAATCTTGCGGGCGCATCCCCTTGCGCCCGCAAACCGCATCGAACCTGCTGCATCGCCATATTAGCGCCGATGCACCAAACCAGAAGCGAGCAGGCGACATTCGCCGTGCTCGGACAGCCTTTGAAACGCGAGGTCGGTTGCGCGGTGCGCAACAGGGCGTGGCAACGAACGCTGAAAATGCGGCAACCCGCCGAGGCCCCGCAACAGCCAGCGATAGGCTATTCCAGAATGTCAGAGAACCCATGCGGACCCGCCAGAAAGTCCAGAAAACTTCTGACCTTTGCAGGTAAGTAACTACGATCAGCGTATATGGCCTGAATATGCAATTTCGGCCAAGCAACCGAAGGCAGCACTGGCTCAAGTCGGCCGCCTAGTACATCGTCTTGCGCTGCCCAGTTCGGAAGTATGGCGAAACCCATGCCAGCGACAGCCGCTTGGTGAAGGATGCTTTCGTTAGAGCTGGTCAAGATTGGCCGAAGCTTGATATCGATCCCCGCTTCGCCGCCGAATTTGATGCGCCCGTCCGCTGCGACCTGTGAATATGCAAGCATCGGTGCGTTGTTCAGGTCCTCGGGGGTCCGGGGCCGTCCAAAGTGATCCAGAAAAGTGGGGGCGGCCACCAGTTGAAACGTGACCTCTGCCAGTTTGCGGGCGATCAGCCCATCGTCCAATTTGAACGCAACACGCAGCGCCAGATCCACACCTTCCTCTACCATGTTGATCTTGCGGCCACTCAGATCAATGTCAAAGGCCACATGCGGGTGTTGCTGATGATAGGCGGTCAACATCTTCGCGAAGGCCGGATTGGACATCCACACAGGCATCGACAGTCTAAGCGTGCCACGCGGTGAAAGCCTGTCTGTCGTCAGCTGCGCCTCGGCTTCGGCCAGTCCGTCCAGCAGGGGGCGGATCGTTTGTAAATACTGCGCGCCCGCCTCGGTCAGGCTCACGTTTCTGCTGTTACGATTAAGCAGACGCGCACCCACGCGGGCCTCGACATGTTTGACGTGTTTGCTGGTCATCGCGGGGGAGATGTTCAGGCGTTCTGCTACGGCTGAAAAGTTCTTGTGCTCTGAGACTTCGGCAAAAACACGCAGGCTTAGAAGTGTATCCATCATCAACTCACAGTAAACGGTGACTTCCTAAATAGCCCAATGATGCCACCAAGAGAACCTTATATTCACGGTCCTATCATCAAACGCTGCAACAGCAGCTTTAAGAAAGATAGCGACATGACAACTTTTGATACAAATCCAGCAATTGCCAGCAAGGGTTGGAACATCGGCCTTTGGCTCGCCCAAGTTATCTTGGCTGCGATGTTCATAATGGCAGGCACGACAAAGCTGATGTCGGGGTCGGCTGAATTGGTGGCGATGGGCATGGGCTGGGCCGAGAACGCGCCCTTCTTGTTGATCAAATTCATTGGCATCGCCGAGGTCGCAGGCGCGCTTGGTCTGATTTTGCCAGCCGCAACCCGCATCATGCCCGATCTGACAAGGCTGGCCGCCGCTGGCCTGTGTGTCGTTATGGTTCTGGCCGCTGGTGTTCACATTTTCCGTGGTGAATTCGAAGTCGTCCCGGTCAACGCCGTTTTGTTTGCACTGGCCGCTCTGGTGGTGTGGGGCCGCGCGCGCAAGGCGCCAATCGCTCCCCGCGTCTAATCCATAGAGCCCGCGCTCCGGTTCCTCCCGCCGGAGCGCGCTTTTCCACGAAGGGCTGGTTTTATGCAGACTGTTTCCCCCCCTAACGACACGCGCCATGCGACGCCGACTGACCGTCTGTGCTGGAGCATTGTCGAGCTGCAGGTCACCGACCTGGAACGTGCGGTTATATTCTGGACGACTGCCTTGGGACTTGTCGAGCGTGACAGCCAGTCACCCGGCACCGCACTTGGCACGAAAGACAGAACCTTGATTATTCTGCATGCTGGCGCCGAAACGCCTGTCGCGGCGCCCTACACGGGTATGTATCATGTCGCGATTGGCGTCGGCAGTCAGGTCGAGTTTTCGCGGATTCTCACCCGCCTGATCCACTTGAATGTGCAGGTCGCTCCAACGGATCACCTGATGGCAAAGTCGCTTTATATCCAAGACCCTGATGGTCTGGAAATAGAGATCACCTATGAAACGCCGGATCGGTTTTCCCATTTTGGCGACCTGGCCCAAGGGCTAAGACTGTATGATGTTGACGGCAACGCGCACAGTGGTCGCGGACCATTGGATCCTAGCGCGGAACGTGTTTTTGCCGCAGGCCAAGACCCGATGGCCCCACTGGCCAATGACAGCTACATTGCGCATTTGCACTTCAAGGTGGCCGCACTTGAACCTGCGTTGGATTGGTTCGAGACTTTGGGGTTTGAACGCCACCTCACGCTGAACGATTGGGGCTTTGCCGATATGAGGGCGGGCCAACCCGATACGCACCGTTTGGCGATGAATGTCTGGGCTGGCCCACATCAGCAGCCGCGCCCCGAAAACATGGCTGGCTTGGTGCATTATGAGCTGATCTCCCACGCAGATGTCTCTGCATCACCCCACCTGCATGAAGACGCAGACGCCCTGCGCGGGATCGATCCCGCAGGGGTCGCCGTTACAGTGCGCACCAGCAAATAGGAGCCTGAAATGTCCCCCGTACCTACCTCCTACCAGCCCGCGCAGATTGTTTTGCACTGGGTCATTTTTGCGGCCATCTGGGCGCAATGGCTGTTCAATCCTCCTTTATGGCGGCTCTGGCCGCACGGGAACTATAGTGATGGAGCAGGCCCTGACCGCAGGGCACAGCGTGCGTGCCTTGGTCCGCGACCCGTTTGCAATATCGCAGACCCACGCCAATCTGACGCTTATCAAGGGAACACCTGAAAACGGCGATGACGTGGTCAAGGCAATGCAGGGCTGCAACGCGGTGATCAGCACGCTGAACAATGCGCGGGCGTCGGATTCACCCTTTGCCAAGCCCATGAACCGCGACAATCTGCTGCAAGACATCACCGATCTCACCACCGCCACGATGCACGATCAAGGCCAGCGCCGCATCGTGACACTAGGGGCCGCGGGGGGGGGCGAAAGCTATGACACCGCGCCGTTCTTGATGCAGAAGCTGATCGCGTGGTCCAATTTGGGCCATGCCTATCGCGATCACGCAATGGTCAAGAGCGCGCTGGCCGCGTCTGGCCTCGATTGGACAGTCGGCCGCGCCATGATGTTGGGCAAAAAGGGACGGAACGGCGCCGGTGATTGAAAGCTATGTGGTGAACGGCGCCAGTCCCCCCAAACCCGCGATGCAAATCTCACGTGCCTCCGTGGCGCAGTGGCTGATTGATGCACTGGACCGCACAGACCTTTACGGTAAGACGCCGATGATCTCGCAGAGATGACCTTTATCCGCCGCGACGGGGTAGGGTGGTTGGATCGGATCACGCTGAGTAGGAAAAGGCCGTGGCATACTCTGACGCGATTTTGTGACCTTACCAGCCCCTATCTCACGCCGCTCATAGTTGCGTCCCTTGGGTAGGGCGGCAAACCACACAGGGTTAGCAGAAATCAATCCAAGTCCTTTGGTCGGGTGTTTCGCTTTTACGCTGTTACAATGGCAAAGACCTACAAATCCTTGACCAACCGCAGGGCGTCATAAATTGCAGCATGTGTGTTCCGCGCCGAGACAGCATCCCCGATGCGGAACAGCTGAAAGCGTCCGTTTCCATTGCGCTGCAACGTCTGTGGTGTGCCTTCGATCAACGCATCATGATCCACCGCACCCCCGTTCGAGCTGAGCGGTTTCAGGTCGAAGTAAAGCGCATCCAGCGGCAAGGTGCCGTAGTTCACCACGACCTGATCATAGTCTTTCTGCTTTGTCATGTCGCTGTAATCCGTGCCGATTGTAGCGCAGAGCGCATTGCCGTTGCGCGCTACGTCAAGCAACCTGTGCGTGACCGTGAATGTCACATCCTTGTCTTGCAGCGTGCGCATATAGGGCACCAGATTCATCGCCATAACGCCCGGTGCAAAAGTGCGGTCAGGGGTCATCACTTCGACCGTGGCACCCGCAGCCGCCGCGATATCGGCGGCCTGCAACCCCGCGTGATCGCCCGCCTCATCGTAAATCAGAATGTTTTGTGCGGGCTTCACATCCCCTGCAATTATATCCCACGAGGTCACTACATGGGCCGCATCCTTGCCGCTCTCAAATAGTTCTGTGTTTGGCATGCCGCCTGTGGCGATGATGACAACATCGGGGTTCAAGGCGGTCACGTCATCAACCTCGGCCCATGTGTTGAAATGAAATGCCACATCCCGTGCGGCGCATTGCGCCATCCGCCACTCGATGATCGAAATCATCTCGCGGCGGCGCGGGCTTTGTGCTGTCAGGCGCACTTGGCCACCGGGGTCTGGCTGGGCCTCGAACACGGTGACGCCGTGGCCGCGTTCGGCTGCGACCCGCGCCGCCTCCAGCCCGGCAGGACCCGCGCCGACGACCACAACTTTGCGTTTTGTCGCGGCGGGTTTGATCGTATGCGGCATGGTCAATTCACGCCCCGTGGCCGCGTTGTGAATGCACAGCGCGTCGCCTGCCTCATAGATGCGGTCAAGGCAGTAGGTCGCGCCAACACAGGGGCGGATATCATCCTCGCGCCCTTCCATGATCTTTTTGACAATATGCGGGTCGGCCATATGGGCGCGGGTCATGCCCACCATATCAAGCAGGCCTGCCTCAACCGCGTGTCGTGCGGTGGCGACATCGGGAATCTTCGCCGCGTGGAACGTAGGCATGCCGGTCAGTTTCTTGACGTGCCCCGCAAAGTCCAGATGCGGCGCGTTCTTCATGCCCTGGATCGGAATCAGATCGGTCATGGCGGGATCCGTGTGGATGCGCCCCCGCACCACATTGAGAAAATCAAGCTGGCCCGTGTCGGCAAGCGTCTTGGAAATTTTCAGCCCGTCCTCGGCAGTGATCCCGCCCTTTTGCGCCTCGTCCGCCGTATAGCGGAACCCGACGATAAATTCATCGCCCACACGTTTGCGGATCTCGGCCAGTACATCCAGCGGAAACCGCATCCGGTTTTCCAAAGTGTCCGCACCGTATGGCCCCACCAGATCATTGGTCAGGGGCGACCAGAATTGATCCAGAAGGTGGCCGTAGACCTGCAACTCAATGCCATCCATGCCGCCTGCTTTCATCCGCTCGGCGGCGTCGGCGAAGTCCGAGATGATACGCTCGATGTCCCAATCCTCGATCAGCTTGGGAAAGGCGCGGTGGGCTGGCTCGCGGTGTTTGCTAGATGAGACAGAGGGCAACCAATTGCCCTTGTTCCACGTCGTGCGCCGCCCCAAATGCGTCAACTGGATCATCACGGCGCAGCCATGCTCATGGCAGCCATCGGTGAGGTTCTGGATCCACGGCACGACCTCGTCCCGATAGGCGAGGATGTTGTTGAAAACGGGCGGGCTGTCCTTTGACACTGCCGCCGATCCCGCCGTCATCGCCAGCGCAACGCCCGCTTTTGCACGCTCTTCATGATAGGCGCGATAGCGGTCTTTGGGCATCCCGTCTTCAGGGTAGGCGGGTTCATGACTGGTCGTCATGATGCGGTTTTTCAATGTGAGATGTTTCAACTGATAGGGTTGCAGCAGCGGGTCTTTGGTCATTTGATATTCTCCCATTCAGAATTGCGCCTTGGACTTCGATGCGTCCTGACACATGTGTCAGGAGTGATGCTTGCGAAAATTGACACACCTGTCAAGTCTTCTGTGCCGCGGCTATGGCGCTACCGCCTTCCCGCCAGCGCGGTTGCAACGACCGATGGCTTGATGTCGCTGATCAGAATTTGGTGTCTGATGGTATTAATGGGGACAGTTCTGCGGTCAGACCACGATCTAGTTTGGTGGGGTTCACGCCGCCTTTCGGTGTTGGCAACACACCCGTCTGGCCGTTACCGCGCTATCGTTCCGTCTGCGCACCAGTTGTCGAATATTTGCAACGCTTTCGCGGCAAATCGCGCATCATTGATGTGACAGGGGATCCGCTGGACGTCTACGGTGTCTGGCAAGGTCGCCTCCAGCTCTGCCAGAAACGCGGCCAGCCCGTTGGCATTGTGCAGATCGGCCCCCTCGCGGTCCCATTCACCAAGCCCGTGTTCGGGGAGGATCATCGCAACGGGTCCGTTTGCTGAGGCAAGCTGTCGTGAATGCGCGCGCGCGACCTCTTTGCAATCTTCCGCGTTCAAAACGATCGACGTTAGCAGGCGGTTGTGTGCATGTTGCATGTGGTGCGCCCATTTGTCATCGATGGGCTTCCAACCGACGACATCCACCAGATCGTAACAGCCCGGCGCGACGATCTGCGGGGTGCCGTTTGCGCCCGCATTGGTCAGGCGGTCCGGACCCGCCGAGATGTTCGATCCATGCGTATGATTGCCTAATTCCTGCGTGCAAAAGTCGAATGTGCAGGCAAAGGCACCTTGTGCTGCCAAGCTCTCGAACGCACGGCCACCCATGCCCGTGGCGTGGAAAACCGCAACTTCGAAGCCACGCGCCTCCAGGGCGGGTTTCAATGGCACAACGTATTTGAGCGCGGATGTCCCAAGGGATGTCATCCCGATCAAGGGTCTGTCGGGGTCAGGCATTTGCACAGCACGCGCAGCCCCCAGTACCGCGCCAGCCGCTTGTGACAGCGATGCTTTGCACACAGAGTTCAGCCCGTATAGCCCACCAGCCCAAAGGATCATCTGCGTATCAGCGGCCAAACGGTCGGCGGGAATAAGCGGCGAAAAGGACACCGTGGACACGATATATTTCGGCACACCCAACGGCAGCGCCGACGCCACATCCAGCGCAAGGTCGGTGCCCATGGTGCCGCCCAGCACGATCATGCCGTCGAATACCTTTTCAGCAAACAGCCGCGCCGCCAGCAGGCTGGCCCCTTTGGCCATGATCTGCATCGCGTGGTTTTCATCACCACTGTCGATGGCCGCTTGGATCGTGCTTCCGCCCTTAGCCGCGACATCGTGTTTGGAATAGTCGCACGGCTGTGACGGATCGCCCAGCACCGACACATCCATCGTGACAACGCGGCCGCCCTGATCGCGGATAACACCCGCCAGAAACGACAGCTCGTCATCTTTGGTGTCATAGGTGCCGATCACAAGGATGGTTTTGTCTGTCATAGCTTGATCCACGCTGTTTTCAGATTGATGTATTTCTCCAAAGCATGCAGCGACTTATCCGCGCCATTGCCCGATTGCCCGACACCGCCCAAAGGGACAGTCCCATCAGCGCCGCCATAGGTGTTCACATGCATGACTCCCGTGCGCACCCCGCGCACCATACGGTGCGCACGCGACAGGTTGGATGTCCACACACCGCCCGCCAATCCGTAAACTGTGGCGTTTGCGATCTTTATGGCTTCTTCGTCAGAGGTAAATGACGTCACGCCAAGCACAGGGCCAAAGACTTCTTTCTGGGTCAATGTCGCGTCTGGCCCCACGCCTGTCACAATCGTGGGGGCCATGTAATAGCCGCCGGTATCTTGCAAAATACGCTCGCCACCCGTGACGACCTGCCCGCCTTCGGCCTTGGCCGTTTCAACAAAGCCAAGGTTGGCCTGCAATTGCACATCCGAGTTGATCGCCCCGATGTGCATGTCCATCTGCAACGGATTGCCGACGCGCATGGCCTCGGTCGCCGAGATAACGGCTGCAACGAAATCATCGTGGATCGCAGCCTCGACCAAAAGACGCGATCCCGCGACACAGACCTGACCTGCATTGCGAAAAATTCCTGCGGCGGCGATCTTTGCTGCCTGATCCAGATCGGGCGCATCCGCGAAGACGATATTCGGGGATTTACCGCCAAGCTCTAGATACACGCGTTTCATATTGGACCGCGCGGCGTATTCCATCAGCCGCCGACCTGTGGTGCCTGATCCTGTGAACACCAAGACATCGACATCCATGGACAGGCCAAGCGCTTCGCCCACAACTTTGCCTTCCCCCGTGACCGCGTTCAACACGCCTGCGGGCAATCCTGCCTCAAGCGCAAGGTCCGCCATCCGCATCAGCGACAGGGACGCGGTCTCGGATGGTTTCAGGACAACCGAGTTCCCCATCGCCAGCGCGGGGCCAAGTTTCCATGCGCCAATCATCAGCGGGAAGTTCCACGGGATGATCGCGCCGACAACGCCCACGGGTTCCTTGTGGATCAGGCCCAGTACGTCCGATGGTGTCGGGGCGACTTCACCATAAACCTTGTCCAGTGCTTCGGCGTAATAGCGGATCGTCGCCGCTGCTGACGCGGGCTCGGCCTTGATGGCCATGCTGATCTCGGTGCCGTTGTCGCGCACGCCCAACACCGCAAGCTCCAGCGCGTGGACCTCTATCAAGTTCGCCCATTTCATCAGGACCTTTTTGCGCGCAGCAGGGGGCTGCCCCGCCCAGCGTCCGTCCTCGAACGCGGCGCGCGCTGCTGCAATCGCAGCCTCCATGTCGGCCACCGTGCCCCGTGCGGTGGTGGTCAAAACCCGACCGTCGATGGGCGAGATAACATCCATCGTGCCACCATCACTGGCCGGTACATGTTTGCCGTCGATCAAATGTGCAAAAGGGGCAACAGGCTGCGCACGCAGCGCGTCAATCTTTGTCTGGTCCATGGGTCCTACCGTGTCTGGCTGTCGTGGAGATCGTGATCTTCTTGCGGCTGATGCGCACGGTATTCTTTCAACAGTGTGCGTATGTGCAGGGCCAATACGGTCACGATAATTACAAAAAGGATAAAGGCGATGGGGCGGTCGATCATGTCGAAGGGCGTTTTGAGGCGCGGCAAGGCCGAGCGGAGCTTTACCTCCATTATCCCGCCCAGAACCATGCCCAGAATGATCGGCACGATGGGTAGGTTCAGGCGTTTCAGAACCAGCCCGAACACGCCAAAGCCTGCCGCGATCATGCAGTCCGTCAACGAGTTGCGCAGCGAATAGACCCCGACGAACGACAGCAGCAGGATCATGACCCCCAACAGCCGCGTCGGGACGCGGATGATTTTGGTCAGCATATTGGTCGAGAACAGCAAGAACACCATCACGATCACATTCAACGCGATCAGCGCGAAATAGAGCCCGTAAACAAGATCAATATTGTTCTGAAACAACTGCGGGCCAGGGATGACGTTGTGGACATAAAAGACCGACAGCATCATCGCTGTCAGCGCCTCACCGGGAATGCCCAGTGCCAACAGCGGGATCATCGCGGCGGCGGGCACTGCGTTGTTTGCGGCCTCAGATGCGATGAGGCCTTCGGGGCTGCCTTTGCCGAATGCGTCAGGGTCTTTTGACGTTTTCTGCGCGTAGGTATAGCTCATAAACTGGGCGGTGAATTCGCCCGTGCCCGGGATCATACCAAGGATCACGCCAAAGCCCGACGCGACCGTGGCCACGCGTTTGTGCTTTAGCAGCTCCTTGAAACCTGCGCTCATTTTACCCGTCACCGGCTTTGCTTCGGGGCTGCTATCGGGGGCCGTCAGCAGGAAAAACGCTTGGCTCAGGGCGAATAGGCCCAGCACGACAACGATCAGGTTCACCCCCGAGCTCAGGAACGACTGCCCGAAGGTATAGCGCTGTGTATAGGTGACCGCATCCAAACCGACCGTCTGCAAAAAGATACCGAACATCGCAAGAAGACCGGCGGCAAAAATCTGGCCCCTATGGGCCAGCACAACAAGAATAATCCCAAGGAGCGCCGCAAGGAAAACCTCGCGGCTACCAAACATCGGAGCGATCAGCGCCAGCACGGGCGACAACAGGATCAAGCAACCGATGCCGAAAATTCCGCCCCAGAAAGACGCGGAATAGGCCAGCGATACGGCGCGGTGCGCCTCGCCGTTTTCGGTCATCGGGTAGCCGTCATAAGAGGTCAGCGCATTGACCGCTGTGCCGGGCGTGTTGATCAGTACCGCAGGGATCGCGCCGCCGTACATCGACGACCCGTATATCCCCAATAGCATGGTCAGCCCGACAATCGGATCAAGCGAGAAGGTCGCAGGCAGCAAGATTGCAATGGCCACCGCAGGGCCAACACCGGGGATCGCGCCGATAATGACGCCGCCGATCGAGCCGACAAACAAGGCCACCATCACGTCCCAGCGGGCGAGCAGTTCAAGGCCAAGAAAGATATTTTCCATGCGCGTGACGTCCGATCAAAAATAGGTCAGCATGATCTGCCGCACCCCGCCCGGCAGGTGCTCATAGATCAGACCAGAGGGGAGGTTCACCTGCAACAAGGTCTTGAACAGGACTACAATAACTACAGCGGCCAAAGCGGCAGACAGCACGATGCGCGGGCTGCGATAGCCTGCGCGCAAGGTCAGTGCGACGGCAAAGACAATTGTGCTTAGAAGGTAGCCCGCATAGGGCACCGCGCTGGCGTAGGCGATAAACCACACCGCATATTCCAACGCACAAATCCACAGCCAGACTTCTTTCCACCGCCCGTGAATACGCTCTGAACAGGCCGAGCCGAGAAGGTGAAGACCTGCAAAGAACGCCATGCCCCCCAATGAGACGGCAGGCCAGAACCGTGGCTGCGCAAACAGCTTGTTCCCCGCCTTCCACGCTGTCTGGTCCATGATCTGCGACAGCAAAAACACTGAAACCAGAAACGCAAACCACGCAAACACAATGTCGCCGGGGCGGCGATAGCGTTTGAACAAGTGCTGAAGGGTCTTCACGCGCGACATGTGGGTGTCCGTTGATGGGCGGTGCAGGGTCGGGCAGCGCGATTGGCCACCCGACGGGTCTTTGCAGTTGGTTTAGTTTGCCAGCATCGCTTCGATCGCGCCCATCGTTTTGATGTCTGCCTTGATCTGGCTGGCCACCTCATCCGCAGGCTGCCAGTAGACCAACGCACCTGTCTCGGCGGCCAGCGCCTGCGCACGTTCGGACATCATCGTCTTTTCGGCGACGGCGATGATCTTGTCCTGAACGTCCTGCGGGGTGTCGGCGTGAACGAACAAACCGTTCCACAAAGAGACGTTCAGATCGGGCGCCAGTTCCGCAACCGTCGGCGTGTCAGGCGTGAGGCTGATACGCTCGCCGCCGATAGACGCGAGGACCTTTACATCATCCAGACATGGCAGGATCAACTGAAGCGTCGTGTTGATCACATCAACATCGCCAGAGGCCAGCGTGTTACAATCCAGCGCGTCAAACGCAGCGTCCGATGCATAGGAAAATCCCAGTTCAGACGCGAGGCCCATCGTAACCTGTGTCGGCACCAGAGGCGCGCCAAAGTGACCAAGTACCACATCGTTTTCCTGCGCATGTGCCGCAAGGCCCGCCATATCATCGTAAGGCGCGTCGCCTGCAACGGCGATCACAAACGGATAGGTCAGGAAATTGCCAAGCGGCACAAAGGGATCGGGGTTCAGTTCGGGAATACCCAACTGTGGCCCCACAACGGGGATCGCGATGATGAAAGACCCGATGGTATAGCCGTCAGCGGGCGCGTTAGCGACCTCGATCGCACCGGGGAAGGGGCCGCCGCCGCCGCCGGGCTTGTTCACAACAGCCGTCGGCACGCCGTAAGTCTCCGAGAAATCCTCGGCGATCATTCGGGTCAGCACATCCTCAAGATCACCGGGAGGCCACGGCACAACAAACTCGACCGGTTTTTCCGGATATTCCGCCTGCGCAGACCCTGCGGCCGCGGCCAGCGCAAGCGCCATTGCGGTGACTGATTTCATAAAGTTGGACATTGCGTTCTCCCCGTAATCGGTTCATATATTGAACCATTGTTATGAAAAATAGCTTGCCGCTTCTTTTTTCCTGTGTCAAATTTTTTCTCGAAACGAAGAGAGGTGCGCGCCCAATGTCATCAGCTTCCAAAGCGCTTGATCTGTTATCGCTGTTCTCGACAGCGCGGCCTGAAATCGGCCTGTCCCAGATGTGCAAGCTGGCAAAACGCGACAAGGCGACGACATACCGGCACCTGCAAGTCCTGGAAGCCGCAGGATTTGTCGAGCAAAACGCAAACACCAAGCATTACCGCCTTGGGCCGACCCTTCTGCAGCTTGGCCGCATGAGAGAGGCAACCGTTCCCCGCGAGACAGGGGCGCGGGAGGCAACACGGATGCTTGCTGATAAAACAGGCGAAACGGCGCATGTTTCTGTTTTGTCGGGCGCAAACCTGTTCGCTTTGCTGTCGTTCGAATCCCTGAAACACAGCACGCGGGCGATCATCGACATTACGACGTTCCCCCTGCACGCCACGGCATCGGGGTATTGTGCGCTCGCGTTCGGGCCTGATGGTCTGTTCGACGCAGCATGTGAAACCCTCAACAGTTATACGGACAAAACGCCCTCAACGCCGCAGGCGCTGCAAGCGATCGTTGAAGATACCCGCCACAGCGGTTTTGCGCGGTCGGACGGGCGCTTTGAATCCGAGATTCATAGCCTATCTGCGCCGGTTTTTGACCAAACGGGGGGCTTTTGCGGGGCTGTGTCTGTGGCCAGTGTCGCCTCGCGCTTTACGCCCGCGCTTGAGACGCTCATCAAGTCCGAACTCATCACGGCAAGCCGCGACATCTCTAGAAATTGGGGTGGGGTTGTTCCTGCCGCAGTCGAACATGCATGGGCAACTTCCATGGCACAGCAACAAGAACTGGAAACCACATCATGAAAGATTCAAACTTCCTCAAGGAACATAACGGCCGCTTGATGTGGCACCCGATGACATCGCCCAAAGATACAATCGACCAGCCGCCAAAAATCATCACGGGGTCCGAAGGGGTGAACATCACGGACATTGATGGCCATTCGGTTGTGGACGGTGTTGGCGGGCTGTGGAACGTGAACTTGGGCTATTCCTGCAAACCTGTGAAGGAAGCCATTGCCGCGCAGCTGGATCAGCTTCCGTATTATTCAACCTTCCGCGGCACATCCAACGACGCAGCGATTGAGCTGTCCTACGAGCTGAGCCGGTTTTTCGCGCCCGATGGTATGAGCCGCGCCTTCTTTACCTCTGGCGGGTCGGATTCCGTCGAGACGGCGCTGCGCCTTGCCCGCCAGTACCACAAGCTGAAGGGGGAGCCGGGCCGAACAAAATTCCTGAGCCTGAAAAAGGGCTATCACGGCACCCACATGGGTGGCGCTTCTGTGAACGGTAACGCGAATTTCCGCACCGCGTATGAGCCGCTCTTGCCCGGCTGTTTCCATATTCCCGCGCCCTATACCTATCGCAACCCGTTCAACGAGACCGACCCCGAAAAGCTGGCGCATCTATGCGTGCAGGCGTTGGAGGACGAGATCGCATTCCAAGGGGCAGGCACCATTGCCGCGATGATAATGGAGCCGATCCTTGGTGCGGGTGGGGTTATTCCACCGCATAAATCCTTTGCGCCAATGGTGCAGGACATCTGTAACCGCAACGGTATCCTTTTGATCACCGACGAGGTCATCACCGCCTTTGGCCGCACAGGCGCGTGGTCCGGTGCGCGGCTTTGGGGGATCCAGCCCGATATGATGGCTACGGCCAAGGCGATTACAAACGGGTACTTCCCGTTCGGGGCGGTCATGCTCGGGGACCGCATGATCGAGGTGTTCGAGGGAAACCCCGCAGCCAAGATCGGGCATGGCTACACCTATTCCGGCCACCCCGTTGGGGCCGCTGCCGCCTTGGCCTGTCTGGCAGAAACAAAACGTCTGAACGTCATCGAAAATGCTGCTGCGCGTGGCACGCAACTGCACGAAGGCTGCAAGGCGCTGATGGCGAAACACGACATCATCGGCGATGTGCGCGGCGGGCACGGGCTTATGACCGCGATTGAGATGGTCAGCGACCGTGCAACTAAGAAACCCATCGACGGCGGGTCTGCAGGCACGGTTCAAGAGGTCACTTATCAGAACGGTGCAATGGTGCGCGTCTCTGGCCCGAACCTGATCTTGTCGCCGCCCCTGATCCTGAGCGAGGCAGAGGCGAACACGATCCTCTCGGCGCTCGATGCGGGTCTATCAGCCGTTTGATCCGTTGCCGAATGGCACAAGATTACGGTGCCATGTGACGCACCTTGGACGGTCCCGCCCTGCCGCGCGGGCCGTCCATCCATTTGCCTGAACCATCAACGGAACGCTCGGCGCTGCGGGCAAAGCGGGCATGCGAAAGCCGCATCAGCCAGCGTGAATCCGACGCGCATTGATCAACAGCGCGCCATTTTCTTTTGTCACCGTGTTCGGCGTGATGAATGGCCGTGCTTATGGCGCACTGCCTTCGTTCGGGAACCAGTGTTGTGTGCGGTTGGCGAAAGCAACAAGAGACAGCATCACCGGCACTTCAACCAACACGCCGACCACAGTGGCAAGAGCGGCACCCGATCCAAGCCCGAACAGGCTGATGGCGACCGCCACGGCCAGCTCGAAGAAATTGGAAGTGCCGATCAGGGCGCAGGGGGCGGCGACATTGAACGGGATACCCCATGCACGCGCCCAGCCGTAGGCCACAAAGAAGATGCCGTAGGACTGGATGACCAGCGGCACAGCAATCAGCGCGATGACCAGCGGGCGGTCCAGAATAACCTCGCCCTGAAAGCCGAACAGCAGCACAACCGTCATCAGCAACCCGAAGATCGAAAACGGCTGAACGCGGGATTTGAAGGCATCAACGGCCGCTTCGCCACCCGTTGTTACCAGCCGCCCGCGTGTTAGATAGCCCGCAAGCAATGGCAGCATGACATACAGACCCACGGACAGCAGCAGCGTATCCCATGGCACAACGATATCCGTCACGCCCAGCAGCATGGCGACGATCGGCGCAAAAGCAAAAACCATGATGACGTCATTCACGCTCACCTGAACCAGCGTGTAGGTCGCGTCGCCTCGGGTCAGATTGGACCACACGAACACCATCGCCGTACAGGGCGCAGCACCGAGCAGGATCACACCCGCCAGATAGGCTTGGGCATCCTCGGGCGGGATAAGGCCAGCAAATACATATTCGAAAAACAGCACGCCCAAGGCGGCCATGGTGAAAGGCTTGATCAGCCAGTTCACCACCAGTGTCACGACCAGCCCCTTTGGCCTGTCCCCCACCTTGCGCAATGCGCTGAAATCGACGCCCACCATCATGGGATAGACCATGGCCCAGATCAGCACAGCCACCGGCAGGTTGACAGAGGCGACCTCCATCGCGGCAAGGGCCGCAAAGAGGCCGGGAAACAGGTTGCCCAACAGCAATCCTGCCCCGATGGCCAGCGCTACCCACACGGAAAGCCAGCGCTCGAATGTGCCCAAGCCAGCGGCAGCGGCGTTTGGAGTGTCGGTCATAGTGGGTATCCTAACAGGGGCAGGCGAGCTCATTGATGACGGGTTGGCACAGGTCGGGATTGCCGCCGCAACAATCCTCCATCAGAAAGGCCAGAAGGCCGCGCATTCCGTCCATGTCTGCAAAGTAGCGGATGCTGCGCCCCTCCCTGCCGCTGCGGATCAGGCCCGCACGCGACAGGACCGACAGGTTGGCCGACATCGTGTTTTGCCGCACATCCAGCGCCGTGCTGATGTCACCCGCCAACATGCCTGCCTCGCCTGCTTTTACAAGCAGACGGAACACATCAAGGCGCGTTGACTGGCCAAGGGCTGCGAAAGCATCGAGGGCATCTGTCTTTTCCATATATCGGGAATTATTGATTTATGGATGTGGCGTCAAATAATGATGCGGAACCACGCAGCCACACCCGCTGTTGCGCATCGGCCAGTCAGCACATGATCCATTCCCTGAACGCGAGGTAACGCCGTGGTGCTACGGCGTTACCACAACACCCCGCGCAGTCCCACCGCGCGATTGCTGGCTTCTTTCGGCAGAGCGCTTGAAGAAAATGAAATACAGCACCGGTGCCGCGATCAGGGTGAGGATAGAGGCAAACGCCAGGCCCCCCATGATGGTAATGGCCATCGACTGAAAGAACGCATCACTGATAAGCGGCAACATCCCGAGGATCGTGGTCGCCGCCGCGAGAAACACGGGCCGTAGGCGCGAGGTTGAAGCCGTGACGATAGCGTCCTGCAATGGCATGTCCGGTTCGGCTGCGCGGGTCAGGTCGATCTCTTCGATCAGCACGATCCCGTTCTTGATCAACATACCCGACAGCGACAACAGACCAAGAAGGGCGGTGAACGTGAACGGCAACCCCGTCCCGAGCAATCCTAGGCTGACGCCGTTCACAGCCATAGGCACCAGCAGCCATATGATGATCGGCTGACGCAGCGCGTTGAACAACAGGACCGAAATCAACACCATGATGATGATGCTAAATGGAAGCTGTCCGGCCAACGAGGCTTGTGCATCGGTCGAGCTTTCCAGCTCTCCGCCCCATTCCATCGTGTAGCCGCTGGGCAGCTCCATCTGCTCGATCACATCGCGCACGTCGGCCTGAACCTGCGATGCGGTCATATCGCGGGGGATATCGGCGCCGACAGTGATAACATCTGCACGGTCCCGCCTAAGCACCAACGTATCCTGAGGTTCAAAAACAAAACCGTCTGTGGCTTGTTCCATCGACACAAAACCGCCGCCGCTGTCGGAATAGATCACATGATCGGTCAGGGCCAAGTCACTGTCGCGCGGCACGCGCAGGGTGATGGGAAGCTGTCGGTCTCCTTCGCGGAAGGTGCCCGCGGCCAGCCCCTCAACAGCAAACTGCAATGTCTGGGTAATATCCGATCGCGAAATCCCCGCATCCTGCGCGCGGTCTGCGGCATAGATCGGGCGCAGCACAAGCTCGCGTTCGCGCCAATCGTGACGTGGGGCTACGATATTGTCCGACGCCGCAGTCATGCGCGAAATCGCATCGTCCGCAAGCGCCCGCAGGACGTCCGGATCGCTGCCAGAAAAGCGCACCTCGATCGGGGCGCCGCCACCGGGGCCAAACGCCAGCCTTTTGACGCGAAACTCGCCTTGCGGAATGGCGGATAGCGCATAGGCTTCCAGCGCATTCATTTCGTTTTCGATCACGTCAAGCGATGTGACCCGCACGATCAAATGCCCATAGCCGGGGTTCGGGTCTTCGCTGTCATAGGTCAGCATGAAACGTGACGCGCCCATGCCGATAAAGGCTGTTGTTGCCGTCACCTCGGGACGCTGCGACAGCCAGCGTTCGAGAACTTCCATGTCGTCGGAAGTCTGATGGATCGACGCCCCTTGGGGCAGTTTGTAATGGACAAAATACAGCGGCGTGTTGCTGTCGGGAAAGAACTGCTGCTTGATCGAGCCGAACATGGCAAAGCACACAACCGTAATCGCGATCAGGCCAACAACGACCCCCCAGCGCAATTTGATGCAGGCCCGCAGCACGGCAGCATAACCGCGAAACAACGCGCCGTCATAGCCACCGCTTTGCGCATCGTCGCCTCGTTGAAACAGGAAGTGGCCCAACAGCGGTGTTGCCGTGATCGCCAGTATCCAAGACAACAAAAGCGATATCGCAATGACAGCAAAAAGGGAGAACAAAAACTCGCCCGTGGCATCGGGGCTGAGGCCAATGCCGGCAAAGGCCATGATTCCGATCACCGTGGCACCCAAAAGCGGGATTTGGGTTTTGCTGGCGGCCTCGGTTGCGGCGTCGCGTGAACTGCGCCCGCGGTGCATGGCAATCTGCATCCCTTCTGCCACCACAATGGCGTTATCCACCAGCATACCCATCGCGATAATCAAAGCGCCAAGGGAAATCCGCTCCATTTCGATTGAGCCGATGGCCATGAAAAACAAAGTGCCCAGCACCGTCAGGAACAGCGTAGAGCCGACAACAACAGCGGCCCGCCAGCCCATGAAAAGAGCCAGCACAACAACGACAATTGCCACCGACATGGCAAGGTTCAAGATAAAGGCGTTGGAGGCTTCCTCGACAACGATATGCTGCTGGTAGATCTGCGCAATCGTAATCCCCAGCGGTATGTCCGCCCGCAGCGTGTCCAGATGCGCATCAACGCGGTGGCCGACCTCGACAATGTTTTCGGTCGCGATGCCCGCAACGCCCAGCGTAAATGCCTCTGTTCCGTTGTGGCGCACGATCAGGTTGGGGTTTGCCTCGCGGCCACGATAAACATCTGCAAATGTGGACAGCCTGACGACTTCTCCGCCCACACCAATCGACAATGCAGCGATTTCCGAGACACTATCAGACCCTTCAGGCCGCTGGATGATCGTGCGCCCTTGGGGAGTCTGGATTTCACCGCCATCGACGATTTCGTTGGCCCCCGAAAGCGCGCCTTGAATAGCCGCGGGGGGGATGCCCATGTTGGTGGTCAGGGCAAGGTCGGGTTCGATATAGATGACTTCGTTTGGGACGCCCGACAACGACACGTCTGAAACGCCGTCAACGCTCAGCAATTCGCGCCGCAGGAATGAAGATAGCGCGTTGATTTCCGCGTCCGTATAGCCCTCTGCCGTGACGGCATAATACATGCCATACACATCCCCGAAATTGTCGTTCACAAATGGCTGGCTGGTCCCGCTGGGCAGAACCGCATCGCCCACACGGTTGCGCAGTTTTGTCCATATCGCCGGCAATTCGGTCCCGTCATACTGGTCTTGCATATTGACGGTGATCCACGACAGGCCCGGCTGGTTCATCGTCTGGATGTCTTTTACCTCACCCATCTTCTGGATCTCGGATTCGATCACCTCGGAGACCTCGAGGGCGACCTCTTCGGCCGAGGCACCGGGGTATTGCGTCACAACAATCGCGGTTTTGATCGTAAAGGCCGGATCTTCGAGCCGCCCAAGCGAGTTAAACCCCCACAGGCCGCCCAAAAGACAGATAAGCATGATGATCCACGTATAGATCGGGCGGTTGATCGAAAGCCGTGCAATATCCATGGTAAAACTTATTCCCCAAAGCCGGTAAAGCGGCGCACGGCTTCGCCATTGCTCAGCCTGTCGGCGCCAATGGCGACGTATTCCTGGCCGGTTTGCAGCCCCGAAACGATTGCCACGTTACCGCTGTCGGTTGGCGCGATCTCAACCGGCGTTTTGGCCACAGTGCCTTCCGACCCGTCGGTGGGGGTATATACCATCACGCTTGTGGTTTTGTCGTTCTCGATGATGACAGCCGAGGCCGGCACTTCGATATAGGACGCGCCCGAATTCAGCAGAGCCGTGACTTTGGCAGAGGAGCCGGGAAGGATGTTCAACCCTTCCTGCGGCGCCATGCCCAAGGTGAGTGTATAGGTCTGCCCGACCTGAACAGTCTCGGCATTGAATTCCCTGATCTCCAGCGGGTACTGCGCATCGCTTGCACTGAATTCCGCGAACAACGTCACATCGGCGTCTTGGCCCGCACGTTGGAACAATTGTTCGGGCACGTCGATCTCGATACGCAGGTCCGACATATCATGAAGCCGGACAACGGGCGTACCGGTCGCAACTGTTGAAAAATTCGGCTCTAGTCGCGCGGCGACGATGGCATCAAACGGGGCATGAAGCGCTGTGTTGGCAAGCTCGCGTTGTGCGCTGCGCAACCCGATCCCGCTCAGCTCCAGTTGCGTTTCCGCATCCTGTAAATTGCTTTCAGCAACGGCGCTGCCGACAAGTTGTTTGTATCGGGACACCAGTCGCGCTGCTTGGGTTTGCTGGGCGGCTGCGTTTTCAAGGGCCAGCTCAAAGGGTTCGCGGTCCAGTCTGGCCACCAGATCACCAGCGGACATAAAGGCGCCTTCCTCAATCGGCATTTCGACGATCTGCCCGCCGACCTGAAAGGCAAGATCAAGCGTTTCGCGCGCGACGACCCGCCCGTAGAACACGCGCTGTTCTTCGTCACCGCCCGAGGTCGCAGTCTCGACTTTGACAATCCGTGTTTCGGCCTGTGTTGCCATCGGCAACACAACGATACCCATGAGCAGGGCAATCTTGATCAACGGTTTCACGGGGGGCTCCTGAATTCGAATCCTGATAAGGGTCTATAGCCTCATTTGGTTATCGTTTCGCTGTTCGTCAACAGTAGAGGCTGCGGGTAGGGTAGAAAGGCCTGCGCGGAGTGCGGAGGCTGCGCAAGATCGGCCAAATAATATGCAGCGAAAGCCGTTTTGCGATGTCAGCCTAAAGGGCGGCGGGCTGCGCCGTGGCCTTGTTCCGTGCATCGGCAGTTGGCGCGCGGATGGCAGCCGTTTGCCCCTATGGCTTTGCGGCTCTTTGCTCGTGTCGATGGGCTGCGGATGCCAAGGCTACGGTGAAGCCCTGTCTGAAAGAGCGCGCACAAACCCGATGGTTTTCAAAGGGCTGTCCAAATCTGGAACAGCACCCCACTCGCGAAGGAGCCAGTCAGCGCGATCCCGAGGTACAGCATGAACACCTGCCGCCTGACCAAGGCCCAGACCGCAATCGCAGCGGGGAGCGAGCTGACGCCGCCTGCGACAAGGAACGCCAAACCAGCACCCGCAGCCATGCCTTGATCCATCAGCCCGCTGACCAATGGCAGCGCTGCATAGCCGTTCAAATAGGCAGGCACCCCGACAAGCGTTGCAATACCGATGGGCGCAATCCCCGTGCCACCCAGTGTGCGTGCCACTAAATCGGCAGGCATCCAAGCCAGCATCAGGCTTTCCAGAATGAAGGCCAACGTCAGCCATTTCGCGAGAAACAGGGTTGTTTTGATTGCCTCGCGCCAGAACGCCTCGACCCGTGCGGTGTCGCGCCAGAATTTCCAGACAACAGGCTGCACTGTGCGGACCTTTGATGCACCACATCCGCCGTTGCCGACGCCCTCTCTCAAGGGATCGGCCAACCCGCCCGCCTGCGAAATCATGTGGACCACAAACCCGCCAAAGACGCCCAAGCCGAGCGCCGCAATTGTCTTGGCGATTGCAAATTCGAACCCGAGCGTGGCTGTGGTCAGCATGAACATGGATGGATCCATCACAGGTGATGCCAGCCAGAACGCCATGACGGCGGACAAAGGCACGCCCATGACCAATAGCGCAGCGATCAAGGGGATCACACCGCATGAGCAGAAAGGAGACAGCCCGCCAGCCGCGGCAGCGATTAAAATCATGACTGCGGGTGATCCGGTAAAGGCCCGCGCGATCAGACCATCCGCGCCCGTGGCACCCGCATAGGCAGCGATCGCAACTGAAAGCACAAGGAACGGCGCCACGTTGGCCAAGTTCTGGATCGCAAACCGCACTGTTGTGCCCCCCAAAGCAGGCGCAAAAACAAACAGCGCCGCCAGCAGGAACGCCGAGAACAGCCAGACCTTTTCCTTTGTCCAAAGCTGGTAAGCGATGCCCGTCGTCCCCGTGCGGGTCGAAGCAGAGGTGTCAGTCATGTCTATATCCTTAAATATATAGTTTTGTTTGGGCCGGAAAAACAGCGACACCCGTCATGCCGCATCCTCCTGAGTGAGCTTTACCCCCGCGCAGCATTCAGCCGTCAGGAAGGAGACGGTTTCATGCATGACGGCAAAATCCACGCGGTTGATAATCTGACGCCCTTGCCGTTCTTGCACGACAAGTCCCGCATCAACCAAGGTCTTGAGATGATAGGCAAGCGTAGATGCCGCCATGCCTAGATGCTGGCCGATCTCACCGATATTCAAACCATCATTCCCGGCGCGCACCAACAATCGAAAGATCGTCAGGCGCGTGTCATGACCAAGAGCGGCAAGCGAAAGGGCAGCGGAGGCGTGTTTCATTAGTCCACACAAAACTATATTTATAGTTTTGTCAATGCTGGTGCGTAGGCGGCATCACCTCCTTCTTGAGGCTGACCTCGTCCGCTAGGCCGCGCCTGCTCTGGCCCGGCAGGCGTTGATACGGCTCAATGCAAAAGCGGGCTGGACGTGCGGTGCCAGCTGTCTGTTCGCTCTTGATCGTATCTGGAAAACGTGGTTCGAATGGGTGGCTGTATACAACACTGTTCCGCACACTATTCTTCTTGCTCGGCTTGTGAGGGCGTATTGAGAATGCCCCGTCCCCTTTCAGTTCTTGGTGCGCGCAGGCTGCGCGAAAATCAACTGGTGCTTTTGGCAGGTGTTTGTGTCGCATACGCCGTCTCGTAAAAGCCTGAGCTTCAAGTCGCTTGAACTGTTCCAGATTTGCGCACGCAAGGGATCGCTGCTGGCCACTGCAAAGGAAGCCCGCGTTTCGGTTAGTACGGTCTCGCACCATTTGCGCAGTCTGGAGGAGCATCTGGGCGTCGCCCTGTTCGACCATGCACGCAAGCCGATGGTCCTGACCGCCAAGGGCCATGCATTTCTGCGCAATATCGACGGTGCGCTGCACGCAATCCGCCAAGCGCAGGCCGAGGCCACGGCGGGAAATTTGTCGGATGCCAGCTTTCTTAGGCTCGGCACGATTGAGGATTTCGACAGCGATGTGATCCCCGATCTGGCCGTCTTCCTGTCTGACAAAATGCCGTCATGTGATTTCGTGTATCACACGGCCTCTAGTCACGAGATCATCGCGATGCTGCGCAATCGCGAGCTGGACCTCGGCATTACAACCACCCCGCCAGAGCGGTTTCCCGATCTGCAAGACAGGCCGCTGCTGCGCGATCCCTTTGTCGTCGTCCTGCCCGCCAAAGCGGAGCCGACATTGGCAGATGTCGTTGAAGGCAAATCGCGGCTGCCGTTTTTACAATTCGCAAGCGATCTGATCATCGCGGACCAGATTGCAGCTCAGCTGCGCCGCATCGGCATTGCCTTGCCTCATAAATTCCAATCGGACAGCAACAAGACCCTGATGGCGATGGTCGCTGCGGGCGCGGGCTGGACGATCACAACGCCGCTATTGTTCAGCCACGCCCGCCGTTTTCACCCCGCGCTGCGGATGCATCCGTTTCCCGCCAAACGGTTTTCGCGCACCTTGTCATTGGTCAGCACACCTGATTGCTCCCGCTCGGTGCTGGAGCTGGTAGACCGTAAAGCCCGCAGTGCGCTGATGGAGCAGATCATTGGCCCGCTGCACGATAGCACGCCGTGGCTCAAGGACAGCTTTGGATTAATTGACTGACGACAGGGCAGGGCATTGCCAAAGCGGGCAGGGGCGTGTGCCGCACGGCTGCGCGGATCCCGATGCATCAGTGAAAACCTGCCCTCACCCCGCGCCCTCGCTCTCTTGGCGCAGCGCGGCAAGGTCCGCGTGGGGAAAGGTCCAAGTCTGTTCATCCGTCCGGACCCGCACCTCTTTCGCCGTGGCTGTCACGCTGATGCGCTCGCCTGCGGTCTCAAACAGCCAATCCAGATGATCGGGCTGCGCTTGCGCCAAACGCCACCGCGAAAATGTGCCATCGGTCCCCGATTGCTCTTTCCACAGCGCGAGCGCCTCGGCCAGATGAAACCTGCGGTTCAGCGCAAAGATGTCATCGCCCACCGTCATCGGCACCTCATCAATCTTGCGGGTTTTTCGCAGCTCAAACGCATGGCGCATACGGTCCATCGCACGCTCTGCCCGTTTTCGCGGATCATATTTGCGGATCAGGCGTTCGAAAATCCCGCGCATCCCTGCGGAGAGATGCGCCCCCTCGAACGCGGTATCGGGGTTGCCCGACGCCTCGAACACGCGGACACGGGCCTTGCCCGTCTCCAGCACAAAGGTACGTTTACCATCTGCCGTTGCCAGCACGGCCGATCGGTCAGGCGTGGCGGCTCGGGCAGCGCCTGCGCGCAGGCACTGTGTCGGGGGCAGATGTGCACCATCGGCAAACAGGCTGAGTGCGGCGCAGGTCGCAGGCTTGGGCAGGTCGCCCCCCAGATCGCGTATATGCGCCGCAAGGCGCGCCGCCTTTGCGGTAGGGTCAGCCGCTGCGAGTGCCGCGATTTGCGTCTCGAACTCGTTGTCGGGGATGACTTCTACGGGCGCGAATGCCGCGAGGAATCAGCCGCGTATAACGCGCGGTTCAAAGGCTCCAACGCGGGAGAGACATGCGGATCGAACCCCGTTTGCGCCGCCGCCTCGTCAGGGTTTTGCGCCATCCAGATTTGCACGTCGCGCATAACGGCAAGGGTTTCGGGCATCGCGTACCGCTGCGCTGCGGACATAGCCCAGTCCAGAAAACGCGCAGGATCACCACCATAAAGGTTGCGCGCATTGCCCATAAACTGGCTGTGGCCGCCATTGCGCACATTCCCGAGGTGATACCCCAAAAGATACACAGCCCGTACATCAGGGTTGAGCCGATCCCATGACACGCCAGCGCTGAGCAGAATGCCAATTTGTTTTTGCAAAAGCCACGAAGGATCGGTGTCACCGGCTTGCGCAGCAGGCGTCGAAAACAGGGGGTAAGTATCGGTCATGGTGATGAAGGTAGCATGTCTCCCAGCCCCGCCAACAGCCCCCCGTGGTCCGGTGCGCGCTTAGCATTTAGAAGGGGGGGCGTGCAGCGGTGTGCCGTCTAATCCGTGGGCGCGGATCGCCAGAATCCGATCGCGCGATCCCGCTCGGTTTCATAGAACGCCGTCGCCTGCGCCCCCGCCGCATCGCCGTGAAAAACCCCCGCACGCTGCGCGCATTCAAAGAAGCCAAGGGCGGGCAAGCCACCCCTTGCTTTGCTAATCACCAAGGCCGCGATCAACGGCCGCCCTGCGGATGCGTCCTCATGGATCAGATGTTCAAGAGCTTCGGTAAGTTGAAGGATGGTGTTGGGCGGCCTCAGCGCAAGCGCTTTGGCGAGGGCCTGATAGGTGATGGGCGCCTTGGTCAGGGCAACGAGGCAAAGGTGGTCTCTGACACGGTGGTGCAACATGATCGGGTGCCTTTGGCAGATGGGGGCCGTGTTTGTTTTTGGCGTGATTGTAGCAGGGCCAACAACCGCTCGCACATTGGGTGCCCGGACCATACCGAGGATTGGACCGCGGAGTAAACCGACCGCAGGAAGCGGCGTCCTCCATGGGGCCAGCAGGTGTGCCAATATCGGGGTTTAAATCTGCGGCAGGTCGGGCCAGATGTCGGTCACGGGTAGGGCGGCCGTTTCTACGGTGTCCATCATCCTGATGTCGTAATAATTGGCAAACTCCGACAGGCGCTCCGCCAGTTCCGGCGCTGCTTGCGCGTTGCGGAAAAAGGCTTGCTCGGCCCAATCAGGGGTCACTTGCGCGACAAAGGCTGCGGCCTCACGGACGCGCAGGGTTTGGGCGATGGCGTCACTTGCCTTTAGGTAGCGGTTTTCGTCGCGGGCGGTGTCGGCTGCAACATAGGTGGCGCCATAGCCCGAGAAGTTCAGCGGGCCGCACAACGCCTCGTCCGCCCAAGGGGTGTGGATTGTGCCGAGCGTGGCAACCAGATCCGCAGGATCAATCAGGCACAAAGAACACAGGTGTAGAATATCATCACCTGGTCCAAGCAGATGATCGTCGGTATAATCGGGCGTGGGCCAATCGTATCGGCCTTGCCCGAACCAGTCCCAAAACAGCCGCATCGCCAGCGTTCTTACCGCACCGATCTGGGCATCGGGCCAAAACCAGAACCCTGCATGGATCATCGTCTTGAACACCTCGGGGTATGAGAACGGGGCGAACCCCGCAGGCGGGCAGCCCGTCATCAGATCGCGCAGCCCGTAGGGGGCAAACAGCTTGATCGTCTCCTCCCCGCCGCTGCAGGCGGGATGCTCAAAATAAATCTGCGCATAGTCCTCGGGCTTGGGCGCACCGCCCGCGCAGGCCTGTTTTGCCGCGGCGATGATGCGTGCCTGCCAATCGGGAGTAAAGCATTGCGCACACAGATGTGTCGGCACATCGCGGCCCGCAAACACGGCTGTGCAGGCGGCAAATGCCTCCTCAAGTGGGGGAACATCGCGCCGTAGCGGGTGCAGATAGGGCGGGCGGGCTTTCATCGCCAAATTCTGACGGCAAATGCGCCTTGTGTAAACGGCCAAGCCCGAGGGTGGTTGAAACCCTGCGCTAAACCCGTTGTAGTTGTAGGCCTAGCATTTGTGGCGCGAACCATCCGCCAGAAGGGAGCCGTCATGGCCAGATCACTCCGTCTGATTATCGCATTGTTTATTGTGGCGGTGCCTGCGGTGTTCGGTTGGTATTCTCGCAGTCCCTTGATCGTGCCGCTGCTGGGCGCGGTGTATGTGCCGCTCTATTTCCTGGGCAAGGCAGGGGCGTGGCAGGCGCTGGGTGGTGGCGCGTCCCGCACAGCGCTGCTGCGGGCCGTGCCGCTGACATTTGTGGTGCAATGCTGCCTTGTGAGCGTTTTCTATCTGTTGGGTCTTGGCCTTGGGGCGCTGATGTCCGAGCCTGCAAGCCCCGCTATGCTGACCGCCCGCGACCTCTATTGGATCATAGGCTTTGCCGCGCTTTTTGTACCTTTGGCGGGGGTCATCGCGCACCAAGAACGCGCGACTGTCGCACCCCCTTCGATGCCCAGTGAGGGGGAGGGGGCGTGCGAGGATGAGTTTGCCACTGTCGCGCGTCGCGTAACAGCGGCAACCTTCTATAGAGGCTGGCACTTCAGTCGCCCCAACTATACGCGCACGGCCTTGGTCAATGTGCTGGACCACAAGGGGGACAAACCCCAACGCGCCCCCAAACGCGCCAGCGCCGCGATGATCGCGCAGGCCGAGGCGCGGCTGGGAGTGGCGCTGCCGCCAAGCCTGAGGGACATCTATTCATTGCAGGACGGCGGCGGTCTGCCGATATATTACGTGCCGAAATTTGCAGCTGCGCCGAAGGTCTATTCCCACTGGGTTACCGCCTTTGCCGATGACTATAACGACCTGAAGCCGCTGGCCCAGCTCAGCACCTTGCACGATCATTATATGGAGTATTTTGACCCCGAATACTCCGACCCCGCCGAAAAAGAGACGTGGCTGCGCGGAGCGGACAAGCTGGTCGTGCTGACCGCGCGAACGGGCTATGGCACCGCGCTGGATTACCGCAAAGGGGAAACGCCGGGTGTTTTGCTGTTCGACAATAATGCCGACAGCCCTGAATTGATGCACTTCGACAGCTTTGATGCCTTCATGGCAGCCCTTCACGAGGTAACAGACACGGGCAGCCGCCGCGCAAACGCGCCCCGCGACAAAGCCTTCGGCACCCCGCCCGACCCCCAAGACCCCGACCGTTTCTGGAGCAACGGCAACGCAGGCGCAGGCGTCACCGCAGCGCAATGGGCAGCGGCGGGCGATGCGCTGGGCGTGGCGTTGCCTGATGCGCTGCTGCCTTTCTATGAGGTCGCCAATGGCGGCACCTCGCACTACAAGGTCGCGGTGGACAAAGAGAACCCCGCAGAGCCGCTGCACATCTTCCCCACAGGCCCCTACGTTTACGCAGGCCAGCTGTCCAAGGTAGAGCATTTTGCCACGCTCGCGACCCTGTCGGACCGTCTGGATTTCATCGACGGGCGGACCCCGTGGCGGGAGCTATACGATGCCCCCGACAAGCTGATTGTGATCTCGGCCGCTTTTGACAGCGCCCTCATGCTCGATTACCGCAACGGCGATGCGCCTGCGGTGCTGGCGATCAGCGATCTGGATCAGCCTGCCGATCAGGTCGTCTTTCCCACAGTCACAGAGTTTCTGACGCGGTTGCGGCGCTACGGCGTGCCGAAACGCGATCTGAGAAACGAAATAGGCGATGAGCGGATCAGCGCACGCAGCTCTGATGCGACGGCCTTCTGGCTGGATGGCGCGGCACCCGCTGTGACCGAGGCAGAGCTGCGGGCCTTCACTGACCAATGGGGCTACACCACCCACGGGCTGCCTGCCGCGATCAAAGCGATTTATCAACAGGCCAATGGCGGCCCTGTGCGGTTCCGCTTTGCGCCGCCACAGCAGATGAACGCCTATGGCCACGCGATCACCGACAGGGCCGCGCCGCGCTGGGTTGATGTTTTTCCGAACGGGCTGTTGCCAATGCAAAACTGGCGCCCCTTCGACGACTGGCGCAGGCAGCACGGGCTGGCCACGCAGCAATCCCTTTATGATTTCACCAGCCGCATCGCCGAACCCGTGAGCGCCCAAGCGGGCGAGGCGCTCAAACTGGGCCTGTTCGTGATCGGCGATCACAGCAATCAGACGCCGCCCATGGTAACGGTGCTGGACCTGAGCGAGGACTACTTTAACCGCAATCGCCACGTCCTGACCCTGCGCTATGATGCGGTTGCGGATCGCTTTGAAATTGCTTTCGGCCCGATCATGAGTGACCATGCCAGCGCAGGTCTGCACGCCGCGCTCAAGGCGCTGAAATCTGACCTGTAGGCACAGACAAAGGAAGCCGCGATGCTGGACCCCGACAGATTATTCCCGACCGACCCCGCAGTGCGCAGCCTTGCCCGCGACCTTTATGAAGGGGTGAGAGACCTGCCCATCATCAGCCCGCATGGCCACACCGATCCGCGCTGGTTCGCCGAGGATGCCGCCTTTTCCGACCCTGCCGCGCTGTTTGTAACACCCGATCATTATGTGTTCCGAATGCTGCATTCCCAAGGGATCGCGTTGCAGGATCTGGGCGTGCCGCGGGCAGATGGCAGCGCGGTGGAGGGCGATCCGCGCAAGATTTGGCGGCTCTTTGCGGCCAACTATCACCTCTTTCGCGCCACGCCATCGCAGCTGTGGCTGGACCACGCGTTCCAGCAGGTCTTTGGCGTCACCGATGATCTGAACGCGGACACCGCCGACGCGATCTATGACCACATCGCAGAGCGGCTGGCCGATGACGCCTACCGCCCACGCGCCCTGTTTGATCGCTTCGGAATCGAGGCGCTCTCGACCACGGAAAGCGCGTTGGACGATCTGCACTGGCACAAGCTGATCCGCGCCAGCGGTTGGGGTGGCAATGTGATCACCACCTACCGCCCCGATGCGGTCATTGATCCCGAATTCGAAGGCTTTGCCGACAATCTGGCGCAATTTGGCAAGCTCACGGGCGAGGATACGACGACGTGGCAGGGGTATCTGGCGGCCCACCGCACGCGCCGCGCCTATTTCAAACAGGTCGGTGGAGCGACAGCCAGCGACCATGGCCACCCCTCCGCACGGACCGAGGATTTGCCGCAGCCCGAGGCAGAAGCCCTCTATGGCAAAGCCCGCAACGGCAGCTGCACGCCCGAGGAAGCGGACCGCTTTCGCGGCCACATGCTGACGGAAATGGCGCGGATGAGCATTGACGACGGCTTGGTTCTGCAAATCCACGCAGGTTCGATCCGCAATCACAACGCGCAGGTGATGCAGGAATTCGGCCGTGACAAAGGATATGATATTCCCGCCCGTACCGATTACGTGAAGGCGCTGCGGCCTTTGCTGAACGCGGTCGGCGGGCGCTCTGACATTCGCGTGATCGCCTTTACGCTGGATGAAAGCAGCTATGCCCGCGAATTGGCGCCGCTGGCGGGGGTGTACCCTGCGTTGCGGTTGGGGCCGCCGTGGTGGTTTCACGACAGCTATGAAGGGATGATGCGGTTCCGCCGCATGACGACCGAAACGGCGGGGTTCTACAACACGGTTGGCTTCAACGACGACACCCGCGCCTTCTGCTCGATCCCTGCGCGGCACGATGTGGCGCGGCGGGTCGATTGCGCCTATCTGGCCGAGCTGGTGGCCACGGGCCGTCTGGGGCGCAGCGATGCGGGCGATGTGGCGCATGATCTGTCCTACCGCCTCGCCAAACAGGCCTACGGGCTTTAGCGGGAAGGGGTATTTATATGGATGAAACGACAGAAAAGCCTAAGGCGGGCATTGTGCATTTGGGCCTTGGTGCGTTCTTTCGTGCTTTTGGCTGCATCTATGTGGCGGATGCTATGGCGGCCTCTGGCGGGGAGTGGGGGATTGTCGGTGTCTCCTTGCGCAGCGCGGATGTGCGCGACAGCCTGCGGCCGCGCAACTGGGCCTACACGGCCGTGACCATGGCGCCCGAGGGCGAGACGATGCGCGATATTGAGGTGCTCACGGAGGTGCTGGTAGCACCCGAAGACCCTGCGGCTGTCTTGCGCGCGATGGCTGATCCTGCGGTAAAGATCGTCTCGCTCACCGTGACGGAAAAGGGCTATTGCCACGACCCCGCCACGGGGGCTGTGAATTTCGAGCATCCCGACATCGTTCATGATCTTGCGCATCCCATGCCTGTCTCGGCCCCCGGATATATCCTGCGGGCCTTGCAGATGCGCCACGCCGCGGGGGAGCCACCTTTTACAGTGCTTAGCTGTGATAACCTGCCTGACAATGGTGCGTTGGTGCGCGATGTTATCTTGGGCATGGCGCAGCGGCTTGACCCTGCACTGGCCGATTGGATCGCCGCCCACGCCCGCTTTCCTGCGACGATGGTGGACCGGATCACCCCCGCCACCACGCCCTCCGACATCACCCGCATCTCTGCCGCGCTGGGCTTTGCCGAGGCCGCACCCGTCCTGCACGAGCCGTTCTGCCAATGGGTGGTCGAGGATGACTTTGTCGGCAATGCCCGCCCCGATTTGGCCGCGGCAGGGGCGCAGATGGTCGCAGATGTCAGCGCGCATGAGCATATGAAGCTGCGGATGCTCAACGGGGCGCATTCGGCGCTGGCCTATCTGGGGTATTTGGGGGGCCATGACACGATTGCGCAGACCGTGGCCGACCCCGTTTACGCCACCTACCTGCGCCAGCTGTGGTCCGAGGTTTTGCCCGCCGTGACCCCGCCCGCGGGGGTTGACCTGAACACATATGCGGATGCGTTGTTTGAACGCTTTGCCAACCCCGCGATCCAGCACAAGACATGGCAGATCGCGATGGACGGTAGCCAGAAGCTGCCGCAACGCTTGCTGCACACACTTGCGGTGAATATGGAGGCCGGCCGCCCTTCGACAATGATCTTGCTCGCTGTGGCGGGTTGGATGCGCTACGCCGCTGGCCGTGACGAGGCAGGCGGCGTGATTGACGTGCGCGACCCGATGGCCGAACGGTTCACTGATATCGCCACAACCCACCAAACGCCTGCCGAGATGGTCGCGGGATTTCTGGCGCTGCAAGAGGTCTTTAGCCCCGAATTGGCCAAAGCCCTGCGCACACCGATCACAAACATCGCACAACATTTGTGGGCCAAAGGGGCCCGCGCCACGATGCAGGAGATGCAACCATGATCGAGAGTTGGCGCTGGTACGGTGATCTTGACCAGATCACGCTGGACGAGGTCGCGCAGACGGGCGCGCGGGGTATCGTCACCGCATTGCATGAAATACCATACGGCAGGGTATGGAGTGCGGAAGCCATTGTCGAGCGCAACAACCGCGTCAAGGCCGCCGGCTTTGACTGGGTGGTGGTGGAAAGTCTGCCGATCCATGAGGATATTAAACGCGGCACGGGCGATCTGACGGGGCTGTTCGCAGCCTACCGACAATCCATGGCCAATCTGGCGGCGGAAGGGATCAAGGTGATCTGCTATAACTTTATGCCCTTGCTGGATTGGACCCGCACGAATTTGGCGGCCCCCGTCGCAGGTGGCGCGACCTGTCTGCGGTTTGAGGCCGTGCATATGGCCGCGTTTGAAATCCACATGCTAGGGCGCGAGGCCGCAACGCAGGACTATCCCGCAGACGTCGTCACCAAAGCGGCCGCATGGGCGCAAAACGTCAGCGAAGCCGATCGCGCCGCGCTTTTGGGCGCCGTTATGGCGGGGATGCCAGGGGCATTTGACCGGTATGACATCGCGGGCCTGCGCGGCGCGTTGACACGCTATGACGGGATCGACCGCACGGCCTTGCGGGCCAACTACAAAAGGTTTCTTGATGAAATTATCCCCACGGCCGAAGAGCTTGGAATGCGCATGTGCGTACACCCCGACGACCCACCGCGTGATATACTGGGCTTGCCGCGCATCGTTTCGAACGGTGATGACCTCGACTGGGTGCTGGGTGCCTATGACAGCCCCGTCAACGGGATCACGCTATGCTCGGGCTCGTTAGGGGCGAACCCTGCCAATGATGTGCCTGCCATCGCAGCACGGGTGGCGGACCGTGTTCATTTCGCCCACCTGCGCAACGTGCGCAAAGACCCCGATGGCTCGTTCGAGGAGGCTGCCCATCTGGACGGTGATACGGATATGGTCGCCCTTATCCGTGTGCTGTTGGCAGAACAGGCCAAGCGCACGCAGGCGGGCCGCGCCGACCAACAGATTGCTTTCCGCCCCGACCACGGCCACCACATGCTGAGCGATCACGCCCGCGATCTGATAGCAGGCTATCCGCTGATCGGGCGGTTGCGCGGGCTTGCGGAGCTGCGCGGCGTGATTGCTGCGGTGCAAGCGGGCGCGTGACATACGCTTACGTATGGTTTCGTGGTTTCTTCCGGATACTGCTGTGGCAGATGGCATATGGTGGGAAACTCTGCCCTTGTCATACCGCCGTTTGCCCGCCTAGCATGACGTACCGCTGCCGCATGGGCAGCCCTTATCAGGAGAGACGCAGATGGCGGATAAAGACAGCGCGAACCCCTTCATGGATATGTTCAAGGATTTCGGAAGCTCGATGAGCATCCCCGGTCCTGATATGAACGACATGATGGAGTCCCACCGCAAGAACCTGCAAGCCTTGCAAGAAGCGGTTCAGGTCAGCACCAACAGTGCGCAAACGCTGATGGAGGCGCAGCGGGGCGCTTTGGAGAAAACCTTGGCTGATATTTCCGACACGGTGCAAAATGCCTCGTCCGCGGCGTCGGATCCGGTTGGCGCGATGAACAACTCTGTCGAGCTGGCGAAAAAGACGTTTGACGCCACGGTCAAGACCACCACCGAAATGGCCGAGATCGTGCGCACCGGCAGCACCGATACATTCGAGGTCATCAAAAGCCGCGTGATGGATAGCGTAGAAGAGCTGAGCCCGAAGGGTAAATCCTAAATCCCCAATGCTCTGCGTCGCGGTTGATGGGCGGGCGCGGGGCTTGTGCCGCTCGGAAAGCCGGGGGCGGATGATCTGGAACCCGGGCTGGTCCAAGGGATGCGAAGCGGCAGGGTTCGTGCCTATCGCTATCGGCTGGGGCGGGCCACCTTGCGTAGAATTGGATCGCACTGCAGGATTGCGCGTGCCGTTTGCTATGGGCCAGAGGGGAGAAACATGACCGATCTGACATTTGAGAAGATGAGTGCGATGGTGGGAGAGCCGCTTGGCACCTCCGACTGGCAGACCGTGACCCAAGAGATCGTGAATGAATTTGCCAACTGCACGGGCGACCAGCAGTGGATTCACGTCGATGTGGAACGCGCCAAGGAAGAGAGCCCCTTTGGCGGGCCAGTGGCCCACGGCTATCTGACGCTGTCACTGCTTTCTGCCATGGCGATGGAGATTGGCGTAGTGCCGAAAGGTACCGCCGCTGCAGTAAACTATGGCCTTGATAAGGTGCGGTTTTTGTCGCCTGTTTCGGTGGGGGCACGGGTGCGGCTACAGGCCAAGCTGATCGGGTTTGATCGTAAGAAAAACGGCCAATACCTGATGAAAACCGAAAACACGATGGAGATCGAGGGTGCAAAGCGGCCAGCCTTGCTGGCCGAAAGCCTTGCCCTGTTGCTGCCCGAGGCTGACGTTTAAGCGGATCGTCAGCGGCAAAACAGACGCACGAACTATTCCGACGCGCGGGGGCGGTCGCCCAAAGGCTAGAAGATAAAGTCGGCCGCGTCGAACGCCGTCAGTTGCACGCTTTCGAACGTCACGGTGTTGCTATCAAAGCTGGTCAGCACATCCGCGCCTGATTGCACAGAGGCCGCGATCCAGTCGTCAAAGGACCCAATCCCCGAAGCGCCCGAAAAGTCGGCATCGTCCACATTAACAAGGAAGTCCAAGACGATGTCGTTGCCAAAACTGCCAGCAAAGACAAAATTGTCAGCGCCCAAGCCGCCCGACAATGTGTCGTTGCCTGTTCCGCCGTCAAGAGTGTCGTTATTGTAGCCGCCAAACAGGTTGTCCGCCCCCGAGCCGCCGTAGACGCTGTCGTTGCCGCCTTGTCCTTCGATGTGGTCATCTTGTGCGTCGCCAAACAACAGATCAGAGCCCGCGTTGCCTAAAATCGTGTCATTG
Organism: Sulfitobacter aquimarinus; assembly: GCF_040149565.1. Taxonomy (NCBI): domain Bacteria; kingdom Pseudomonadati; phylum Pseudomonadota; class Alphaproteobacteria; order Rhodobacterales; family Roseobacteraceae; genus Sulfitobacter; species Sulfitobacter aquimarinus. The sequence continues at coordinate 48,094 of NZ_JBEFLO010000002.1, forward strand.
CCGTTGCCGCCATAAACGGTATCAAGGCCCAAGCCCGAATTGATGCTGTCATTGCCATCATCGCCGGTGATTGTGTCAAAGCCGTTCCCGCCAAGGATGCTGTCGTCGCCGTCCCCGCCCGCAATGTTGTCTGACCCTGCAACCCCGTGCAGCAGATCCGCGTCCGCGCCCCCATCAAGGGAATCGTTCCCGCTGCCGCCGTTGAGGGTATCAAGGCCCGCCCCGCCAATGAGATCGTCATAGCCGCTGCCGCCCGAAACACTGTCATCGCCCGCTCCACCGATCAGATCATCGGCGCCACCTTGCCCGTTCAATGTGTCGTTCCCCACGGCCCCCAAAAGCGAGTCGTTCCCGTCCAGCCCCGACAAAAGGTCATCCCCGCCATTCCCCTCAATCGAGTTGGCGGCCTCGTTCCCTGTTACGGTGTCTGCGGCACTTCCCAATGCTGCGTTTTCGATCACGGTGCCTGTCGCGATGCCAAGGTTCCCGATCAGGCCGAACACGTCCGAGAAACGCTCGGCGTTCATGTTGAGATTGGAGGTTGTGGTTGTGAAGGACAGATCAATTGTATCAACGCCGCCTTGGTCAAAGATCGTCACTGCCACGTCGTAGTTTGAATCAAAGTTGTTGCCGCCCGTGCCGCCCGCGGCCGCATCAAAGACATCGTCCAGATAGGTGCCAAAAGTGCCGGTGCCCCAATTTGTATCGCCCGCCGTCACATCCGACACGCCATACAGGTCCTGAATCGCGACGACATCCACCATCATCGGCATGATCGACAGGGCAAGGGACGCGTTGATGCTGGTGTTTTCGGTCTGCGAAAAATACGACATAACGGACATTTGCCAGCTATCGTTCAGGAAATCTTCGTCGGTGCCATAGGTCGCGTTTCCGTTGTACCCGCCTTGGTGTCCCAGCCCCAAGGCATGGCCGATCTCGTGGATATAGGTCTGGAAGGCATAGCTGTTCAGCTCAACCCCGTAGCTATCCACCCAAGCGGTGGAAACGTTGACGTAGGCCGACTGGGCGTAGCCGTTGATAATGCTGTTTGTGCCTGCAAAAGCGCCGGATTGATCGTCGTCAAAACTGATAATTCCGCCGCTGCTGACTTCGACGAATTCCAGATCGGCGACCAGCTCCCACGCGTCCAGCGCCCACCGCGCCAGTTGCGTGCCATCTGCGTTCAGACCCGTCAAATTTACCGTGATCTGGTTGCTGGATGACGTGTCGAACTGGTAGCCGGAGCCGCCCCAATATCCGTCCGTCAGATATGTGGCCATTTCGGTAATTGTCCCGACCGCAGCCGGAGAGGGCGGTGTCCCTTGCGCGACTGTGATCGAATACGTGCCCGCACCTCCGTCATTATATGCCCCCGCCGAGATATAGTAGCTGCCTGTGCTGGAGGCCGTGAAGCTCAGCAGGGAATCCAGATCGCCCGCCCCGTCATCGTCAAAAGCAATCTGCGCGCCGCTTGCATCGTGAAGACGCAAATAGGGGTCATTCAGGGTCAGGCCGGTCAGGGCGATTTCGTATGTGCCGCCAGCGGTCAGGGAGATTTCGACCCAATCGCGATCCCCTGTGGTCAGCGTACCGTCAAAGCTGTCGCCGACCCCCATGCTGTAGGTCGTTGTTGTGTTGTCGGCTGCATCTGCGCCTTCGGAAAAGCTCTGGTTTGCTTGGGCTGAAGTCGCGATCGGGCAGGTGTCGATGGATTGTCGGGGCGCGCAAAACATACACATAAAATTCACTCCAGAGCAGGAAGCCAGAATAGGCAGAGATTATGTTGGTAGCGTCAAAATATGACGGCACTGGGCCAATTATGGGCCGAAATACCGTCACGGTTCACTTTTTAGAATACCTTGAGCTTGGCACGGGGCGGGCGGGTGAGGCCGCCATGTTCCATGGCTGCGCCACAAAGGACTGCGTGAAGACGGGGGGGGGCGGAAGGGAGAGGCGGGAGTGTCGCTTGCCTATCGCAGTGAATGGAACCGATGCCTGAGGTCGGTGTTGTTCAGGTAACGATTACATTCTCGAAGGATACATCATGCCGACGATTACGACAACGAACCCCGCCACAGGGGCCCGGATTGAAACCTACGATCTGATGACCAAGGACGAAGCCATTCAAAAGCTGGAAGCAGCGCATGAGGCGTTTCTTGACTGGCGTGGCAAGACCCATGAAGAACGCGGCGAATACCTCGTTCGGATTGCAAAAGTTCTGCGCGAAAACTCTGATGAGTTGGCGCAACTGATGACCCGCGAAACCGGTAAGCTGATCAAAGACGGCAAGACCGAAGTGGAAATCTGCGCGGCAATTTTCGAATACACGGCCAAGAACGGCCCCGATGTTCTGGCGGACGAGGAACGCAAGCACGGCAAAAACGGCGCACGCGGTGTCGTGAGCTATCAGCCGATTGGCGTGATCTACTCGATCCAGCCTTGGAACTTTCCGCTGTATCAGCCGGTCCGCGTGCTGGCGGCGAACCTGATGGCCGGTAACGGATGCGTGCTGAAACATGCCAGCATCTGCACCGGCTCGGGCCTGCGCCTGCGTGAACTGTGTATCGAAGCAGGCCTGCCCGAAGATCTGTTTCAGGTCGTATTGATTGACCATGATACCAGCGACGACCTGATCGAACACCGCCTTGTGCGCGGCGTCACCATGACCGGCAGCGACGGCGCAGGCCGCCATATCGGCAGCGTTGCAGCAAAGGCGTTGAAGAAGACCGTGCTAGAGCTTGGCTCCAACGACGCCTATTTGGTCTTGGAGGATGCGGACATTGAAACAGCGGTCAAATATTCCGTGATGGGGCGTCTGTATAACAATGGCGAAACCTGCGTCTCGGCAAAGCGGTTTGTTGTGACCGAAAAGGTCTACGACGCGTTTGTATCGGCCTTTGTCGAGCAGATGAAGGCGATCAAGCTGGGTGATCCTACAGATGGTGACACGCAGCTGGGGCCGCTGTCCTCTGATGATCAGTTCGACACCGTGAAAGACCAGGTCGACCAAAGTGTCGCCAAAGGCGCAAAGGTGCTGTGCGGGGGCGACGCGCCCGATCGCACTGGGGCCTACTACCCTGCCACTGTTCTGGGGGATGTCACGCCTGGTATGCCTGCATATGACGACGAAATCTTTGGTCCTGTTGCGGCTGTAATACGGGCGAAGGACGACGAAGACGCCATGCGCATCGCCAACGACAGCCGATACGGTCTGGGCGGTGGTATTTTCTGCAAAGACGAAGAGCGTGCGCTGAAACTTGCCCGCGATCACTTTGACACCGGCATGGTGCGGATCAACTCTTTTGGTGCTGCAGATCCGAATATGCCCTTCGGTGGCGTCAAGGATTCAGGCTATGGGCGCGAACACGGCGGGTTCGGCATGAAGGAGTTCACAAACGCAAAGGCGATCTTTTTGCCATGATAAAATTGCATGCACTCAAATACTCCCGCGCGACCCGTGTATTGTGGTTGCTGGCCGATCTCGGCCAGCCCTGCGACAGGGTCGATTATGACCGCACTGACGATTTCGGCGCGCCTGAACCATTGAAGCGGGTGCATCCTTTGGGGAAGTCACCCGTCATCGAAGACGAAGGGCGCATGATCGCGGAATCAGCGACCATCCTGCGTTATATTGTCGAAAAGTACGGTGACAGCACCCACTGCCCGCCCAAGGGCACATCAGCGTACTGGCAACATGACGGTGTGTTAGACTATGTGGAAGCCTCCTTTGCCGAGGTGGCTTTGCAGGCAATTATGCCAGCGTTTGGCGGCGAACCTGTGCCGGAAGAGGCGCGCACCGCCTTGGGCGTGCATCTCGACTATCTCACCCAGCTGATTGGGGAGGGGTCGATGCTGTTTGGCGATCGCGCAATGCTCGCCGACATCCAGCTGTCCTACATCATCGCCCTGTTGGCGCGGTTCGATCTGTTGGGCGACCATCCCACAATCGCGACCTACTGGGACACACTACAACAGCAGCCAGGCTACCGCGCTGCGATGCAGGCTGTGGGCCCGATGGCCCCACCTGCGCAATGAAAAAAGGAAATGACATGACACTGAATATCTTAATCGCTGGCGCCACTGGCAAAACCGGCCGCATCCTGACCCAACAGGTCGTGGACCAAGGGCATAATGTGACAGCATTGGTGCGCGAAAGTTCTGACACCAGTCACCTCCCCGAAGGGACACATCTGCGTCAGGCGGATTTGACCGATTTGCAGTCAGGGGTATGCGACGGCGCCGATGTGGTGATTTTTGCAGCGGGGTCTGGTGGCTCCACCGGCCCAGAAATGACCGACAAGGTGGACCGCGACGGCGCGATCCGTCTGGTTGACTTGGCCGAGGAATCCGGTGCTGATCGTTTCGTGATGCTCAGCACCATTGGCGCGGACCAAGCCAATCCCACCGGAGACTTGGCGCATTACCTGAAAGCCAAACATGACGCGGACGAGCATCTGAAGGCTTCAAGCCTTACCCATGCAATCCTGCGCCCTGTTTCCCTGACAGATGACGGGCGCAGCGCGGATGTGATTTTGGGAAGCGAGGTGGATACCTCCGCCAAGGCCAGCCGCACGGACGTGGCGCAGGTTCTGGCCACCGCAGCGACGACTGGAAATCTCGATGGCAAAGCGCTGAATATGCAGTCCGCCTGACTGTAATTCCGTTTAAGTAAACGACCTGCCAGCCCCCACCTTTATAAAAGAAGCGGGGCTGGCAAGTCAGATCAGGTGATGCTGCGAGCCCACCCCATCAGGTGGGCCGAGCCCGTTATCAGCCAAGATCAAACGCGAGGCCCGCCGCTTGAATGCGGTGTCACACCCACATCCAATGCAACGGCCCTGCTAAGGTTAAAAGCCGTCGCCGTTAGGGGCGCAGCATCACCTTGCCTGCACGGCCCGGCGTCAGCGCGGCTTTCATAGCACTGGTGGCATCCTCAAGAGCAAAAGCACCACCATCTTCGAGCTTCAACTGACCAGTGGCCGCGAGCGTCACAAGTTCTGTGATCAGGCGCTTGCGCTCCTCAGGGTTCATATCGCCGCTAACACGCGACCCCCAAAATCCTTTGACCGTGATGTGCTTCATAATCAGCGCGCCAGAGGACAGCGGCATCGGCGCACCGGTTGCGGTGCCAAACACCACCAGCTCACCGTCGAGGCCCAGAAGATCGACAAGAGCGGCGGAAATATCGCCGCCTACGGAATCGATTGCGGACACAGCTCCCGATGTGCCGATCAGAGCGCTGGCTTTTTCCTGCCACCCATCGGTCGATGTCGATAGCACGTTGTCCATCCCCAGTGCCTCAAGTTCGGTCACGGCATCATCACGACGCACAAGGTTCAACAGGTTGATGCCCCGTGCCTTGGCCAGAACCGCCATGATTTTGCCAACGGCCCCGTTTGCGGCAGTCTGGATGATCCAGTCGCCCTTTTTGGCCTTGAGAGTTTCCAACAGGGAAATCGCGCTGAACGGCATGGCGATCAGCTGCGCACCTGCGGTGTCGTTGATTGCGTCGGGCAGGGGCAGGACGCCGCTTGCGGGGGCGACGAAATATTCGGCCCAGCTGCCATGGATGCCTGCGATGGTCACGCGTTTGCCGATCATCGCGCTGTCGACGCCATCGCCGACGCTTTCGACTGTGCCCAAAGCCTCGGATCCGCCAATCGCGCCCGGCAGTTCGGGCTTGTAGCCGTAGTTGCCGCGGATCGTCCAAAGATCGTGGTTGTGGATCGGCGAGAGCGTCATTTTGATCAGCACCTCGCCTGCTTCGGGAGCGGGTTTGGCGATGTCCGATGTTTTAAGCACGTCGGCGGGTTCGCCGAATGTGTCGTGGATAACTGCTTTCATTGTGTATTCCTTAGGTTTTCGTGTGAGTCAGAAGGTCCAGCGTGTCCGCCAGTGCCTGTTGAAGGGGTAGTTGAGTGCAAGATAGCTTCGCGAGGATCGCCGCGCCGAGCCATTTTGCGTAGAGCATTCGGGCAGTTTTGTCGGGGTCAGCGAACACGGGCAACGACCCGTCCAGAGCGCCCGTGCGCAACAGGGCGGCGATGCGGGTGACAAAGGCCGTGACACCGTCATCAAGTATCACCCGCATAGGCTGGGAGATGTCGGCCACTTCCGCCCCGAGTTTGACGACCAAACACTGGCCTGCAATGCCTTCGGTGCCTGCCTGTGCCAGCCATGCGGACCAGAATTTTTCGAGCTTTGCATATGCTTCGCCCGGACCTTCGGTCAGCCTGTCGAAACGGTCGAGATAGTCGGCCACGTAGTCATCCAACAGAGCCTCTCCGAATGCATCCTTGGAAGGAAAGTAGTAGTAAAACGAGCCTTTGGGGATACTGCATTCGCTTAGCAAGCGGGCGATGCCCACGCCGCCAAACCCGTGTTTCACCACAAGGTCCCGCCCCGTGTCGAGGATGTGTTGCCGCTTGCGGTCGGATTTTGTTTGTTCGTCCATAAAGGGCATCTATTTAATAATAGACCGGTCGTCTAGTGCTGGTCGCGACTTCGTTACCTTCGCGCTGGTTCTTGGCGGACTTTCTTCTATAAGATGGAGCGTCTATCGCTGCCCGCAGCGGACGGCAGCAGGAAGTGCAGTTTTGACCAATGCTGCTGATTGTTCGAACGTCTGCTGTGGCGCGTGTTCAAATATCGACAGGCAGCGCGCCGGAGACTTTCATTTGCCTAAGGATAAAGGTGGTTGCTGTCGTTCGGACAACCTTCAGCCGCAGAAGGCTTTGCATGATGAATTGCTCCAGGCTTTCGGGATCTGTGGCCGCGACTTTCAGAATGTAATCGAAGTCTCCCGTGATGGAAGAACATTCCAGCACTTGTTCGTTGTTATCAATGAAGGTCTGGAACGTATCGATCGATGAGGCATCGTGATCAACAAGAGAGACCTGAATGTGCGCCAGTGCGCGCAGTCCTAGCTTTTTCCCGTCCACGATAGCGGCATAGCGGGTGATAAAGCCGTCTTCTTCGAGACGTTTAACACGTCTCCAGCATGGGGATGGCGACAATCCCACGGCATCGGACAGCGCCTGCGTGCTGGCCCGCCCGTCGCGCTGAAGCTCTTTCAGGATCAGTTTTTCGTAAGCGTCAAGCAAGAGTTTACCTCATTCGCTGGGTTTTTCGGTGAAATTCGTCTATTTCAATCCGACGCGGACCAACTTAGGCGCATTTTTCTTTGTATACGAAATTATCATCTTCGAAACCACCATGATTGGTGAATCGAAGAAAAAGGCCCTCCCCATGCGTTCTCAGAACTATGTCTATCAATCTATCGCCCGCGCCGTTCATGATCACGGGGCGACAAAAATGTTCGGTCTGATGGGGGATGCCAACCTGTTCATGGTGGACAGTTTTGTGCGCGACTGCGGGGGGGCGTTCATCCCCGCGGCCCATGAAGGAAGCACAATATTGATGGCGGCGGCTTATGCCCATGTCTCGGGGGGTGTTGGCGTTTCAACCGTGACGCACGGGCCCGCTCTGTCCAATTGTGTGACCGCTTTGACCGAGGCCGCACGAGGGGCAGCGCCTGTGGTTCTTCTGGCGGGGGACACAGCGGCAGACAATCCGCGCCACCTGCAAAGCATTGAACAACGTGAACTTGTGAAAGTCACAGGCGCGGGGTTTGTGCAGCTTCGCACGCCTGCAACAGTGGCGGAAGATGTGGCGCAAGCGTTCTACCGTGCGCAGGTTGAGCGTCGGCCGATTGTCTTGAACATGCCTGCGGATTTTATGTGGCAGCAAGCGGATTATACCGCGCAGGTTCTTAAGGTTTTCACAAAACCTGGCGGCGTCGCCGAGGGTGATCTCCTTGATAATGCGATCGGGATGATCGCTTCGGCGCGGCGTCCGCTGATTTTGGCGGGGGGTGGTGCCATCCACGCACGCGACCAGCTGGAGCGCCTGGCAGATAGATTGGAGGCGCCGCTTGCTACGACTTTGCGCGCCAAAGGCCTATTTCGCGACCACCCCTATAACATCGACATCTTCGGCACGCTTTCCACACCCGCGGCGTACGATCTGATCGCGCAGTCCGATTGTATCGTCTGCTTTGGCACAGCGCTGCATGATTTCACGACCGATCGCGGCAAGCTGATGAAAGACAAACGCATCATCCAGATTGATACGGACCCAACTGCAATTGGCGGTGGCTTGCACCCGGACGCGGCGCTTGTTGCGGACGCGGGACTGGCCGCTGATACCATCTTGTATTGGTTGAACGAGGCGGAGGTCCCGGCAAGCGGGTTCACCCGTGAGTTGGATACGCCCACGCTCACCGCGCATGTCGCGGGATCAGGCAAAGCACCGGACGGGTTCGTCAATTATGTGGATACGCTTGAGCGGTTGGAAGACGCCTTGCCCAAGAACCGCGTTTTGGTCACCGATGGGGGCAGATTCATGACCGAGGTCTGGTGCCGCCTTTCTGTCCCTGATCCACAGAGTTTCGTGAGCTCCGTAAATTTCGGAGCAATCGGGTTGGGCCTGCAAGAGGCTGTAGGCGCCGCCGTTGGCGCACCGGATCGCCCCGTCGTTTTGTTCAGCGGTGATGGCGGCTTTATGATGGGTGGGATTAATGAGTTCAACACAGCCGTGCGTCTCGGGCTGGATCTTGTCGTGATCATCGCAAACGATTCCGCGTATGGGGCCGAGCACATCCAGTTTGTCGATCGCAAGATGGATCCAAGCCTGACAGAGTTCTCGTGGCCATCCTTCGCAGAAATTGCGACATCCCTTGGCGGGCAGGGGTTCGAAGTGCGTTCAACGGATCAACTTGAACAGGCGCTAGAGGCTTTAGAAAACCGCACTGGCCCATTTTTGATTGAACTTCGTCTAGACCCCGCAGATGTTCCCGCGATGCGCATCTGATCATAAATGTCAGGAGCTCATAAAAGTGCAAAATTCGTCCATAAGTGTGCAAATTATGCCGTTACCGATGAATTGATCACACAAAAAAGCCCGCGCAATGCACGGGCTCGAATTCATGAGTGGAGTAGCAGCATTATTTCGGGGGGGTCGTTTGTTCGCCTTCGATTTTTCTGCCACCTCAGCACGACGGATTATATCCAAAATTCTGTCCGTATCGAACGCTCCCTCGCAGCATTCAATCGAAACGGGTGAATGGCCCACTGCAAAACTTGTTCGGTCAGTAAATGCTCTACAAAAGTGCTCAGCGTCTATCGGCGCGGCATCATTGAAGTGAGCAATTTTTAATGCGTCAATGACAAGTTCGATCAAGAGCCCCCCAACGAATTGCGGAACAAAATGCCAGCCGTTTCATGAAGTCTGGGGTAGAGAGTTTTTCAGGGAAACCGACATCAGCTTTCCCAGCGTATAGATGGCACAGACCACGGATCTCTTTGATATCTAGGGTATTATTGGGTCGAATTTCAGCGAAGATAACCAGCCACAAAAGATACGAAAGCTGCTCCTCCTCAGAAACGTATTCAGTAAGTTCATTTACACCGGACAGGATCAACATCAGTGGCCAATCGGTCCGTTTCAGCAGCGATTTGAAGCTATCCAGAATAATTTTTCGAACTGACGCGCTCTTTCCGGAAAAGATATGTTGGCATTCATCAAAGTGAACACCCACGACACCCTGTTCTTTTGCCTGAAAACCACTTTCCCCCAGACGTCGCTCTGGTTCGCACGGCCTAAGATTTTTTACGATCCCGTTTTACCGTGTCCAAGGCCATCTTTAAGTGTCCGCCTGCCGAGTTCCTTGAAGCTCAGCGATCCATCTAATGTTACCTTCTCGATCACTGCCGGGCGGCCATCGGGCATAATGGTGCTGCCATCATTGACGGCTTCAAGCATTCTTCCGACTTCACCCAATTTGCCGATCCTGGATGGCCCGGTCACAATCAGGCCTTTTGCCTCAAACGGCTTTCCGGTTGAACTTTTTGCCGCATAGTCAGTGATCATCCACTCCATCCCGCTCCGCAGCACTTTTGCCCTTTCAAAATCATGGTGTACCCCTTCGAGGGTCTTGATTACGGCGAAAGTCTATTCCTGAATGTAGCTCATGAGAGTCTTCCCGTATCTTTTGGAGGCGCAAAGCGCGTTGGTTCTGAATTGTCTTGCCCATCGGAAGCATCGTTCTGATCAGCTGCGTGATCCGGCGAAACGTCCCGTGCCGCATCCATAATGCCGCCAGCGGTTATGGTCCCCGCCATCGGTTTTCCCGCGCGGGACTCTTGGGGTCCGCTGCGGATAACACGGGCCTTGGCACTGGCCTCGGCCTACGTCAGGAAACAGCGAGGTAGCTTGCGCTCAGGCGCCAGAATTTTCATGTGGTCTTCCCGCTCTCGGTGAGTGTGAGCGAGTTGGCTTTCAATAAGTCGAGTTTCTTGCGGCGTTTTCTTACGTGCCTGCAGGGCAACTTCCAGAAATTCTGGGAGTGTCAGGTCACGCATGGCTGTCCACATAAGCTCATCTAGAATCGGATCAGGGTGACCAAATACCAAGACAGTGGCATAGGTGATATTATCTGGGTCGACGTAAACCGTGACCTTACCTGTACCCTCGTCCCGTAGTTCTTGGAGTGGATGGTTTGAGGCGATTTTTGCTGGGGGGCATACGCCTACATCCGATCCGCGGCCATGAGCAAACGCTCGTCTCAAGTTCTGATGCAGCAGAATTTCACAAGCGTTTTTTGACTGCCGCGACGATGGAAGAAGAGTTCGGGGTCCATCGCCGTGCGCTCTTGGCAAAATTACGGGCTGCTCGAGTCGGTACCTTCAGGCCGAAGGGTCAGGGTTTTTGGACAAATATATCTGCGTCAGTTTCTCCATGGCAAGGCAGGCGTCCGCCAAAGGATTCAGGTTTCTCTACGCTATAGAAGCCTAATTTAGCACGTCAGCCCATTCGGGGTGTTTACGAGACTGAGAAGCGGCGAACGGGCATAGTGGCACGATCCTTTTGCCTTGTGCGTGCATGTCAGTGACAATGACGTTCCATCAGCACCTCTGCGTACCCGAGGCCACGCAGGGCGTCGTCCACTTTGGTGTGGTCGATGATGACGATCTATTCCCCAAGCTTGGAGAACGTCGACACGGCCTCGCCGCCCTTGGTGCGGATGATATAGCGCCCGCTTGTCCTGCCGTCTTCAAAATCTACTTGCATGAGGAACTCCGTCAAATCCCGGTCTGGGGTTTATCGGTTCAAATGACTCCAGACCGCACTCATTACAACCGACCCTTCGCCTACCGATGAAGCCACGCGCTTGACCGAACCTGCCCGCACATCGCCTACCGCAAATATCCCGTGGGTCGATGTTTCGAATGGCGACCGGCCACCGTTTTCGGTTCCTGTTAGAACGAAGCCCTTATCGTCCAGCGCAGCATGTCCGGCCAGCCAATCAGTATTGGGCGCAGCCCCCGCCATGATGAAAACCGCGCGGCTGTCATAGCGATGTTGCGTGCCGTCGGCTTTGTTTTTCACTGTCACGGCGGATAGCCTGTCGTCGCCATGCAGTTCGGCAATTTCGCTTTGGTAGTGGATCGTGATCCTTGGGTCGGCCTCAAGGCGCGACGACAGATAATCCGACATAGACGCGGCAAGGCTGCCGGAGCGCACCAGCAGATGCACATGCGCCGCCGCGCGGCTGAGGAACATGGCCGCTTGGCCAGCAGAATTGCCGCCGCCCACAACGATGGCTTCGGAGTTGCGACAGAACCGCGATTCCATCTCTGTGGCGGCATAGTAGACGCCGACGCCCTCGAACTCCTCCAATCGCGGGATTGGCAGCTTGCGATACTGAACACCTGTCGCCACGACAATGGAGCGCGCACACAAGACGCGCCCGTTTGAACAGGTTGCGTAAAAGCAGTCGTCGCGACAGGCCAGCGCCTCGATCCTCAATGGCATTGCAAAGCGGGTGCCGAACTTCATTGCTTGAACCTCACCGCGCCACACAAGATCACCACCAGAAATGCCTGTCGGAAACCCCATGTAGTTTTCGATCCGGCTGGAGGTGCCAGCCTGCCCGCCGATGGCAAGATCTTCGGCGACGATTGCGGTCATCCCTTCAGCACCGGCATAGACCCCCGCAGCCACGCCCGCGGGCCCGCCCCCGACAATCAGGACATCGACCACTTCGTCGTTCGGGATCACCAGCTCAAGCCCCAAGGTCCGTGCGAGTTTTTCCGGGGTCGGACTGTCGATCACCTTACCGCCGAAAATCACCGCAGGACCACAGCCCTGCAAATCACAGCTTGTGCGTTCCGCGTCAGCTTCGGCGCTTTCAAGATCAATCATTTGCGCCGCGATCCGGTTGCGCTGTGCAAAGATGGCGATCTTCTGAATATCCTTATCAACATCCGCGCCGATCAATTTGAGCTCGGTTTGTCCATGCTCGACGTTCCCGCGGCGTCTGGCGGCAAAGACAGTCAGAATGATATCGCTCATCTCGGGGATGCGGGACATCAGTTTAATCAGGTCTGTGCTCTGGACCACGATCACTGTCGAGGCTTCACACGCCCTCATTTGGATCATTGATACCGCACCTGAAAGAGTTCCAATTTCACCGGTAAATTGAGATGGCCCCATCGTCGCCGCGATTGTACGATCCTGCGTAATCGGATGCACAACCTCTATCTCACCGCTTTCAATATATAGGAGTTCCTCCATCGGCTCACCGGGTCGAATGATCGTGTCGCCCGCGGCATAAGTCCGTATGGTTCCAACCTCTCGCAGCGCTTCGACATGGTGCGCATGTAAGGGCGTCCGCTGCATTTGGTTAAGATCGTTGGCAAAGCTTTCCATGCTCGGCGTCCTTTTCGCTGATCGTTGGTTGCTCTTCGCGGTTCGCAGGTCGCAGGTCCTTTGGTCAGAATAGACGCAGGATGCACAGACGCTAATGCATCATATATTACAAATGTGCCGCAAGTTAATGCCCTCGCACATTCGGGAGGCCTGCACCGCCCGAATGTGTAGTTTTCCTTAGGGCCGTCCCAGCCTTAGAATGGAGCGAAGTTGTCAGATTTTTCAACTGGCACCGACCACCTGTCCTTGGCCGGGATCTGGGGTGCCTGAGTGCCGCTTTGTGGGACTTGTCCGTGTTGACCATACAGCCACAGAATAAAGTTATAGCGTTCGCCCTCAGTAATCGGCTCGGAGGCGTGCGGGACGCTGCCGTGGTGGATCAGGGCGGTACCGGGTTCAAAGGTCAGCTTTTCGACTCTGCGTGAAACCGGATCAATAAAGCTGACGGCAGAGCCGGAATAGCCTTCGCCGGGCAGGTTCAGGTTGATGTTCAATGTCACCGCAGAGGCATCAGAATGGGGGCGCAGGGATGTATCCTTGCTGGCTTGCCACCGGATAGAGAATCCGAATGTCTGTGTGTCATAGCCCACAACGTCAGGAAACAGCAGACGAGACACGGGCCGCATGTAGGTGTCCATCATCTCGCGGTAGAAGCCTTGAAACCCGGGCGCGGCAAGATACCCTTCGGAGCCAGGGTCAAGCATAGCACCACCGCGGTTCAACACGATCCCGTAAGGGGGGCGCAACGGGATGTCCGCATCAGCCACGCCGTCAAGGTATTCACGCAGGGCGGTCAGGCGTTCAACATCAAAAAATTGGGCGCGATAGACGCCAGGGAATACTTCTTTCCAAAGATCTTTCACCGCTCCTTCGGCTGTCGGGTCTGCCCAAGCTTGCTCCACAGCAGCGCGCAGTTTGGGATCGAAAATAGAGCTGTCCAGCGGGGGAAGCCTAGCTTCGTTTTCCGCCTGCTATTCCGACCAGGCGCTTTCGAACAGATCGCGGTTCTGGTTCCAGAAATGTTGGACAGAGATATCACGGTTAAGCATTTCTTCCCGGGTTGGGCGGGCAACGGCACGGGCTTGGTTAAGTGAGGTAAGGGACATCGGGAGGCATCCTTCTATATGTCGGAGCAACTTTGCTGCACAACATTTATTGCCATCCATACCTGCAATAAATGGCCATACTTAGTAATCAAAATTCGGTTAATGGATATAATGGGCGGCTCGGGTTGAGGTGTGATGTTTCTTAAAAGTTCTGTCCCGAAAAAACGAAGGGCGCGGCGAGCCGAAGCCGCCACGCCATGCCGAGCGCGCCTTGCGGTGCGTTATACGTCCACGACCACCTTGCCGATTGCCTTACCGCTGGCAAGCCGGTCATAGGCCGCGCCGACCTCTTCGAGAGCAAACCGGGGCTCGTCCACCACCGGCTTCAGTGCGCCGCTATCAACCAGCTTTGCCAGTTCGGCCAGGATTGCACCGTGGTCTGCGCGGTCTTTGTCGTGCAACATCGGGATCAACATGAAAATGATGTGAAGCGATGCGCCCTTTAGGTGGGCCGGTGACAGGTCAAGCTCTGCCAGTGCAAGCGTGGTGGCCACATGACCGTTCAGGGCGACCGCGTTGAATGAGTTCGTCAAGTTGCCAGCACCCACTGTATCCAGCACCGCATCAAAACCTGTGCCGCCTGTGTGCTTGGTAACATATTCTTCGACGGTTTCCGCTTTGAAATCGATCGGCTCGGCACCAAGGTCGCGGACAACGGATAGGCGTTCGTCACCGCTGTCGGTGGCATAGACATCCGCGCCCAGTGACCGCGCCAATTGCACGCCGATGTGCCCGACGCCGCCGGAACCGCCATGGACAAGCACCTTCTGGCCTTTGCTTACGCCAGCCCGTTTGAGCCCTTCGTAGGCGGTAATCCCGACCAGCGGGATCGCGGCTGCTTCGCGCATGGACAAGGAGTTCGGCTTTTTCGCGATCAGTCGCGCGTCTGCGGGCATGTATTCCGCCAACGCGCCCTGAAGATCGGCCAGACCACCGGCGCAGCCGTATACCTCGTCGCCTACGGCGAAACCGGTCACACCCTCGCCGACTTCTTCGATCGTGCCGGCGAAATCCATGCCCAAAACAGCGGGGGCGGCGGGCGCAAAACCAAGGTCCGTTCCCATGTTCCGGATCATCATATCGATTGTGTTGATGCTGGTCGCCTGAACGCGAACAATAACGTGGCCGGCGCTCGCGGTTGGCTTTGGCAGCTCGGCCAATGCAAAGGTTGATTCAGGACCGTATTCTGCGAGGGACATGGTTTTCATCGGGTTTTCCTTTCGATGTGTGTGTTGCTACTCAGATAACACGCCTCACTTCTTGGGTAATCGGCGTAAATCAGAGTTCAGTTTTCCTGTTTCGAATACAATGCTGCCATTTGCGCGTGGAAGGCGACCAAACAGGAAGAACCGCGCCGTGAATACTGGCGCGGTTCCTGATTGATGGCCTCGTAGAGAGAACTTAATTGATGTCCTGTACCTTCATGACCAGATCGCCCCAGTTGCGCTGGTTCTCGATGTCATGCTCCAGACCTTGGTCATCCGCGATTTGGAACCGCTTGACCGCAGGCGTTTTGCTGGTGGTTTGATACAGCCGGTAGGCCTCTGCTTTCAGGGCTTCATCGATCGGCTTGTCGATGGATTCATAAACCATCTGTTTGCAGGCATTGATCGACTCAGCTGGGAACTGGGAGATACGTTGGGCCAATGCGTCGACATATGGGCCGATCTCGTCGGGCTCGAGCGCCTTGTTTATTGTGCCGAACCGTTCCGCATCATCTGCGTCGTAATCATTCGCGCTGAGGATAATTTCCAACGCTTTGCCAAGACCGGTCTGACGGGCCATACGCGACGCGCCGCCACCACAGGGCAAGATGCCCATGCCGACTTCCATTTGCATGAACTTGTATTTACCACGCGCCGCGAACCGCATGTCGAGCGCCAGTGCCAATTCGTGACCGCCACCGCGGGCGAAGCCTTCAAGTTTGGCGATCGTCGCTTGCGGTACTTTGCTGATCCGTTCGCAGATGGCTTGCAGGTCCGCCAGCTGCGCTTCTTCACGTAATACGGCCACCGTCGACATGTCTTTCAGCAGTTCGGTATCGTAGTGCGCGACCCAGATTTCAGGGTGTGCTGATTGGAAGACGACAACCTTTGTGTCGCGATCCCGTTCAAGCCGCATGGCAAGGCTGTTAAGGTCGGCGAGCATCTCTTGCCCCTGAACGTTGACTGATCCGAAATCGAAGGTCACGGTTAGGATCGCGCCGTTTTGGTTGGCCGTGAAGGTCTGAGAATTTTCGTACTTCATAGTTTCTCTCCGCTGTTATGCCCTGTTTTGCACAAGACTTGAGTTGTGAACCGAGGAGGTCGATTTCCTCTTGGTCTACACTTTGAGTTAATTCCATAAATAAAAAAACTGGCACAAATCCTCTTCAGTATTCGGTTTTGGCATATAATTGAGTTTGACGGCGTTGGTTGCCCTCTGACGACGGGCATCGCCTGCGGGGCGCAAACCGGCTCTCATTCGCTGAATCTGCGTCTCCTTCTGGCTCATTGTGTCTCAAACTGTCTCACGGTGGGCCAGTTTGCGCGATAAAACTCCGCGTGGACATCAGCACCGTTGTTCCGCAGCCCAACAGGTTCAATCCTAACCGTAGCGTTCATGCGGCAGGGAGGTGCCGTGCACATGGGAGGAGGAATTCATGTCACCAACACGCGAAGAACAGCATTGGATGTATCGCAATATGGTCACGAGCCGGAGGTTCGAAGAGGCCATTGCGAAGATCTATTTCGAGGGAAAATCACCGGCGTTCAACATGGCCAATGGGCCGATCCCGGGTGAAATGCACCTGTCCGACGGGCAGGAGCCAGTGGCGGTGGGGGTTTGTGCGCACCTGACTCCCGAGGATGTGGTCACAGCCACCCACCGTCCACACCATCAGGCCATCGCCAAGGGCGTTAATCTGGATAAAATGGCCGCCGAGATTTTCGGTAAGAAGACCGGCCTGTCCGGCGGCCGCGGCGGGCATATGCACCTTTTCGATGCGGATGTGAACTTTGCCTGTTCCGGCATTATCGCGCAGGGCATGGGGCCGGCCGTGGGGGCCGCGTTATCTCGCAAGATGCAGGGCAAGCCGGGCGTGGCCGTGGCCTTCGTCGGTGAAGGCGCGGTGAACCAGGGCGGCTGGCACGAGGCGATGAACCTCGCTGCCGTTTGGAACCTGCCCTCTATCTGTGTGGTCGAGGATAATGGCTGGGGCATTTCCGTTGCCAAGAAAACCGCCAGCAGCATTGGCAGCCACGCAGACCGCGCGGCGGCCTACGGCATTCCCGGAAAACGCATTGAGGGCAACGACCCCTATGCCATCTTTGAAGCAGCGGGCGAGGCGATTGCACGGGCGCGCGCAGGTGAAGGCCCATCGCTTCTGGAATGTGAAACCCACCGTCTGGCGGGGCATTTCATGGGGGACGCCGAGGCCTACCGCCCTAAAGGCGAAAAGGACGGGCTGTTTGAAAAGGATCCGATCCTCAAAATGCGTGAGAGATTGCTCGGCGATGGCGCTGCCAGTGAGGCGGAGCTGAACGCGATCGAGGAAGAATCTGCCGCACGCGTTGACGCAGCGATTACATTCGCCCGCGAAAGCGATGATGCAGCCCCCGAAGATGCACTGACGCGCGTGTTCGCAGCATAAACGGGAGGGAGAGATATGACCAAATCAAACGAAAGAAAACTGACCATCGCCCGCGCAATGGCCGAAGCCACGGCACAGGAAATGCGCATCGACCCATCCGTCTTTGTGATGGGCGAGGACATCGGCCCCTTGGGCGGCGTCTATGGCAACACCCGCGGATTGATCGAGGAATTCGGGGCGGAACGCATCCGTGACACACCGATTTCGGAAACCGCCTTTATCGGTGCCGCCGTCGGTGCGGCGCAGGATGGCATGCGCCCAGTGGTCGAGCTGATGTTCGTCGACTTCTTTGGCATCTGCTTTGATGCGATCTACAATCTGATGGCCAAGAATATCTATTTCTTTGGCGGCAACGTGAAAGTGCCGTTGGTGTTGATGACATCAACCGGTGGTGGTTATTCCGATGGTGGCCAGCATTCGCAATGTCTGTACGGCACCTTTGCTCACTTGCCGGGGATGAAGGTTTTGGCCCCGTCCAATGCCTATGACGCCAAGGGATTGATGACCGCGGCCATGCGCGACGACAGTCCGGTGGTTTGCATGTACCACATGGTGCTGCAGGGCATGGGGTGGCTTGGCACCGGGGCGGGCGCGACTGTGCATGTCCCAGAAGAACCCTACACGCTGGAACTCGGCAAGGCCAAGGTCGTGCGCAAAGGCAAGGACGTCTCCATCGTCAGTTGTGCATGGGTGTTCACAACGCGCTCAAGGCCGCCAAGAAGCTTGAAGAGCAAGGTGTTAGCGCCGAGGTTGTCGATCTTGTCAGCCTTGTGCCGCTGGGCCGCGAAACCATCCGCGCCAGCGTCGCCAAAACCGGCAGGCTGATCGTCGTGGACGAGGACTATATGAGCTGCGGTCTGTCCGGCGAAATAATCGCCTCCGTGACGGAGCATGATATCTCGGTTCTGAAGGCCGCGCCGAAACGGGTTGCCTTCCCTGATGTGCCGATCCCATTCGCGCGGGTCATGGAGCAATTCTGCCTGCCCAACCCTGACAAGATCGTCGCTGCCTGGGACGAGATGCAAGCGGCCTGAGCCAAACCAAAACCAACAAATCACTGATCAACGGGGTCGCATACAGCGCGACCCCGAACAGGAAAAGACACTTCAAATGGCAACAGATATCGTTATCCCATCCGACCTCTGGGAAGAGGACGAAGAAACAGTGATCATCGGCTGGCTTGCCGATGATGGCGCGACCGTCGAAGAAGGCGCGCTGGTGGTCGAGATCATGACCGCCAAAGTGCAATACGCGATTAACGCACCAGCCTCTGGCACCCTGCGGATCAAGGAAGAGGCCGATGCCGTTGTGCCTAAGGGCGCCGTCATCGGGTCGGTCGAATGACCAAGGTCGTCCCCCTCAAAGGCGTGCGCGGCATGATTGCGGATGCCATGACCAAAAGTCTTGCGACGGCCGCGCAGCTGACCCACCACGGCAGCGCCGATGCGACAGCCCTGAAGACGGAGAAAGCCCGTCTGGGTGCGGCAGACACCAAGGTTTCTGTTGAGGATCTCTTGATGCTGGCTGTGGTACGCGCACTGAAAAAGAACCCCGATGCCAACGGACGGGTGGAAGGGCGCGAGGTGCATTTGTCTGATGCGGTCAATCTGTGGGTGGCCATCGCCTTGCTCGGTAATCTTTTGGTCGCACCTGCCATGTTTGGCGCTGATGGGAAGGATGTGACCGAATTGCGTGCGGCGCGGCAGGATTTGGCCGCGCGGGCCAAGGTGAACAAGCTGACCGTGACGGAAATGACGGGCGGCACATTCACCATACCGAACCTCGGCCTGACGCGGGTGGAACATTTCACGCCAATCATCAATGCGGGGCAAATCTGTATCTTTGGTATCGGGCGTCTGACGGATCGCGCGGTGCGGGGCGCGGATGGCGGAATTGAGTTGCGCCTCCATGTGTGCCCGTCGCTGACCTTTGATCACCGCGCGCTTGATGGCGCACCGGCGGGTGATCTGCTGACCTCGATCTGTAAAGAGATCGAGGGGATGGCGGTGTGAGCGCACCCCTCACATATGTGGAGGGCGATCTAGCCGCAAGGGCAGCAGCCGTCGATGCGTTTCACCGTGACCTTTCCCTTGGTCCAATTGACGCGGGTGCTCTCACGACGTTGGACAGGGCCATCCCGTCCCTGCGTGATCCGATGAACACATTGGCCGCTTCACTCAATGAAATAGCACAGCGCGACATCCTGCGCGCAATACAGCATTCGGGTCGCAGTGCGGCCAGAACCAAGGCCCGTGTGAACGGCAAGGGCAATCGGTACCAGAGAGGAGGGACGAACCCATGACAGCCTATTCAGTTCTGGCCGTAACACCCACCGACGACAGCTGGATCCCCGGCTATATCGAGCCGCTCGGCAAGATCATCGCAAAACATGGCGGCAAGTATATTGCGCGCACAACCAGCCACGAACAAGTGGAAGGGGATTGCCAGCCCGCAGCCCTGCGCGTCACCCTCGAATGGCCGGATGCGCAAGCTGCTCGCGACTTCGTGAATGATCCGGACTGCGCGCCCTATCTCGAGGCCCGCCACAAGGGATCGACCAGCGTGCATTTCATTATCGACGGCAAGGATGATCTTGCCTTAGCGCCCTAAATTACCCAGCGGTGTCTTTGCGGAATCCGCTACCGGCGACGGCCCGTGAGGAGCCCAGGAAAACCCAAAGAAACTTGTAATGTGATCGTTATGCGCTCTCCGTCATACTTGGCACCTGACGCTCAGTGAAATAATGTAGGGAAGCGTTCTGGCCGCCTACGACAACGCCCCAACATTTAGGACAAGGCAGGCCGGCCAACGTTCAGGTCGGCCTTCGGATTTAGTATAGCTTTAGTTTCCGGTTGATCGTCGCTCGTCCCATGCCAAGCATCCGAGCGGCTTCGCTGACATTCCACCGACTGTTGCTGAGCGCATCAAGGATCATGCTGCGCTCGTCATAGACGGGCACTAGATTGGCCGGCGCGGGTATGTCAGTGGACAGAGGGGCAGCTATTGCAGATTGTTGCAAATCAAGCAGGTTGATCCGGTTGCCCTGCGCTGTTGCCAAGGCGTTTCGAAGCACGCCGCGCATTTCTCGGACATTGCCATAAAACGGTAGGCGACAAAGCGCGTCTTTGGCCTCGGCACTGAAGGTGACAGTACGTCCAGTCAGCTGCGCGCACAGGGCCTGTGCCAGAACCTCGGGATGTTCACGCATGCGTAGGGGAGGTAGGAAAACCTTTGAGCCTGTTAGAAGATAAAATAGGTCGTCTCTGAAATGGCCCGCGTTGACGGCGTCTATCAAAGGTTTGCGGCTGCGGGAAACCACACGCAGGCGGCTGTCCTGCCCATGGTCATCCCCTTTGTGACGATGCTCTTCCATTTCATTCAGGCAACGTCGCAGCTCTGCCTGCGAAGCGCGCGGCAACTCATCCACATTGTCAAACACCAAGGTGGTGGGAGCACCATTGCTATAAGGCATTGCTGAAACGACGCGGGCTTGTTCGATGACCATCCGCAAATGGTCTTTGTCGGCGTCACAGTCACCAAGCGTCGCACAATCCACATTGAATAGCGCTGCGTCAGGGGCATCGTTTTGCAGCAATGCGGCCACAAGTGCGGATTTTCCGGTTCCGGTTTCTCTTTCGAGGTGCAGCATAGCCGTGTTTTCCAACATCTCTTGCGCGCGGCGGCAGGCGGCAGCCATGCTGTAACTTCCGGTCGCCAACTGCTGTAGCGATGGTGGCAAGCGCCGTTTGCGCACAGGGCTGGGCGGCAGCGGCTTGGACGCCCGTTGGGGTGTGACTGTCTTTGGCAAAGCAATCGCCAGGCTGACGGCGGGCCCATAATTGCCTGGCATCGAAAGCATCCTCTCGGGCACATTCACCAGCCGCTTGCTGTCAAAGTTAAAGATCGCCTCGAACGCCTGACCTTTCAGAGATGCCGCGTTTGCGTCATCAAGACAGGCCGAAACGGTGGACGTGGCACCGATGATAATCCCCGCTTCGTTCACCGCGACCAGCGCATCTTCTGATAGAACGTGATCTCGCCCCCCCCACGCGAGACGGTGACAAGCATCGCGTCGTGAAATTCCTTTTCAAATAGGTTGCGCTGAATCAGTGCGCGGTTTTTGCCAGCTCCTGCTGGCAGAAAAGATAATCCGCGCGATTGCCCCGATCGACAGAGACCAGATTGATGGCGCCAATCATGCCCCCGTTGGCAACCAGCACCGGAACGCCTGTGCAAGCAAACTGCCTAAGCGTCGAAAAATAATGCTCCGGACCACGCACGCTGACCGCGTGCCCTGTCCGCAAAGCCATTGATACACCGTTTGTGCCGGCCACGCGTTCATCCCAACACGACCCAACGGCGATACCATTCCATCCGTCGGAGCCAGTCGTCGCCCCGCAATGCTCTATCCGCACAGAGACGCCATCGGCGTCGGTAACAACCAGACAATGACCGATTTCGCCCGCGACCGAAGCGAGATGTTGAAAGAACCCCTGCCGACCGCCGGCGCTCTCGACGATCTGTTCAAGCCGAGGGCCAACTTCAGAGAATTGCAGGCGCAGGATTGGCCGCCCTGTGTCGCGCCGCAGATTACGCTGCCGCGCACATCGATCCCAAGATGCAGCAATCGCATCCGTTTGATCTGCGGTAATGAAACTTCCCATAAGGTCGCCTCCCGACTCTTATCTTAATGCGCAATCCCCTCGATCGGCAAACATTTTGGGTTGCTGCTAAGCACCAGCCAGCTCACGAATAGCCGCCATCAGTTGCGCGAAGTGTGCACGGTCGGCGGCTGCGGGATGGGGCTGTGCGATGCGTCCTGCATCGTTGTCGTAATATTGCCCCGAGGCATTGGCAAATTCCTCGGACACTGCCGCACCGCGCAGGATGTCAGCCCCGATTCCCAGGTCATTACCCGCCATTCCATAGGATTCCTTGACCATTTTTGTGGCAAGAAGAGACCCCGGGTTGACCGAGACAAACATTGGCCCGTCGGGGTGTTCGCGCGCCAATTCCTGCGACCAGATTGTCAACGCCAGCTTGCTTTGCGCATAGGCCTCGTTGTGGCCAAGCTGTTGCTCCCCGCGCATGGCCTTGATGTTGACGGGGGCTTGTGCGGCTGACGAAAGGCTTACGACGCGACCGTCTTTGGGGATTATCGGTAGCAGGCCAACGGTCAACGCCCAGGGCGCGATTGTGTTGACCATGAAACGCACGTCCAGCCCGCTGTCCGTCTGTGTGTTAGGAACTTTCAGAACCCCGGCATTGTTGATCAACACATCCAGTGTGTCATGTTTGGCACGGACATCTGCCACCAAGGCGTTAACATCCACCAGCCGCGAAAGGTCAGCGCGGTAGGTTTCCGGATTGCCCCCGACCTCGCGTGCCGCAGCTTCCAACTTGTCCGTGCTGCGCCCGTGCAACAGCACGTTGTGGCCCTCAGCAGTCAGCGTCTTGGCTGTTCAAAGGCCGATCCCGTCCGTCGCGCCGGTGATAAGAATTGTCTTGGTCATGTGAATGTCTCCTCAGTTGTGCAAGGCGCGGGTGGGCGCTCTTTAATAGCGAACCAACGTGCGGCTCTCGATGCTTTGGCGGGGCGTTGTGACTGTCGGGTCTTCGACCAGATCGATCGCACTGTGGCCAACACAGGGGCGGCCGGAATTGTCGTAGATATTGAAAAACGCGACATCGTCAGGTGTCATCCGTGCGCGGTAAACCCATTCGTGCGCGTCGTCTTTTGCCAACCCCATCACCTGGCCTTTGCGATTGGGGTAGATCAAGTCAATCACGATCCAATCTGCGTCTCTGACCGTCGACGGCCGAATAAAGCCAAGAGGTGCAGAGTTGATCGGGTTCGCGATCGGGCGCCAGACGTTGATAAAGGCATAATGACCCTGCGCCCACTCATCGGCCTTCTCAGGGCCGAGGATATCCACGAGGCGTCTTTCCGCACCGTCGCGGCTGTAGTCGCTGTGGACGTGGCGGGCCGGGCGGCGCTTGGCCTGCGGATCATCGATGCGTACTGTATGATCAAAGGTGATAACCTCTTTTGCGCCGATTTCCTGCTTCAATAGATCGGCCAGTTCGGCATCATATCGGCTCTGCCAATTGTCGCCTTTGAAATTCGATATATCCGTTGGGGTGTTGGCAAAAGCAAAGCCATCCTCTGCAAAATCCGTGGCGGCCTCGCAGTTCCGTTGATCCTTCACTGCGATCTTGGCTGCGGAAAACTCCGGCTCGATCAGGTTGCCGGCAATGCCATCCACATCAATTTCAAATGCCTGTCGAAACGGCTTGTGGACGTGATAGTTTACGGTTCCAGTCTGCGTCATCAGAAACTCCTCTTCATCATGACCTGGCCGCGCTGCTTTGGGGAAATCGGCAGGGGCCTGAGCTGATATCATTGTCTGTTAAAGTTGGTTTATATCTTGCGTTTTTCGGGGTAAACTGCCGATAGTTGAGTTCACTTTTTCGATTTTGGGTATAATTGATGGATACTGATCACCTTCGTCTGTTCGCAATGGCAGCAGAGCGGCTCAATATCAGTGCTGCGGGTCGTGAACTTGGCCTTGCACCTGCCGTGGCAAGCGCCCGCCTCGCCAAGTTGGAAACCGAGCTTGGGGTCGAGCTGTTGCGTCGCACCACGCGCAAGGTTTCATTGTCTCTGGAAGGGGCAGATTTTTTACCCTACGCCCGCGAAATTCTTGCGCAGTCAGAGGCTGCACAGGCGGCGTTGGGCGGCAAGGGTGTCGGCGCCCATGGCACCTTGCGCTTTGCCGCGCCCAGCAGTTTCGCACAACTGCACATCATGCCGCTCTTACCCGAATTCCAAACCCTGTTCCCCGATTTGACGCTGGACCTGCGCCTTTCGGACACCAGTTTTGATGCTATCGAAGGCAGTTTTGATCTGGCTCTCAGAAGTGCCCCACTGGCGGACAGCAGTTTGAAGGGTCGGAAGCTGTCGGACGACACCCGTGTTCTGTGTGCATCGCCAAGCTATCTGGAAACCCACGGTACCCCCACGCACCCGTCCGACCTATCGAACCACCGTTTTATAGCGTGGTCCAACCTTGAACCACGTGAATTGCTTAGCACCGAGGGTGAAATTGCAAAGCTTGATCCCCAAACCATGACATGCCGGACAATCGTCGATGACGGCGACGCGCAACGCGAGGCGACGGTATCAGGCATCGGAGTTTCAATCAGCTCGCTGTGGAATATCGAACACGAAATCGCGGCAGGGCGTCTGGTCCATGTGCTACCAAACTGGTCTTTGAACGAACGCACACTCCTATGGCTTGTCTACCCCCGCTCCAATGTTTTGACACCCAAAACAAGGATATTCATTGATTTCCTGATCAAACGGTTGGGAAACCGATCTGCCTGGTCGATATGATACCGAGACCCTTTGAAACATGGTTACAATTCACCAATCAAAAAGAATTTCGATGAACTCGCGCTTCCTGAGCGTGGGGTAGTAACAGCACGGTTCAGAGGCAAAACCTCCTATACGTCACCTTGAAATGGAATGCGTACTTACCCGGCAAGGGACAAATATCATCTGGCGATGCGGTGCGATCTGAAAGCGCGAACTTGGTTCTCAGTTAACTATCGCATTTCGGAAGTAACACCACTGCGCTGGCCAAACCCCTCGAGGCCTCTTCACGGTCTCTCTGATGAATTGACTGGCTCAGAGCCAAAGTTTGCCGTTGCGGCTCATTCGAAGCTGGTGGTTCTTACGAATTGAACGAATATCTCCTTTGAGTGGTCGCATCGCAGCATCGGGAGTGCGTGCTGAGAGACCGGTATGGGCCGTTCGCGTCGATCAACACAACGGGCGGAAAGTGTGAATTCGCCGTACCTGCGAAGACACACTGTCAAACACATCAAAGCGGCCATTCGTTCTGAGCGCGGCGATTTCAGGCTAAGAGCCAAATTTGACGGATGCTGCGCCTTGCATTTACGCTTGCATTCAGCACAGATCAGTCATTGCAGGAAAAAAGTCGTTCATGATGGTATTTCGAGCAGCCGAGTCACTGCTTGCGAAACAAATAATCGTCCTTTCCGATGCGGAAGACAGCCTTTGACCGACAATCTCCAGCCACGATGCGGATCAAAGACTATCTTTGAGAAATTTGACAGGAAAATCTGATGAGTTTCGAACGATGAAAGGTAGAGATCGAAATGCTCCCTGCTGGTGTGGCTCAGGCAAGAAATACAAGAAATGCCACCTGAACCGAGATGATCAGCCGAAGGATAATCCCTGGTCCGCCGTGGACGTTAATCGGAAGTCTTTTGCCAAGAAGAAATGCTGTGCGCGCGACGTAGGTTTGGGCCCTTGTGATGGTGGTGTGATCAAAGCCCACACAGTTTCACGCGGACCCAATTTGGCTAAGATCGCCGAGAATGGTCATGTGCTCCACTATACTGCGACCGTTCAGGATCTGAACAAGAATGGCGGCAAACTGTCAGTCAAAAAGGTCGGTATCAAAGATGCGTCGGTTTTCTATGGTTTTTGCGGTAAGCACGACCGCAAGCTCTTCTCTTGCATCGAAAATGAGCCGTTTGCAGGCCGCCCAGACCAATGCCTTGCAGTGGCCTACCGCACGATTAGCCGGGAACTATATGGGAAGGACGCGGCAGCCCATCTGCGTGAGACGTTGCGCGGAGCCGACAAAGGAATGCAACCTTTTGAACAGTTTATGTTCCAGAAGATGCTTGACGACATAAACACAGGAAATGAGGCAGCTCGGCGTGAGGCGAAGGTTACACATGATGCGCTGACCTCGGCACTGGTCAACGATCAACCAGAAACCATTGGTTCATATGTCTTTGAATTTGAAGGGCCATTGCCGTTCATGTTTGCAGGTGCTTGGTCGCCCTTTACTGATTTCTACGGCGATGAGCTCCAGAACGGGTATTCGGAAGAGCTTCTTCAGCAGATATTTGTCTCTTCATTTGCAGGAGACAAACGTGCGTTGGTCTGTATTTCTTGGCGGGATATTGACGGCGCGCCCGGTAAAGTCATCGCAGAGCAGATCAAGGCGCTTCCCGCTGATCAGCAAGCCTCCGCTTTATTTCAAATCGTGGCGAAGCACGTAGAAAACATCTTCTTCAATCCGAATTGGTACCAAGGCTTAGGCGACAGGCAAAAAGAGCACTTGAACCGCTTGGCAACCGACGGCGGGGATATAATGGGTAGCGTTCCATCCTCGCCTGTGCGCCTGGAAATCGATTTTCAGCTACCTATCACATCGAGAATATTTCAGCCGTGATCTTGGCATAGGGGTTTATTTGACCTTCACCCTCCGAAAATGCTGCACGATACACGAATGTCCGGTCTGGTGAAGCTGCGTTGCGGGATCGGCGTCACGGGTGGGAGGCGGCTGTGGACCGTTCGTGTCGATCAGCAACAAGGGCGGGAAGCGGACCTGCGCTGCGGTGGACGCCAAGGTCTGTAGAGCGGAACAAAACCGACCCAGTCGGCCCTAAAGCAAACGGCTGCTTTCGGTTCATGGCATTTGGGATTTGAAGACCCTATTCTTCTTGGCCTTGGGCCTGACAGGTCCAAGCCGGGTGGCCCCTTAAGCACAGGCCGCAGGTGATCGGTTTACAGCACTGACTTGTCGCGATCGGTTGAGTATCTAGCGCAAAATAGTGTTTTGCAGTTGAGGTTCAAAGTCGTCCATGTTGCAATGATAGAACCTCAAAAATAGTGAAATGCTAATTATGGTCCGCCAATTGTTGCCTATCAGTGCCCTCCTACTCGGCACGGCATTTCTGTTCTTCGCAGGCGGCATCAACGCATTGGTGCTGCCGATCCGAGGCAATCACGAGGGTTTCACTGCGTTTTCTCTTGGTTTGCTCGGGTCCGGTTGGGCGATCGGGTATGTCTCCGGTTGTATTTTCACACCCAAGTTTGTTTCGAAAGTGGGGCACATTCGTGCGTTCAGCGTTGTCTCGGCTTTTGCGGCTTTAGCTATTTTGGCTTCGTTGTTGTTGATATCACCATATGCTTGGATACCGCTTCGCGCGATTTCCGGCTTCTGCTTTGCCGCCGCCGCAATGATCATCGAAAGCTGGTTGGGCGAACGCGCAGACGCGTCCTCGCGCGGGAAGATCTTTGGTTTTTACACGATGATCCAACTGGGTGCGATCACCTTGGGCCAAATGAGCTTGGCACTCGGTGAAAGTGTTGGATTTACGTTCTTTGTTATCGGAGCGATGTTTTATTGTCTCGCTCTTGTCCCGACGGCGGTATCATCAGTCGCATCCCCAAAGCCGTTGACGACAGTCAAACTCGACTTAAAGGGGCTGTGGAAAAACTCGCCGGTAGCTGTTTTTGCTGTATTCATGGTGGGGATATCAAACGGGTCGTTCGGGACACTTGCAGCGGTTTACGCGGATCGGATTGGTCTTGTTTTGACAGGCATCACCCTATTTGCCAGTATTCCAATACTCACAGGCGCTTTGGTGCAAATTCCGGTCGGGTATTTTTCTGACAGGGTGGATCGACGCAAAGTGCTATTGTTTGTCGTGTTGGTCGCACTCATTGCCGACGTCGCATTCATCGTGTCTGAACCTCAATCAAACTTGATAAACATGATCTTGGTTGGTCTCTTTGGCGCTGGTATTTTTGGAATGTATCCGGTGATCGTGGCTCACGCCAATGACCATGCGCCTTCGGGAACTTTCATCCAGGTCAGTGGGGGGTTGCTTCTGGTTTTTGGTCTTGGGTCTATCGTCGGACCGTTGGTATCCGGTGTCGCAATGGCCAAAGTCGGAACGCAGGGCCTCTTCATAACGTCTTTTGCGGCACATGTTTTAATCTTCGCATTCACACTGTGGCGCATTACCAAACGCGCCCCAGTAGAGGACGTTGAGAAAGGGACATTCGTTGCATCCCCCTCGGCTCGGGCATCAACGCCTGAGACGGCAGCGATGCACACGAACGAAGCGGGTGATGCTCAATTGTAGCCAGCTGCGGTCCGCGTTTTGGCAATCAGATGCTCGGCATGCGAAACATTGCACTTAACCCTGGCTCTGCCATATTGTTGGGTCGTCGCGATGGCAGATGTAGATAACCCTCTATTGCTCGGCCACACAATCCGCGAAATATTGGATTGCGCCCGTCTCGTCGGTTTCTTGCACAAGCCCGTGGATGTCGGTTTCAAATCCGGGACATTCACGCGCGAAGGTACGGTTGAACTTGAGGTACTCAACGATTGTCGCGTTAAACACCTCTCCCGGGATCAGCAGGGGAATGCCGGGAGGATAGGGCGTAATCAGGCTGGTGGTGATGCGCCCTTCAAGATTATCAATTGGCACACGCTGCGTTGTGCGCGCGGCGATATGGGCGAAGGCATCTGACGGTTTCATCGCGGGGGTCAGATCGCTGAGGTACATGTCGGTCGACAAAACGGCGATGTTGTATTTCGCATTTCGCGAATGCACATGTTGGCACAGATCGCGCAGGCCAAACTTTTCGTAGTGGGGTTGTTGCGCGCAGAATTCCGGCATGCAGCGCCACAGCGGTTGGTTGCGATCATAATCATCCTTGAACTGTTGAAGTTCCGTCACAAGCGAATTCCACCGCCCCTTCGTGATGCCAATCGTGAACATCACAAAGAAACTATAAAGGCCTGTTTTTTCTACAACGACACCGTGTTCGGCCAGAAATTTGGTGACGATGGAAGCGGGGATGCCACTTTCTTCAAAGCGGCCATCAAGGTTTAGGCCTGGCGTGATGATCGTGGCTTTGATCGGATCCAGCAGGTTGAACCCGCGTGCCATATCGCCAAATCCATGCCAGCTGTCTTCGCCGTCTGCTTTTTGCACGCCTTCGGCATCTGTGCGGCGCAGCACCCAATTGTCGGGATGATCGACGCCCTCATCCTCAAGGTCGGTCGGTCCCCAGACTTCGAACCACCAATCATCGGGGCCGTATTCGTCGTCAACCTTGCGCATCGCGCGGCGGAAATCCAGGGATTCAAGGATACTTTCCTCAACCAATGCGTGCCCACCGGGCGGTTCCATCATTGCCGCCGCTACGTCGCAACTGGCGATAATGCTGTATTGCGGGCTGGTGGATGTGTGCATCAGGTAGGCTTCGTTAAACAAATGCCGGTCCAATTTCGTGTTCTGACTGTCTTGCACCAAAACGTGGCTGGCCTGTGAAATGCCTGCCAGCAATTTGTGTATCGATTGCGTCGCATAAGTAACGGATTGTTTGGGTCGTTCGCGTTTGCGCCCCATCGAGTGGAAGTTTCCATAAAACGGATGGAACGCGGCGTGGGGCAGCCAAGCCTCGTCGAAATGCAGGTTTTCGACATATCCATCCAGCATGTCTTTGATGACTTCGGTGTTATATAGAACACCGTCATAGGTCGATTGCGTCAGCGAGATAATCCGCGGTTTGACCGTATCCGCATCAACATGGGCCAACAACGGGTTTGATCTGATCTTTTCGCGGATCGCCTCAATCTCGAACTCGGCTTTTTGGATCGGTCCGATGATCCCGTAATGATTGCGCGTCGGCTTTAGAAACACCGGAATTGCACCCGTCATGATGATGCCGTGCAGGATCGATTTGTGACAGTTACGATCCACCACAACGACATCCCCGGGGGCAACCGTGTGGTGCCAGACCATCTTGTTAGAGGTGCTGGTGCCGTTGGTCACGAAAAAGCAGTGATCGGCGTTGAAAATTCGCGCGGCATTGCGTTCGGACGCGCCGATGGCACCGTTGTGATCCAGCAACTGGCCCAGTTCTTCGACTGAATTGCATACATCTGCGCGCAGCATGTTTTCGCCGTAAAACTGATGATACATCTGGCCAATTGGGCTTTTCAAGAAGGCAACGCCACCGGAGTGGCCCGGGCAATGCCAAGAGAACGACCCGTCCTCTGCGTAATCGAGAAGGGCTTTGAAAAACGGCGGCTGGATCCCCTTAAGGTAGGCCTTGGCGTCGCGCACAATATGGCGGGCTACAAAATCGGGGGTGTCCTCAAACATGTGAATGAACCCGTGCAATTCGCGCAGGATATCATTGGGCAAGTGGCGGCTGGTCTTGGTCTCACCATAGATATAAATCGGCACGTCTTCGTTTTTCCAGCGGACCTCTTCGATAAAACTGCGCAGGTTCAACACGGCAGGATCAAGGTCCGGACCAGGTGTGAACTCTTCGTCGTCAATCGACAAAACAAACGCACTGGCGCGTGATTGTTGTTGGGCAAATTGTGACAGGTCACCATAGCTGGTCGTGCCAAGGACCTCGAAACCCTGTTTTTCAATCGCCTCGGCGACCGCACGAATTCCCATGCCAGATGAGTTTTCAGACTGGAAATCTTCGTCAATAATGACGACTGGAAAGCGAAATTTCATTGGAGGCTCCAAGGGGAAAACCGTGGCGTTTATGACGGTCAGGACAAGAATCGAATATCAATATAAGACGGTGGGTTGGCTGGTAAGTCTATTCTGAATTTTTCACGACCCAGCTTCAATTTTTATATCCGCCCAAAATCTTCATCAGAGTTACAATTGGTCATGCGCAGTGATGTCCCAAAACCAAAGGCGCAGCCCACGATACCCGTGGCACTGGTAAGCTTGCTGTTCGTCAGGTCTGTGATGAAAGATTTATGCGCACCTGTGACCCGGGCGCGTTAGAGCTACGAGCAGCCTTAAAGATCGTACGACTGACTTCAAGGGCTGCTCAATTTTCGGTCGTTTTAAGTAACATCAGTAAACACTACGACAGAATAGGATCGGCCAGAGCTGCATCTTCCAAATCTAACAAAACATCCACCTTCCCAAACTAAAGCGGCCATCCGTTCAGAGCGCAGCATCGGTGAATCTGGGCTCAAACCTGCCGTTCGCCGCAAAATGCACCAATGTCTGCTGTGGGCCGTAAGTACCACAGATCGTAGCCATTTTATTATGTAAGCAAAGACAATGAGTATCCTGATCATCAGATTACATTTGTAGATCAGTGCTTGGGTAAGAGCCAGCACATGTGCAAAAAACGCAGGTATTGACACCTATTTGCAAGGTTATGGTCGCAAATTCGCATTCTTATGAGTTAATGACAAAATTTTGAAGTGGCGATCCCTGAAGGACTCGAACCCTCAACCTGCTGATTAGAAGTCAGCTGCTCTATCCAGTTGAGCTAAGGGACCGCTGGGGGCGTTATGTGCGAAGTGGCCGCTTGCATCAAGAGCGGAGTGGCTACAGGTCGCGGAACCACTCGGGCAGGATGGTGCGGCAGACGTAATTTATGAACGGGGGCTTGACGATGCCGCGTTTGGCATCGCGGATCGGGTTGTCGCGGATTTGGGCATAGCCTTCTGCCACGGCCTCGTCCCACGGTAGCTCCTTGGCGGCGGCCATTTTGCGAAAGAACCGTTTGGCGTGGAAGTCGGGGTTGGCCCAGCCGTTCACGTTCCAATCCTCGCCCACGCTGTCGGCCACCGATTGGCGCACGGCGTTGGTCGCTTTCAGCGCGTCCGAGTTAGCGTGTTTGAGGTGCACAAAAAACACATCGTCGGGCATCTCGAAGGGGAAGTCTTCGGTCCGTCGATAGCCGCAAAAGACGCCGTGCCAGCGCAGCGGCAGGGATTTGCGCACGGCCCACGCCTTGGAGTAATTGCCTGTGACGCAGGCGATATTGCGGTGGGCCAGCACGCGGTCATCGGCGGTCAGTACCTTGTCACCCTCCACTTCCGCAAGGTTCAGACCCAGCGCAAACAGGGCAGGGGCCTTTGTCGCCTCGAACAGCTCGGTGAAGGATGCGTAGGTGGCGGGGTTAAAACATACCAGTTCATCCGCATCCGTTTGGATCACCCAGTCATACAGATTGCCAAGGCCGCTTTGGATGTCGTTGATCACGCGCAGGCGCACACGGTCAAAGTTGCGCAGATCCCCGCGCGGGATGTTGATGATGCTGGCCTGCGGGCAGATTTTTGCGATCTCGGGGTCGATCCCGTGCGAGATGACATAAAGGTTCTCGTGGCCCAGATGCTCGCCATAGTGGCGGTACCACTGGGCCAAGGCCCAATAGTCGCGGTAAACCATCGTAATCGCGCAAATCTTCATGCCTGAATCCTTCTTGTTCTCAGGGGTAGCGGCACGCGGGGGCGCAATCAAGGAATTGCCGCCGCAGGGGGGCGGATTTTCGTGACCTGTGGGGCGTTATCCCATGACCTGCGCCAGCAGCCAGTCGCGAAAGGCGACCGCCATACTGTGCGATGTGTCGGCGCGCAGGTGGTAGCCTTCGATGCTGGGGGCGATGTGGTCGTGCGCCTGTACCAAGGTACCCGTTTGCAATGGATGCGCGGCCAGCACGCGGCTGACCAAGGCGATGCCGTTGCCATGCTCGGCCAGATTCAGGGCCGCGCCGAAGCTGTCCACATAAAAAGCAGGCGTGCGCCGTTTGTTGCCCGACCAGACGGCCCAGCCCGCCGAAGTGCCAACGGATTCGATGAGCGGTAGCGTGTCTACCGTGCCTGCCAGATGGGGCGATTTCACGGCGATCAACCCGTTCGGCTCCAGCTGCACGGCGTCGCGGCCGAATTGCTTGGCGGTCCCGAAAGGCACCTCAACATCGGCGCGGACGCTGTTGAAATCATCGGGCCAGATCGTGCTGAGAAACCGCAGGCGCACCTCTGGATGCGCTGCGGTGAATTCCGCCAAGCGCGGCGTGATCAACCATTGCGCCACACTGACCGAGGTCGCCACCGTCAGCAGGTTTTCGGCGGGGCCAGTCCGCGTGCCTTGGGCCGCCGCCGAGAGTATCTCGAGCGCGCTGGCCACCTGCGGCATCAGCTTGCGCCCCTCGTCCGTCAGGGTCAGACCCCGTGGGCGGCGCACAAACAACACCACGCCCAGCGAGGTCTCCAACGCTTTGACGTGCTGGCTGACGGCCGATTGCGTCATGCCGATCTCATCCGCGGCGGCGGTAAAGCTCAGCTTGCGGGCCGCGGCCTCGAAGGCGCGGAACCACGCCAGCGGGGGGAGGGATTTTGCCATGGTCAAGCCATCCATTAGTTCTGCTTATACCTAAGCCGCCAAATCATTCGTTTGTCAATTTGGCGTGCCTGCGGCCACCCTCGCGCAACTGGAATAAAGGCAGGTGCCCATGCAGCCCGAGATACGCAAAATTGTAACCTACGACGAAGAAGTGATGATCGAAGGCTTCAAAACCGCCGCGACCCCGTGGCGCATGTTTGCGGTCGCCGCTGTTGTGCGCAACCCTTGGGCGGGCCGCTTTGTCGAAGACCTCAAGCCCGAGATTATGGCCTACGGCCCCGTGCTGGGCGGGATGATGACCGAGCGCATGATTGCCCTTGCTGGTGGTTCGGGCAACGCGATTGAGGCCTACGGCAAAGCCGCGGTGGTCGGCCTCAATGGCGAGATCGAGCATGCCTCGGGGCTGATCCACACGCTGCGCTTTGGCAATTTCTATCGCGAGGCTGTGGGCGCGAAATCCTATCTGGCTTTCACCAACACACGCGGCGGGGCGAATGCGCCGATTATGGTGCCGCTGATGGATAAGAACGACGCGGGCCGCCGTTCGCATTACCTCACCATCCAGTTCGCAATCCCCGATGCGCCACGCGACGACGAGGTCGTGGTGGTGCTGGGCGCTGCAATGGGCGGGCGGCCCCATCACCGTATCGGCGACCGCTATCAAGATTTGAAGGATCTGGGTCATGACGTGGACAATCCGGCAGCGGTCTAGGCGTGGTCCCCTCACCGCGATTGACGCGGGCGCGGGGCCCTTGGTCGTGCTGATCCACGGCGTTGGCCTGCGGGCCGAGGCATGGGGCGCGCAGATTGATGCGCTGTCGCAAGACCACCGCGTGCTGGCGTTTGACATGCCGGGCCACGGCGGCAGTGCGCGGGTGGAGGGCACGCCTGCGCTCGCGGCTTATACAGAGACAATCGCGGCACAGATTGATGCGCCCTGCGTTGTGATCGGCCACTCATTTGGCGCGATGATCGCGCTTGATCTGGCGGTGCAACATGGCGCGTTGGTCAACGGCGTTGCCGCGCTCAACGCGATCTTTCGCCGTGACGCCGATGCGGCCCGCGCTGTGCAAGCCCGCGCCGCATCGCTGGACGGGACACGCGTGGCGGACCCTGCAACACCGCTCGCCCGCTGGTTCGGGCAGGCGGAAAGCGATCAGAGCGCGGCCTGCCGCGACTGGCTGCTGGGCGTCGATCCCGCTGGCTACCGCGATGCCTATGCCGTTTTCGCCGATGCGGATGGGCCAAGCGATGCCGCCCTCGCATCACTGCGCTGCCCCGCTTTGTTCCTGACAGGCGCGGAGGAGCCGAACTCGACCCCTGCCATGTCGCAGGCCATGGCGGTCCGCACGCCCCAAGGCCGCGCCGAAATCATCGCGGGGGCGGCGCATATGATGCCGATGACCCACGCCGACCAGACCAACGCGATCATCGCGGATTTCCTCAAACCTCTCACCGAAAGGACCTGACCATGGACTTCTCTCTCTTTGCACATATGGAGCGTATCTCACCCGATCAGGACCAGCGCAGCCTGCGCCATGAGCTGATCGAGCTGGCCAAGATGGCGGATGATGGCGGTATGCGCGCCATCTGGACCGGTGAGCATCACGGCATGGATTTCACCATTGCCCCCAACCCTTTCATGAGCCTTGTGGACCTGAGCCACCACACCAAGAACCTGCGCCTTGGAACGGGTACGGTGGTCGCGCCCTTCTGGCACCCGGTCAAACTGGCAGGCGAAGCCGCTGCCGCCGATCTGATTACCGATGGAAGGATCGAGGTGGGCATTGCCCGCGGGGCCTATAGCTATGAATATGAACGCCTCATGCCGGGAATGGACGCATGGGAGGCAGGCTGCCGTATGCGCGAAACGGCCCCGCTGTTGCCGAAGCTTTGGTCGGGCGATTGTGCCCATGAAGGCGCCTATTACCAATTCGCCGCCACCACGTCTGCGCCGAAACCCGTACAGGACGGCGGCCCGCCCGTCTGGATCGCGGCGCGGGATGCCAACAGTCATTCCTTTGGCGTAGACAACGGATTCAACATTCAGGTCACCCCCCTGTGGCAGGGTATGGCCGAGATCGAAGACCTCATGGCCAAATTCAACACCGCCTGCGCCGCATACGCAGGGCCGCGCCCCAAGATCATGCTGCTGCACCACACCTATGTCGGCGCGGATGCGCAGGACGTGGACACCGCCGCCCAAGAGCTGTCGCAGTTCTATTGCTATTTCGGCGCTTGGTTCCAGAACAAGCGCCCCGTGACCCAAGGCCTGATCGAGACGCTCAGCCCAGCGGAGATGGCTGCCAACAAGATGATGGCCCCCAAAAATATGGCCCGCGATCTGACCATCGGCACCGCGTCCGAAGTCATCGACAGGATCAAACGCTATGAGGATCTGGGCTATGATGAATTTTCCTTCTGGGTAGACAGTGGCATGACTTTTGCGCGCAAAAAGGACAGCCTGTCACGGTTCATCGACGATGTGATGCCGGCATTTACATGAGGTCCCCCATGACACAGCAGCCCCACTATCAACTCTTCATCGACGGCGCGTGGTGCGACGGCGCGGATGGCCAGACCATGACCACGACCAACCCCGCCACGGGGGCGGTCTGGGCCAGCTTTGCCTGTGCTGCCCCTGCGGATGTGGACCGCGCCGTGGGTGCCGCCCGCCGTGCGCTGGGCGATCCGGCATGGCGCGACATGACACAAACGCAGCGCGGCAAACTGTTGTACCGCTTGGCCGAACTGGTCGAGGAAAACGCCACCAACCTGGGCGAGATCGAGACAACAGACAGTGGCAAACTGCTGGCCGAGACGGCCAGCCAGACAGGATATGTGGGCGATTATTACCGTTATTATGCGGGGCTTGCGGACAAGATCGAGGGCGCGGTGCTGCCCATCGACAAGCCAGACATGCATGTCTTTACCCGCCGCGAACCTATTGGCGTTGTGGTCGCTGTGGTGCCGTGGAACGCGCAGATGTTCCTCACCGCGACCAAGCTGGGGCCAGCCTTGGCGGCGGGCTGCACCGTGGTGCTGAAGGCGTCCGAAGTGGCACCCGCACCCATGCTGGAATTTGCAAAACTGATTGAAGCGGCGGGCTTTCCGCGTGGCGTTGTTTCGGTGATCACGGGGGATGCTGAAAATTGCGCGGTCCCGCTCACCCGCCATGCGGATGTGGACCGCATCGCGTTTACCGGCGGGCCTGACACCGCCCGCCATGTGGTGCGCAACTCGGCTGAGAATTTCGCCGTGACCTCGCTGGAACTGGGGGGCAAGTCGCCCATAGTGGTATTCGACGACGCCGATCTGGAAGGCGCGGCGAACGGGTTGATCGCGGGCAATTTCGGCGCGTCGGGGCAAAGCTGTGTCGCGGGGTCGAGGGGATTGATTCACCGCCCCGTGATGGAGGCGTTGATCGCCCGCATCACCGAGAAATCACGCGACATCGTCGTGGGCGACCCGTTGGAGGCTTCCACCCATGTCGGTCCCCTGTGTACGCAGGCGCAAATTGAGCGGATCGAGGCGACGCTGGCGCGTGCCACGCAACAGGGCGCACGCATCCATTTTGGCGGCGCGGCCTTGGCGCGGGATGGCACCTATATGGCCCCGACACTGGTCGAGTGTCTGGACGCGCAGACCGAAACGCTGGCGGTTGAGATGTTCGGGCCTGTCATGTCGCTGCTGGCGTTTGATACGGAGGAAGAGGCGATTGCGCTGGCCAATGACACGCCCTTTGGTCTTGGCTCGGGCGTGTTCACGCAAAACCTGGCCCGCGCGCACCGTGTGTCGGCGCGGCTGAAGGCGGGGATTTGTTGGGTGAATACGTACCGCGCCATCTCTCCCATTGCGCCCTTCGGCGGGTATGGGCAATCGGGCTATGGGCGCGAGGCAGGGATGGATGCGATCAACGACTATACGCGCACCAAAACCACATGGATCAGCACCGCCGACACGCCAATGGCAAATCCCTTTGTCATGCGCTGATTGCGCCGTTTGGCATCATCTTTGAAGGTATTTCACAGATCGACCAATAGCTGCTTAGGGATGTCAGGACCTGCGCCAATTCTGACAAAGAGTTCGGTTTGACGATATAGCCGCTGGCGTTGCGATCGTAGGCAAGGTCCACGTCCTTTTTATTGGCCGAGGTCGTGAACATGAACACCTGCAAATCGCGCAGCCCTTGCGTTGCGCGCAGCTTTTCCAGAAACTCATGCCCGTTCATGCGCGGCATATTTACATCCAGCAAGATGACAAACGGCCGTGGCACCTGCGATGTTGCCAGATCATCCTCCAGCACCTTAAGCGCCTCAATCCCGTCTTTGGCGCAGACCAGCGTGGCCGCGCTGTCGATTTTCCGTAATCCGCGCTTGAGTAATTCGATATCCAGGTCGTTGTCTTCAACGAGTAGAATGTTCATTTCTTGGGGCATTATGCGGCCTCCTTTCTTTGGTGTGAGGGATGTTCGCCGCTGTCCAGCGGCCAATCAAAACTAAATGTCGCGCCTTGACCGGGCGATGACTGTAGCGTGACGTCACCACCGACCTGCGCGACCAGCTTTTTCACAACAGCAAGGCCGATGCCCGTGCTTTCGACTTTGGTATTGGTGCCAAGGGTCTGGAACACAGCAAAGATACGGTCGTGAAATTCGGGGGCGATGCCCGGTCCGTTGTCTTGCACGCCAACGTGGCAGCGACCGCTCAGCGCTGTGATTGCGATTGCAATGCGCAGCGGTTTCACATCGTCATGGTATTTGACAGCATTTCCAACAAGGTTTTCGATTACCCGCCGGAAATACAACGGCTCCGTGGTGATCTGCGCGACATCGCTGGTCACCTTGAGCTGCTCTTCCGCAAGCGCATAATCAGTCCGCAACGCACGGGCCAGATCGCCAATTTCGGCGGGCTGGGATTTGGCTTGGTCGGGCGTGAGTTGGGAGTAGTCAAGAATCCCTTGGGTAAGGTCCTGCATACGGGCGACCCGTTCGTGAATGCGCTTGAGGTTGCTCGCGACATCGGGGTTCGCGTTGTCTGATTTGAAATAAATTTCAAGGTCTTCTTCGATTATCTCGGTCAAGCCGCCGATCCCACGAATTGGCGTGCGCAGATCATGCGACGCGACATAGGCGTATTGCTCTAGCTCTTCGTTTTTGGCGCTGAGGGCCTGATTGGTTTCGGCAAGCTGCGCCGAGGAGGCCTGCAGGTCGCGTGTCACGCGATCCGCATAGCTGACGGCCCGCGCATTGGCCCGTGCCATCAAAAACAGAAGCGCAATGATAAGCCCTTCGATCATCAACCCCGCCGCCAATATCGCGGTGGGCGTCTGGTTGGAAAGTTGCCGCCGAAATGCCAGATCCGACCGCATGTCGATGTCCCAGACCCGTCCGAACATGGGCAAGCGAACTTCTTCTGAAAACAGGGGACTGTGATCCGTGTTGGGGTCTTGGGGGTCGTGTTCATCATAGATGATCTGACCTGCGTCACGAATGCTGAACCGGACATTGCGCAGATCTTTGGCCAAGAGCCCCTCCATCAGCTTATGCACAACAAAGGGCGCATAAACGGCGCCTTTGAACTGCGCCCGTCGTGCGGCGCGTGTTTGCGGCGCTTCGCTTGAATAGAACGGGGCGTAGAATAGGAATCCGGGTGTTTTGCCAGCGTCCTGAACCAGCGTGATCGGCCCTGTGATGTTCGCCAGACCCGTATCGCGGGAAAGAAGCGCCGCAGTGCGTCGGTTCGTTTCATGCGCGACATCCAGCCCGATCGCGGCGGCGTTTATGGCTTCGGGCTCGATATAGGTGATTGGCATCACGAACTCGAACTCGTGGGATGGGAACACCTTGAAATCGGGTCGTTGCTTGCGCTGTTGGGCCAGATAAGGCCCAATCGCGCCGCGTTCCAGATAGTGGATGACACCCATGCCGTTGATACCCGGGTGGCGTTCTTCAATCCGCAGGGTGTGGGCAAAGCGGTACCAATCGACAAGCGATATGTCGGCGTTGTGCGTTTCCACGGCCGCGACACCGGCCCACAAGGCGTCCTCGTATTTCACCATCCGTTCGCGAATGGCGGCCAGCGTGCGGTCACGGGACGCGGCAAAACTTTCGGCAATCCGCACCTCCATTTGCCTTTTGGAGAACTGCCACGCAGTCAGCGTCAAAATGAGGGACAGCGAGACCACGATCACGTGAAAGACCGTGATTCGCCCTTTAAGGTTTAGAAGATGTTGCGGCACGTCGGGCTCCGGTTCTGACTACACCAAGACGTCCTAGCATCGGGGAGTTAAGAAAAGGCTGCATGCGCAAACCAGTCAGAGGCGGCGGGGAAGGGTTGTGAGGTGCGGGAAAAC
The DNA here is from genome assembly GCF_040149565.1 of Sulfitobacter aquimarinus. Lineage (NCBI taxonomy): Bacteria > Pseudomonadati > Pseudomonadota > Alphaproteobacteria > Rhodobacterales > Roseobacteraceae > Sulfitobacter > Sulfitobacter aquimarinus. The sequence continues at coordinate 87,979 of NZ_JBEFLO010000002.1, forward strand.
AGGCATTCTGTTTATGCTATATTGGGCGGCTTTCGGTATCTGAAGATGGCGCGGAAGCCCTGATACCTTGGCCGGTGCCACGGCGCATCTATACCCACAAATCCAACCTGCTGGATCTTGGGCTGTTTCTGGCCAGCCGCGTGGTTGTCACCTTTGGCATTGCCGCGGCAGTTTTCTTTCCCACCACTGTGGCGTTTTTGGTGCTGACACAGATGGCGGACGGTGATTTTACCCCCTCCCTATAAGCTGGCAGCGCGGGCTGGCGGCGACATTTATCATCGTCGTTGCCTCGGACTTTTGTAAATACCGTGTGCATCACGCATGGAAATTCCTGTGGCCGTTCCATGCAGTGCATCAATCGGCCGATGTGCTGACGCCATTGACCGTGCAGCGGAAACACCCCGTCGAGCCGATGATCCGCAATCTGCTGACGACATTGGTCGTAGGCGTGGTGCAGGGCGTGGTGGTCTATGCCTTTGTCAGCCAGATCAATCTGGCCACAATCAGCGGCGGCGCAATCGGTGGCGACGTCGCAAGGCTTCTCGCTTTATCTGGTGCACTATCCCACGCTGCATTTGCTGGACGCGACCCTGCCTGCGACATTGCCCGCCTATAACCTGTGGCTGTCGGGCTTCACCCTCGCCATATGTTTCGGCTTTGCCGCACTGTTCGAGCGCCCCTTGCGCCAGTTCCGCAGCATCTCCCACCGTATCTGGGCCTTGATCGCGCAGCCCCAAGCGGAAGCGGCCAAGCCCGCACCCTGATGCGGAAACCATTGCGCTGGGACAGGCCTTGCCACTAGGCTGATGCCAGACATTTGGCACTCAGGCTCAGGATACCGCAATGGCCCCGCGTGACACGCTTCCCCTCACCAGTTTTCACTGGGGCACCTACCGGGTCGAGACGGAGGGCGGCAAGGTCACGGCCCTGCACCCGTTCGAGGAAGATCCCGATCCTTCGCCCATCGCGGGCTCCATCCCCGCGACACTGACAGATGCCAATCGCATCACGGCCCCCATGGTGCGCAAAAGCTGGCTGGACCACGGCCCCGGCACCGCAGGCGAAAAGCGCGGACGTGAAGAGTTTGCCGAGGTCACATGGGCGCAGGCCGAACAATTGATCGCGGACGAGCTGACCCGCGTGATCGCAAAGCATGGGAACGAAAGCATCTTTGCAGGCTCTTACGGCTGGGCCAGCGCTGGGCGGTTCCACCATGCTCAAGGGCACCTGAAACGCTTCCTCAATCTGCTGGGCGGGTTCACCAAACACGTCAACAGCTACAGCCTTGCGGCGGGCGAAGTGATCCTGTCCCATGTCCTTGGCGATGCCTCCTATATCTACGAGGCGACCCATTGGCCTTCGGTGATCGAGAATACCGATCTGGTCGTGGCCTTTGGCGGCTTGCCGCTGTCCAACGCGGCCATCGGGCAGGGCGGCTTGGGAGCGCACCACACCGCAGGCGCTCTAAAGGCGGCGCGGGCGGCGGGGGTCGAGTTTGTCAGCATCTCGCCCATTCGCGGCGACACCGATGCGGCATTGCAGGCGCAGTGGCTTGCCCCGCGCCCGTCCTCTGACACGGCGTTGATGATCGCGCTGGCTTATGTCCTGCTGGACGAAGGGTTGCATGATCCGGCTTTCCTTGATCGCTATACCGTTGGCTTCGACACCTTCGCCGCCTATCTGCGCGGCGACGACGATGGCCAGCCTAAAACGCCCGACTGGGCCGCCGCCATCTGCGATATTCCTGCCGCCCGGATCACCGCACTGGCGCGGCGTATGGCGCAGGGGCGGACGATGATCTCGGTCGCGTGGGGGATGACGCGGCAGGACCATGGCGAGCAACCCTTCTGGCTGGGCACTGTCCTTGCCGCGATGCTGGGGCAGATCGGTCTGCCGGGGGGCGGGGTGGCCTTTGGCTATGCCTCGGTCAACACCGTCGGGCTGGAACGCGCGCCTATGCATTTCGAGGCGCTGCCGCAGGGCCGCAACCCTGTGCAGACCTTTATCCCCGTGGCCCGCATCGCGGAGCTGTTGGAGAACCCGAATGGCGCGTTTGCCTACAACGGTCAGACCCACCGCTTTCCCGATACGCGGCTGGTGTGGTGGGCGGGGGGCAATCCGTTTCACCACCATCAAGACCTGAATCGCTTGCGCCGCGCATGGGCCAAGCCCGACACGGTGATCGTGAACGACTGGTGCTGGAACGCCGCAGCCCAACACGCCGACATCGTGCTGCCCTGCACCACCCCGTTGGAGCGTGACGACATCACCCTTTCGCCCCGCGACCCCTATGTTGTGGTCATGTCCAAAGCGATTGAGGCCGCGGGTGCGGCCCGCGATGACTATGACATCTTTCGCGGTATCGCAGCCAGGATGGGGGTGGAGGAGGCGTTCTCCGAAGGGCGCGATGCGGGGCAGTGGCTCGAATGGCTCTATGACAACTCGCGCAGCCATGCGGCGAAACGCGGGGCCGTCATGCCGACACTTGCAGATCTGCGCAAGGCAGGCTGGCACAAGATGGATGTGCCGCGGGAAACCCACATCATGCTCGCCGATTTCCGCGCCGATCCGCAGGCCCACCCTTTGCGCACCCCCAGCGGCAAGATCGAGATTTCCTCCGACAGGATCGCCGGCTTCGGGCTGGAGGATTGCGCAGGCCACCCGCATTGGTATGCGCCTGCCGAATGGCTGGGCGCGGCTGCGCAGGACGAACTGCACCTGATTTCGAACCAACCCAAAGGCAAACTGCACAGCCAGTATGACCACGGCCCCTTTGCCCAAAGCCACCGTGTCGCAGGGCATGAGCCTGTGGTGATGCACCCCTCCGATGCCGACACCCGCGGGATCGCGGCGGGCGATGTGGTGCGCGTTTATAACCAGCGCGGCGCCTGCCTGTGCGGCGTTGTGCTGAGTGATGACATCCTGCGCGGTGTCATCCGCATTTCAACGGGCGCGTGGTATGATCCCGACCCCGAAACAGGTGAATGCCGTGCGGGCAATCCCAATGTTTTGTGCCGCGACAAAGGCACATCGCAACTGGCCCAAGGTCCCACGGCCCATTCGTGCCTTGTGCGGGTCATGGCGCGGCCTGGTGCCCCGTGACCGGATTTTCCTTTGCAAAAGCGCAATTCATCGCTATGAACAGGGCAAATGTTAGCGCTAACTTATGTGTAGAGATAGGACCTGACCCGTGTCTGTGAACAAAACCCTGAACGACATCACCGCCCGCATCGTGACCCGCAGTGCCGCCAGCCGCACCGCCTATCTGGAGCGGATGCAGGCGGCCCGCCGCAAAGGACCGTCGCGGGGGCATTTGTCGTGCAGCGGGCAGGCCCATGCTTTTGCCGCCGCTGGCCCCGACCAAGGCGCACTTGCCACGGGGGCTGCGGGAAACCTTGGGATCGTTACGGCCTATAATGACATGCTCTCGGCGCATCAGCCTTATGAGCGCTATCCGACCCTGATCCGCGACGCGGTTCGCGCAAAAGGCGGCACGGCGCAGGTCGCAGGCGGCGTGCCCGCCATGTGCGATGGCGTCACCCAAGGCGAGGCGGGGATGGAGCTGAGCCTGTTTTCACGCGATGTGATCGCCATGGCTGCTGGTGTCGCGCTGAGCCATAATACATTCGATGCGGCGGTGTTTCTGGGCGTCTGTGACAAGATCGTGCCGGGCCTTGTGATCGGCGCGCAGGTCTTTGGCCATATGCCCGCCGTCTTTATCCCCGCAGGTCCGATGACCAGCGGTCTGCAGAACGAGGAGAAGGCAAAGGTCCGCCAGCAATTCGCCGCAGGTGAAGTGGGCCGCGATGCGCTCATGGCGGCCGAGATGGCCGCCTACCACGGCCCCGGCACTTGCACCTTCTACGGCACCGCCAACACCAACCAGATGTTGATGGAGTTCATGGGCCTGCACCTTCCGTCCTCCAGCTTCATCAACCCCGGTGAGACGATCCGCGACGCGCTCACGGTCGAGGCGGCGCACCGTGCGCTCGCGCTCAGCGATTTGGGCGATGACTATACGCCCGTCTGCGAAATTCTGGACGAAAAAGCCTTTGTGAACGGCATGGTCGGGCTGATGGCCACGGGCGGCTCGACGAACTTGCTGATCCACCTGATTGCGATGGCGCGGGCGGGGGGGATCATCCTTGATTGGCAGGATTTCTCGGACATCTCGGACATCGTGCCGCTGCTGGCGCGGGTGTATCCGAACGGGCTGGCGGACGTGAACCACTTCCACGCGGCAGGCGGGCTTGGCTATATGATCGGCCAGCTGCTTGAGACGGGCTTGCTGCACCCCGACACCAAGACCGTCGCGGGCGAGGGGCTGCACAACTATACCCAAGAGCCGTTTATGGACGGTGGCGCGCTGGCATGGCGCGCTGGCACGACCGAAAGCCTCAACCCCGGTATTCTGCGCCCCGCGTCCGAGCCGTTTGCGACCTCGGGCGGGCTGAAACGTCTGTCAGGCAGCCTTGGCACCAGCGTGATCAAAATCTCGGCCGTGGCGCCCGAGCATCATCTGATCGAAGCCCCTGTGCGGGTCTTCCACGACCAAGAGGCCGTGAAGGCGGCCTTCAAAGCGGGTGAGTTTACGGGGGATGTGATCGTCGTCGTCCGCTTCCAGGGGCCAAAGGCCAACGGGATGCCCGAACTGCACAGCCTGACGCCGATGCTGGGCATCTTGCAGGGGCGCGGGTACAAGGTGGCGCTTGTCACTGATGGGCGCATGTCGGGTGCGTCTGGCAAGGTGCCTGCCGCGATCCACGTCAGCCCAGAAGCGTTGGATGGCGGGCCAATCGCATATCTGCAAGACGGCGATGTCTTGCGTCTCGACGCGGGCGCAGGCACGCTGGAGATCCTGAGCGAAGGTGTGCTGGACCGTGATGCGGCCACTGCCGAGCTTGGGCAAAATTACTTTGGCACGGGCCGCGAGCTGTTCGCGCCGTTCCGCAATGCCGTCGGCACCGCCGACACGGGCGCTTCTGTATTCGGGAACTGAGACATGAAAAACGACACTGCATTTATTCGCGAACTGGCGGGGCTTGCCCCGATTATTCCTGTGATCGTCGTCGACGACGTGGCCGATGCCATCCCGCTGGCGACAGCGTTGGTGCGTGGCGGTCTGCCCGTGCTGGAGGTGACATTGCGCACCGATGCGGCGTTGGACGTGATCACTGCCATGGCCACGGTTGAAGGCGCACGCGTGGGGGCAGGGACCTTGGTCACGCCCGAAGACGTGACCGCAGCAGTCGCCGCAGGTGCGACATTCGGCGTTACCCCCGGCTCGCCCCCTGCGTTGATTGATGCGTGTTTGCAGGCAGGGCTGCCGCTGTTGCCCGGTGCGGCCACCGCGACCGAGGCGATGACATTGCAGGACCGCGGTTTTGAGGTTCTGAAGTTTTTCCCTGCCGAAGGCGCGGGCGGGATCACCACGCTCAAAGGGTTGGGCGGTCCGCTGCCGGGTCTGTCTTTTTGCCCTACGGGCGGGGTCAGCCCCAAGAACGCAGCCGATTACCTTGCGCTGCCAAATGTCGCCTGTGCGGGCGGCAGCTGGATTGCGCCGCTGGATCTGGTCAAAGCGGGCGCATGGGACGAGATCGAGCGCCGCGCCGCCGAGGCGAGCGCTCTGCCGCGCTAGTCGAACGATAGATCGACACGGCCAAACTCCCCGAAGTCGGCGGCGAATACGCTGCCGGCTGGAGCCTCAACGGGGCGAATAAACGATCCCGACAGGACAATCTCGCCTGCTTTTAATCCGTGGCCGAACTGGGCCAAGCGGTCCAGCAGCCAGATGATGCCCGTGGTGGGATCGTTGAGCACACCCGCTCCCAGCCCTGTTTCCTCGATCACGCTATCACGGGCCATAATCGCCCCGACCCAACGCAGGTCGTGCGCGTCAAAGGCGTGGGTCTTGTCGCCCATCACGATGCCCGCGTTGGCTGCATTATCGCTGACGGTATCGGTGATGATCCGCGCCTTGCCTGTCGTCAGGTCGCTGCGCAGAATGCGCGTATCAAGGATTTCCAGACAGGGGGCGACATGATCGGTGGCGGCAATGACATCGGCGCGGCTGTGCCCTGCGCCCGCAATGTCTGCCCCCATGACAAAGGCGATCTCGGCCTCGATCCGTGGCTGGATAAAGCGGCCCTTGGGCACTGTATCACCGCTTTGAAACAGCATGTTATCCAGCAGCACGCCGCTGTCTGGCGTGGTAATTCCCAACGCTTGTTGCATCGCACGGCTGGTCAGGCCAATCTTCCATCCGATCCGGTGCCGCCCTGCGCCATAGTGCAGATCAACCAGCGCGTCCTGAATGCGGTAGGCGTCCTCCAGCGTGGCGTCAGGATAGGCCGAGGAGATGAGGCCGCATTGCTCGCCTGTGCGGTCGGCCTCGAACAGCATCGCGGCGGCGGCACTGATGTCTTGCGGGGTCATTCGTCCACCACACCGTTAGAGAGCGTGCCGATGCCTTCGGCAAAAACCTCGATCTGGTCGCCGGGCACCAAAAAGCGCGGAGGGTCGAACCGTGCGCCCGCACCCGTGGGCGTGCCGCTGACGATAATGTCGCCCGGCACCAGTGTGGTGAAGGTCGAGATATAGGCGATCTGGCGGGCCACGGGGAACAGCATACGGCCCGTGCGATCATCTTGCCGCACCTCTCCGTTTACGCGGGTTTGCAGAGCCACGTCCGTGATCTGGTTGTCGTCGGTAAACGGCACCAGCCACGGCCCCATCGCGCCCGACCCGTCCCAGTTTTTGCCTTGGGTCACGTTGAACTTCGCGTGCCGCACCCAGTCGCGCAGCGTGCCTTCGTTGCACAAGGTCAGCGCCGCGATATGGTTCAGCGCGTCCTCTTGTGCGATGCGTCTTCCGCCCTTGCCGATGATCACCGCAATCTCGCCCTCATAGTCCAGTTGCGGCGTCTCTGGCGGGCGGGTCAGCGGCGTGCCGTGGCCCACAAACGAGCGTGCAAACCGCGGGAAAAGTGACATGTTGGGCGGCGCGTCTTGGCCGTCCTTATACTCGGCGTTGCGGTCGGGGAAGTTGACGCCGACGCATATGATTTTCTCGGGGTTGGGGACGGGAATGTCCCAGCGGAATGTGCCGTCTGCGTGGGTCACGTCGCGCCCTTGGGCCATGTCAGTCAGCTGCCTTAAACCGTCTGCTGCGATCACGTCACGCAGGGTCGGCCAGTCGGGACAGTCGGGCGATAGGGCAATCATCCCGCCTTTCGCTACCGCGCCGTAAAACTGCTGCCCGTCAGATGTGTAGGTTGCAAACTTCATAGAGCCTCCGCCAGTTCGCACAGCACGTCATAGGCTGTGTCGATGTCTTCTTTGGTGCAATCAAACTGCCCGATCTGGAAGCGGATCACCATGTCGCCCTCGGCCACGCGAGTCTGCGTCACGTAGATACGACCATCGTTGTTGAGCGTTTCGACAAAGTCCAGTTGCGCCGCATCATCATGGCCTGTCAGTTTGAAAGTGAACAGCGACAGGATCGGGTCAGTCACGATTTCGAATTTGGGATGCGCTGCGATGCGGGCGGCCAGTTCTTCGGCCCATGCAACGTGATTGCGGATGCGCATGCGCAATCCCTCCATCCCGTAGGACCGCATGAGGAACCACAGCTTTAGCGCACGGAAACGGCGGCCCAGCGGGATCGACCATTCCGAATAGTCGATCACATCCTCTGCCCCTGGCGTCAGCAGATAATCCTCGCGCATGGCAAGGGTTTTGACCAAGGCTTCGGGGTCGCGGATGAAGTGGGCAGAGCAATCGAATTGCGCGCCCAGCCATTTGTGCGGGTTGAAGACGACACTGTCCGCGCCGTCCACCCCTGTCCACAGATCGCGGAATTCGGGGCAGACCATCGCGGCACCCGCCCATGCGGCGTCCACGTGGGAGTATATGTCTTCGGCCTGCGCGACGCGCACCACGGCGGCGATGTCATCGCAGGCCCCCATGCTGGTCCCGCCCGTGCAGGCAACCACGCCTGCGGGGATGTGGCCTGCGGCACGGTCGGCCTTGATCGCGGCGGCCAGTGCGTCTGCGTCCATGCCGCGCATGGGGCCTTTTGTCGGGATGCGCACCAGATTTTCACGCCCGATGCCCGCCACCCAAACCGCCCGCTCGACCGAGCCGTGGACCTCGGCCGAGGCATAGACCCGCAAGCGCCCTTGGGCATTCAGGCCCGCCACATTGCCGCGCCCTTGGGTCGCGCGTTCGCGCATCACCAGAACAGCCGCCAGCGTCGCAGACGAGGCGCTGTCCTGAATAACGCCTGTAAAGCTGTCTGGCAGGCCGATGCCTTGGCGCAGCCAGTCGATCATCCGCGTCTCAAGCTCGGTCGCGGCGGGCGAAGTTTGCCACAACATGCATTGCGCGGCCAAGGTGGTGACCAGAAACTCCGCCAGCATCGAAGGGGGGGAGGCATTGGCAGGGAAATACGCAAAGAAGCGCGGGTGCTGCCAATGGGTCATGCCGGGCATTACGATGTTCTCGAAATCGCCAAAGATATGTTCCATGTCTTCGGGGCCTTCGGGCGGCGACAGGGGCAGCTGGGCGGCGATCTCGCCGGGGCGGACCTGTGCGCGCACGGGCTGGTCGCGCAGGTTAAGGTGATAGTCGCGGCCCCAATCGGCAATCTTGCGGCCCCATTGGGCAAACCCGTCCCAGTTCATATCATCCCTCACTGTGTTGCTGTCGCGCAGCCAGACTAGCCCATCGTGCTGTGCCGGACCTATCCAATATTTAATTGCTTTGTTAAATAAAATGCCTTCCGATGTCAATTGAGGGTGTGTCATTCGCCAAGAGATGGGCCATACTGCCCGTATGACTGAAAAAAGCCGCCCCACCTCTGCCCTGCGCCGGACCAACAGGTCCTTGCCCATTGCATTGTTGCGGGCGCGTGAAACCGTGATGGGGCCTGTGCGCGAGATGCTGGCAGGCACGCCCGTGAACGAACAGAAATGGCGTGTGTTGCGGGTGCTGGAAGAAGGCGGTGCCCAAGATCAGAACACCATCGCGCAAAAGGCCTGTTTGCTGCTGCCCAGCCTGACGCGCATTTTACGCGCGATGGAGGATGACGCCCTTGTCTCGCGCACCGAAGACCCGAAAGACCGCCGCCGCAGTATTGTCCAGATCGAGGCCGCAGGCCGCGCCATTCTGCAAGAGCGCGGCGAACAGGCGGCGGCCCTTGTGACCGATTTGCGTGCCCAATACGGGGATGCCAAGTTCGAGCAGTTGCTGGACCTTCTCGAAGATCTGCAAGCGGTAGAGATCAAGCGCTAGCTTCTATGGTCCTGCCGCGCAGGGCCGCGGTACTTTGCGGTCAATTCGTCGTCGACCTCCGTGCCGTCATACAGGAATGGCAATATGCCGCGCCGCAGGGATTTGCCGCGCATTGCTTTGATGTCATCCTCTGATTTGGTCACGCGCTGTGACATGCGGCGGCCCCATTGGGCCAGCATCCCGTACAAGCGGTCAATCTGGTGCTGGTGGCTGTCGCCTTTGGCTAGATCTACAAATTCGTCGGGGTCTTCCTTCAGATCAAACAACATCGGGCGAAAGCCCCCTTCGGCGTGCATCATCTTGTACCGCCCGTCAAAGACCATAAACAGGCGGGCATCGCGCGGCTCCAGCCCCAGCTTCATGCATTGCGGCGTGGCGGAATAGTCGTACTCCGAAATCACGAATTCGCGCCAGTCGGGCGTCTGCCCGTGCAACCACGGGATGAGCGAGCGGCCCTCGATGATGTGATCGGGCACTTTGCCCCCTGCGGCCTCAACAAAGGTCGCGGCCAGATCGATGCTCTCGACCAGCGCGTCATTGGTGGTGCCACGGGTGCTGTCTGCCTCGCTGCGCGGATCAAAGATGATCAGCGGGACTTTGACAGATTGTTCATGGAACAGGTCTTTTTCCCCCAGCCAGTGATCGCCCAGATAATCGCCATGATCGGATGTCAGCACAATCATCGTGTCTTTGAGCGTGTCCGTCTCCTCCAGATGATCCAAAAGGCGGCCCAGCTGGTCGTCGCATTGTTTGATCAGGCCCATATAGGCGGGGATGACTTTGTCGCGCACCTCCTCGCGTTGGAAGGCGCTGGCGATTTTGTTCTGCTGGTAAGCACCGTAAACGGGGTGCGCGTCCTCACGCTCGATCTCTGAGCGGCGGGCGGGGGGCACGTGTTCGGGGCCGAACATATTGTGATAGGGCGCGGGGACGATGTAGGGCCAATGCGGCTTGATAAAGCTGACATGCGCGCACCACGGACCTTTGGTCTGCGCCATAAACTCGATCGTCTGGGAGGTGAGCCACGGCGTCTCGCTGTCTTGCTCGGCGATGTTGGCGGGCTGGTCGGCGTTGCGGAACATCCAGCCAGAGGCGATCTGTTGATCCGTCACGCCTGCGTTGGCATAGTCGGCCCAAGGGTTTTCGCCGTCGTATCCCTTTGATTTCAGGTATTCGTTATAGGGCGAGCGGCGCTCGTCATAATACCCATCCGGGCCATAGGCCCACAGGCCGTCATCGCGGGCCCACGCGTCAAATCCGCATTCGGCCTGCCGTGCCCCGATGGTGGTGTCAGGGGCAAGGCCCAACCGCTCCATCCCTTCGGCGTCGGCCTTCATATGGGTTTTGCCCAGCAGCCAGCAGTCCATGCCAGCGCGGCGCAGATGGTCGCCCAAGGTCTGTTCGCCCACCCGCAGGGGAAAGCCGTTCCATTGCGCGCCGTGGCTGGAGGCATAGCGCCCCGTGTAATAGCACATGCGGCTGGCCCCGCAGATCGGGGATTGCACATAGGTATTGGTGAACCGCACGCCCATCGCGGCCACACGGTCGAAATGCGGCGTCTTCAGATGCGGGTGGCCCGCACAGCTCAGGTAATCAAAGCGCAATTGGTCATACATGATGAACAGTATATTCATGGCGGCGGCCCCTTCGGTATCTCGCGAAATATGCACGCAGGCGGCCTGCGGCGCCAGTGCTATAGCGTGGCATCAATGACGCAACTCAGGATTGATCAAAAGGGGCGGTGACTGCGCCCTTGGCGCGAATCGGTTGTGCGGCCTAAGGATAGGGCCGCTGTGGGGGCGACGAATACAGGATTGTCAGATGTTTAAACACGTCGCCGGCACGCTCACTGCGGCCATTCTTACGGTATTGATGTGTGCGCCAGCCGCGCAGGCGCAGACGCGCGAAAGCCTCGGCTATGGCCGTTTGATGACCAATGACTATTTCGGTGACGGGTCCGACCGCTGGCGCACGGGATCGTGGACCTCGTCGCGGGTGTGGGGATCGGGCTGGGACGGGCGCGCACCGAAACGCTTTGGCGATCTGATTGAGCTGCGTCTGTCGTCCGAAATTTTTGCACCCGACAACCTCACGCGGGCCTCCGCTGGTGATCGGCCCTATGCGGGGGCGCTGTCGCTGGGGGCGCATACGCATTTTGAGTACAAAGGTTTTGACGCGGCAGTCGGCGCCGATCTGGTAGTCACTGGCGCGGGTACGGGCCTCGGGAACTTCCAACGCGCCGTGCACAAGGCGCTGGGCGTGCGGGTGCCGTCGCGTGTGACGCTGGATGACCAGATCGACGGCGGCTTGCATCCCACAGTGGTGGCCGAGTTTGGCCGCGAGGTGTCGGTCACGCCAAACCTGCGGCTACGCCCCTTTGTCGAGGGCCGTGCAGGTGCTGAAACGATGGTGCGGGCAGGCGTTGATCTGACCTTCGGCTCTGTCGGGGCGGGCGAATTGCTGGTGCGTGAAAGCGTGACCGGCCACCGCTACCGCGTGATACAGGACGCGGAGGCGGGCGGGTTTTCGTTCCTGCTGGGGGCTGATATTGCCCATGTGGCAAGCAGTATTTACCTGCCAGAGGATCGCGGATACACCCTGACCGAAAGCCGTGACAGACTGCGGGCGGGCATCCAGTGGCAGGGCGAACGGGCGTCGGCCTTCTACGGTGTGACCTATCTGGGCGAAGAGTTCGAGGCCCAGACCGAAGGGCAGGTCCTGGGCTCCATCCAGATCAAGTTCAGCTTTTGAAGATGATTTAAACGCAACAGTTGTGCGCGCCTTGCCAAACACCCTTTTCAGGATGCCTGCCAGATGTTAACGGTAAGTTAATAATAAAATAATGAGGCAGGCGAGTTAGTAAATGGGAATGGGCTTTCGAGGCACATTCGTCATCAGCTGGTCGCAAACAGAAATTGACGGTCTTGATGCTGCACCCGTGCAAGCATTGAGCGTAGGTGCCGCGTGGGCATGGCGTGGGGACGCTGTGCGCGTTGACGGACCGTCAGATGTTTTGCGACTGGACGAGGCGGAAGGTGCAGAGAATTTGCGCAAGCGCGCAGCACGTATGGTTCACAGGTTGGTTGGAACGGCACTGGAGCGCGATTCAGGGTCGCGCACACGTGCCGAGGCTGATGTGGCATCGCCGCTGATGGACAACAGCTTTGTCGTCACGGATGGCGGCAAAAGCTATAGTGTTACGTTGATCGAAGTGGGTGGCGGCAGCCAGCCGCTACTGATGTTTCTGGACGAGATGCCGCCGCGCAATTGCGATTTGTGGATCGTGCATCACACGCTGGGAACCGTCCCCGCCGACGGGGCTGGGTTGCAACAAAGCGGCGTGATCTGCTTTACCCCCGGGACGCGTATCCAGACGGCAGACGGCACGGCCCTGATCGAAGACCTGCGCGAAGGCGACAGGGTTCAGACCAAAGACAACGGGCTACAGCCGCTGCGCTGGATCGGTCAACGCCGCATGACCGGCGCACGCCTGTTTGCCATGCCCAAGCTGCGCCCGATCCGCATCGGCAGTGGAGCGCTGGGCGTGGACCGCCCCGATCTTGATCTGCTTGTCTCGCCTGCGCACCGTATTTTGGTAAAGGGAGCGGCGGCGCAAAGCCTGTTCAATACCTCTGAAGTTCTGGTAGCGGCCAAGGACCTTATCAACGGGTCGAACATCACGGTGGATATGCAGGTGCGCGAAGTGACCTATATCCATGTGTTGCTGGAGCAGCATCAGGTGGTCTGGGCCAACGGGCTGGAGACAGAGAGTTTTCACCCCGCTTCTGCAGCGCTTACCACGTTGGACGCGCAGGACCGTCAGCGGTTGTTGGCGGAGTATCCGCAGCTTGAATATGATCCCCATACGTACGGCAGTTTTGCCCGTAGAACCCTGTCGCCTTCCGAGGCGGCAATCTTGCGGCACGCAGCCTGAATGAATGCATCCGCTGGCGGCGGGTGCAAAATTTTTGAAAATTTTGGGGCGGAATTTTTGAAAATTCCGGCTCCCCTAGCTGCTGTGGTTTTCGATCAGCGTTTTGATGATGCTTTTGGCGCTGTCGCTGGCCCAGTCGGCATCGCCGCGCAGGCGGGCAATTTCGCGGCCCTTGGGGTCAATCAACACCGTGATCGGCAGACCAAAGATGCCCATCTGGCTGGCCAGCGCTTGTTTCGGGTCTTGGTGCCGCGGCAGGTTGGTGATTCCTATGTCGTTAAAGAACTTTTGTATCCCGATAGGGGAGTTTCGGCCTGTTGCGATGGTGAGCACTTCGAACTTATCGCCACCAAGCTCGGACTGTAGCTCTGACAGATGGGGCATTTCTTTGCGGCAAGGCGCACACCATGTGGCCCAGAAGTTTACCAGAACATATTTGCCTTCATAGTCAGCCAGCGTGGCGCGGCCTTTATCATCGGCCAGTTCGAACGGCGCCGAGGAGGTGGCCTTGGGGCTGGGATGCAAGGCGAGCTTTTTCATATCGCCAGCGACCAGCGGCGCAATGATATCTGCGTCAGCGGCCAGTGCGGGGTTTGCACCCAGCGTGAGGGCCGTATAGACGAGGGCAAGCAAGAGTTTCTTCATGGGTCCCTCCGGGGAATAGGCAAATGACTGACAAGACTTCGAACAAAATGTGGGGCGGCCGTTTCGCCGCTGGTCCTGATGCGATCATGGAAGCAATTAATGCCTCGATCAGCTTTGACAAGCGGATGGCAGCCCAGGATATTGCCGGGTCTCGCGCCCATGCGGCAATGTTGGCTGCACAGGGCATCATTGACAGTAACGATGCGGAGACGATCCGTGAAGGGCTGCTCACGGTGTTGTCAGAAATTGAAGGCGGGACGTTTGAATATTCGACTGCCTTGGAAGACATCCATATGAATGTGGAGGCCCGCCTGAAAGAAGTGATTGGCGAGCCTGCGGGCCGTTTGCACACAGGCCGGTCGCGCAACGATCAGGTGGCGACGGATTTCAAGCTCTGGGTCCGCGATCAGTTTGACGCCGCCGAGGGCGCGCTCCTCGCTCTCATTCGAGCGCTCCTCGCTCAGGCCGAGGCCGGTGCGGATTGGGTCATGCCGGGCTTTACGCATTTGCAAACGGCGCAGCCTGTGACGTGGGGCCATCACATGATGGCTTATGTCGAGATGTTTGGCCGTGACCTGAGCCGGATGCGCGATGCGCGCGCACGGATGAACGAAAGCCCCTTGGGCGCTGCCGCCTTGGCGGGGACGTCCTTTCCGATTGACCGTGAGATGACCGCGCAGGCACTCGGCTTTGACCGCCCATCTGCCAACAGTCTTGATGCCGTGAGCGACCGTGACTTTGCGTTGGAGTTCCTTGGCGCCGCCAGCATTTGCGCCATGCACCTGAGCCGCTTTGCAGAAGAACTGGTGATCTGGTCCTCCGCACAGTTCCGCTTTGTGACCTTGTCAGATCGATTCTCGACGGGGTCCAGCATTATGCCGCAAAAGAAAAACCCCGATGCGGCAGAGCTGATCCGTGCCAAGATTGGCCGGATTTTTGGGGCCAATGTTGCGCTGATGATGGTGATGAAGGGCCTGCCGCTGGCCTATTCCAAAGACATGCAGGAAGACAAAGAGCAGGTGTTTGACGCCGCCGATAACCTGATGCTGGCCTTGGCCGCGATGGAGGGTATGGTGCGCGATATGACCGGCAATCGCCCGCAATTGGCCGCCGCTGCGGGCAGTGGTTTTTCCACTGCGACAGATCTGGCCGATTGGCTGGTGCGGGTGCTGGGGCTGCCGTTCCGCGATGCACACCACATCACCGGGGCACTGGTGGCGATGGCCGAGGCGCGGGACTGTGACCTGCCCGACCTCACGCTGGATCAGATGCAATCCGCCCATGCGGGGATCACTGATGATGTATTCTCCGTTCTTGGGGTGGAGAACTCTGTAAACTCGCGCATGTCATACGGCGGCACCGCGCCCGCGCAGGTGCGTGCGCAGGTGGCCCGCTGGAGGGAGATCGTGACATGAAAAAGCTGAGTATAATTGGTCTTGTTGCGCTGGTCACGGCCTGCGGTGTGGATGGCGAACCCGCGCAGCCCACGGGCGGCGTGAACGTATCGCTGACGCCGAATGGCGTAGGTTTGGGCGCTAATGTGGGCCTGAAGGGCGTTCCCGTCAAAGTGCGGCTAGGCCTGTGAGATGTGCGGCGATCCTGTGCGCGCTGGCTTTGGCGGCTTGCGGGCCGCCAGATCGATCAGCCGTGCAGGAGATCAGCCCGCGCCAGCAGCCTTCGGTTACCACGCCGGGTTTGACGGTGTCGGGCTCTGCTGAATTTGGCGTAAGACGAGGGCTGTGATGTCATTGTTGAGGTTTGTATTTCTGGCGTTGGCAGTCTGGGGTGCGGTGCATCCCATGTATTATTTCGTCCAGTGGTTTCAGGAAAATGGCTGGGACATTATGGCGATGGTGGATGCGTGGCATGTGAATGCGGCCGCCAGCGGGCTGGTGTGGGATCTGACAATCGCGGCCGTGACATTGCCTGTGTGGATCGTTGCCGAGGTTTCCGTGCGCCGCAACTGGTGGGCGCTGATCGCGATCCCTGCGACGTTTTGCATCGGGGTAAGCTGTGGCTTGCCGCTTTATCTATTTCTGAGGTCGGCACCTGTACGCTGAGTGCGGGATTGAGTTTAAGGGCAAAATAAAGAATGGATCATTTCCTGTATCGTGACGGCGCGCTTTTTGCGGAAGATGTGCCCGTGGCGGAGATTTCGGCTGCTGTTGGTACGCCGTTTTATGTGTATTCCACCGCGACGCTGCTGCGGCATTTTCGTGCTTTTGACGAAGCGCTGGAAGGGACCGAGCATTTGGTTTGCTATGCGATGAAGGCGAACTCCAATCAGGCTGTTTTGCGCACGCTGGCGCAGGCGGGCGCGGGAATGGATGTTGTATCGCAGGGGGAATACCTGCGGGCGCGTGCGGCGGGTGTTCCGGGTGAGCGGATTGTTTTCTCGGGCGTTGGCAAGACGGCTGAGGAAATCCGCGTGGCGTTGGAGGGCGGTATCCGCCAGTTCAATGTCGAGAGCGAGCCCGAGATGGAGGTGCTAAACGCTGTTGCAGTCTCGCTTGGGAAGGTGGCGCCAATCACGGTGCGGGTGAATCCTGATGTAGACGCAAAGACCCATGCGAAGATTGCCACGGGCAAATCCGAAAATAAATTCGGTATTCCGATTGCCCGCGCGCGCGAAGTTTATGCCATGGCGGCGGCTATGCCCGGGTTGAACGTGATCGGGATCGATGTGCACATCGGCTCTCAGCTCACCGATCTGGCACCGTTCGAGCAGGCCTATCTGAAAGTTGCCGAATTGACTGAGCTGTTGCGTGCCGATGGCCATGAGATCAAGCGGCTCGATCTGGGCGGGGGGCTTGGCATTCCGTATGAGACCCGCAACGAGGCACCGCCTTTGCCCAGCGATTATGGCGCGATGGTCAAGCGGACGCTGGGGCATCTGGGGTGTGAGATCGAGATTGAGCCGGGACGGTTGATTGCCGGCAATGCGGGCCTGATGGTGAGCAAGGTAATTTATGTCAAATCGGGCGAGGGGCGCGATTTCCTGATCCTTGACGGGGCGATGAATGATCTGATCCGCCCTGCCATGTATGAGGCGCACCACGACATTATTCCGGTGAAAGAGGCCGTGCCCGGCACGGAAAAGCAGCCCTATGACATTGTCGGGCCTGTGTGCGAATCCGGTGATACCTTTGCAAAGCAGCGCGAGATGGTGCCGATGGCGGCGGACGATCTGGTCGCATTTCGCAGTGCGGGCGCTTATGGCGCTGTGATGGCAAGCGAGTATAACTCGCGGCCCTTGATCCCAGAGGTTCTGGTGCATGGCGATCAATTTGCAGTTATCCGTTCCCGCCCTACCTTTGACGAAATGATAAATCGCGATACCATCCCTGAATGGCTGGAGCCGCATACCGCGACCTAAGATCAGCCGCTATCACAGAGGCCCGCATGGTTCAGTTTACGTCCGAAGACACCAAACGCACGTTGGATGCCTTGCGCAGACCCCTTTGGCTGACGCGTCTGGGCATGCAGGCGGAAACGCTGGTGCGCTGTCTTTGGCCGATGATGACGGTTGTGTTGCTGGCGCTGGCCGCTGCAATGATGGGCCTGCATGAGGTTGCCCGCATCGAGGTGATCTGGGCTGCGATCGGCCTGACCGCTGCGGCGCTGTTATGGAGCGTTGCCTACGCCTTGCGCCGATGGTCGTGGCCCAGCCAAACCGCCGCGATGGCGCGGCTGGACGCGAGCATCGAGGGGCGTCCGCTGACGGCGTTGCTGGACGAACAGGTGATTGGCGACGGGGATGATGCCTCGGCTGCGGTTTGGGCGGCGCACAAGCGGCGGATGGCGGCGCGGGCGCAGGCGGCGCAGGCCGTTCCCGGCGATTTGCGGGTTGCATCGCGTGATCCTTATGCGCTGCGGTTTTTGGCTGTATTGCTGTTCGGTGTAGCACTTGTGTTCGGCTCGGTTTTGCGGGTCGGATCGGTGGCGCAGATGGCCAGCGGCGGAGACGGTGCTTTGGTCTCTGGCCCTGTTTGGGAAGGGTGGGCCGAGCCGCCGCGCTATACTGGCAAACCCACACTCTATTTGAACGATCTTCCTGCAGGGGCGCTGGAACTGCCTGTCGGGACGCTGATCACCATGCGGTTGTATGGAGAGGTCGGGGCGCTGTCCGTGACGCAAACCGTATCGGGGTCTGTGGCTCCTGCGGACCCTGATGCACCGCCACAGATGGCGTTTGATTTCAAAGTAAACCAGAACGGCAGCATTGCCGTGGACGGTGCGGATGCGCGGACATGGGACATCACCATCCGCGCCGATGCCGCCCCCGAAATTATGATCTTGGGTGAGCCCGAGGTCGCAGCACTTGGCGAAATGCGCCTGCCGTTTGCGGCAAAGGATGACTACGGTGTTGAGGCGGGCGAAGCGCGGATCATGCTTGATTTGGCCTCGGTCGACAGGCGCTATGGTCTAGAGGCCGAACCTGATGCACGCCCCGAAATCACCGTGCCGCTGCCCATGCCCATCGCAGGCGACCGCACAGGGTTTGAGGAAAACCTGATTGACGATTTCTCCCAACATCCGTGGGCGAACCTGCCTGTGACCGTTGCGATGACCGCGCTCGACGCGTCCGAGCAGCAGGCCAGCACCGCGCCCATGTCGATGACCCTGCCGGGGCGGCGCTTTTTCGACCCGATGGCCGCCGCTGTCATCGAGATGCGGCGCGATATTTTGTGGAGCACGACAAACACCCGCCGCAGTGCGCAAGTGTTGCGCGCCGTGAGCTATCTGCCGAAAGACGTGTTCCGCAAGGAGACAACGGCCCTGCGCTTGCGCAAGATGATCGGCCAGATGGAAATCTATGCCCGTTTCGGTTTGGCCGAAGAGAACAGGGATCAGCTTGCTCAAGACCTGTGGGATTTGGCGATTGAACTGGAAGAGGGCGATCTGGACGATGCTCGCGAACGGATGCGCCGCGCCCAAGAGCGGCTGAACGAGGCGATGAAGAACGGCGCCTCGGACGAGGAAATCGCCGAGTTGATGCAGGAACTGCGCCGTGCCACCGAAGACTATATGCGCCAGCTTCAGCGAAAGCAGGCCGAGCGGCAGGATGGCGAGCAGGAACAAGGCCAGCAGCAGCAGGGCGAGACAATGCAGATGACGCAGGATGATCTGCAACGCATGATGGACCGCATTCAAGAGCTGATGGAGCAGGGCCGCATGGCGGAGGCGGAGCAGGCGCTGAAAGAACTGCAAGAGATGATGGAGAACATGCAAGTCACCCAAGGCCAGCAGGGCGAAGGGGGGCAATCACCGGGTGAGCAGGCGATGGACGATCTGGCAGAGACGCTGCGCGACCAACAGGGCCTGAGCGATCAGGCGTTCCGTGATCTGCAGGAACAGTTCAACCCGAACGCTCAAGCGGGCGAGAACCAAGGCAACGAGGGCCGCAACGGCAACCAAGGGCAAGGCGAAAGCCACGAGGGCCAGAAAGGACAGGGTGAGCAAGACCCCCGGAACGGTGAGCAAGGCGGCGGTGGTGAGCAACGTGACGGAACCCGTCAGGGCGCAGGCGAAGGCCAGCAACAAAGCCTTGCAGAGCGCCAGCAGCAGCTGCGCGATGAGTTGAACCGTCAGGAAGGCAACATGCCCGGCCAAGGCACGCCCGAGGGCGATGCAGCACGCGAGGCACTGGAACGCGCAGGCCGTGCGATGGACGAGGCCGAGCAGAACCTGCGGGACGGTGAGCTGGCCGAGGCGATTGAAAACCAGTCGCAGGCGATGGAGGCCTTGCGCGACAGCATGCGCTCGCTTGGTGAGGCAATGGCGCAGGAAGAGCGCAACCAGCAGCAAGGCCAAGGTCAGCAACCAAGTGATCCCCGTGCCGGGAACCGCGACCCACTGGGGCGTGAAAACGGTACAAATAGTACAGAAGGCGGCGACGATTCGAGGAGGGTATTGAACGGCGGTAGTGTCGGCCGCTCGCGTGAACTGTTCGATGAAATCCGCCGCCGCTCGGGCGACCAATCCCGCTCCGAGGTCGAGCGAGATTACCTCAACCGTCTGCTAGAGCGGTTCTGAGCGGTATCAGTTAGAGCGGTTGCTTTCCTCGGCGGCGGTATCAAGGGACCGCAAGATGCCTTGCACCTTGCCGTCCAGCCACGCGCGGCCATTGTCGACCATCATGACATAGCTTTGCAGCGGCGCTTCCAAGGCGGGCACAGCCTCTGCCAGACGCGGGGCAAAGATATATAGCACGGCAAGCACGATAAAAATCAAAAGCACGGTCAGGAAACCGGTGCGGAAGCCGCGGCGCTTGCGCTGATGTGTGGGCGCTTCGATTTCGGGTTCCAGTTCGGCCCCGCCGTTGCGCCCGCTTCCCGAGCGCAGGGTAGAGTTGATTTCGTCAATATCGGGCAACAGATCGCGGCGCGATCCCAATGCGGCCGCAGCGGCGGCCTCTTCTGCACCTGTTGAGGCTTTGAGCTGCGCATCTTCGTTTCCGCGCAGACGGGCCATGCGTTCGCGGGCTTCACGGGCGCGGCGGTCTGCCTCGGCCTCTGGCATTGAGTCTTCGAGGTCCATGCCCAGATCAGGTTGGCTTTCCAACCCGCCTTGCGGCGCAGACCTGCGGGCGGCTTGTTCGGCCTCTGCCTCCTGGCGCAAAATATCGGCCACGGCGGGGTCCAGCTGCTTGCGCTCTGGCTCTTTCGCGGGGGGCGGGGGAGGCGGCGGTGGGGGGGCGACTTCCTCGTCAGGGGCGGGGATGTCTTCGGCGGCCTCTTCTGCGGTGGGTTCAAAGTCGGGGTGGTTCTGAAACCACGTCTGTCCACAGTTCGAGCACTGCACATCGCGGCCCGCCTTTGGCATGACGTCATCAGGCACTTCATATTGTGCATCACAATTCGGACAAATCAGTCTCATTCCACGCCCCGAAACAAAGGTTGCAAACCTGTTTACCACTCACCTCGCCACCATAAGTGTTAAGTATGCGCACGAAAAGTGCAATCTGGCCTGTTTGGGCGATGCGCACGGATTGAAACTCAAACGATGCTCAGGCACAACAGAGGCAACGCAAAGGGGCGGAATGTGATTGAGCTTGAAAATGTTGCCTATAGCTATGGCGGGGGGGAGTTGTTGTCGGACATCTCGCTCAAGCTTGCGCCGGGATCTTTTCATTTTCTCACGGGGCCGTCGGGGTCCGGCAAAACCACGTTGATGAAGCTGTGTTACGGGGCGTTGTTACCAACGGCGGGGCATGTGCGGTTTTTTGATACCGATGTGCGGGCGCTGACGCGCGATGATGTGGCGTTGCTGCGCCGCCGTGTGGGGGTTGTGCATCAGGACTGTGCCTTTCTTGACCACTTGCCCGTCGCCGAGAATATCGCGCTGCCGTTGCATGTATCGGGCCGCAGCGCCGAGGCGCAGGGCGAGGATCTCGAAGATCTGCTGCATTGGGTCGGGTTGACGGAACGCGCAGGCGCCCGCCCGCCCGAACTGTCAGGCGGGGAGCGGCAGCGTGCTGCCCTTGCGCGGGCGGTTATTATGTCGCCCGATGTGGTGTTGGCGGATGAACCTACTGGCAATGTGGATTGGGAAATGTCGCAACGCCTGCTGCGCCTGTTGATCGAGCTGAACCGCATGGGCAAAACCGTGTTGGTCGCCACCCACGACCTAAGCCTTATTCGCGCAACCAAAGCGCATGTGCAGGCGCGGGTTCTGCGCATTGCCAACCGCCGCATCCAATTGGCGGGGGCGGATTTGTGAAGCGGGTCCTGGCCTTTTTGCGCCGTGCGCTGCAAGCGGACGGGCAGGCGGACCGCGTGGTCCCGCCGTCAGGATTTACCGCGCAGCTGACGTTGTTTGCCGCAGGTGCGATGGCGTTTCTGGCCGTTTTTGCACTGGCCTTGTCGTTGGCTGCTGGCCGATTGGCCGAACGTTGGGGGGCAGAACTGGCGCAATCCGCCACCATTCGCATCGCGGCCCCAGCGGACCAACAACAGGCCCAAACCGCCGCTGCACTGCGCATTCTTGAGACGACACGCGGTGTCGCCACGGCCCGTGCGCTGACGGATGACGAGCAAGAGGCGCTGTTGGCGCCGTGGTTCGGCGCGGCGCTAGATCTGGATACGCTGCCTGTGCCGCGCTTGATCGAGGTGATCGAAACATCCGAAGGTATGGACGCGGCGGGTCTGCGCCTGCGCCTCGCGGCGGAGGTGCCTGCGGCTGTTTTGGACGATCACAGCCGTTGGCGCGCGCCATTGGTCAAGGCAGCATCGCGGCTGAAATTGCTGGGATGGTCGGCAATTGTGCTGATTGCAGCGGTCATGGCTGCGATGGTGACGCTGGCTGCGAATGCGGCGCTTGCGGCTAACGCTCAGGTCATCGGCGTGCTGCGGCTGGTGGGCGCGACAGATGACTATATCGCGCAGGCTTTCATTCGGCGGTTCACTGTACGGGCGCTGATTGGCGCTGGCGTGGGCATGTTTATCGGCATGATTGGCGTGTTGTTCATGCCAAGCGGGGGCGACGAAACGGCAAGCTTTCTGACTGGTTTGGGGTTTCAGGGGGTGCATTGGTTGCTGCCTTTGCTCATCCCGCCATTGGCGGCGGCAGTGGCCTTTGGCGCTACACGGATGGCAGCGAAACGTACTTTGGAAGGGCTGACATGAACCTGCTACAATGGATCAGATCGATCCTGTTCATTATTCAAGCAACGGTAATGTTGCCCGTGATCGGGCTTATCTACGCGCCATGGGCAATTGTGTCGAAACGCGGCGCTTATGCGGGGTGTCGTGCCTATGCCCGCTGGGCGATCTGGACGGCGGGCTGGATGATCAACCTGCGGTGCGAAGTGCGGGGCACGCCGCCCGATATGGCGGCTATGGTCGCGGCCAAACATCAGTCGTTCCTTGATATTCTGATGATCTACAATGCGCTGCCCGCGGCCAAGTTTATTATGAAAAACCAACTGCGGTGGGCGCCCTTCCTTGGGCAATACGCCACCAAGATGCAGATGGTATTTGTTGACCGTGGTAAACGCGGCGCTGCGATTACCAAGATGCTTGCCGATGTCGAGGCAGGCTCACGCGATCCCGGTCAATTGGTGATTTACCCGCAGGGAACGCGTTCACCCCCCGGGACGGTGATGCCGTATAAGGTGGGGGCAGCGGTTCTGTATGAACAGCTCGACCAGCCGTGTTATCCTGTTGCAACCAATGCGGGCGTCTTCTGGCCACGCCGCGGGCTCTATCGCCGTCCAGGTGTTGCGGTGGTTGATTTCCTCGAACCGATCGCCCCTGGTTTGCCGCGTAATGAATTCGTGGCGCAGCTTGAAAACGTGATTGAGACGCGGTCGACGGAGCTTTTGCATGAAACGGGCGTCGCGCATCTGTATGAACAGGATTGAGACGCTGCCCGCGCTTGAGGCGCTTTATGGCACACCTGGTGCGGCGTCGATGCGCAAGGTCGCGGATCACCTGACACCGCTGTATCGCAAATGGATCATGCAATCCAAGCTGTGCATCCTGAGCACGGTGGGCAGTGGCGGCACCGATGGCAGCCCGCGGGGCGACGATGGTCCTGTGGTGTTGGAGCTGAATGCCAGAACGCTGGCCTTGCCCGATTGGCGCGGCAATCAACGGCTGGATACCTTGCGCAATATTGTTGAGGACGGGCGGGTGTCGTGCCTGTTCATCGTTGCGGGATCGAACAATGTGGTACGTGTGAATGGTGTCGGTTGGCTGACCGACGATGCAGACCTGCGCGCGCGGTTCACACAGAAGGGGCGGCAGCCCGCGACCGTGATTGTAATCGAGATCGCCGAGGTTTACACCCAATGCGCCCGCGCTTTGATGCGTGCGCAGATCTGGGGCGGGCAGGACCGCAACACCGATTTGCCAACGGTTGGCGAAATACTTGCCGAAGTTTCGGAGGGTGAAGAGGGCGGCGCCACGTATGACGCCGCTTGGGGGAAACGGGCGGCTGACACCATGTGGTGACAAATCCTCATGGAGGATTTGGGCATAGACTTTGGGACAAAGTCTGGCCGCCGCCCGCTACCAAACGCTACATATGAATGGCGCCGTCACCGCAGGCCAATGCCGCTTCGCGCACCGCTTCTGAATAGGTCGGGTGGGCGTGGCAGGTCATGGCGAGGTCTTGGGCTGATGCGCCGAATTCCATCGCAACACATACTTCATGGATCAGGTCGCCCGCTGCTGGGCCAATGATGTGACAGCCCAGAATGCGGTCGGTCTGCTTGTCGGCCAGCAGCTTCACAAACCCGTCGCCAGAAAAATTGGCCTTGGCCCGTGCATTGCCCATAAAGCTGAACTTGCCGACCTTATAGTCACGGCCCGCCGCTTTCAGGGTCTCTTCCGTCTCGCCGACATTTGCGACTTCGGGATGGGTGTAGATCACACCTGGAATGACCGAGTAGTTCACGTGCCCGTGCTGGCCCGCAATTGCTTCGGCCGCGGCCATGCCTTCGTCTTCGGCTTTATGCGCCAGCATCGGCCCTTCGATCACATCACCCAGCGCATAGATGCCTTTTACAGACGTCTGCCACTGGTCGTTCACGGCAATCTGGCCACGGTCTGTCATTTCAACACCCAAAGCCTCGAGGCCCAGACCGTCCACAAACGGGCGGCGACCCGTCGCCAACAGCACCGCGTCCGCGTCCAGCGTATGTTCGCTGTCGTCGCTGCGCAGTTTATAGGTCACTTTGGCCTTTGACTTGGTGCTTTCCGTCTTTTGAACCGCGGCACCCATGATGAATTCCAACCCCTGTTTGGTCAGCATCTTCTGAAACTGGCGGCTGACTTCGGCGTCCATGCCGGGGGTGATGTGGTCAAGGTACTCAACAACAGTCACCTCAGAGCCCAAGCGCGCATAGACGGACCCCAGCTCCAGCCCGATCACGCCCGCACCGATCACGACCAGCTTTTTGGGCACTTTGCCCAGCGTTAGTGCCCCAGTCGAGGACACCACGACTTTCTCGTCAACCTCAACGCCCTTCAGCGGCGCAGGCTCGGAGCCTGTGGCGATGATGATGTTCTTGGCGGTGTGGGTGTCGTCGCCCACGGTGACTTTGCCCGCCTCCGGGATGGTGGCCCAGCCTTTGATCCAGTCGACTTTGTTCTTTTTGAACAGGAACTCGATGCCTTTGGTATTGGTATCAACGGTGGACTGTTTGTACTTTTGCATCTGTGCCCAGTCGACCGAGGGGCTTTTGCCCTTCAGGCCCATCTCGGCAAAGTTATGCTCGGCCTCGTGTAGCATGTGCGAGGCGTGCAGCAGGGCCTTGGACGGGATGCAGCCCACGTTCAGGCATGTACCGCCCAGCGTCTCGCGCCCTTCGACACAAGCTGTCTTAAGGCCCAGTTGCGCGCAGCGAATTGCCGCGACATAGCCGCCAGGGCCGGAACCGATGATGATGACGTCATAGTCAGACATGAATGTCTCCTTGGGTAAGAGTGCAGGCGGCGCTTAGAACAGGGCCGCAGCGAGGATGAGGAATGTTGCAATAAAGCCCACGACCCAGATGATGGATCGCCAAGGGCGCCACCCCAGCGCATAGGCCGGAATATAAACGATGCGAGAGAACAGATAAACGGTCGCGCAGACCGCCGTGAAGGGCGTGTTTTGCCCGGACAGCTGTGTCACGATCACCGCGACGGCAAACAGGATCAGCCCTTCGAAGTGGTTCGTGAACGCACGGCCAAGGCGGGCGGTCTTGTCCGTCATGCTGCGCGACGGCTCGCGGTCACGGGCGGACATGGTATAGCCTGTGCCCAGCTCAATGTTGGCGGGCAGGGCGTACATTACGAATTGTACGTATTGCAGCAGCGCGGCAAGGGTCAGGGCGGTCAGCTCGACGGTCATAACGGGCGGGCCTTATGCGGTCTGGATGAAAAAGTGGCTGGCATGGGTCACGGTTGACGCGTCATCCGAGCTGAGCGCGTTCGAGCGGGTGATCCACGCTTCGGCGCGGGCGCGATCGTTCACGGCCAACAGGGCAAAGGCGTGTGTGCTGCTGTCGGCATCGCGCCAGATTTGCAGCACGCCAAGGCCCGCGTCACGGCGCGCTTCGTCATCGCCGTTAAACGCGGTTTGCCATGTGTCGAAATCGGTGACCTCAAAGTGACAGATCATCTGGATGTCCATGGTTAGCTCTCCTTAGGGTTTCAGGCTGCGTTCGGTAACTTTGGTGTCACATGAGGGACAATATACATGGCTTGCGCCATCGGTCTTTTCGATGATCCAACCCCCACTCTTGTGCACTTTGACATATCCTCGTCCAGCGCGGGGTTGGTTGTCTAGGGGGATGCCCGTGATCCAAGTTAGCTCTTCTGTATGGTTACAGGAAGGGCAGGTCAGGGTTTTGGGAGAGAGGTAAGCCATCTTTCTATATCTGCCCGTTCTTTTCTAGTGTTTGAACGCTTTCAAATCGGGACGTGAAAAATACTGTTGGGATGACGAAGAGAAAAACGGTTACGAGAAACCCGAGGAAGTTCCCTTCGCTACCTCCACGCGCTTCATGAAAATGATGGAGGCCGTCAATATGTGTCACAGCTTCCGCGCCTATACCTGCGGACAGTAAAAATAGCGGCGCGCCGATGAGAAAGAACCGACGATATCGCCCTTTGCCATCAAAGTATAACCAGCTTTTGCAGGAGCTACATTCGTGGGCTGCTACTTTGTTCCATCCTTTATGAGGGTTTGTGCGGTTCATGCGATAGATGGGCTGGAGAGCGTTGCAAGTTGGGCAGCGCACTCCTGCAATTTTGGAAAGAATGAGAGGCTTTTGGCCTGCCGCTAGACGACTGATCGGCTGCCCCTCATCTGTTCGCATTGCTGGCCTCTTTACAGATCCATCAACAGGCGGCGGGGATCTTCGAGTGCTTCTTTCACCCGCACAAGGAAGGTCACGGCGCCCTTGCCGTCCACGATGCGGTGATCGTAGGACAGCGCGAGGTACATCATCGGGCGAATGTTAACTTCGCCGTTGATCGCCATGGGGCGGTCTTGGATTTTGTGCATCCCCAGAATGCCCGACTGTGGGGGGTTCAGGATGGGCGAAGACATGAGCGAGCCATAAACGCCGCCGTTAGAGATGGTGAAAGTGCCGCCCTGCATTTCTGCCATGCTCAGCTTGCCGTCACGGGCGCGCGCACCTTTTTCGGCGATGGCTTTTTCGATGCCGGCAAAGCTCATGGAGTCCGCGTCGCGGATGACGGGCACCACAAGGCCCGTGGGCGTGCCTGCGGCAATGCCCATATGCACGAAGTTCTTGTAGACCACATCGGTGCCGTCGATCTCGGCGTTGACTTCGGGCACTTCGTTCAGTGCGTGGACGCAGGCCTTGGTGAAGAAGGACATAAAGCCCAGTTTCACGCCGTGCTTTTTCAAAAACAGGTCTTTGTATTCACTACGCAGGGCCATCACCTCGGTCATGTCGACCTCGTTGTAGGTGGTCAGCATTGCGGCTGTGTTCTGGCTTTCCTTAAGGCGGCGGGCGATGGTTTGGCGCAGGCGGGTCATCTTGACCCGTTCTTCGCGGCTTGCATCGTCGGCAGAGGAGGGAGCACGCGGCGCGGCTGCTGTCGGGGCAGGTGCGGCAGAGGAAGTGCTTGCCAGTGCTTTGGCCACATCATCCTTCATCACGCGGCCATCGCGGCCCGTTCCCGTAACCTGATCACGGGTAAGGCCTGCCTCGGCCATCGCTTTTTTGGCCGATGGGGCGTCTTCGACGTCCTTGCCGCCTGCGGGTGCGGCCGCTGCGGGGGCAGGGGCTGCGGCAGGGGCGCTGGCTGCGGCGCCAGAACCGGAAGAGATAACGGCCAGTTTCGCGCTGGCATCGACGGTGTCACCTTCGGCGGCAACGATCTCGGCCAGCGTGCCTGCGGCGGGGCTTGGCACCTCGACCGAGACTTTGTCGGTCTCAAGCTCGCACAGCATCTCGTCCTGCGCGACGGTATCGCCGACCTTCTTGAACCATGTGCTGACGGTGGCCTCTGTCACGCTTTCGCCCAAGGTGGGGACCATGACGTCAACGGCGGCACCTGCATCATCCGCCTTGGCGGGCTTGGCTTCGGCTGCGGCGGCGGGTGCTTCGGCAGCACCACCTTCGGACACCATGGCAAGTAGGGCATCTACGCCAACAGTCTCGCCTTCGGCGGCGACGATCTCGCTGAGCGTGCCTGCAACGGGGCTGGGCACTTCGACGGTGACCTTGTCGGTCTCCAGCTCGCACAGCATTTCATCGACGGCGACAGTATCGCCGGGTTTCTTGAACCATGTCGCCACAGTGGCTTCGGTAACAGATTCACCCAATGTGGGCACGCGGACTTCATTGCTCATGGGTCAGGATCCTTTGATTGTCAGCGCGTCGTTCACGAGCGCCGTTTGTTGTGCTTTGTGTTGTGACGCGAGGCCCGTGGCGGGTGACGCGGCGGTCGCGCGGCCCGCATATTCGGGGCGGCCGTGTTTGGCGTCGATACGGCCCAGAACCCATTCGAGGTTTGGCTCGATAAAGCTCCACGCGCCCTGGTTCTTGGGCTCTTCCTGGCACCAGACCATTTCGGCGTTTTTAAACCGCTCCAGCTCCTTCACTGCGGATTGCGCGGGGAAGGGGTAGAACTGCTCGAACCGCATCAGGTAGACATCGTCGATGCCGCGTGCGTCGCGTTCTTCCAGCAGGTCATAGTAGACCTTGCCCGAACACATCACAACGCGCTTGATCTTGTCATCCGCGACCAGCGTGGTGTCGGAGTTGCCTTGCTGCGCGTCATCCCACAGCACGCGGTGGAAGCTGGAGCCTGTGGTGAATTCCTCGGCCTTGCTGACGGCAAGCTTGTGACGCAGCAGGGATTTCGGGGTCATCAACATCAGCGGCTTGCGGTAGCTGCGGTGCAGCTGGCGGCGCAGGATGTGAAAGTAGTTGGCGGGCGTGGTGCAGTTGGCCACGATCCAGTTGTCGCCGCCGCACATGGTCAGGAACCTTTCCAGACGTGCAGAGGAGTGTTCGGGGCCTTGGCCCTCATAGCCGTGCGGCATCAGACACACGAGGCCCGACATGCGCAGCCATTTGCTTTCGCCAGAGCTGATGAACTGGTCGAACATGATCTGCGCACCGTTGGCGAAATCGCCGAATTGCGCTTCCCACAGGGTCAGTGCGTTCGGCTCTGCCAGTGAGTAGCCATATTCAAAACCCAGCACGGCGTATTCGGACAACATCGAGTCGATGACCTCATACTCGGCCTGACCTTCGCGGATGTGGTTGAGCGGGTAATACCGGTCCTCGGTCTCCTGATTGATCAGGGCCGAGTGGCGTTGGGAGAAGGTGCCGCGTGCAGAGTCTTGCCCCGCAAGGCGGACCTTGTACCCTTCGGTGAGCAGTGAGCCAAAGGCCAGCGCCTCGGCCGTGGCCCAGTCAAATCCTTCGCCGCTGCTGAGCATCTTGGCCTTGGCATCCATCAGACGGCCAACGGTTTTATGCAGCGGGTAGCCTTCAGGCACGGTGCTGATTGCGGCACCGACATCGGCCAGCGTCTCGGGCTTGATCGCGGTTGCGCCGCGCTGATACTTCTCGCCGCGTTTATCAAGGTGGGACCACTTGCCATCCAGCCAGTCGGCCTTGTTGGGGCGGAATTCTTTGCCGGCTTCGAATTCGGTGTTCATGCGGGCCTGAAATTCGGCCTTCATGTCCTCGACTTCGCCTTCGGGGATCAGCCCGTCCTTGACCAGACGGTCGGTATAAAGCGTGAGGGTCGTTTTCTGCTTTTTGATCTTTTTATACATAACGGGGTTTGTGAACATCGGTTCGTCCCCCTCGTTATGGCCAAAGCGGCGGTAACAGATCAGGTCGATCACCACGTCCTTGTGGAACTTCTGGCGGAATTCTGTGGCAACGCGCGCGGCGTGGACCACGGCCTCGGGATCGTCGCCGTTGACGTGGAAAATCGGCGCCTCGACCACCAGCGCGTTGTCGGTGGGATAGGGGGACGAGCGTGAGAAGTGCGGCGCGGTGGTAAAGCCGATCTGGTTATTGACCACGATGTGCATCGTGCCGCCGGTCTTGTGACCGCGCAGACCTGACAGCGCAAAACATTCGGCCACAACGCCCTGACCCGCAAAGGCGGCATCGCCGTGCAGCAGGATGGGCATGACCGCGGTGCGGTCTGTGTCGCCCAACTGGTCCTGCTTGGCGCGGACCTTGCCGATGACAACGGGGTTCACCGCTTCAAGGTGCGAGGGGTTGGCCGTCAGCGACAGGTGTACGGTGTTGCCGTCAAATTCGCGGTCGCTGGACGCCCCGAGGTGGTATTTCACATCGCCCGAGCCATCGACGTCTTCAGGCTTGAAGCTACCGCCCTGAAATTCGTTGAAAATGGCGCGGTAGGGTTTTTGCATGACATTGGCCAGCACCGAGAGACGCCCACGGTGGGGCATCCCGATCACGATTTCGCGCACACCAAGGCTGCCGCCGCGTTTGATAATTTGCTCCATCGCGGGGATCAGGCTTTCGCCGCCATCAAGGCCGAAACGCTTGGTGCCCATGTATTTGACGTGCAGGAACTTCTCAAAGCCCTCCGCTTCGACCAGCTTGTTCAGAATCGCCTTCTGGCCTTGCTTGGTGAACTGGATTTCCTTGCCGTACCCCTCGATCCGCTCCTTGAGCCATGCGGCCTCTTCAGGGTTGGAGATGTGCATATATTGCAGCGCGAAGGTGCCGCAATAGGTGGCTTTGAGGATGTCGGTGATCTGGCGCATGGTTGCGATTTGCAGGCCCAGCACGTTGTCGATGAAAATCGGACGGTCCATATCCGCGCCCTGAAACCCGTAAGAGGCGGGGTCCAGCTCGGGGTGGTTGTCCATCTCGCGCATGCCCAGCGGGTCCAGATCGGCAGCAAGGTGACCACGGATGCGGTAAGCACGGATGATCATCAGCGCACGGATACTATCCAGCACGGCACGCTGCACCTGATCGTCCGACAACTCGACGTTTTGCGCCTTTGCCTTTTCGGCGATCTTGCCGCCGGCGGCCTTCGCCTCGGCGGGCCATTCGCCCGTGAGCGCGTTTGTCAGATCATCGCCCGGCATGGGCGGCCAGTCGCTGCGCGCCCATGAGGGGCCAGCGGCTTCGGCCTGCGCAGCGCCATTATCGTCGCCAAGCGCTTTGAAGAACTCCTGCCAGCTTTCGTCAACCGCGTTGGGGTCATTGGCGTAGCGCGCATACATCTGCTCCAGATACTCGGCATTGTGGCCTTGCATAAAGGAGGAGGCGTGGAATTGGTCGTTGGCGGGATGGTCGGTCATGTGAGTGTCCTCAGCAAATGAAGCGCGCGCGCTGTTCGCCACGCAGTTGGCTGAGCCAAGTGGGCTCTAACTTTTCGATTCGAATTTCGGAATACTGGCAATGCATGTTCGCAAATGTTTGGATATCTGCATCGCTCAGAACGCGTGGATCGTAAGATACGATATTGGGGTCGCCAGGAAAGTCGACAAGAAGCACGCGCAGACCGCTTGGCGTATACTGAGCTGATTGAACGCTGCGCTCTGGAAATCTTATCCAATGCGCAAACGTATAATATGCGATGAGAACCAAAGCGGGCATCAATAACACTAGTCGGGTCATGGGAAAGTACCAGAGCTGGGCTCAATTTTTCGCGCCACACGGACGATAGGCCGTGCATTCCCCGAGCGCGCCCACGGGCGGAGAATTCTCCCCCACCCTCGGTCGGGGAGTGCACATTGCGCATATCTCCAGACT
This sequence comes from Sulfitobacter aquimarinus, assembly GCF_040149565.1. Taxonomy (NCBI): domain Bacteria; kingdom Pseudomonadati; phylum Pseudomonadota; class Alphaproteobacteria; order Rhodobacterales; family Roseobacteraceae; genus Sulfitobacter; species Sulfitobacter aquimarinus. The sequence continues at coordinate 119,582 of NZ_JBEFLO010000002.1, forward strand.
TCAACCAAGATTAGCCCTTTGCAATCGCTTCTTGCACGGCTTCACCCAGTGTCGCAGGGCTGTCAGCCACAACAATACCAGCTTCGCGCATGGCTTCGATCTTGCTCTCTGCGTCGCCTTTGCCGCCCGCGACAATCGCGCCTGCGTGGCCCATGCGGCGGCCGGGAGGGGCGGTGCGGCCTGCGATGAAGCCTGCGGTGGGCTTCCAGCGACCTTTTTTCTTTTCATCCGCGAGGAACTGGGCGGCTTCTTCTTCGGCGGTGCCGCCGATTTCACCGATCATGATGATCGAGGTTGTCTCGTCATCAGCAAGGAACATCTCCAGCACGTCGATATGCTCGGTCCCTTTGATGGGGTCGCCGCCGATGCCTACGGCAGAGGATTGGCCAAGGCCCAGATCGGTGGTCTGTTTGACCGCCTCATAGGTCAGCGTGCCAGAGCGGGACACAACACCGCAAGAGCCGCGTTTGTGGATGTGGCCGGGCATGATGCCGATCTTGCACGCGTCTGGCGTGATCACGCCAGGGCAGTTGGGGCCGATCAGGCGGGATTTGGAGCCGTTCAGGGCGCGCTCAACGCGCATCATGTCCAGTACGGGAATGCCTTCGGTAATGCAGATGATCAGTTCCATCTCTGCGTCGATCGCCTCAAGAATGGAGTCGGCGGCGAAGGGGGGCGGGACGTAGATGACAGAAGCGTTCGCCTCGGTCACGTGGCGCGCCTCGTGGACCGAGTTGAAGACGGGCAGGTCAAGGTGCGTCTGGCCGCCCTTGCCGGGGGTCACGCCGCCGACCATCTTGGTGCCGTAAGCAATTGCTTGCTCGGTGTGGAATGTGCCTTGCGAGCCGGTAAGCCCCTGACAGATGACTTTGGTGTTTTCGTCGACTAGTACGGCCATGATGGTCCTCTTTTCTTTTGTATTTGCGTCACATGACGCCACACTTGCGTGCGATGGGTTCAAACTTTGGGGCGGGTGATCCTGCCGTTTTCGTAAAGATTCGGGCCGACATTCTCGATGCCGACGCTACAGCGCAGACCGCCGATGCTGTTTTTCACAAGGGTGATGCCACCCCGTGTGCCGTCCGCAAGCGGATAGAAAGTAAAGGTGGCATCGCCCGCACGGATGACTTTTGCGTCACGGAATTTGCTGGATCCGCGCAGGGTGTTTGCGATGCTTGCGTTGGACTTGCCTGACAAACAATAGCGGTCAAACAAGGCGTTTGCCTTTTTGGCAGCCACCGCAGGCGACAATCTGTTGGGGCTCAGGTATGTGCGTTTGGGTGCCGCTTCGGCTCCGGGGTGGACGGTTTGGGAGCCTGTCCGCACGCCGGTTTTGTCGGTCCCTTCCGCGCTGCACGCGGCAAGGGCCGCAATGCACAGCACCAGCGCCGCACGCCGTGCAGAAATGAAGGCGGTCATGTGGGTCATTTCGATACCTCATTGAGCGGGGTAAGCCGCTCTACGTTGATGAAAGTCTCGGGCGCGTCCGCAGGCCCGCGCACGCCGACCTGAATCACTGCGATCCGGTTGGGGTTGAGCTGTGCCGCGGCGATGAAAGACATCCCATCTTGGGGGGCGAACCCCTCGGGCACGTCTGCTTCTTTGTGCAGCAGACCTTCCTGCTCAATCCCCGTCCTGAGCCAGTTTAGAGCTTTGACAGGGGCATGACCGTCAAACGCCACTTCGCAGCGGCGATCCGTGCCAGCCGTCATGGGACGCCCGACAACAGGCGATGGAGCCGCATCCGAAAACGGACGCAGGTCGTAGAAATCGACCCGTGCGCCCGAAGGACCAATCCGCGCTTGCGCAGTCTCAGCCGTCAGGTGCGGGCTAAAACAATGATCCGCAAAGGCACGGCCCACAGCATCTGCATCCTGCGCCACAGCACTGCCCGCCGCCAAAGAGGCGGTCAGGCAGAGGGTTGTGGCGCAAGCTGCAATCACCACGATCAGCCTTTGACGGCTTTCACGATTTTCTGTGCGCCGTCTTTCAGATCGTCCGCAGCAATCACGTCCACGTCCGAGTTGTTGATGATGGCTTTGCCCTCTTCAACATTGGTCCCTTCAAGACGCACAACCAGTGGCACCTGCAAACCTACTTCTTTCACCGCGGCAACAACGCCCTCGGCGATGACATCGCAGCGCATGATGCCGCCAAAGATGTTCACCAAAATGCCTTTGACCTGCGGGTCAGAGGTGATGATCTTGAACGCTTCGGTGACTTTCTCTTTTGTCGCGCCGCCACCCACATCAAGGAAGTTCGCAGGCTCGGCGCCGTAAAGCTTGATGATGTCCATCGTCGCCATCGCAAGGCCCGCACCGTTGACCATGCAGCCGATCTCGCCGTCGAGCGCGATGTAGTTGAGGTCGTATTTGGAGGCTTCGAGTTCTTTGGGGTCTTCTTCAGTTTCGTCGCGCAGCTCGGCCACTTCGGCCTGACGGTACATGGCGTTGCCGTCAAAGGAGACTTTGGCGTCGAGAACTTTCAGATCGCCCGAGTCGGTAACGATCAGCGGATTGATTTCCAGCATCTCCATGTCACGTTCGATGAAGGCTTTGTACAGCAGACCCATCAGGCTCACGCACTGCTTAACTGCTTTGCCTTCCAGACCCAGCGCGAATGCAACGCGGCGGCCGTGGAACGCTTGGAAACCAGTTGCGGGATCAACGGAGAAGTTGATGATCTTCTCTGGCGTGTTCTCGGCCACCTCTTCGATGTCCATGCCACCCTCGGTGGAGCAGACAAAACCAACGCGCGATGTTTCGCGGTCAACCAGCAGGGCGAGGTACAATTCTGTTTCGATGCCAGAGCCGTCTTCGATGTAGACGCGGTTCACTTGCTTGCCGGCGGGGCCGGTCTGGTGCGTCACCAATGTGCGACCCAGCATTTTCTTGGCTTCTTCTGCGGCTTCGGCCACAGATTTTGTCAAACGCACACCGCCGGCTTCGCCAGCGTCTGCTTCTTTGAATTTACCTTTGCCGCGACCACCTGCGTGGATCTGCGCCTTGACCACCCACATTGGGCCGTCCATTTCAGCGGCTGCTGATTTTGCGTCTTCGGCTTTGAGCACGACGCGCCCGTCGGATACTGGCGCGCCATAGCTGCGCAAAAGGGCTTTGGCCTGATATTCGTGGATGTTCATAAACACGGTCCCGTTTTGGTTTGATCCCGACGCGGTATACGCGAGATAAGTAATGTTTCATGAACAGCATTCGCAGAGGAAAAAAATAAATCTACCCTAAAGTGACATTTGTGATCACACGGCAAAACAGTGTGATCACAAAATCCGGGGGAGAAGCGAATTCTTGCTGAAAATATGGGGAATCGGTCTGAATGTCAGCGTGATTTCGCGAAAATATAGCGTAAATGCGCTGTATATTAGGGTGATGTGGCCCTGCCGATGGTCAATTGCACGCACCGTGGCAAAGGATTCGATCCGCAGTTTTGGCGGCGTTTTACCTTGGGGGGGGCTGCGGCGCAGGGATCCCAAGCGCCGCAGGCTTTCTTAGGTTGGGATCAGCGCCCAATAATCGAGATCAAGCAGGACCTCGGGGCGGTATTTGCCATCCTCGCCGCGCAGTTCAAACGGCGCGCCGCCTTTGGTCGCGACCAGTCGCAAGCGGATCGCGCCGACGCCCGGTGCGGAGGTCTCGGCCTTGTCCAGCACTTCGGACCATGCGCGCACCGTGTCGCCTGCAAGGCAGGGGTTGGCATGGGCGCCGCCGTTCAGGCCCACAATCATTTGCGCATTGGCCAGCCCGTTGAACGACAGCGCACGCGCCATCGATATCACATGACCGCCATAGATCAGCCGCGACCCGTCGGGGCGGGCGGAGGTGTCAAAATGCACTTTGGCCGTGTTCTGCCAAAGACGGGTGGCCATCATATGTTCGGCTTCTTCGATGGTCACGCCGTCGACGTGGTCGATCTTTTCGCCGATGGCATAGTCGGCAAGGCGGTGCGGTTCTCCTGCCAGATCGAAGTTGTAGTTGGTGAAATCAAGGCCCTCGGGGATCACCAGATCGGCCGCCTCGATCGCGGCGGGCAGGTCGGGGACCACAGTTTCCGGCGCGGGGGCCGAGGCGTCGCGTTTGCGCACCATGACCCAGCGGACGTATTCCATCACCGTCTCGCCGTGTTGGTTCAGGCCCGTTGTGCGCACATAGACCACGCCGGTTTTCCCGTTCGAGTTCTGCTTCAGCCCGATCACCTCGGACTGGCTGCGCAGCGTATCACCGGGCCAGACGGGCAGCAGCCAGCGTCCTTGGGCATAGCCCAGATTTGCCACCGCATTGAGCGAGACATCGGGCACGGATTTGCCGAACACCACATGGAACGCGATCATATCGTCCAGCGGGCTGAACGGCAGGCCGCAGTCCTGTGCGAACTGATCGGACGAATACAGCGCATGACGCGCAGGATAGAGCGCGTGGTACAGCGCGCGCTCGCCCATTTTGACGGTGCGCGGCACGGCGTGGGTCAGGATTTGCCCGACGCTGTAGTCTTCAAAGAAGTTGCCTGCGTTGGTCTTGGGGGCTGTTGTGGTTGTGTCGGACATCTTAGTGCGCTCCCAGTTTTGTGTCGGGGGTATAGGTGCCTTCGACCTCTTTCACGACAGACTGGCCACAGCGCATCACGCCTGCCGCGTGGTCCCATGTCTGGGTGGGCGAGCCATAAAGCTCCCAACCCTTGTTCAGGGCATCGGTGACTTTGTGGCAGAAGGCAGAGGTGTCTTCCTCTGACAGGAAACGGTAGAGCTTCATTTTGATATCCGGATTTTAGGTGAAGGGATTGACGCCAAGGGCTGCGTGAATGCCGGTGATGATGACAAGCATCACAACCGTGATGACCGCAAGGCGGATGTAGGTCGGACGCTCGGCGGGGGCGGGGGGCGTCCACGCGGGCTCTGCCCGGTTGATCAGGATCACAGAGCCAACGGCCCACGCCAACATGCCGCCAAACAGGATGATCGAGGCAAGATCGCCGTTGACCAGCAAATGCGCCAGCGCCCAGATTTTCACGGCCAACAGCTGCGGGTGGCGGGTTTTATAAGCGGGCCATGCCTTGGCGCCTTTGGCCGCGGACGAGCCATAGACCCACAGGGCAAACAGCATCGCCAGATTGTTGATGCCCGTAAAGAAGCCGGGCGGCGTCCAGACGGGAACAAACGCGGCCATGCGGTAGCCGACGATCATCAGCGCCAGCGAGGCCAGTATCGCAACCGCTATTATCCCCTTGCCCGGTTTGCCCAAAGCAACCCGTTGGTCAGGCATCAGGCGTTTGAAATAATGGGCAGCGGCCCACAGTCCAAGGCCGAGGATAAGAAGGGTCATATGCGTTACTCCGCGTTCATGGCATTGATCGCGTCCAGTTTAGCCAAGGTTTCTCGGGCGGTTGCAACATGCAAATTCTCGACGATCTTACCATCGACAACGGCAACGCCTTGGCCTGTGGCCTCGCATTCCTCAAAGGCCGCGATCTGGCGTTGAGCCAGTTCAACCTCGGCCTCCGAAGGAGAAAACGCGGCATTGGCCACGTCCAGCTGCGCGGGGTGGATCAGCGTTTTGCCGTCAAAACCCATATCGCGGCCCTGATCACATTCGACCTTCAGGCCTTCGTCGTCTTTGAACGCGTTATAGACGCCGTCGATCAACGCCACGCCATGGGCCTTGCCTGCCAGCACACACAGACCAAGGCCCGCCATCATCGGCAGTCGGTCAGCGCGGAAACGGGTTTGCAGATCTTTGGCCAGATCGTTGGTGCCCATGACCATGCCTTGCAGTTTTGGGTGGGCGGCGATGTCTGCCGCACCCAACATGCCCAGCGGAGTCTCCATCATGGCCCAAAGCGGCGTATCGCCCGTGATCGCGGCCAGCGCGTCCAGATCGGCGGGGGTGTTCACTTTGGGAAGTAAAATAGCATCCGCGCCCATGGCGGCGGCGGCTTGTGCGTCATCGGCCCCCCATTCGGTATCCAGCCCGTTGATGCGGATGATCTTCATCCGTGCGCCGTATCCGCCCGTCTCCAGCGCCTCTGCCAATGTGGCACGGGCGGCGACTTTTTCCTCGGGGATTACAGCGTCTTCCAGATCAAAGATGATCGCATCGGCGGGCAGGCCGCGGGCCTTGTCCAATGCGCGGGGTTTGGAGCCGGGTATATAGAGGACGGACCGCAACGGACGGGCGATGGATGGCATGGGACAAGCTCCTGTTGATTTGGTGCGCAATAATGTTGCGCGCAAAAGGGGCATTTTTTGACCAAAGTATCAAGCGTAATTGTGCCGCAGCGCAGCACAAACCGCGCAACACCGTGGGGCGGACGTAGCGTTAACTCCGTTTTCAGGCATCTTAGGGCAGGTTGAAGGCGAAGTTGCAGATGTCTTCAAAAGATCGCAGCGGCCACATCGGGCCGTGCCGCGGTGGGGCTGCTGTAGCTGGATATGATAATCGGGGGCAGTTGCCTGCGCCCGCCTCACCACTGGAAAGGGCACTGATATGACACGAACTGCAAAAATTCTTCACCTTGCCGCACTGACGGCTGCGGCGGCGATGTTTATCGCATCTACCTCACAAGCCAGCGCACAAGGCACGCGTAACTGCGGCCCCCGCGACACCGTGGTTGAGCGTTTGGCCACTGGTTATGGCGAAACGCGCCAATCTGTCGGCATCGGATCAAACAACGCGATGGTCGAGGTTTTCGCCAGCGACGAAACGGGCAGCTGGACGATACTGGTGACGCAAGCAACCGGCCTTAGCTGTCTCGTCGCGTCGGGGCAATCGTATGAGCAGGTCGCCGAAGCGCTGCCAGCCGCAGGCAATGACGCCTAGGTCAGCCCGTCATAAATCAACTTTGCGCCCGTCACTGTCAGCAAGACATAGGTGAGCGCAAAGAACGCACGCTCGGGTACGATCCGGTGCGCACGCACGCCCAGCCATGTGCCTGCCAGCGCAAATGGGGCAAGCATCAGATTGGCCTTCGCCGTCTCAAGCGTGAACATCCCTAGAAACGCATAGGGGATAAATTTGGCTATGTTCACAGCCCAGAAGATAAGGACAGAAGTCGCCTGATATCCTGTCTTGCCCAACTGGCGCGACAGCAGGAAAACGGCGGCAGGCGGTCCGCCCGCATGGCTGACAAAGCTGGTAAAACCCACAGCCACACCCGCAATCACGCCAGCACCGTCGGGCATTTGGCGCGTCCCGATCCGCAGCCAGCCCTGTTTTATGCTGATTTGCCACGCCACGAATCCAACCGACAGGGTCCCGATCAGCAGCCGCAGCACATCGGGCGATGCCACGCGGTAGAGCGCAGCCCCCAGCGCGACCCCCGGCAGCGCACCCGCGATAATCAACAGCGCCTCGCGCCGATGCCAGCGCCCCCAATAGGGCCGCAGCGAAGCCACATCGACCAGCATCAAGAGGGGCAACATAACCCCAAGCGCCAGCCCCGGATCAACAACCAACGCCAGCACCGAAGCCGAGGCAAAAGCCGCGCCCGAGCCAAACCCGCTTTTTGAAATGCCCGCAAACAAGACCGCAGGGCCAGCCACCGCAAAGAACCAAAGGTCGAGATTGAGCATGTTCGCCTCTTGAAAAGGTAGGACTAATTTTGCTTTTTAGGCTAGGTGTCAGGGGTATCCAATGCCCCCTTTCGGTTTTGCCCGATCGAAGGCCTGTGTCAGGAGCACCTGCATGCCATGATGCGCAAGGAAGATTCTGGCGCAGTGTGAACAGCAAGGTCACGGCGGAGATAAGCGGCCCAGACGTTGTCAAAGACACGCATAGCGATAAATATTTTGCCATGAACCCTTAGGAAGTCGCCCTGGACGATGCGCCCAGATTCAATGCGTTCGATAACGACTAGGCGCAAAAGCACATTAATTGTGCATTCAAGTGAACAGAACTCCAACTTGCATGGTTGGGCAGATGGGTTTAAGCCCGCGCCGAACGCAACCTTATGGAGTACTCCAAAATGGCACGAGCCAAAATTGCGCTGATCGGCGCGGGTAACATCGGTGGCACATTGGCCCACCTCGCCGCTGTCAAAGAATTGGGCGACGTCGTTATGTTCGACATCGCCGACGGCCTGCCACAGGGCAAAGCACTCGACATCGCTGAATCCGGCCCTTCCGAAGGGTTTGATGTGGCCATGTCCGGCACCTCGGATTACGCAGACATTGCTGGCGCAGACGTGTGCATCGTGACTGCCGGTGTTGCCCGCAAACCAGGGATGAGCCGTGATGACCTGCTGGGCATCAACCTCAAGGTTATGAAATCCGTTGGCGAAGGCATTGCTGCCCACGCGCCAAACGCATTCGTGATCTGCATCACCAACCCGCTCGACGCGATGGTCTGGGCTCTGCGCGAATTCTCGGGTCTGCCACATGAAAAAGTCTGCGGCATGGCTGGCGTTCTCGATTCGGCGCGCTTCCGTCATTTCCTTGCGGAAGAGTTCAACGTCTCCATGCGCGACGTGACGGCCTTCGTGCTGGGCGGCCACGGTGACACGATGGTGCCGCTGGTGCGGTATTCGACCGTTGCAGGCATCCCTTTGCCGGATATGGTAAAAATGGGCTGGACCACGCAAGAGAAACTAGACGCTATCGTGCAGCGCACCCGTGACGGCGGCGCCGAGATTGTCGGCCTGCTGAAAACAGGTTCCGCGTTTTACGCCCCTGCAACTTCGGCGATCGAGATGGCCGAAGCCTACCTGCGTGACCAAAAGCGCGTGCTGCCATGCGCGGCTTACGTTGATGGTGCCTACGGTCTGAACGGCTTTTACGTTGGCGTACCGACAGTGATCGGCGCAGGCGGCGTTGAGAAAGTCGTCGAGATTTCAATGGATAAAGACGAGCAAGCCATGTTCGACAACTCCGTCACCGCAGTGAAGGGTCTGGTCGAGGCGTGCAAAGGCATCGACGGCTCGCTGTCGTAAGCTCGACCATATACCACAATTTAGGGGCGTGCATGTTCGGGCACGCCCTTTTCTATTTCAGACCGGAAGCGCAGGCTTTGTCTCAAAGCCTGTCCCAGAAAATTTTGTAATTTTCTGCCGCCGTTCTCATTTATTGATGCGCCTTCCTTTATTTGTGATCACAGTCAAGTATCGTGTGATCACAAAACTGGCGGGCTGCGACAATTTATATCCCAATTAGCGCAAACAGCCCTGCGAATTGCCGTCTGCATAGGTGACACGGGCGCAAAATTTGATAGTACTAGCTCCAAGTATGCAAAAAGGAGCCTCTCATGGCCGATGTGAACCGGGGCAACCGCCCTCTCTCGCCGCATTTGACGATTTATCGTCCACAGCTGACATCAATGACCTCGATCCTCACCCGTATCACGGGCAACGCAATGCTGATCACTGCGCTGCTGGTCGTTTGGTGGTTCCTGGCGGCGGCAAGTGGTCCTGCCTACTTTGCAATCGTGGATGGTCTGCTGACCAGCTGGTTTGGCGATCTGGTTATGTTCTTCTCTGTGCTGGGCTTGTGGTATCACACGCTGGCAGGCGTGCGTCACCTGATCTGGGATAACGCCGTCATGATGGACATTCCCACGGCCGAAAAACTTGGTTGGGCCTGCATCGGCGGCTCGGTCCTCCTGACCCTCATCACCGTCATCGCGGTTTAAGGAGCGAACACATGGCATTTATGACAGACCGCAAACGCGCCGCCGGCCTTGGCTCTGCCAAATCGGGCAGTGCGCACCACTGGTCCATGACACTCAGCTCGGTCGCTTTGCTGATCCTGCTGCCGCTTTTTGTCTTTACCTTCGGGGCGGCCCTTGGCGGCAGCTATGAGGACATCGTGGCCTACTATGCGCGGCCCTTCCCCGCGATCATCGCGGCCCTGACAATTCTGGTGAGCTTCAAGCACTTCAATGATGGCGTGCGGACCCTGCTGGAGGATTACGTGCACGGGCTGGCGCAAAAGATCGCCATCATCGCGATGACCTGCATCAGCTACGGCGCGGCGGCCATCGGCATCTTTGCGATTGCGCGTCTCGCGCTTTGATCCGCGCCTTGTCGGGGTGCGACATATGGCGTGGCGGTTTAACCTTTGCTGAACCGCCGCCCATGCTAAGTATAGACGAAAGGGCGGGTCGTTCCGCCATTTAGGGAATTCCACTTTCGACGCAAAGCGTCGGCGACATTTACGGGATCGGCTGCGCGGAGTGCGCGCACAGACCCCAAACATCGAGAGGGCACGACATGGCTGCTTATGAATATGAAACCCACGAATACGACGTTGTAGTTGTAGGGGCAGGGGGCGCGGGCCTTCGCGCGACACTCGGCATGGCCGAGCAGGGGCTGAAGACGGCCTGTATTTCCAAGGTCTTCCCGACGCGTTCGCACACGGTTGCAGCACAAGGCGGCATCGCGGCCAGCCTGTCGAACATGGGCCCCGACAACTGGCAGTGGCACATGTATGACACCGTCAAGGGATCTGACTGGTTGGGCGACACGGATGCGATGGAATACCTCGCCCGCGAAGCCCCCAAAGCGGTGTACGAGCTTGAGCATTACGGCGTTCCATTCTCGCGCACCGAAGAAGGCAAGATTTACCAGCGCCCGTTTGGCGGCCACACCACCGAATTCGGCGAAGGCCCCCCCGTGCAGCGCACCTGTGCCGCCGCTGACCGTACCGGCCACGCGATTCTGCACACGCTTTACGGTCAATCGCTCAAGCATAACGCGGAATTCTACATCGAATATTTCGCCATTGACCTGATCATGTCCGACGACGGCGTCTGCGAGGGCGTGCTGTGCTGGAAGCTCGATGACGGCACAATGCACCTGTTCAGCGCCAAGATGGTCGTGCTGGCCACGGGCGGCTATGGCCGTGCGTATTTCTCTGCGACTTCCGCCCACACCTGCACAGGTGACGGCGGTGGCATGACGGCCCGTGCGGGCCTGCCGCTGCAAGACATGGAATTCGTGCAGTTCCACCCCACCGGCATTTACGGCGCGGGCTGCCTGATCACCGAAGGCGCGCGCGGCGAAGGTGGCTACCTCACCAACTCCGAAGGTGAGCGGTTTATGGAGCGTTACGCGCCGACCTACAAAGACCTCGCGTCCCGCGATGTTGTTTCCCGCTGTATGACGATGGAAATCCGTGAAGGACGCGGTGTGGGCGATAAGGGCGACCACATCCACCTGCACCTCAACCACCTGCCTCCAGAAACGCTGGACCTGCGGTTGCCGGGTATCTCCGAATCCGCCCGCATCTTTGCCGGCGTTGACCTGACCAAAGAGCCGATCCCTGTACTGCCCACCGTGCACTACAACATGGGCGGTATTCCTACGAACTATTGGGGTGAGGTGCTGGCACCGACCAAAGACAACCCTGACAATGTCTCCCCCGGTTTGATGGCTGTGGGCGAGGCGGGCTGTGCTTCTGTGCATGGTGCGAACCGTCTGGGCTCGAACTCGCTGATCGACCTCGTGGTCTTTGGCCGCGCCGCGGCCATTCGCGCCGCCGAGATCGTGGACCCGAAAACACCTGTCCCAACGCCGAACAAACGTTCGGTCGAGGCGGCGTTCTCGCGCTTTGACGGATTGCGTTATGCCAAGGGTCACGTGCCCACGGCCGAGCTGCGCCTTGAGATGCAGCAAACCATGCAGGCCGACGCGGCGGTGTTCCGCACCGACAAAACGCTGGCCGAGGGCGAGGAGAAGATGAAAGGCGTGAGCGCCAAAATGTCAGACGTCAAAGTCACCGATACCTCGCTTGTCTGGAACTCGGACTTGATGGAAACGCTGGAGCTGACCAACCTGATGCCAAATGCGGTGGCCACCATCACCGCAGCCGCCGCACGCAAGGAAAGCCGTGGCGCCCACGCGCATGAGGATTACCCGGACCGCGATGACGAGAACTGGCGCAAGCACTCGCTCATCTGGTTTGAGGGCAACGAGGCCAGCCTCGGCTTCCGTGGCGTACACACCACGCCGCTGACCAGCCATAACGAGGGCGGGATTGACCTGAAGAAAATCGCGCCGAAAGCGCGGGTTTACTAAGCATGACAGTGGCGGCGCAGATTGCGACACCTTGGGCGCGGGCGGGGTATTCCCCCACCTGCGCGCTACAGGTGTTCGGCATGCGCCGCTCTGGCAACCACGCGATTATCGACTGGCTCTTGCGGAACATGCCTGACGCGGCCAGCGGTGCGATCTTTTATAACAACTGCAAATTTGGCAAAGACCCGCTGCGGGCTTACGGCTCGCTTGATGTGTATAACGCAGCGGGTGAAAAGCAGCCGCATATCGATGTGGCAGATCCGGACCGGATCGCACAGGGCGGCCATGCGCCGATGGTTGTCGTCTCCTACGAAGACCGGATGCCGCAACCCGCAGGCCAGCCGCAAAAAGCAAGCAACAGCTTCGCCGACGGTGATTTCACGCAGCAGGTCATCATTTACCGCAGCTTTCTGAACTGGTCCGCATCGCTTTTGGCGAAGATTAAAAAGAACGAAGGTTTCGGTGCGACCGACCGTATGCGCATCATGACGCTGGCTTTTGCGACCTATGCGCAAGGGCTGGACCGTGTCGCCGCAGCTGAGGGCGTGATCCCCATATGCTATGACGACTGGATGCTGTCCGAAGACTACCGCGCCCGCATTCTGGCACAGCTGAACCTGCCGCAGCGCGATCTGGGCCGTGGCAAGGTGCAGCGGTATGGCGGTGGCTCGTCGTTCCAGAAAAAGGTCGCCTCTGCCGCTGATCTTGACAGTGTGGCCCGCGATGCGGCCATGGCGAATGACGCGGAATATCAGGTGCTTTTGTGGACAGCTGCCCATGATTTGCGGTTCATGCAACGTATCCTTCCCCATTTCGAACAAGATGCAGATCGGATGGCCACGCTGGCCGAACGCGCGAAACTGCACATGACCCTACCGCCCAGAGAGGCCCACACATGATCCGAGCATTCATCCCCCTTGCCGCCGCCGCACTGGCCCTGACCGCCTGCACCGAAGTACAGGACGCCGCCGATAAAACAGGCCGCAAAGCCGCGGCATCCGCCGTGACCGAAGTCGTCGCGATCCATTTCCCGCAGGTGCCAAAGCCCCTGATCGAGACATTCACTGGCTGCATCATCGACAACGCCGCCGCCGTTGAGGTGCGCGAATTGGCCAAAGCCACGGTTGTGGGCGTTGATGATGACACCGTCGCCGTTGTGCGTGCCGTTCTGGCCCGCCCCGTCACTCAGGATTGTTTGCGCCAGCGTGCGGTGAACGCATTTTAATTTGAACTTCGCCGCGCAAATTCTGCGCGCCCTACCGACCAAAGGAACAGCATCATGGTACAACTGACGCTCCCCAAAAACTCCCGCATGACCAGCGGCAAGACGTGGCCCAAACCCGAAGGTGCCACCAATATCAAGGAGTTCCACATTTACCGTTGGAACCCTGATGATGGCAAAAACCCGTCGGTAGACACGTATTTCGTCGATCTCGACGATTGCGGCCCGATGATCCTGGACGCGATCATCAAGATCAAGAACGAGGTCGACCCGACCCTGACCTTCCGCCGCTCGTGCCGCGAAGGCATCTGCGGGTCCTGCGCGATGAACATCGACGGGATCAACACGCTGGCCTGTACCTACGGCATGGCGGAGGTCAAAGGCGTGGTGAAAATCTACCCTCTGCCACACATGCCTGTGGTCAAGGATCTGATCCCCGACCTCACACATTTTTACGCGCAGCACGCCTCGATCAAACCGTGGCTGGAGACAGATACACCTGCCCCCGCGAAAGAGTGGAAGCAGTCGATTGACGATCGTGAAAAGCTTGACGGTTTGTATGAGTGCATCATGTGTGCCTGCTGCTCGACCTCATGCCCCAGCTACTGGTGGAACGGCGACCGCTACCTTGGGCCCGCCGCCTTGCTGCACGCCTACCGCTGGATCATCGACAGCCGCGACGAGGGCACGGGCGAGCGTTTGGACGATCTTGAGGATCCCTTCAAACTCTACCGCTGCCACACGATCATGAACTGCGCCAAGACATGCCCCAAGGGCCTGAACCCTGCGCTGGCGATCAGCCAGATCAAAAAGCTGATGGTTGAGCGGACCGTCTAAGCCCGACTGATGTTTGGCTGGTTTAAGAAGAAAAAGAGCAGCGGCGCGTCCTTTCCACAGGTCGCGCCGCCGCCGCTTGTGCCCGCAGGTCCAATGGATGAGGCGGCGCTTGAAAAACGGATGCGCCGCAGCTGCGCGCCGTTGGTGTTTCGTAAACCCGCAAGTATTGATCCGTTCGAGACGATGTTCGGGGCTGTCCGGCTTGCGCAACGGGGCGAAGCATGGCCCGAATGCAACGGTGTGCCCATGTGGCCCCTGTGCCAGATCAACCTAAAAGCCGCGCCGATGGTCCCCAAAGGGTTGAGCGATCTTGCGTTGCTTACGATATTCATCTCGCCTGAAACATCCCGCGCACCAACGCAGATTATTGATACATCCGATCCGGACGCGGGTGCGACGTGGGCGCTGCGTAGCTATCCGCTGCTAAGTGGCCTTACGATCCCCCAAGCGCCGGATCACAAAAGCACGCTGTCTGCGCGGGGTGGTGAATGGGGCGCGGTCACCCCTGATTACCCGAACCACGATAACGCAGGCGCAGTCATCGATACTCTGGCCAATGATGTCTACGCTTTTGAATGGGCGCGGGGCGTCTACCAAACCAAGCTGGGCGGCTGGCCCAGTACTGTCCAGTCCGAGCCTTGGTGGGACTACACCAAATCAGACGATACATGGGACTATGTCCTGCAAATCGAAAATGAGCCAAAGGCGGGCTGGCACGGTTGGGGCGATGGTTGTGCCTTCATCGCACGCTCACGCGAGCGGCCGCATATGTGGGCCATCGACGTCCAGTTCACCTGATGATCTTGCTTTTTGCCCCCATCATCATCGGCGTTGTCGCCTATCTGGCATGGCGCAACCGCGACATCCGCAGCTGCCGCTGGCGCGAGGACCGCACCGGCGACAAGGGCGCGTTGCGGATGTACCGCTGTGTTTCCTGCGGGGCCGAGGCGTTCACCGCCACCAAGGGCCCGCCGCAAACCTGCAAAAAGGGTCTGGGCAACTCACCGCTGTGACGAGGCGTCAACTCTCGACAGGGGCACGGACCCGCGTGTAGCCTTTTGGCATAGCCACAAGGGATACCGACACATGGGCGATTTTTCACCCGACATCATCATCATCGGTGCAGGACTGGCAGGCATGACCGCCGCGCATGAGGCGATCCAGCGCGGCCGCCGCGTGCTGATGCTGGACCAGGAAGGCCCGCAATCCTTGGGCGGGCAGGCATTCTGGTCCCTTGGCGGTCTGTTCCTTGTCGACAGCCCCGAACAGCGCCGCCTTGGCATCAAAGACAGCGCGGAGCTGGCGTGGAGCGATTGGCAAGGCTCTGCCCAATTCGACCGCGATGAGGATGCAAACCCGCGCCTCTGGGCCGAGAAGTTCGTGGAGTTCGCCGCAGGGGATATGCGCAGCTGGCTACACGGCCTTGGCATGCGCTGGTTCCCCGTTGTCGGCTGGGCCGAGCGGGGCGGGGAGCTTGCTGGCGGGCACGGCAACTCGGTCCCGCGGTTCCACATCACATGGGGAACGGGCACAGGTGTGGTCAAACCCTTCGCTGATCTGATGGTGGGTTATGCCGCTGACGGTCGGCTGAAAATGGGGTTCCGCCACCGCGCCAATGCGCTGATCGTGGAGGGTGGCTCTGTCAAAGGTGTCAGCGGCGACATCCTTGAGGACACCACCGCCGCACGCGGCAAATCCACCTCGCGCAAGGTCACAGGCAGTTTCGAGCACCGCGCCGAAGCGGTTGTCATCACCACAGGCGGCATCGGCGGCAATCACGCCATGGTGCGCAAACACTGGCCCGCCCGTCTTGGCAAAGCGCCCAAAACCATGGTCGCAGGCGTACCTGACTACGTCGATGGCCGCATGCACGGCATCGCCGCAAAAGCGGGCGCGGGCCTCATCAACGAAGACCGCATGTGGCATTATTGCGAGGGCTTGCAAAACTACGATCCGATCTGGCCCAACCACGGCATCCGCGTGCTGCCCGGCCCGTCCTCCATGTGGTTCGATGCCAAAGGCGACCGGATGGAGGCGCCCTTTATGCCCGGCTTCGACACGCTCGGCACCCTGCGCCGCATCCTCAGCGCAGGCGAACACAGCTGGTTCATCCTCACCCAGAAAATCATTGAAAAAGAGTTCGCCTTGTCAGGCTCCGAGCAAAACGCAGACCTGACAGAGGGCGGCTGGCGCGAGGTTCTAAGCGCAAGACTGGGCAAAGGGGCAACCCCCGCAGTCGAGGCCTTCAAGGAAAAAGGCGCGGATTTCATCGTGGCCGACGATCTGGAAACGCTGGTCACCCGCATGAACGCGCTCACCCCCGACGCGCCGGTCAAGCTTGATCACATCCGCGCCCAAATCCGCGCCCGCGATCTGCAACTGGACAACCCGTTTTGCAAGGACGCGCAGATCACCGCCATTCGCGGTGCGCGCAGCTATAAGGGCGACAAGCTCATCCGCACCGCCAAACCTCACGCGATCCTCGACGCAGCAAACGGCCCGCTCATCGCTGTCCGTCTCAACGTGATCACCCGCAAATCGCTGGGCGGTCTGCACACCGACATCCAGGGCCGCGTGCTGACGCCCGAGGGCGAAGTCCTCAGCGGCCTTTATGCGGCAGGCGAAGCATCAGGCTTTGGCGGCGGCGGCTATCATGGCTATAACGCGCTTGAAGGGACCTTCCTCGGCGGGTGCCTCTTTTCAGGCCGCACAGTAGGACAAAACGCATGACCATCCCTACCGATGCGCAAAAGCGCCGCGATATCGAACCCGTCATCTGCTATCCGGTAGAGACATTGCCCGCCCCCGATATGGCGCTGTTGGACCGCGCTCGCGCCTCCCTCACCAAAACAGGCGAAGTCATCGTCCCGCCCCGCGAGGCCGCGACCTTCACCGTCCCCGCAGGCCACTTCTTCTCCATCACCAGCGTCGAAGGCTCCCAAGTCGGCGATCTCAATCTATGGAACGCAAACGACCTGAGCGAGCGTTTCTACAGCGGCAAAACCCGCGCCCTGCACGGCACCCACATCACCCGCGGCCAACGCATGTGGTCAAGCTTTCCAACCCTGCGCCCCATGGCCACCATCACCCACGACAGCCTTGAATGGTATGGCAAGGACGCTTACGGCGGCTCGGTCCACGACGTGATCGGTACCCGCTGCGACCCCTACACACACAATCTGCTGTCAGGCGATCACTACCACCACTGCTGCCACTCCAACCTCACCCGTGCGCTTGCCGACCACCTCGGCACCCCATTAGCTCAGGCAGAGCCGCACATCCACGATGTCCTCAACGTCTTCATGTGCACAGGCTTCACCCGCGACACAGGCCAATACTTCATGAAAGCCAGCCCCGTCCGCCCCGGCGACACCCTGCAATTTTTCGCCGAGATCGACCTCATCGGCGCCCTCAGCGCCTGCCCGGGCGGCGATTGCAGCACCGTCCACTCCTCGGACCGCGCCCAATGCCACCCCCTTCTGATCGAGACATTTGCCCCCGATCCTGAAATCCTAAAGGACCACCCTCTCAACGCGCCAAATGCCTATAATCGCACGCACGGTCGCTAACCGCTTCTTTATTTTGCCCTTAAACTCAATCCCGCACGCGCAGCGCGCTCAACCTTCGTGAAAGGCCGCTTCCAGCGCAATCTCGACCATCTCCCCAAAGCTCCGCTCACGGTCTTCCGAGGGCAGCGCCTCGCCGGTCTGCAAGTGATCTGACACCGTCAAAACGGCCAGCGCACGCCGCCCGTGGCGGGCAGCCAGCGTGTACAGCTCGGCGGCCTCCATCTCGACGGCCAGAATACCGTGGCGCACCATCTGCTCGTCCAGATCAGGCCGCTCGGCGTAGAACACATCCGAGCTATAGATGCCGCCGACATGGGTCTTGGACCCTTTGGCCTCTGCCGCGGCAACCGCTGCCCTCAGCAATCCCCAATCGGCGCAGGGCGCGTAATTCAATTCCCGCATAATACCCGACGAAGGAGAGGTGATTGTGCTGGCTGTCATCGCAATAATCACGTCCCGAATACCAACATGCGGCTGCATCCCGCCGCATGACCCGATCCGGATCAGGGTCTGCGCGTCATAGGTGGTGATCAATTCGTTGGCATAGATAGACAGGGAGGGCATCCCCATGCCCGACCCCTGGATCGTCACACGGTGGCCGCGCCATGTGCCGGTAAACCCCAGCATCCCACGCACTTCGTTGACCAATTCAGCCCCCTCCAGAAACGTCTCGGCAGCCCAGCGGGCGCGGTAGGGGTCACCGGGCATCAATACGGTTTGGGCGATCTGGTCGGGGCGGGCGCCAATATGGACTGTCATTTGTCTGTCTCCTGTCTGGGGTCGCTCTATTGATGCCTACCCTGTGCAGCGGGGGCAAGTTCCAATGGAGGTTTCCCATACTCGTCTATTGAAAAGGGATGGGGTTTGTTTGCCGCATCACAATTCGAAAGGGAATTGAAATGCGTATAATGAGTATCTGTGCCGCTGCGGCACTGGCCCTGTTGGCTGCCTGTGATGTAAGCCATCCCGTCGCCGTCGTCGGACCGGGGAATTCAGTATTTAAGGGCTCCGCCACAGCAACATTTCTGGAAGGCGGCTGGTTTCAGGCAACCAACGGAGCCACCTCGTGCCAGGGCCGCTACCGACCCGGATCGCAGTCAGGGACTGTCACTTTCCCTGTGAATTGCTCGAACGGGATGACAGGAATTGGGACCGCAACCTATGAAACGCCCCGCGCCGGGGGCGGTACAATCGTCATGAAAGACGGCAGTCGCTGGAAATTTATTTTTGGTCGCGCGGCACTCGCCGTTTAACAGTTCACGCGGGAGTAGCGGTTTTTTGCCACTGCTCCCGCGTGAATGGAAAGCAGATTAAATTTCGAGCGTGGCGGGATCGATTCCTTTTGCAACTACCGCACGAAACCAATTTGGTTGACGGCCCTTGCCCGTCCAGGTGCGCGATGCATCGGACGGGTCCGCGTATTTCGCAACAGATGGTTTCTTTGCCTTTTTCGTGCCTTTGGCTTTTTTCGGCTTCGCATCGTTACCCTCATCTAACTCGTTGAGGGAAAAGCCGTATTCGGCCGCAGCGCGTTCTGCTGCTTTGCGGGCGTTGCGGCGGTCGCGTGCCGCCGCAGCCTGTAGTGCTTTTTTTACATCCACCAAAAGCCGTTCAAGCTCTTTGCGATTCATTGATTTCAGATCAGTCATTTTCGATAAAACTCCCCAGTTTTAATGGGGGGAATCTTACCTCATTTCACGATCCAAATATACTTTATTCAAATGGCTATTGGTTTACTCGGCTGCCACCGCAGCGGGATCAGCCAATGTTACGATGTCCGCCATAATGATGTTCAATTCAAAATCTTTTGGCGTATAGACCCGTGCCACACCCATTGCGCGAAGCCGTTCTGCATCATCGTCGGGAATAATCCCGCCGACAATTACGGGGATATGCCCCAGACCCGCATCGCGCATCTGGCCCATCAAATCCTCGACCAGCGGAATGTGCGACCCCGACAGGATCGACAGGCCGACAACATGCGCTTCGTCTTCAAGGGCCGCGGCGACGATCTCGGAGGGGGTCAGGCGGATGCCTTCATAAGCGATGTCCATCCCGCAGTCGCGGGCCCGCACGGCGATCTGTTCGGCCCCGTTTGAGTGACCATCGAGGCCGGGTTTGCCCACAAGGAACTTCAGGCGGCGGCCAAGGCGGTCGCTGACCGCGTCAACGGACATGCGCAAATCATCCAGACCCTCTGTCTTGTTCGAACGTCCCGATCCCACGCCCGTAGGCCCGCGGTATTCACCGTGTACGGCACGCATCTGCTCGGCCCATTCGCCCGTTGTCACACCCGCTTTGGCGGCCACGATTGAGGCGGGCATTATGTTGCGCCCTTCTGCTGCGGCGGCGCGCAGGTCTTTAAGGGCGGCTTGAACCTCGCCCTCGTTGCGCTGGGCCCGCCATTCATTCAGTCGGGCGACCTGCTGGGCCTCTACGGCGGGGTCCACGACCATGATGCCGCCATCGCCGGTCATCAGGGGCGAAGGCTCCCCCTTTTGCCATTTGTTTACGCCGACAACGACGGTTTCACCCGCCTCGATACGGCCCAGACGGTCGGCGTTGCTGTCCACAAGGCGCGACTTCATATACTCGATCCCGTCGATGGCGCCGCCCATGCTGTCGATATGCGCCAGCTCGGCACGTGCGCCTGCTTTCAGCTCTTCGACTTTGGCATCCACGGCGGGGTTCCCGTCGAACAGGTCGTCGAATTCCAACAGGTCGGTTTCATAAGCGAGGATTTGTTGCATCCGCATCGACCACTGCTGGTCCCACGGGCGCGGCAGGCCCAAGGCTTCGTTCCACGCGGGCAACTGCACGGCGCGGGCGCGGGCCTTTTTGCTCAGCGTCACGGCCAACATCTCGATCAGGATGCGGTAGACGTTGTTTTCGGGCTGTTGTTCGGTCAGGCCAAGGCTGTTCACCTGCACGCCATAGCGGAAGCGGCGGTATTTCGGGTCGGTCACGCCATAGCGTTCCTCGCAGATTTCATCCCACAGATCGACAAAGGCGCGCATTTTGCACATCTCGGTCACGAAGCGGATGCCCGCGTTCACAAAGAAGGAGATACGGCCCACAAGCGCGGGGAAGTCTTCCTCGGCAACACGCGGGCGCAGTTGGTCCAGCACGGCAGTGGCTGTGGCCAGCGCAAAGGACAGCTCCTGCTCGGGCGTGGCACCGGCTTCTTGCAGATGGTAGGAACAGACGTTCATCGGGTTCCATTTCGGCACGGATGTATAGCAATACTCGGCCACATCCGCGATCATCTTGAGCGACGGGGCAGGGGGGCAGATGTACGTCCCGCGTGACAGATATTCCTTTATCAGATCATTCTGCACCGTGCCTTGCAGCTTGGACACATCCGCGCCCTGCTCCTCGGCCACAGCAATATAGAGCGACAAGAGCCAAGGCGCAGTCGCGTTGATCGTCATCGAGGTGTTCATCTGTTCCAGCGGGATCTCGTCGAACAACGTTCGCATGTCACCAAGGTGCCCGACAGGAACGCCCACCTTGCCCACTTCGCCACGGCTAAGGATGTGGTCACTGTCATAGCCCGTTTGTGTCGGCAGATCGAAAGCCACGGACAGACCCGTCTGGCCCTTCGCCAGATTGCCCTTGTACAGCGCATTCGATGCCTCGGCGGTAGAGTGGCCCGCATAGGTGCGGATCAACCAAGGGCGGTCTTTTTTCGGGGCGTCTGTCATGGCGGACCTCTTTAAGCGGTTTGGCAATATTCTTGCGTCACTGGCTAGATATAAGAAACTTTCGGCAAGTGTCAATTCGCTGCGTTGCGGCGTGATGGATTAGATGCGCAAGCCGCGCAGATGCGCGTATTGCCTGTGCGATTCGCCAAAAGGTTAATTCAGTGTTGCGCAAGCAAGGGTGGCCCTGCAAGGGTGTCCGCGTATGAACCAGACCGTTACCCTTCCGCTGTGGCTGTTTGTGCTGATCTTGCTGTTTGCAGCTGTCACAGCGCTGAGCCACTTTTTGTTGCCCTCGGTGCGCTGGTTCTTCCGGCGGCGGTTCGAACGGGCGGTGGCGCGGCTGAACAAGCGGCTCAAACGCCCGATCCAGCCGTTCAAGCTGGCGCGGCGGTACGACATGATCCAGCGGCTGATTTATGACCCCGAGGTAAGCCGCGAAATCGCTCTCTATGCCGAAAAGAACAATGTGCCTGAAAACGTCGCCTTCCAGAAGGCACAGGAATACGCCCGCGAGATCGTGCCCAGCTTTTCCGCCTTTGCCTATTTCAGCTTCGCCATGCGGCTGGCCAAGATTTTGGCCGAGGCCGTCTACCGCATCCGCACAGCGCCCCAGAACGATGCCGTTCTTGCCAATATCCCCGAGAACGCCACGGCGGTCTTCGTAATGAACCACCGCAGCAACATGGATTACGTGTTGGTGACGTATCTGGCGTCCAAGACCTCAACGCTCAGCTATGCGGTGGGGGAGTGGGCGCGGGTTTGGCCGCTGTCGGCGCTGATCCGGCTTTGGGGCGCGTATTTTATACGCCGCCGCTCGCGTGGGTCGCTGTATCGCAAGGTGCTGTCGCGCTATGTGCAGATGGCGACCCATGGCGGCGACACGCAAGCGTTTTACCCCGAAGGGGGGCTCAGCCTTACGGGGCGGTTGCAGCCGCCAAAGGTCGGGTTGCTTAGCTATCTGGTTGACGGGTTCGACCCTGAAGGGGAGCGCGACATCGTCTTTGTCCCTGTGGCGATCAACTATGACCGTGTGTTGGAAGACCGCGTGCTGATGGCGGCCCATGCGCGGGGTGATCGGCGGTTCGGGGCGCGTGTCTCTGTTGTGGTGGCCTTTATTTTGCGTAAGTTCTGGCAACGCCTGCGCGGCAAGGACACACGCTTTGGCACGGCGGCGGTCGCCTTTGGCACCCCGCTGAGCCTGCGAGAGTTTGGCAAGGTCGAAAACGTCGATGGTTTGTCAGAGCAACTGATGCAGCGGATCGAGGCGGTGATGCCCGTGTTGGGCGTGCCGCTGGTTGCCGCCGCTTTGATTGGTGAGGGCGCGCAGACCGAAGAGCAGCTGATCGCCTCGGTCCGCGCCCTTATCGCACGGCTGCCTGCGGGCAGTATCGAGATCGAGGCGGAGGATCTGGCGACCGAAGTGCAATATGCCTGCGCCCAGATGGAGCAGCACGGGCTGGTAATGCACCATGACGGTGTCTGGCGGATCAGTGCCGACCAACACACGGCGGTGGTCTTTTATGCCAATTCGATCGCGCACTATCTGCCAAAGGATGGAAATTCTGTCGATGCTGCGAGTGCAAAGTATTTTTCTGCATCTGCTGGGTCATAAAATTACAAAATACGCCCGTCAGAGGTTGCAATGTTTCGCGGACAGCCTTAACCACTCCTCTGTACGCCGCTCTACTGCAGTGCGGCATCCTTATTTTTTGCCGGAGGCGACATGGCTCTAGATACACCAATTGCGCAATATGATGCACCAGAGAAAGACCTGTACGAGATGGGCGAAATGCCCCCGATGGGTCATGTGCCGAAACAGATGTACGCGTGGGCCATCCGCCGCGAACGCCACGGTGAGCCGAACACAGCCATGCTGGAAGAAGTCGTGGACGTGCCAGAGCTGGACAGCCAGGATGTGCTGGTCCTCGTGATGGCGGCTGGCGTGAACTATAACGGTGTTTGGGCCGCTCTTGGCACGCCGATCAGCCCGTTCGATGGCCACAAGATGCCCTACCACATCGCGGGTTCTGATGCCGCGGGTATCGTCTGGGCCGTGGGCGACCGTGTGACCCGTTGGAAAGTCGGCGACGAAGTCGTTGTGCATTGCAACCAGGACGATGGCGACGACGAGGAATGCAACGGCGGCGATCCCATGTTCTCGCCCACGCAGCGCATCTGGGGCTACGAGACGCCCGATGGCTCGTTCTCGCAGTTTACGCGGGTGCAAAGCCAGCAGTTGATGCCGCGCCCCAAGCACCTGACGTGGGAAGAGAGCGCGTGCTACACGCTGACCCTCGCCACAGCCTACCGCATGTTGTTCGGGCATGAGCCACACGACCTGAAGCCCGGCCAGAACGTATTGGTCTGGGGCGCGTCGGGGGGGCTTGGCTCTTACGCGATCCAGTTGATCAACACGGCAGGGGCCAACGCGATCGGCGTCATCTCGGACGAGAGCAAGCGTGACTTTGTAATGGGGCTGGGCGCCAAAGGCGTGCTGAACCGCAAAGACTTTGATTGCTGGGGCCAGCTGCCCACAGTGAACACGCCCGAGTATAACACTTGGCTGAAAGCCGCGCGTAAGTTCGGCAAGGCGATCTGGGATATCACAGGTAAAGGTGTCAGCGTCGACATGGTGTTCGAACACCCCGGCGAAAGCACGTTCCCTGTTTCCAGCCTTGTTGTGAAGAAGGGCGGTATGGTTGTGATCTGTGCGGGTACCTCCGGGTTCAACTGCACATTTGACGTCCGTTACATGTGGATGCACCAGAAGCGTTTGCAGGGCTCCCACTTTGCCCACCTCAAGCAGGCGTCGGCTGCAAACAAGCTGATGATCGAACGTCGTCTGGACCCGTGCATGTCCGAAGTCTTTGCGTGGAATGACCTGCCCGAAGCGCATATGAAAATGCTGCGGAACGAGCATAAGCCCGGCAATATGTCGGTATTGGTGCAGTCGCCCAAAACCGGTTTGCGGACATTGGAAGACGCGCTCGAAGCGGGTAAATAACGGCCCCTTAAAAGCGAATACAACTCTAGCGCCTCGCGAATCACCTGCTGATTCGCGGGGCGTTTACGCTATTGAAACCGGTTTAATGCGATCAATAGCTTGCAAATGCAGCCCTCCCTATTTCTGGGGAGGGGAAACTCGTGAATAGGAACAAGGGGGTAACAGATGTTATGCTCGTGTTAAGACATTGTTAACTACTTAGGAGAGAATATCGGGATGCGAAATGATTGGGTATTAGACGTGCTCGCCGATTTGCGTAGTTTTGCCCAGGCTAATGACCTGCCGCTTTTGGCAGAGCATCTGGATGATGCTGCCCATGTTGCCACGGCAGAGTTCGCTGCAAGGGTTGAGAGGTCTGCAAAAGGCGGACATGTTGGGGATGCAGAACGAACTGGAACAGATTCTGTCTTCGCTGGAGGAAGCAGACACCTTTGAACGCATGCAAGGCGTCTCTGAGGCGTTGCGGGACTATTACGCCGTCGACCATCTGGTTTACCATTGGGTCGACTCGCGGGGGGACCAATATGGATGCGGGACCTATTCAGTTGAATGGCAAGAAAAGTATCTAGAAGAGAAATATCTGCGCATTGACCCTGTTGTTCTGGGGTGTTTTCAACGCTTTCACCCCGTTGACTGGAAGCGCCTGGACTGGTCTTCCAAAGCGGCCCGCGAATTTTTGCAGGTCGCAAGCGGATATGGCGTCGGCAATCAGGGGTTCTCTATTCCGATCCGCGGCCCGAACGGGCAGTTTGCGCTGTTTACCGTGAATCACAGCTGTGACGACGACACTTGGTCCGTTTTTACGCAAAAGCACCGCCGTGAGCTGATCTTGATTGCGCATTACTTTAACGAAAAAGCGCTGGAGTTCGAGCCGGACCGCAAGCCCGAGCAACCGCAGGCGCTTTCCCCGCGGGAGGTGGACGCGATGACGTTGCTGGCCATCGGGTACAGCCGCGCACAGGTCGCCAACTCGCTTTCGATCTCGGAGCACACCCTGCGCGTTTATATTGAGAGCGCGCGTTTCAAGCTGGGCGCGCTGAATACCACCCACGCAGTCGCCCGCGCCATGAGCCGTGGGTTGATCGTGGTTTGATGCCATTTCTTTAAAAATTAAGAGAAACGCGGATCAAACTGAAACTAAACGCGCGTTGCGTTGAGACGTGGTTAATCGCAGCATCGGTAAGCATGGAAGCATTATGAAAATGCCCATGGGAGACGCCAAATGCTACGATACCTTTACGCCGACCAGCTTGCCCAATATCCCCGCCTCGCGGATGAGATGTTTACCCACCGCGCAGAGCAGTTTCACACCCGTCTGGGGTGGGATGTTTCTGTAGATGCCCGTGGTCACGAGCGGGATGAATACGATGATCTCAACCCGCTCTACGTCATTTGGGAAACGCCCGAGGGCGGGCATGGCGGCTCTACCCGCTTTTTGCCGACAACAGGTCCGGTGATGGTGAATGATCACTTCGGCAATCTGATCGACGCCCCCGTTCGCAGCCCGTTGATTTGGGAATGTACGCGGTTCTGCATGGCCCCGGGCCAAGGCCCGCATGTGGCCGCGGCCCTGATGTTGGGCGGTGGCGAATTGATGAACGGCTTCGGCGTGAAGCATTTTGTGGGCGTTTTTGATGCGCGGATGGTGCGGATCTACACGCGTGTTGGCTCCTCTCCCGAGGTGTTGGGCACCACCGGCACAGGCCGCGATGCGATCAGTGTCGGCTTGTGGGAGTTTGACGAGACCGCGCAGGCGCGTGTGGCGGCGCGTGCGGGCATTGCCCCGAACCTGAGCCGTGCGTGGTTTCAACGCGCATTTGGCACCGATGGAGTGCTGGAATTCGCCGCAACAGGCTGAACGGCTCTGGCACCTGTGCGCCTGTGGGCATAGTGTCGGCGCATGAACACAGCCGTTACCTATTCCGACGATCAGGCCAGCGCATTTGACGCCGTCTCGACCATGCTGAAATCCGCAGGCATCAGTCTGGAGGATGACCTGCTGATGCCGCCGAAAGGCAGCACAGCGCAGGTGATGGCCGTTACGGGAAAGGCGGGGTCGGGCAAAACGCTGTTGCTGGCCGAGCTGTATAAGGCGCTGGAAAAAGCGGGCGTCGACATCGTCTCGGGCGATTACGAGAGCAAGAAGCGCAAGGATAAACGCACCCTCGCCATTCTTGCACCGACGAACAAGGCGGCAAGCGTGCTGCGCCTGCGCGGCGTGCCTGCCACCACGATTCACCGCATCCTTTATACGCCCGTCTACGACCCCGAATACGAACGCATCGCGGAATGGTTGACGGGAACGGGCGAACGCCCAGAGGTCGAGGGGCTGACCGACATAGCGCTCGACCGCGCTGCCGCTTTTTATGAGGGCAACAAATCCATTCCTGGCGCGCTTGCTGCGGCGGGGCTGCGGGGAAGTGATTTCATTACGGGCTGGAAGCGGCGCGAAGACCCGTTGGACGTGGGCTTTGTTGACGAATCCTCAATGCTGGATGACAAACAATTCGCTGATCTAAAAGAGATTTTCCCAACGCTTCTTCTATTCGGCGATCCGGCGCAGCTGGCCCCCGTGGGCCAGTCCGGCACGATGGTGTTTGAAAAACTGCCTGAGAAACGTGTCATGAACCTCAACCGGATTTTCCGGCAAGAGGCCGATAACCCGATCCTTGATCTGGCCCATGCGCTGGCTGATCCTGACATCGGGTTCGAGCAGTTCGAGCGGATGGTCGAAGACGCAAGCAAGCGCGATGAACGTGTCGTCTGGGGCCAGCGGGTCGAGGTGGATTTGATGGCGCGCAGCCCCGTGTTGGTCTGGCGCAACGCCACGCGCATCCGCCTGATCAATGCCTTCCGCCGCGTGCATGGCGCACCCGAAGACGCGCTAGTCGAGGGGGAGCCGCTGATTTGTGACGGAATCGAACTGCCGCTCAAACACCGCAAAAAGCGGCTTGACCTAGAGGCGCGTGGCCTGATCAAAGGCGCGCAAGTCGTCTATCTTGGGGCAGGGCGCAAGCCGGGGTTTTCGCGCTTGCACGTCATGGGCGCCGAGGACCCTCAAGTGAGTGCGGCGAGCATCGTCAAAATCGAGAAACCAGACGAGGAAGAACCCTTCATCCCCTTCGCCGCCCGCATGGGGGCCACCTTCCTGCACGGGGCTGCCGTGACGATCCACAAGGCGCAGGGCAGCCAGTGGGACACGGTGCAGGTTTTTGCGCCCGACCTATATGCCGCCGCCCGTATGGGTCGGATGGAGGCGGGGCAGCCCTTGTGGAAGCGTCTGGCCTATGTGGCGATCACCCGCGCACAAGACCGCCTGATCTGGGTGGTGCGCAACCGTCTGGCGAAGCCTTCGCACGGGTTGATGGTGGATGATTTGCGTGCCGCCGCACCTGCACCGCTTACCCTTGATGCGCCCGAAGACGACGTCTGAGGATCAGCGGCGGAACATGCTGAACACAGCAGACGCGCCCCAGCCCGCAGCGATGGCAATGGCCAGCGACATCAGCCCATAAAGGAACGCCCGTTCGCGGCTGAGCGCGAACAACCAACGTTCAAGACCGACTTTGCGCACATAAATGCTCGTCTCGTATTTCGAGATTACCTCGCCCCCGCGCGTGAGGAAAATCCGCGTCTGGTAGTCGCCTTCGGTCAGGGCCGCGGGCAGGGCAATAGACGTACGGAACAGCGTTTGTTCATCCACGCTGACCGTGCCTTCGTTCAGCTGGTATTGGTCGTCGCGTGATTTGATCCGGATCAGCGCTTGGGTGAACGTCTCGCTGTTGGTGATCTCATGGGGGGCATCGACTGACCGGATCGCACGGGGGATAGATATGCCGTGGCGCACGTCTTCGGTCTCGCTCAGCGACAGGCCCAAAAGCGTGCTGGTCGAGACGGCATAAAAGCTGGGCGCGCTGTCGATCTCGACCGCGTCTGTGTTGACCCAAATGCCGAACCGCTTTTCCTTGCGCCGCACGGTCACAGGCTCGGACGGGCCAGCGACGGTGACAATGACCTGCAAGCGCGGGTCGGACGGGTAGGGGGCATCGCGTTTGACCGCCCCGAACACCAGAATTTCAGAGCCGTCGAAGTTGGTGTTGATCGAAACCGTATCGCTGCTGAGGCCCAGCACGATTTCCTCTCTGGCCTGCAGGGGCAAGGTACCAGTAACCAAGGCAAAGGCAAACAGCAAGGCCCGCATCAGTGACCGCCTGCCGCGCCGAGTGAGTAAAGCTCGGACGGTTGCAAGAGCAGCTCAAGCGCCAGTTTGCCGCAGACCGCCAGCACCATCATCGCCAGTAGAATGCGCAATTGCTCGGCCTTCATTTTGACGCCGATGCGGGTACCGATCTGGGCGCCGACAACACCGCCCACCAGCAGCAAAACCGCCAGCACAATATCAACCGTGTAGTTCGTGGTCGCGTGCAGCATGGTCGTAAATGCCGTCACAAAAATGATCTGGAACAGCGAGGTGCCCACAACCACTTTGGTCGGCATGCCCAGCAGATAGATCATCGCAGGCACCATGATAAAACCACCGCCAACGCCCATGATCGCCGCCAGAATACCCACAGCAACCCCAACCACCAGCGGCGGAATGACCGAGATATAAAGCCCCGAGACGCGGAACCGCATCTTGAACGGCAGCCCGTGGATCCAGTTGTGTTTCTTGCGCGCGGGCGCTTTGCCCCTCTTTACGTTGCGGATGGCGCG
The DNA here is from genome assembly GCF_040149565.1 of Sulfitobacter aquimarinus. Lineage (NCBI taxonomy): Bacteria > Pseudomonadati > Pseudomonadota > Alphaproteobacteria > Rhodobacterales > Roseobacteraceae > Sulfitobacter > Sulfitobacter aquimarinus. Next base: position 148,646 of record NZ_JBEFLO010000002.1, read on the forward strand.
CAAACTCTCGAAAAACATCAGGCCGCCAATAACGCCGAGGAAAACAACATAGCACAGTTTGACCAGCAGATCGACCTGACCCTGCGCCTTGAGATAGTTGAAAACCATCACCCCAAGGCCCGCGCCAACAAGCCCGCCAATCAGAAGCACGGTCCCCATCCTGAGGTCCACCGTCTTTCGCTTAAAATGCGCAAGCACGCCCGAGAAGGAAGAGGCAACAATCTGGTTCGCTTCGGTTGCAACCGCAACAGCGGGCGGGATGCCGATAAAAAACAACAGCGGCGTCATCAAAAAGCCGCCGCCGACCCCGAACATGCCCGACAAAATACCCACAATCCCACCGAGGCCCAGCAGGAGGAACGCGTTAACCGATACTTCGGCTATGGGTAGGTAGATTTGCATGTATCGTCCTTAGGCCCCGCTTGCATCAAAATCAATCGTCTATCCCAAAGGGCTTAAGCAAAGCCTGCATCTGGACTTATCTTTCCTTCACATACGGCTCACCACCTGCACGCGGCGGAATGGCTTTGCCGACAAACCCCGCAAGGATGATCACTGTCATGACGTAAGGCAGCGCGGCCAGCAATTGCCCCTGAACCTTCATCCCCGTGATCGAGGTAATCACATCGGGCCGCGTTTCTAACGCGCCGAAGAGGCCGAACAGCAGTGTCGCATACAACGCATGCCACGGGCGCCATTTGGCAAAGATCAGCGCCGCGAGCGCGATGAACCCGCGCCCCGCCGCCATGTCTTTGACAAATCCCGCCTGCAACGCCGTGCTTAGATACGCGCCCGCAATGCCGCACAAGATGCCGCAGATGCCAACGGCGGCAAAGCGCAGCCCCACAACCGAGACACCCGCCGTGTCCACCGCCGCAGGGTTTTCACCCACCGCCCGCAGCCGCAAACCGAACCGCGTGCGGAACAGCAGCCACCATGTAAACGGCACGGCGGCAAAGGCCACATAGACTAGGATCGAATGACCCGAAATCAGCTCGTGATAGAGCGGGCCGATGAACGGCACATCGCGCAGCGTCTCGGCAAAGGGCAGGGTGATCGGCTCAAACCGACCATTGCCGAACAGAGATGGCGTGCGCCCCCCCTGTTTGAACCACGCCTGCGCGACCAGTACGGTGAGGCCGGCCGCCAGAAAGTTGATCGCCACGCCCGAAATCAGCTGGTTTCCGCGAAAGGTGATTGACGCGATGCCGTGAATGGCGCTGAGCACCAAGGACGCGGCGATGCCCGCCAACAGCCCGACCCAAACGCTGCCCGTCATGGCAGCGATCGCGGCAGAGAAGAAGGCCGCGGCCAGCATCTTACCCTCTAGCCCGATGTCGAAAATACCCGCCCGTTCCGAGTACAGCCCCGCAAGGCACGCCAGAAGCAGCGGCGTAGCAAGGCGCACGGTGGAATCCAGCAGCTGGATCAGGGTGATATACATATCCATGGCTCAGGCTCCCTTTTTGCGCAGGGCAAGGAAGATCCGCTCAAGCGGCATCCGCACCATGTTATCAAGTGCGCCGGTGAACAGGATCACCAGTGCTTGAATTACGACGATGAGTTCGCGCGGGATCGACGTCCAAAGCGCCAGCTCGGCCCCCCCCTGATAGAGGAACCCGAACAGGATCGCGGCGATAAACACGCCCAAGGGATGCGACCGCCCCATCAAGGCGACGGCAATCCCGATGAACCCCGCTCCTTCAACCGAATTAAGGACCAGCCGCTCGGCCTCGCCCATGACGTTGTTGATCGCCATCATCCCCGCCAACGCGCCCGAGATCATCATCGTCACCATGATGATTTTCACAGGTGGCATGCCTGCATATTTCGCCGCCGATTCCGAATTCCCGAAAGAGCGGATTTCATAGCCCAGCCGCGTGCGCCAGATCAGCACCCAAAGGAGCACACAGGCCGCGACAGCCACCAAAAGAGAGACGTTTGCGGGCGAGGATTTGGAGAACGCGATGCCGAAAGGGGCCAGCATTTCGTGGAGGGTGGGCAGATGCACGGTCTCAACGAAACGGGCCGAGGCAGGGTCCATCGATCCCTTGGGGCGCAGCACATTGACCAGCACGTAGTTAAGCAAGGAGGCCGCGATAAAGTTGAACATGATCGTGGTGATGACGACGTGGCTGCCGCGCTTTGCTTGCAACCACGCAGGGATCGCGGCCCATGCCGCCCCAAACAATGCGGCCGCCACGGCCGCGCCAACCAGTGCCAGCGACCAATGCGGCCACGGGATATAAAGACAAGCAAGGGCGACGCCCAGACCGCCAAGGGCTGCTTGCCCCTCACCGCCGATGTTGAACAGACGCGCATGAAAGGCGATGGCAACGGCCAGCCCTGTGAACATGAAATTCGTGGCGTAATACAGCGTATAGCCCCAGCCATAGCTGGACCCCAACGCGCCCGTCACCATCAGCTTGGCCGCCGCAACGGGGTCTTCGCCAATCGCGAGGATGACCAGCGCGGACAGGATGCCTGCGAGCAATAGCGAGATGAGCGGCACAAGGGTGATCTCGGCCCATTTTGGCATCACATCCATATCGGGGCTCCTGTGTTTATTAGCGGGCAGTGGGGGCGCTGCCCCCGTCCCTGCGGGACTCCCCCTGAGGATTTACGGCCAGAAAAAATAGGCGGCAGGGTCATTCTGTGATCCCCGCCATAAGCAGGCCGAGTTCTTTTTCGTCTGTCTCGGAAGGGAGCCGTTCGCCCATAATGTGGCCGTCGAACATCACGGCGATGCGGTCGCTGAGGGCCATGATCTCGTCCAGCTCAACGCTGACCAGCAGTACGGCTTTGCCCTTGTCACGCAGGGCGATGATTTGTTCATGGATAAATTCAATCGCGCCGATGTCCACGCCGCGGGTGGGTTGGCCGATCAGCAGCAGGTCCGGGTTACGCTCGATCTCACGCGCGAGCACGATCTTTTGCTGGTTACCACCCGAGAAGTTCTTGGCGGCCAGTTTCGGGTCGGGCGGGCGCACGTCAAAGCGGGCCATCTTGCCTTCCGTATCGGCGCGAATGGCTGTGTTATCCATCAGCGCGCCCTTTTGGTAGTCGGGGTCGTGGTGGTAGCCGAAGGCCACGTTTTCCCATGCGGCGAACTCCATAATGAGCCCTTCGCGCTGGCGGTCCTCGGGGACGTGGGCGATGCCGCGTGCACGCCGCGTTTGCCCGTCAGAGAGCTTGCCCGTCAGATCAAGCGGTTCGCCGTTCACGGTGACCTGCCCCGTGCCGTCGGCATAGCCGCCCAAGACCTCCAGCAGTTCGGACTGGCCGTTGCCTGCGACACCCGCAATCCCCAAGACCTCGCCTGCGCGGACCTGAAGGTTGATGCCTTTGAGACGCTCGACGTTCTTGTCGTCGCGCACGCGCAGGTCCTGGATGTCAAGGATGACTTCCTTGGGTTGGGCGGGCATTTTATCGACGCGCAGCAAGACCTTGCGGCCCACCATCAGCTCGGCCAGTTCGGCGGGAGATGTCTCTGAGGTTTTCACGGTCGCTGTCATCTCGCCGCGCCGCATCACGCTGACGGTGTCGGTGGTGTCCATGATCTCGCGCAGTTTGTGAGTGATCAGGATGATCGTCTTGCCCTCGGCGCGCAGGCGGTCAAGGATGCGGAACAGCTGGTCTGCTTCGGCTGGGGTGAGCACGCCTGTAGGTTCGTCCAGAATAAGAATATCGGCCTGTCGGTAGAGCGCCTTGAGGATTTCCACCCGCTGCTGCATGCCGACGCCGATGTCCTGAATCAGCGCGTCTGGCTCTACGTTGAGGCCGTAATCCTCGGCCAGTTCCAGCAGGGTGCGCCGCGCCTTGGCGATGGAGGGTTTGAGCCAGCGGCCGTCTTCTGCGCCCAGAATGATATTTTCGAGGACGGTGAAATTCTCGACCAGTTTGAAGTGCTGGAACACCATGCCGATACCTGCCGCAATCGCGGCTTGGCTGTCGGGGATCTGTGTCTTTTTGCCTTTGATGAAAATCTCGCCCTTATCGGCTTTGTAAAAGCCGTAAAGGATGCTCATCAACGTGGATTTGCCCGCGCCGTTTTCGCCGATGATGCCGTGGATGGTTCCCGGCATCACGCGGATCGAGATGTCTTTGTTGGCCTGCACGGGGCCAAAGGCCTTTGAGATGCCTTTGAGTTCGATGGCGGGGGCGGTGGTCATGGGCTGGGTCCTGCCGTTGGCAAAAGCAATATCTTAATGAAACGGGGCCGCGCTGAGATGTCAACGCGGCCCCGAAGATGTTTAGCCGTCGTGCTTAGAAGTCCAGCGCGGGGCAGCTGTCGTTTGCGTAGTACGAGACGACCTCGATGTCACCTGCGATGATCTTTTCGCGGGCTTCATTTACGGATGCTTTCATCTCGTCGGTGATCAGCGCGCTGTTGTTGTCATCCAGCGCATAGCCAACGCCTTCTTCGGCCAGACCCAGCGTGAAGACGCCGGTCTCAACGGCTTCGCCTGCTTTGAGCGCGTCATAGACGGCTACGTCAACGCGTTTGAGCATGGATGTCAGGACTTTGCCCGGGTGCAGGTAGTTCTGGTTGCTGTCCACGCCGATCGACAGGATGTCGCTGTCGGCGGCAGTTTGCAGAACGCCGACGCCTGTGCCGCCAGCAGCAGCAAACACCACGTCAGAGCCTTGGCTGATCTGTGCGGTTGTCAGCTCGGAGCCCTTTACCGGGTCGTTCCATGCGGCAGGGGTGGTGCCTGTCATGTTGGCGATCACTTTTGCATCGGGGTTGGCGGCTGCCACGCCCTGCGCATAACCGCAGCCAAAGTGGCGGATCAGCGGAATATCCATGCCGCCGATAAAGCTGACGGTGTCGGATTTTGTGGCCAGACCGGCCAACATACCCACAAGATACGAGCCTTCATGCTCGGCAAAGCCGATCTGGCGGATGTTCGGCGCATCCAGCCACGTGACGTCGATGGCGACGAATTTTGTGTCTGGATAGTCAGGGGCAACAGTGGACAGCGGGTCGGCCATGGCGAAACCCATGGTGATGATCGGGTTGGCACCCGCATCGGCAAAGCGGCGCAGGGCCTGCTCGCGCTGGGCTTCGGATTGCAATTCGATCTCGCGGAATGTGCCGCCTGTTTCTTCCGTCCAGCGCTGCGCGCCGTTAAAGGCCGCTTCGTTGAAGGATTTATCGAACTTGCCGCCCAGATCGAAGATCAGCGCAGGTTCGGCCAATGCGGCGCCAGCACTCAATGCGGTCGCAGCGGCAGCGCCGAGGAATTTTGTCATGAGGGTCATAGGTCTCTCCCAGAGTTTGTTTTGGGGCGGGGTCGCAGCAGTTGCATGGTTGCAGCAGTTACGGTGCCCGTATCGCCCAGTATCGCGCGCTTGCGCGACGCTGGTGTAAATTGTCGGAGTCTACGCGGGCGGGGTCAACCCGATTCTGCAGGCCAAACGGCGATCAAACTGCGTTAACCCTGCGTCAGCGCCCGCGCCATGAGCAGCGCATCAACCGCAGGTGCCTCTGCGCGGGCGTAATATCCGCGCCGCAGGCCGCTGCGTTCAAATCCGAACTGGTCGTATAGGCCAAGGGCCGCATCGTTATCCGCCGCAACCTCCAAGAACGCGGTTTGCGACTCGGACGCGATATCTTCCAGCCAGTCGCGCATCAGCGCCCTTGCGGTGCCCCTGCGCTGGGCCGTCGGATCAACGGCAAGGGTCAGCAGCTCGGATTCGCCTGCCAGCGTGCGGGTCAGGGCAAAGCCTGTGTCATGGGTATAAACGCGGACAAAGCGGGTTTGGATCAGGTCCGCGAATTCGGCCTCGGTCCAGCCGCGTTCATGCACAAAAGCGGCGGCATGGATTTGTGCCATGCGGGCGGGTGTCATGGCACGATCAGCGGTGGCATGTCGCGTGCGGGGGCCGCGTCGGGCGGTTTGACGTAGTTGGGCGCGGGGGGCGGCGGGAACTGCGTGGCCGCTAGATACTTCGCCACTGCAATATCAGCCATGCGGGCGGGATCGGGTGTGTAGTTCGACGGGTGGGCCGAGGCCTCAGAATGCGTGGCAATTTCCGCTGCGCGGTGGCCATGAACGGACATGCCGAAGGACAATTGCAACGCCTTGGGCGGATGAGCGGGGTCAATGATTTGCGGTTGGCCGGCGCACCCGTTGGTTCCGAAGCCTTCGATATATGCAAGGTCGCGGGGCGCTGGTACGCTTACCAATGTGCCCGCAGGGACGGGCGTTTGGCCGTACGCCAGCTCGAACTGGGTGATCCCGAAGACAGGCACACCCAAAGCAAGGCCCAGCCCCCGCGCCGCCGAGACAGAAATACGGATGCCGGTGAAATTCCCCGGACCCGTGGCAACGCCGACCGCGTCGATCTCCGCGAGGGTCCAATTGCGTGCCTCCAGCACCTGCTCGATTATCGGAAACAGGTTTTCGGCTTGCCCCTTTGGCATGTCGCGCACTGACCCGCCAGAATAGCCATCAAACGCGCTGCCCGCACAGACAAAAGGCCCTGATGTGTCAAACACCAGGACCTTTGGGTTTTGTGTGCGATCCTTCCAGTCGGCCATATCAGGCGACGGGGCGGACTTCGGTCACTTCGGGAATGTAGTGGCGCAACAGGTTTTCGATGCCCATCTTCAGCGTCAACGTAGACGAAGGGCAGCCCGCACAAGCGCCTTGCATGTGCAGATAGACAACGCCGCGGTCAAAGCCGTGGAAGGTGATGTCGCCGCCATCCTGGGCCACAGCAGGGCGCACGCGGCTGTCGAGCAGCTCTTTGATCTGGCCCACAACAGCGCCGTCTTCGCCGTCATGCTCGGCATGGCCCGAAGAGGCGGTGTGGTCGTCGCCCATGACGGGTTGGCCGGATTGGAAATGTTCCATAATCGCGCCCAGAAGGCCGGGTTTGAGGTGATCCCACTCGACCGCGTCGGCTTTGGTAACGGTCACGAAATCGGTGCCAAAGAATACGCCAGTCACGCCATCAATGCCAAACAGGCGGGTCGCCAGCGGCGATGTCGAGGCGGTGTCGGCGCTTGGGAAATCGGCTGTCCCCATTTCCAGCACGGTTTGACCGGGCAGGAATTTCAGCGTTGCAGGGTTCGGGGTAGATTCGGTTTGGATAAACATCGCACAGCAGCCTTTGTGATCGGGGTTGTTCTAGATATGCGGACGAGGGGGCCGCATGTCAAGGTACTTGGAATCATTCTAATCTAAACTCAGCGCGTCAGGTAATCGCTTCGAGCCGCTCTTTTGTCATATCGCCGGGCACGATGGTGATGGGCACAGGCAAGTTACCCGAATTCCGGCTCAGCTGCGTCACCAAGGGGCCGGGCCCTTTGCCGTCGGTCCCCGCACCCAGCACCAGAACGCCGATTTCGCCGTCTTCCTTGATGTGGGACATGATTTCGTCCACGGGTTGGCCTTCGCGAATAATCAGCTCAGGCTCGACATTCTGGCGGTCGCGCATCCATTTGGCGAACACCTCATAGTGGACCTCGATCCGCTCGCGGGCTTCTTCGCGCATGATGTCACTGACGCCAATCCAGTGGTTGAATTCCTCGGGGGGGATGACGGCCAGAACGGCAACGCCGCCGCCCGTATTCGAGGCACGCATCGCGGCAAAGCGCATGGCGTTCAGGCACTCGCGGCTGTCATCGAGGATCACAAGAAACTTGCGCATGATTTTCTCCCTACATCGGGGGATCATGGCGATTGCGCGGGCTGCTTGCAATTGGCTTTTATGCAACGATACGCCCGATTTGGGCGGTGGGCAGAATTTCATGGAAATTCTGGGGCAAATTTTTACTTAAAAATTTGGCGCCTGCGGCTGGCGTCACGCTTTTTGTGAGGCGGCCCAGTCCCAATACATTTCGCGCACGCGCTGGGTGACGGGGTTGCCGTTTCCACCGACGCGGTAGGTTGTATCGTCAAAGGCGCTAATCGGCGTGACTTTCATCATATTGCCCGACAAGAACACCTCATCCGCGGCGTGAAAATCGTCAAAGCTCAGCACCGCTTCATTCACTTTCATGCCCTCATTGCGCATGTTGTCCATGTGCCGCGCCCGCGTGATCCCCGCAAGGAATGTGCCGTTTGGCACCGGTGTAAACACCTCGCCATCCTTCACCATAAACACATTGGCCGAGGCCGTCTCGGCCACGTTGCCGATCGCATCCGCCACCAGCGCGTTGCCAAAACCCTTGCTGCGGGCCTCGGCCATCATGCGGGCGTTGTTGGGGTACAGGCACCCCGCTTTGGCGTTCACCACGTTATCCTCCAAAACCGGGCGGCGGAACCGCGTGCGCGTCAGGGTCGAGGCAGCCTCGGGCGGGGCCATCGGGATTTCCTCCAGTGAAATCGCAAACCCTGTCGCGTCCTTCAGCGGAATAATGCCCAGATCGTCCCCGGCCAGTGCCCAATACATCGGACGAATGTAGACAGCGGCCCCCTTGGGATAAAACGCCAACCCCTCGCGCACGATCTCGACCATGCGATCGGCATCTACCGTGGGCGTAATCATCAGCGCCGCAGCCGAGCGGTTGATCCGTGCGCAATGCGCCTCCACATCGGGGGCAAGCCCGTCAAACAGGCGTGCGCCGTCGAACACCGTTGTGCCCAACCACGCCCCGTGATCGGCGGCTTTCATCACGCTCAGGTCACCCTTGTGCCAAGTGCCTTCGAAATAGGTATGGATATTGGTGCCGGTGGCCATAATGCTGTTGTCCTGTAGGTGGTTGCGCGGCGCTTAGGGCGCGCTGTGGTAGATGCCCTCGGGCAGGTTCAACGCGGCGGCAAGATCGCGCAGTTGGTTCGGAGAGAGCGTGATTTTACACACACGATCCGTGCGGGCATCCCACTGCTCCAGCGTGATCTCACTGGCAAAGGCTTGTAGGGTCACATCTTCGCGCAGGGGGCTCTCGCCCTCATCGACAAGGGTGATTACCGTGGCGTCAAATTCGTGCTCAATCGTAAACATACCCGCAGAGTACCCGAACATCCCCCGCACGCAAGCGCAGATAAAGCGCTTCTGCGCCCTTGGATGGCAAACGGACTGGCGCCGCCCGCAATGCGTGCTAAACTCTACCCGGTGACAAGGTGACTGGTTTAAGGAAAGCACCCCTATGATAATGCGTATTCTTGGTGTTTTGGGACTGGTCGCGGGGCTGAGCGCCTGCGAAGCCGTGCCGACAACGGCCACCGGCCCCGTAACACAGTCCAAGCCGCAGCAAACCTCGATCCCCTCTGCCCGCACCAACGCCCGCAACTTTGTGCGCGTGGTCGAAACGGTAGAGCCTGTGGCCGAGAGGGAATGCCGCGCACGCACGCAGAACATGAACTGTGATTTCAATATCGTCGTTGATGACCGGCCGGGCCAGCCTGCCAACGCCTACCAAACGGTTGACCGTCAGGGTCGGCCCATCATCGCCTTTACGCTGGCGCTGATTTCGGATGCCCGCAACATAGATGAGCTGGCCTTTGTCATGGGGCATGAAGCCGCCCACCACATCGAAGGCCATATCGCCCGCCAGCAGCAAAATGCCGTGGCGGGTGCAGTGATTTTTGCGGGGCTTGCCACGCTCAGCGGGGGGGACGCGACGGCGGTCCGCTCGGCGCAGCGGTTGGGCGCGCAGGTCGGGGCACGCACCTATTCCAAAGAATTCGAGCTTGAGGCAGATGCCCTTGGCACTGTTATCACCAAACGGGCGGGCTTTGATCCGCTGCGCGGGGCACAGTTCTTTGCCCGTATTCCCGATCCGGGTGATAAATTTTTGGGCACGCATCCCCCCAATGCGGCACGGCTCGAGATTGTGCGGCGCACCGTGGCGGGCCTGTGACGAACTAGTCGCTGCCGCGCTTTGAATGCAGCGCCAGCCCGATCAGCGACATGGTGATCCAGAAAATCTGGATCATCGCAGACGCCAGATTGAAGCTGGCGGTGAGGCCAATCAAGACGCAACTGGCCGCCACAAGGTTTAGCGCAAGATAGGCGAAGGAATGGCCCGATATGGCGCGTAGCGTCAGCATCGCGTAGTTGCAGACATAAAGGCAAAATCCGACAATACCGATCATTTCGGCCAAGGCCGTTGGGTCCGTGTAAAAGCTCATTGTGTCGTCTCCGGCGTGAAATAGGGTCGTTCGTGAATAGGGTCTTTGTTAATTGCGGGTCGTGGGCAGGCTGAAATTGCCTGCATGGCCGTGAATCTATACCGCTGTTGGCGTGGCGCAAAGTAAGGGTATCCTGACCATGCAAAAACTCGGACAGATCCTGAACGATCGCGGCAGCAAATATGCGGTGTCGGGATGTGCGGTGCGCAGCCGCGCCGAGGTGGACGCAGCCGTCAAACAGCTCAAGCGCGATAAATCATACGCCAAGGCCACCCATAATACGTGGGCCGTCATCCTGTCAGAGGGCGGCGCGATCAAAGCCGACGATGGAGAAAGCGGGGCGGGCATGGTGATCATCCGTATGCTTGAGCGTGAGGACCTGCACGACCACCTGATCGTCGTCACCCGCTGGTACGGCGGCAAACATCTGGGCGGAGACCGCTTTCGCCATGTACAAACCTGCGTGCGCAGCTATCTGGAGTCTCTGTAGATCAAAGGCGCGGCTTTGCCGCTGCGCCAACCACGCAGGAGATAGACGGGCCGCTACTCCTGCGCCCGTGCCATCCGCCACAAATGCCAACGATACAAAATTGGCGCCAGTACAAAGTCATAGAGTTTGCATGCGACCCAGTGAACACCCGGCAGGCTGACGACCCGCGCCAGCCAGCGCATCTGCGGTATGTCCTGCCACAGCACAATAAACGCGGGAATACCGCGGTAAGTCTGCCCGTCCTTGCGCACGTGCAGACGCTTTGCGGCGTCTTTTTCGGTCATGCCCCATTGCGCCAACTGCGCCGCATTGCCCAAATCGTGATAGCCGATGGGCAGGCCGTGCTTTTCGCTCAGCTTGGCGTAGTGGTCGATCTCGCGCTTACACACGGGGCAGGCGGCATTGTACAGGACTTCGGTTTCATTGCTCATGGCGTGTTACCTAGCTGCACAATCCGCATTCGCCAGTCCCTAGCGCGGCATGTTGCTGTCGATCCACCGCGACATCAGGGTACGGTCCCGAAAGCATTCAGGCGGCACTTCGGTGCGCCGTTTGCGGGCGATCCGTTCGGCAAAGCCTACCTGCTTGGACGAAGGATACTCGTTAAAGGCGCTGGGCGCGGGTTTATGCGCGTCAATCCAGCGCGACAAGCGCGCACGATCCGCGGCAAAACCTACGGGCAGTTTTGACTTGGTCTTTTCGGCCAGTGATTTGGCATAATCGACCTGCTTTTGCGTGGCTGGCACTGGCTCTGCCAGTGGCATTTCGGTCTGGACGTGTGGCATCGCCGCCTCGAAGAGGTCGGGCAAGCTGGGCTGATAAGACATGGCGTTCCCTCTCTGTTCTATACTGTCAATATAGAACGCAAAGAGAACATTGCAAGGATTCGCTATTAATCCTTCATATCAGGCGCGGCGGTCAGGTGATGTTGGCGGAAAATGTCAGGCCATTTACCCGCTCAGACAACCCGCCCCCACAGATCGTATTCGCCCGCTTCCTCGACCTCGACCGTGACGATGTCGCCCACTGTCAGGTCTGCAAAACCTTCGTCGATGAACAGGTTGCCGTCGATCTCTGGCGCGTCGGCTTTGGTGCGGCAGGTGGCGGCGTCGGCGTCGATCTCGTCGATGATCACGTCGATGCGGGTGCCGACTTTGGCTTCCAGCTTGGCCTCTGAAATGGCCTGCGCCTTTTCCATAAAGCGGTTCCAGCGGTCTTGCTTTACATCCGCGTCTACATGATCCGGCAGCGCGTTTGACCGCGCCCCTTCGACGTTTTCGTATTGAAAGCAGCCAACGCGGTCCAATTGCGCCTCGTCCATCCAGTCCAGAAGGGTCTGGAACTCTTCCTCTGTCTCACCGGGGTAGCCGACGATGAAGGTCGAGCGCAGGGTAATGTCGGGGCAGGTGGCACGCCACGCGGCGATCTCGTCCAATGTCTTTGACGCCGCCGCAGGGCGGGCCATGCGTTTCAGCACATCAGGGTGCGCGTGTTGGAACGGAATATCAAGGTAGGGCAGGATCAGGCCCCCCGACTCTGAAACGACGTCCATCAGCGGGATCAGCTGTCGCACATGCGGGTAGGGATAGACATAATGCAGCCGCACCCAAGCCCCGAGCGAGCCGAGATCACGCGCCAGATCGGTGATATGCGCACGGTGCCCGCGTTCCTCGGCGTGTTTGATGTCCACGCCGTAGGCCGAGGTATCCTGACTGATCACCAGCAGCTCTTTCACGCCGTTCTCGACCAGTTTTTCCGCCTCGCGCATCACCGCATGGGCAGGGCGCGATTGCAGGCGGCCGCGCATGTCGGGGATGATGCAGAATTTGCACTTGTGGTTACACCCCTCCGAAATTTTGAGATAGCTGTAGTGCCGCGGTGTCAGCGATACGCCAGACGCGGGCAACAGATCAATGAACGGATCGGGCGAGGGCGGCACGGCGGTATGCACGGCGTCCAGGACCTGCTCGTATTGGTGTGGCCCCGTCACAGCGAGGATTTTGGGGTGGTGTTCGCGGATGTAGTCAGGCTCGGCGCCCAAGCAGCCTGTAACGATCACGCGGCCATTTTCGGTCAGCGCCTCGCCGATGGCATCAAGGCTTTCGGCCTTGGCACTGTCCAGAAATCCGCAGGTGTTCACAATCACCGCATCCGCACCTGAATAGTCGGGCGAAATCGCATAGCCTTCGGCGCGCAGGCGGGTCAGGATGCGTTCGCTATCGACCAAGGCTTTGGGACAGCCAAGGCTGACCATGCCGATGGTCGGCTGGCCGCTGCGCGTGGGCTGTGCAATTTTGACCTTGGGGGCCAGATCGGGACGGAGGTTGGGGGGATTTGTGCTCATAACGCCGCTATAGCGGAGGGCGCGGTGCTGGGCAATCTCTCAGGATTTGACAACGGGCAAACCAGCGGCCAGCCACCCCGGCCCCGCACCAGAGCCGAGCATCCCTTCGGGCACATCAATAACACGGGTAAATCCTGCGCCCTTCAGCCGTGCCGCCAACGCACGCGACCGCACCCCCCGCGCACAGATCAGCGCGATCGGCGCATCGCGGCCCGGCGCTGTGGCCAGTAATTTGCGGACAAAGGCAGGGTCGCGCATGTCAATGGGTACAGCGCCTTGGCCCACACCTGTCCGCGCCCATTCATCGGGGCGGCGGATGTCGATCAGGGTGATGTCGCCCGCAATCGCGGTGGAATGGGCCTGTGCCACGCTCAGCGCGCTGCCCTCAATGCTGCCCGCTACGTTGAACCAGCGCGCCGCTGTCACGCCGCCCACCGCGAAGGTGCCGAGGGCAGTGCCCCGCCACAGAAAACTGCGGCGGGATATTTTTGTGTTCTGCAAAGGCTATCCCTTGGGCGCGGCCGATGACCACTGCGGGATCGTGCGGTCAGAGGCGGGTTGGGGATCAAGGCTGGGCCAGTTATCGGTCGAGAGGTTCAGGTTGCCCGGAATGTCTTCTTCCCAAAAGCCCACAACGTTTTGTGTGATGTTCAGGTAAAGTTTGTCATCAACAATGCGCCACAATGTCGGGTTGCCGGGAACCTTGCCGCCCTTGGCAACGCCGTAGGCGCAATGGCCATCATATTGCGGCACATATTTCGCGGGCTCTGCGACGAATGCATCGCGGTTGGCCTGCGACGCAAAGGCAAAGGTCGCGCCATTGTATTCGGCAGTGATGGATTTGTCGCCTTCCAGCGGGGCGGGCTGTGGCGTACCGACAGGGCTCTGCTCAAGTGAGAAATAGGACACGACGTCATAGCCCGAGACGGCAAAGCCTGTCTCGTCCACGAATTGCTCGCCCGCAAAGGCGGCACTGGCAAAGCTGAGCGCGGTGGCTGCGGCGGCGATGGTAAGGGTGAAACGGTTCATGATGGATCCTCCTGAATGTGGCGGCGCTGTTGGCCTGTGCATCCAAGTTAGGCAGCGGCTGGCCGGATTGCATCTCGCAACTGCGTTACCTCGCGGGGGTGTGAGGATGCGTGCGCATCGCGGTAGGAATTATTTCAGATTCGGCGGCTCTGACGGGTCGCCACCGGGCATACGCGGGGTTTTCTGTAACGTCTCCATCTGCGGCAGGTCGAACCGCAGGCCCACGCGCATCAGTTTTGTAACAATCGGATCGGTGTGGTTGAAAAAGCCGACATCCATCGCGCCCGCTTCGATCCCTGAAAAGGTCAGCGCCTCGGAGGCGGCCCGCACGAGCGCGTCGCGTGCGCGCGGAATAGCGTCAATGAACACCAGCAGATGCCCGCGGCCGCCCCCCGCATATTCTACACCCACCAACCACGCGTTTGCGGCCATGCCAGTGGCAGTGGCCAGCTTTGCGTCAATCGCTTCGATCAAGGCTTCGGGAAGGCCCTTGGGGGGGCGCACGGCCTCGATCTTGGCCTCGACCTGCGCGGCCTCGTTGGTCAGCGTGTCGCGCAACCATGCGATCGCAGTGTCAGGCAGCAGAATGGCAGAGGGCGCCACATCAAGGTTGAGCGCGATGCCGAGCGGCTGCCCCTCAAGCATCGCGGCCACGTTGCGCCCCGACAGCGCGACATAAGCGGCCGTGTCACCTGCGTATTGGGCAAGGCGCTGGGCGCGGTCAAAGGCCAGAAGGTACTGTTCGCCGTCGCGCTCCAATACCTGCGGGCTGATCTGGTCACCGTCGGGTTCGGCTTCCAGCAGCAGGTGCAGCTCGATGTCGGCCATCCGTTCGTAAAACCGCAGGCGGGCGGTGTCATCTTCGGGGGCGGCCATCATGGCGGCGTGGGCGGTATCAAGCGGGGTTGCGTCCATATCTACATCACCTGTTGCACGGCGGCTTGCAGGCGGGGGATAACCTCGGCCTCGAACCACGGGTTTTTCTTCAGCCATCCCGTATTGCGCCACGAGGGATGTGGCAAGGCAAAGACGCCATCGGGCAATGTGTCCCATGCGCGCACTGTGTCGGTGACGGTGGTGAAATCCGGCAGATGATAGCGCATTGCGTGCCCGCCGATCAGCACGGTCAGCGCCACATCAGGCACCGAGGCAAGCGCGGGTTTGCGCCACATACGCGCACAAATCGGGGGCGGGGGCAGGTCACTGCCTTTGGCGTCATATCCCGGAAAACAGAAGGCCATGGGAATAATCGCCACGCAAGAGCGATCATAGAATGCGTCCTCATCCAGCCCCAGCCACGCCCGCAGGCGCACCCCGGACGCGTCCCAGAACGGGGTATTCGCCTTGTGCACTTTCATACCCGGCGCTTGGGAAGCGATCAAAAGCCGCGCACCGGGTTGGAACCACACAATCGGGTTGGGACGGTGGGCGCTGGCCGTTTGTGCAAACCGTTCGGCGCAGGTGGTACAGGCGCGTATTTCATCTCGAACATCAGTCATTTAAGCCAAGTTAGATGTATTGTGCGCCCTGCCAAGGGGGGAATGCGCAGGCGGCCCTTGTCTGCATGGCCCGCAAGGCCATGTTTGCCAGTTGTACATTTGTTTCCGATTGCGACATAATATAGCCTAATTTCTCAGATAGATGAGGCTATACCCTCCGTAAGAGAGGGCATAAATCAACCCCGCAAGCCGAACCGGAGCAGGCGCGTAATGCTGGAATTTCGTAACGTTTCCAAGTCCTTTTGGACAGGCAAGCAGCATAAGGTCATTCTTGACCGTGCGTCTTTCCGTGTCGAATTGGGCAAGTCTTTGGGCATTCTTGCGCCCAACGGCACGGGTAAAACGACGTTGATCAACATGATGGCGGGGCTGGAAAAGCCCGACGAAGGCGAGATCGTCCGCGGCTGCAATATTTCCTTTCCGCTGGGGTTTATGGGCGGGGTGGTCAGCAAAGTCTCCGCGATGGAGAACGCCCGCTATATCGCGCGGCTCTACGGGTTGGACCCCGACTATGTCGAGAGTTTTTGCCGCTGGTTGTGTGGCTTGGGCGAATATTTCGACCAACCCATCGGCACCTATTCCGCGGGGATGCGGGCGCGGTTCTCCTTTGCGCTGATGCTGGCGCTGGATTTTGATATATATCTGATCGACGAAGGTATGCCCTCGACGACGGATGTTGAATTTAACAAGAAAGCAGGCCAAATCCTGCAAGAACGCCTGAAGACGACGACCATTGTGATCGTGTCCCACCAGGCGGAAACGCTCGAAAAATTCGCACGCTCTGCCGCAGTTCTCGTGAACGGGCAGCTTAACGTTTTTGACAGCTTGGAAGAAGCGAAACGGATGTATGACTACGAAACCCAAAGCTAGAAAATTCCGCATCAAGCGCAGTCCAAGTGCGACAACCGAGGTCGAGACACCCAAACCGCAAGCACCAAGCGAAGCGGATGGTGCCGCTGTGCCACATCCCGAACCCCGCCGTGCCAAAGCGCCAGAGCCCCAGCGCCAGCCACAGGCGCAGCCCCGCAGTGGCGCGGTCGAATCCGCCGCCGAGGTCAGCGGTGAACAGGACATGGACGCGATCCGCCAAGAGGGGCTGACAGGGCGTCAGTTGCGCATGGCGCGGCGTGTGGCACAAAAGCACGGGCTGCCTGCGACATCCGACTTTGACGCGGTGCGTTTGCTGCGGGCCAAGGGGATCGATCCGTTCCAGCGCTCTAACATGCTGGAACTTGTGGTCCCGCAAGCGGGCGGCGCCCAGCACGAGGGCGGACCCGGCAATGCATTGGCCGAATTGCCCGCGCAAGCAGGCGGGGCAGGTGCGGGCCGTGTGCAACTGCCGCAAACCATCCCTGCCGGCGGGCAGAATCTGCCCTCGACCGAGGTCAGCCCGATGGAGCGCCGTACGCGTGAAATCTCGGACATCCAGAAAGACATCACACGCCGCCGCCGCAAAAAGATGGGCTTGCTCATCGTGCGGCTGGCGTTTTTCGTGCTGATCCCCACGTTCTTTGCGGGCTATTATTTCTACAAAGTAGCCACACCGATGTATGCCACCGACAGCCAGTTCCTGATTATCCAGAATGAGGGCGGCGGCGGTCCCAGCCCCTTTGGCGGTCTGCTGCCCACGCAGTTTGCGAACTCTGCCGACAGCATCGCGACCCAAGCCTATCTGCAATCCAAGGACGCGATGTTGCGCCTTGATGAAGATGCCGGGTTCAAGGACCACTTTTCCGATGAAAACGTCGATCCGATCCAGCGCCTCAGCGAGGATCCGACGAATGAAGAGGCCTATAAGCTCTATAAGAAGAACATCAAAATCGGCTATGACCCGACCGAAGGTGTGATCCGCATGGAGGTGATCGCCGCCGATCCGCAGGTCGCCACGACCTTCTCGGAACGTCTGCTGAAATACGCCGAAGAGCGGGTGAACAGCTTGTCACAGGACAAGCGCGACAGCGGTATGGTCGATGCTGAAATCGGCTATGACAAGGCCGTGGCTGCGCGCCGCGATGCCCAGCAGCGCCTGATCGAGCTTCAGGTCGAAAACGGTGTGGATCCCGAAGCGGTGATTGCCGCGATCCGCACCCAGATCACCAACTATGAGACGTTGTTGATTGAAAAGCAGCTGGAGCTGGCCGCCCTTTTGGACAACGCTCGCCCCAACCGCGCCAAGGTTGAAGGTGCGCAAGGCGATGTGCGCCGTTTGGAGGGCGCGTTGGCGCAGTTGAACGACCGCATGAACAACGCAACCGAAGGCACCAACTCGCTTGCGCAACAGGCCGTCAGCCTGCAATTGGCCCAGGCCGATCTGGTGAACGCGGACACCAACCTGCAACTGGCGCAAACCGGTCTGGAACAGGCCCGCACCGAGGCCAGCCGTCAGGTCCGCTATCTGACCATCGCCGTGCGCCCCGTGCCCAGCGAAGAGCCCAGCTATCCGCGCAAGTTCGAGAATACGATCCTCGCGTTCCTGATTTTTGGCGGCATCTACCTGATGCTCTCGCTCACCGCGTCAATTCTGCGCGAACAGGTCACCTCATAAACCAACACGGCCCGCTGGACTGTTCAGCGGGCCATGTTCTTCCCAGCGATGAGCGCGCGACCGCGTAGCGAAGAGCGCGCTCTATTCCGCTGGAAGTTTGCTCACATTCAATGCCGCCTCTAGGCGGGCGCGTTCCGCCATGGCGCGTCGCACAATCGCAGGATTGCGCAGGGTGTTGGGGTTGTCCAGCCGCAGCGTTGCAGGTGCGTTTTTCGAAATGGCCACGCCCGACAGCGCCGACAGCGGCACCGCCAACACAAGGCTCGCCATAATCGGCAGCAACCAGACAGAGACAAGCCCCGACACAAGACCGCTCAGCAGCAGCGCCCCCACCAACATCTCTACCCAATGAAAGGCAACCAGCGTGCGCAAACTGTGCCGCGTTGCATCGCGCTGTTGCGGCGCCCACGCGTCCGACCGTGTGGTGAGCGCACGCAGCACGGCCTTGCTTTGCTGGATCATCATGATCGGCGCATAGGCCACGGACAGAGCCACCTCGACCAGAAAACTGCCCAGAAACGGCCCCGCGCCGCCAAATACCCGCGCTGCCCGCGGCGTGGCGGCAATAATCGCGGCCCCTGCAATTTTGGGCGTCAGCAGCATGGCGTACATGATGACCAGAAACACCGCGCTGTCGATATGGCTCATCGCGGGGGGCCAGTCGGGGAACAGGGGGTTTGTCTCGTTGAAATAGCGGATGACGTTCGTCTCTGAATCCTTGCCCAGCAACGCCCAGATCACCAGCAGGAAAAACCACGCAGGGCTGAGCAGATAGGACACCGCCCCGTGAAACAGATGAAACCGCGACACAGGGTGCAATCCCTTTGTCCCCAGCAGGGAAAGATGTTGCAGATTGCCACGGCACCACCGCCTGTCACGAATCACATAGTCGATCAGCGTGGCAGGGGTTTCTTCAAAACTGCCTGTCACACGCGGTAGGAACCGCACGCCCCAACCGGCACGGCGCAGCAGCCCCGCCTCAACGAAATCATGGCTCAGGATCAGGTCCTTGCGCCCGCCACGCCCGCGTAGATGCGGCAGCATCGCCGCACTGGCAAAGGCCCGCGTGCGGATGATCGCATTATGCCCCCAGTAATTCCCTTCCGAGCGTGCCCACGTTGCCAACCCTTCGGCCAGCAACCAGCCATACGCAATGTTCGAGAATTGCTGCAATCGCGCAAACACGGTATGTGCGCCGATCAACATCGGGAAGGTCTGGATCAACCCCGCCTGCGGGTCGCGGGACAACTCCGAAGTCATCCGCTCAATCGCGCGGCCTGTCATCAGGCTGTCGGCATCCAGCACCACCATCCCTTCATATGCGGCGCCCCATCCACGGGTCCAGTCGGCGATATTGCCCAGCTTTTTGTCCGTATTGGCGGCACGGCGGCGGTAAAAGACGTCGAACCCTTCGGGGGCGTGGGCCGACAGGTCCAGATACGCCTGCCATTCCAGCGCGGCAATCGCCTCATCGCGGGTATCGGACAGGACAAACAGGCTGTAACGGTGCGGCCCTTCGCGGGCGGCCAGATCGTGCAGCATCGCGGCGGCATTTCCAAAGACGTTATGCGGTACTTCGTTATAGATCGGGACCAGCAGCGCCACGTCGATGTCCTCTATATCCATGTTCTGCTGCGCATCCGCACGGTCACGGGCCAGAAGACCCGCAATGGCCACACCTACGGTACTGACGGACAGGGTGACCCAGACAAAGGTCGCGCCGATCATGCTCAGCAAGGCCCATTCCATCCCGCTCATCCCGCTTTGGGCAAGCCAGCCATATAGCCCGTACATCAGCAAAGCCGTCCCGATTACCGCCGGAGCAAAAGTGGCAATGCGCCACCCCCGCCCGGATGTGCCTGCCTGTGCGCGGGGGGCGGGGCGCTGGTCCAGGATCTGCTCGGGCGCGTCCAGCGGACTGCGCGGTGGCATGGCGTGATGAAGGGGGGGATTGGTCATGCTGAGGGTGTCCAACGGTACAGCCAGACTTCGCTGAGCGGATCATCGGCGCGGCGCAACTGCACGCGGAATTCCGCAACGGTGGCGTCTTGCGGGTCAAAGGTAAAGGCAACGCGTGGCCCACCTGTCGCTGGATTGCGTTGCAGGATCGGCGGGGTTGTCGTGCCAAAGCTTGCGCGAAGATACACGTCGATCCCGTCCAGATCATCGGGCAGCGCCGCGCCATCCTCAAAATCAATCACCATCACCAATCCGCCTTCGGGCCGTCCGCCCATGGCCGTGTGATGCACCCGCACCAGCGCAGGCGTGGCGGGCGCAGGGTCCGCGCCCCATTGCAAGTTATAGCGCATCGAGTGGCTGCCCCCCGCTGCAACAGGTGTCGCGGGGCGCCAGTAGGCCACGATGTTGTCGTAAATCTCGAGGTCTGCGGGGATTTCGACCAATGTGACCGCACCCTTACCCCAGTCGCCACGCGGAGTGATCCAGACACTAGGGCGGTTGTGGTACAGGGCCTCAAGATCGTTAAAGTCGTCAAACGCCCGCTTGCGTTGCATCAGGCCAAAGCCCTTGGGGTTTGTATCGCTGAAGGCGCTGATTTGCAGCGTGGCGGGGTTGGCCATGGCCCGCCAGATCACCTCGCCCGCGCCATTGTGGATCAACAGCCCGTCACTGTCATGCACGTTGGGCCGGAAGTCCGAGAACCGCGTGCGGTCGGTGGCGTCGAACAGAAACATCGACGTGAGCGGCGCGATGCCCACATGGTCCAGCTCGGTGCGGGCAAAGATCGTGGCCTCGACCTCCATGTTCATCACTGCACCGTGGGTGATTTCAAAACGGAAGGCACCTGTGCAGCTGGGGCTGTCCATCAGCGCATGAAGCGTTACGGATTTGGCACCCGCCCGCGGTGTTTCGATCCAGAAGGCGGTGAAATCGGGAAATTCCTCGCCCATCGGGTCGGCGGTTTTGAGCGCGAGCCCCCGCGCCGACAGGCCGTAGGTTTCACCCGTGCCGATGCCGCGGAAATAGCTGGCACCCTGAAAGACCGCGTATTCGGTGAACAGATCATCGTCGCGCAGATCGGCCCGCAGGCGCAATCCGCTGTAGCCCAGCGTGTCACTTTCGGGCAGATCGGGGAAGCTGTCGGTGCGGTCAAACACATCCAGATCAAACAGCAATGGCTGTGCCGCGCCCTCGGCCACGATGTTAATCTCGACCCCTTGGCCGTAATACAGTCCGGGCGGAAACACATCGAGCCGTTGCGGCACCTCGGTGCCCTCCCACAGGGCATTGCGGGTATCGAACCATATCTTGCGATAATCGTCATAGCTGATGTCCTGCCACTGCGGCGGAATTTCCTTGCGCGGCGTATAAGCGGACTGTGCCAGCGCTTTGGCGCGTGCGATGACGGTTTGGGCATTGAACGGCGTGGCAGCGCCCGTTTGCAACGGAGCATCCGCTGCTTGCGCCGCACGGGGCATCAGGGCAAGGGCGGCAAGCGCCTTGAGAACATCGCGTCGCAGCATCAGGGTGTCTTCCTCCACGGTTGTGATTTAAACCAGCCCGCGCCGTAGGCTGTGGCGACCAGCACGCAGGCACCGCCCAGATTTACCAGCAGGGTCATGCCCGTCTCGCGGCCCGTGTGGTCCATCACGAAACCCATCAGACGGGCGGTAAACATCGACACGACAAACACTGCCAGCGACTGTTGCCCGACCTTCAGAATGATCGCCAGTATGCTGCTCCAGACCCGCGCAACCATGCCCGTCCCCCGCGCCAGCAGGTTGTCACCTTTGTCGCCCGCCAGCACCCACGCCAGATAGGCAAGCGCCAGAAACTGCACAAAGCGGAACAGGCCAAAGTCGCTTTTGTCGATCATCGGTTGCAGGGCAAGACGCGCATCAATGACCGGATTGCCAACCTCGGTCACAAAGAACCAATCGCGCGCGACAGCCCGCACGCCGATATTGCTGAGCGGGATGTTGGCGACCACGATCACCCCAGCGAGGGTGATCAGCAGCGCACTCACAGGCGGTTTCGGGATCCAGCCGCGCATAAAGGCAAAGCCGGTAAAGAAAAGAAGCTGCCAGGCGAAGGGGTTGAAGAACCACTTGCGCTCTGACCACGGTTCGGCCGGAAAGGCCAGATGCCAGTCTGCCAGCAGCCACGTCTGCGCGCCCAGCCAGACGGCGGCCATGAAGGCAAAGACAAATCCAGTGTGGATGCGTTGCAACGCCATGACAATAGGCATCATCGCCAGTACCACCATATACATCGGCAGAATGTCGAAATAATTCGGCACATAGCTCAGCGTGACCAGCCCCAGCAACGGCACCGCAGGATCGGCAAAGAACTTCCACAGATTGAGCGAGCCGATGTATTGCTTGTCCGTCTCACCGTAATAGTCGAACCCCGCCATCAGCGCGGCCACGGCGATGAACAGCCCGATATGCGCCCAGTAAACCTGCCACACGCGAAACCCTACGCGGGCCGTGCCCAGCACCCAGCCCGCACGCTGGAATGAGCCGCCAAATGCAATGGCCGACGCCATTCCCGAGCAGAAGACAAACATCTCTGTCGCATCTGAAAAGCCCCAGCGCGCAGGGATCCACGAGCTTAGGAAATTGCCGGGAGTATGGGCGATCAGGATGATAAACATCGCAATGCCACGGAAAAAATCCAGCCGCAGGTCGCGCAGGCGCGGGGCAGAGGGCGTAGGATAGGGCGTCATTAGGGTCGTCCGGTTATTGGGCCGCGATGCCGCGGGCGGTGTTCAAACGCTCGAATCGCGTGGCCGAGAACCTGTCGTGGTGCCCGCCGCGTCGTCCGAGCCGATCGCGCAGAATTGCGGCCGTGGCATCATAGCGCCCCGCCCGTAGCCCCGCGTCGATTGTCATCCGCTCGAATACATCACGCTGCGCGTGAGAGCCACCGATTGTCTGCATCAATGAGCGGGCAGCCGCCAAGTCGGCAAATGCCGCGTCATAGCGCCCTTCGGCAAACGCGTTGAGCCCGCTCAGCGCGGCCATGCCGGGGGCCTCGACACGGGTGAACATCTCGCCCTTTCTGGCCGCGTCGCGGGCAAAGCGGGCGGTCATCGCATCGCGGGCCGCCCCACGGTTGGCCCCGGTCAGGGCCAGTAAATAATGCAAATCGGCAAAGACCAGACAACCGTCCTCGACCCGATTTTCCGAAAAATCGGCCAGCTCTTCCCAGCGCGGGCCCACGTCCATGCCCTCCAGTTCCAACCGCATCAACAGCGATGTGGCGTTCGAGATGTCGCGGTAGTCGTCGGTCTTGTCCGCACGGATTTGCGCGTCATACAGGCCAAGTGCGACGTCAAATTCCGCCCGTTCGATATGCAGTAGGGCCTTGTGCCACCAGACATGATAGCGAAAGTTGTTGGACCCTTCCCACGCCGCACTATTGCCGTTGATCAGGGCAATCCCGTCGTCGGTGCGTGCGGTCATGTCATACACATGGGCCACCGCATGCAGACCCCACGCATCGTTTTTGGCATAATCCAGACCGCGTCGCCCCGTGCGCTCGGCCAATGCGTAATCGCCCGTTTCTTCCAACGCAAAGGCGTGACAGCCCAGCAGATACCCCATGCACGGATGATCTGGCGCATGGGCAGACAAGATACGCTCGACCGAGGCGCGCATACCTGTGGCGTCGCCCAGAATGAAGCGGATGCCATGGCTCAATTTGGCCGAGACAGTGTCATGGGGCAGGGCGCGCAGGCTGGTCTCGATTGCGGCGATGGCGGCTGTGGGCTTGCCCGACAGCCACAGATCCAGCGCTGTGATCCATGCGGATTCGCGCAAGGTGACGGGGGTGTGCGCTGTGCTGGCTCTGGCTGCGGCAAGCGCCTCGTGGGCGCTGGGCAAGACTTCGGCGCGGCCCGTCATCAGGCAAAACAACCCGCGTGCGGCGTGGCCCATGGCAAATTCGGGGGCTTCCTCCATCAGGCGGCCCAAATGAACGGGCGTCTCGCGCCCGTGTGACAAAAGCCCCAGAACAACGCCGTTCCATGCGGTGACGGCGGTGGCCGAGGTCAGGGTTACGGGGCATGCGCAAATGTCGTCTTGGGTCATCGTCGGCACCTTCGGGGTTAGGTCAATGCGGTCCCCGAGGGGCGCATCATTGCAGACAGTAATACCGCATTGGCCGCAACCGCGTGAGGGTTCGGTGCGCTCCCACACGGCAACGTGAAGGTGTCATGGTTTTTCGTGAAGGGCGTTTCAAAACGGCCGGGCCTTTGCCGCTTTGGCATGGGTTTGCGCCAGAAATAGCTGCGTGACAGCGGCGACTGTTACGGCTTTCCGCCCAGCCATGTGTCAAGAACCTCGTCCGTGTCCTGACCGAAACGTGGCGGAGGGCGGCTGTATTTCACCGGCGTGGCCGAGAATTTCAGCGGGTTCCCCAAAAGCGAGACATGCCCGCCCGCGATCCCCTCGACAGCGATCTGCTGCACCGCGCCGCGTGCGGCGGCTTGCTCTGACGTAAGCGCCTCCTGGATCGTGTTGATCGGGCCTGCGGGAACTTTGACGGCGCGCAGGGCGTCCAGAATATCGGCTTTGGTCCATGTGCGCAGGGCAGGGCGCAGATGCGTCATCAACGCGTCGCGGTTCGCGATCCGCGCCAGATTGGTGGTATAGTCGGGGTTGGCGGCCAGATCGGGCAGGCCCAGCACATCGCAGAAGCGTGCAAATTGCGCGTCATTGCCGACGGCCAGCAGGAAATGCCCGTCCGAGACCTCGAACGCGTCATAAGGCACGATGTTGGGATGCGCATTGCCGCGCCGCACTGGTGGCTCGCCAGAGGTGAGAAAGTTCAGCCCCTCGTTGATCAGCCACGCCATTTGCGTGTCGATCAACGCCAGCTCGACGTGCTGGCCTTCGCCTGTTTTGTCACGGTGGCGCAGCGCGGTGAGGATGCCGATGGTGGCATACATCCCGCACATCACATCCGCGATGCCGACGCCCACTTTGGTCGGCACGCCCTCGGGATCGCCTGTGATCGACATGATGCCGCCAAAGCCTTGGGCCATCAGGTCGTACCCCGGCTTGTCGCGGTTCGGCCCCGTCTGCCCGTATCCCGAGATCGAGCAATAGACCAATTCAGGATGTGCAGCACACAGCGTTTTTGCATCCAGCCCGTATTTGACCAGCCCGTCGGGTTTGAAGTTCTCGACCACCACATCGGCGCGGGCAGCAAGGCGGCGGATGATGTCCTGACCGTCGGGGGTGGCGATATCCACCGCGACGGACCGTTTGTTGCGGTTCGAGGACATGAAGTACGCCGACAGGTCCGAGGTGCTGCCATCTTCGTTGCGGGCGTAATTCGGCCCCCAGCCGCGCGTGTCGTCGCCGCCCGTTTTGGGGTTTTCGATCTTGATCACCGTGGCCCCCATATCCCCCAGCATTTGGGTGGCGGTGGGACCTGCAAGAATGCGCGACAGGTCAAGGACGAACAGCCCGTCCAATGCGCCCGGTGTCTCAGATGAGGCCATCATAGGCTCCTCTCTCAATGACGCAGGCAATCACGGTGAAGGTGTCTGCGGTTATGGCCTCTGTCAGGGCGGCTTGCAAATCGGCGCGGTTGTGGACCTCAAGGCCCGCGCCGCCGAACGCACGGCCTATCGCGGCAAAATCGTGTTTGCCAAAGTCCACAGCGGCGTTGCGCATCTGGCGCTGGCGCTGCTTCAGCTCGATCAAGGCCAGCGAGGCGTCGACAAAGACAACAAAGATCGGCTTCAGGCCAAGCTCGGCCGCGGTTGAAAGCTCGCCCGCGATCATCAAAAAGCCCGCGTCGCCCGAAAAGGAAACCACGGTGCGGTCTGGCGCGCACAGCTTCGTTCCCATCGCCAGAGGCAGCGCGCAGCCCATCGTGCACAGGGCGGTCGACTGGATCAGGACGCGGGGTTGGGTGCAGGGCCACATCTGGCTGAGCAAAATGCGGTGCGCACCACTGTCGACGGACGCGATCGTATCGCGGGGCAGGGTTTGTGCGCAGGTGTCTATGATGGCGGCGGGGCCCCATTCGGCATCGGTGGGGAAGGCATCGGCCAATGCGGATTTGAGTGTAGCGACCTCGCCTGCGGTCCATGTCTCGCGCGGGGGCGCGCCCTCGCTGATGGTGGCAAGGCTGGCGGCGCAATTTGCGATGATGTTGAGCGTGGCTTGGTGCATGTAGTGGTGGTTCGGCTCTGCGGTGATGTCGATCACGCGGGTTTGGCGCGGGTCCCAGATGTCACGCCAGCCGGGGCGCATCTCGATCGGGTCGTAGCCTGCGCAGATGATCAGGTCGGCCTGCTGCACAAACGGGACGATCAGCGCATCGGCTTTAGGCGACAGACCCGCCCCACCGATGGCCAGGGGGGCGTCTTCGGGGAACATGCCTTTGGCTTTGTAGGTGGTGACAACAGGGATGTTGTGGCGCGTGGCAAAGGCTGTGATCACAGCACTTGCGTTTTCGTTCATTGCGTCCACGCCGACGATCATCACAGGCCGCTGGGCGGTGGCCAGCCAGTCGCGGGCCGTATCAAGCGCCGCACCCGCAGGGGCGGTTGCAGCGGCGGCCGCACGCGGGGCGCTGGGCGTGGCCGCAACGGGCGCATCCGCGACCGAGATCGGCACGTCGATATGCACGGGGCCAGGGCGGCCTTCGGTGGCGATGGTGACGGCCTTGTCAGCGATGACATGAGCCGCGCCAGCGCTGAGGCGGAAGGTGGCTTTGGTGATCTCTTGCAAGGCAGCACTGTGGTCGAGCACCTGATGCGTATAGGTCTGTGCCTCGTCCGCATCGACACACCCCGACAGCACGATCAGCGGCACGCGGTCTTGCAACGCGTTCGCGATAGAGTTCACGCCATTGAGGATGCCGGGCCCGATGGTGGCGACCATGATGCCGGGCGCCCCCGTCTGGTGCCACGCGGCTTCTGCCATGAAGCCCGCGGCGTTTTCGTGTTTGCACAACACAAAGGTAATGCCCGCTGCCTCCAGCGCGTCAACGAGCGTGAGGACTTCGCCCCCCGGCATGCCGAATGCATGACGGCACCCCGCAGCATATAGTCGGCGGGCAATGGCGTCTGCGGCGCGGCAGGTGGCGGTCATGGCGGGCTCCTTGAATGATGGAACAAGCACAGACCACGCGATGCGCTGACCTGCAACTCAAGTCTGCGTGGCAAATGTTTCAAGCCGCTGCTGCAAACGCCACGCCAGAATTTCACAGAAATTCTGGGCCAAAGTCTGGCGACAGACTTTGCTGCCGCTTAGCGGCGGCGGTCGCGCCGTGCGCTCATGGGTTGGAAGGCGACGCCCACGTGCGCTTCGCAATAGGGCTTGCCCTGTTTCACGGGCAGGCCGCAAAACCAGAAGTCTTCAGTGGCCGGGTCGCCCACGGGCCATTTGCAGGTCCGCTCGGTCAGCTCCATCAGGCTGAGCTTTTTGGCCTTCTTCTCGATCTCGTTGACCTTGGCCAGCGCCTCTGGGCTGATCTCGTTTGCCGAGGGTTGTGGCGGCAGGGGCTGGCCTGCGGGAATGATCTGCTTGCGAGCGGGCAGGTTTGTCTGCGGTGCAATCGCGGGTTCTGTCTTGAGGTCGGGCTTTTCCGACGCGGGCTTTACCGCGGGCTCGGCGGGCGGTGCCTTGGGCTTGGGCGCTGCTTTGGGCGCGGCCTTGGCCTTTGGCTCTGCCTTTGCGGCGGCCCCTGCGGTGGTGCGGTTGGACAGACCCAAGCGGTGCACCTTGCCGATAACAGCGTTGCGTGTCACGCCGCCCAGCTCTTTTGCGATCTGGCTTGCGGATTGGCCTTCGCCCCACATTTTCTTCAGAATCTCGACGCGGTCATCGGTCCAGGACATGGAAGCTTCCCTCGTGTAAAAAGCGGCCCTGAACGGACCGCTTCTGGCAAATTAGGTGCCTATACTACTGTCTGTGGCGGCAGGCGCAAGGGACCACGGCGGTGATAGGCGCTTTAGACGCCCGAGTTTTTCAGCCGCGCCTCGCGCAGGGCCAGCCATAATGCACCCGCCAGAATGATTGCCGCGCCAATATATGTGACCAAATCGGGCAGGGCGTTGTAAAACACAGCGTCATAAAGGGCGGCGAATACCAGCGTGGCGTAACTGAAGGGGGCGACAAAACTTGCGTCTGCCCGCGCCATTGCATTTACAAAACAGGTCTGCGCCACAGCCATGCACACGCCGATCCCCGCCAAAAGCCCCCACTGCGCAAGGCTCGGCATCTGCCAAACTGCAACCACCGCGCAACTGGCAATCCCTAATCCGATGGTATTGTTCACAAGCAAAATCTGGAACGGATTCTCCCGCCCCGCCAGCTTTTTGATGAAAATCAACTCCATCCCCATGATCACCGCGGCCCCAAGCGCGAGCAACGCGGCGGGTTGAAAGCTTTCTTGCGTAGGGCGCAGCAGGACCAAGGCGCCGATCAGTGCCAGCACCGCCGCTGACCAGCGCACGCGGCCGACACGTTCCCCCAACAAAGGGATCGCAAGCATCATCGCAAACACAGGGTTCAGAAACGAGATCGCAGTCGCATCCGCCAGCGGGATGAACGCAACAGAGGCAAACATCAACGTCACGCCCGCCCAGCCAAAGCTGGTCCGCGCCAGATGGAGCCTCCAATGCGGGGCCGTCACCTGGGGCCGCAGGACCCCGGCGGCCAGCCAAAGCGCCGCAAAAGCGAACAAAAACCGCCCATGGCTGATCTGCAACGCATGCAAAGGCACGCCGTACGTGTCAGTTCCCAGCGCCTTGGCCATCAACGTGGTCGCCGCAATAAACGCGGCCGCCAGAATGATCAGCGCCGCCGCCGCCGCGTTGCTTTGAGGTTTGGGGATATACATGCCCCCGCTATGGCGTGGATGCCGTACAGGTGCAAGGACCGCACACATGGTGCTTGCAAAACCCGCACCAACACGTAAACAACAGGCATGGAAACGCATACCACACTCCGACGACGCCGTAGCTAAACCGCGTCCGCGCTGCCGATAGGGACCTATCGGCGCCACCCCCAAGTGTTTCCCCAACCCCAACCCCCCTTGACCCGCACCGCTGCCCGTGGCCTTTTGGCTTTTTGCGGCTGCGGCGCGCTCCACTATCCCTTGAAAGGATGATCCAGATGATCGCTTCTGTTCTGCCAACCTACGCCCGTGCCCCGCTCAGCTTTGTAAAAGGCAGCGGTTCCTGGTTGACCGAGGCAGATGGCCGACGTTTTCTGGACCTCGGCGCGGGCATTGCGGTGAACGCGCTGGGCCACGCCCATCCCGCGCTGACCGAGGCGCTGACCGAACAAGCAGGCGCGCTCTGGCACACCTCCAACCTTTATAACATCCCGCAGCAAACGGCCCTTGCCGACCGTCTGGTCGAACATACTTTCGCCGATACCGTCTTCTTCACCAACTCGGGCACAGAAAGCTGCGAACTGGCGGTCAAGATGGCCCGCAAGTATTTCTACGACAAAGACCAGCCCGAGCGGGTCGAGATCATCACCTTCGACGGCTCTTTCCATGGCCGCTCCTCCGCAGGCATTGCCGCCGCAGGGTCCGAGAAGATGACAAAAGGCTTTGGCCCCCTTCTGGGCGGGTTCATCCACCTCCCCTTCGGCGACCACGACGCGCTGAACGCGGCCATCAGCGACAAAACCTGCGCCATTTTGGTCGAGCCGGTGCAGGGCGAAGGCGGCATCCGCCCGCTGCCGGATGCCTGCCTCAAAGGCCTGCGTGATCTGTGCGACGAACACGGCATCCTGATGATCCTCGACGAGGTCCAATGCGGCGTTGGCCGCACGGGCAAGCTCTTTGCCCATGAATGGTCCGGTGTCACGCCCGACATCATGATGGTCGCCAAAGGCATAGGCGGCGGCTTCCCCTTGGGTGCAGTCCTCGCAACCGAGGACGCGGCCAGCGGCATGACCGCAGGCACCCACGGCTCCACCTATGGCGGCAACCCGCTGGGCTGTGCTGTGGGCTGCGCAGTCATGGACATCGTCGCAGACCCCGACTTCCTGGCCGAGGTGAACCGCAAAGCGGGCCTGCTGCGCCAAAAACTCGAAGGTCTTGTTGCGTCCCACCCGGATGTGTTCGAAAGCGTGCGCGGCGCGGGCCTCATGCTTGGCCTCAAATGCAAAATCGCCCCCATTGAGGTGGTCAACGCAGGCTACGCCGAGGAAGTCATCACCGTCCCCGCCGCCGACAACGTCGTGCGCCTTCTCCCTCCGCTTACCATCACAGACGATGAAATCGCCCAAGCCGTCACACGTTTGGACCGCGCCGCCTCCGCGCTCAGCGCGACCTGATCTTCATTTTGCCCTTAAACTCAACATCGGGGGGCGTGCCCCCCGATCGCCGACCGATCCAGCAAAGACCGAACCCATGAACCATTTCCTAGACATCCACCAAACAGACCCCGCGCAATTGCGCGGTATCATCGACAACGCCATCAGCATCAAAAGTGCCCGCGCAGGCCGCCCCCGCGGTGCGCTCGACGATGCCCTACCGCTCAAAGACCATATGGTCGCGCTCATATTCGAGAAACCCTCCACCCGCACCCGCGTCTCTTTCGATGTGGGCGTGCGGCAGATGGGCGGCCAGACGATGGTATTGTCGGGCGCGGACATGCAGCTGGGCCACGGCGAGACGATCGCCGATACGGCTCGCGTGCTGTCGCGGTATGTGGACCTCATCATGATCCGCACATTTGAGGAGGCAACCCTGCACGAGATGGCCCAACACGCCACGGTGCCGGTGATCAACGGCCTCACCAACCGCACGCATCCGTGCCAGATCATGGCCGACATCATGACCTTCGAGGAACACAACGGTCCCATCAAAGGCAAGCGCGTCGTCTGGTCGGGCGACGGCAACAACGTCTTCGCCAGCTTCGCCCATGCGGCCAAGCAATTCGACTTTGATCTGGTCTTCACCGGCCCCGAGCCGCTGGACCCCGAGCGTGCGCTCGACGGGCTGTACACCACCATCCGCGACCCTGATGAGGCCGTGCAGGGCGCCGATCTGGTCGTCACCGACACTTGGGTCTCCATGCACGATCCGCAATCCGCCCGCGAACGTCGCCACAACCAGCTGCGCGGCTACCAGGTGAACGATGCGCTGATGAGCAAGGCCAAGCCGGACGCGCTGTTCATGCACTGCCTGCCCGCGCACCGCGACGATGAGGCAACAAGCGCTGTGATGGACGGCCCCAACTCGGTCATTTTTGACGAGGCCGAGAACCGCCTGCACGCGCAAAAAGCTATCATGCAGTGGTGCCTTGGCACGTAACCCCGACACCTCCCGCATCGCAATTGCGGGGGCGGGGGCCATCGGCTGTTATGTCGGTGGCCTGCTGGCACAGGCCGGCCATTCGGTCAGTTTTCTGGGCCGTCCGCGCATATTGGACGAGGTGCGCCGAAGCGGTTTGCATCTCACCGACTATGCAGGGCTTGATGTGCGCTTACCTGCGGAGCAGCTGTCCCTTTCAGAAGACGCAGAAATTCTGCGCCACGCTGATCTGATCCTTGTCTGTGTGAAATCCTCGGCCACCGCACAGATCGCCGAGCAAATCGCGCAGCACGCCAAACCGGATGCCATCCTCGTCAGCCTGCAAAACGGTATGGGCCATGCGGACACTTTGCGCATAGCCTTGCCCGCACATGACATCCGCGCCGCGATGGTGCCGTTCAACGTTGTGCCCATGGGCGGTGGCCATTTCCACCGTGCCACAAGCGGCGATATTGTCATAGGCGCTGGCCCGCACGATGTTGCCACAACGATTAGCGTTGAGGGCCTTCACGTCACCCAGAGCGATGAGATCGAGGCGGTGCAATGGGGCAAATTCCTGCTCAACCTCAACAACGCCGCGAACGCGCTGTCGGGGATGCGATTGCAGGCGCAATTGCTGGACCGTGACTGGCGACGTGTAATGGCCGACCAAATGGTCGAGGCGTTGCAGGTGCTGCGGGCCCACGGTCAGGCCATGCGCCCGACCACACCTGTTCCCGTTTGGCTGCTGCCGCATATCTTGCGGTTGCCAACACCTGTCTTCCGCCGTGTGGCGGCAAAAATGCTGACCATTGATCCGCAGGCGCGGACCTCGATGGCCTATGATCTGATCGCCGGCAGGCCGACGGAAATCGACGCGCTGCAAGGGCGGGTCATTGAAATGGGGGCGCAGAAATCCATCCCCACACCGCTCAGCACCGCCTTGCTTGCTGCGGTCAAACAGGCCGAACAGACAGGCGCCCGTCCGCACACCCCCCAAGAGCTGCGCGGCTAAGGCTTGCACGCGCACCCCGCATCCGCCACCCTGCACACAGCGAACCCCAAGCCCGAAGGATACCCCCATGACAGATGCAAAAGCCGACATCGGTGTTTACGGATTGGGCACGATGGGCAGCGCACTGGCCCTCAACCTTGCGGAAAAGGGTTTCACCGTCGCCGTCACCAACCGCGAGACAGAGTGGATCGACGATTTTGTGGTCGAGGCAGACACGCTTGCAGGCGCGCTGAGGCCGCATCACACGCTGGAAGCGTTCGTCGAGGCGCTCAAGCCGCCGCGCACGATCTTGTTCATGATCCCGTCGGGCGCACCGATGGATGCGATGATCGAAACCGTGCTGCCTTTGCTGGACAAGGGTGACACCATCATTGACGGCGGCAATGCCGATTTCAACGCGACCCGCCGCCGTTTCAAGCGGCTCAAGGACACGGGCGCGCATTTTGTCGGCATGGGTGTGTCAGGCGGAGAGAAGGGCGCACGGCACGGGCCCTCCATGATGGTCGGCGGCACCGATCATAGCTGGCAACAGCTCAAACCCATGGCCGAGGCGATCGCCGCGAAATTCGAGGGCACGCCCTGTGTGGCGCATCTGGGACCGGACGGCGCGGGGCATTTTGTGAAGACCGTGCATAACGGCATTGAATACGCCGACATGCAGATGATCGCCGAGGTCTACGGCATCTTGCGCGATGGGGCAGGGTGGGACGCGCCGCGCATTGGCGCGTTGCTGAAGACGTGGCAGGATGGTCCGCTCAGCTCGTATTTGCTGGAGGTCAGCGCGGCGGCTTTGCAAACCACTGACCCGGACACGGGTAGGCCGATGGTCGATGTGATTGTCGATCAGGCGGGCCAGAAAGGCACGGGCCGCTGGACCGTGATCGAGGCGCTGAAGATGGGGCAATCGGCCAGCGCCATTGAGGGCGCGGTAGGCGCGCGGGGTTGGTCGTCGGAACGCAGTGTCCGCCAAGCCGCCGAAAGCGTTCTGGGCGCGGGAACCCTGCCGGCGGAGGTGCCCGCACAGGATGATCTGGAAAAGGCGCTGGTTGCGGGGCGCATCCTTGGTCATGCGCAGGGCTTTCGCGTTCTGCACGCCGCGTCAGAGGCGTTCGACTGGTCCCTCGACATGGCGCAAATCTCCGAGATATGGCGGGCGGGGTGCATCATCCGCTCGGCCTTGCTGGATGATTTCGCAACCGCCTTCCGCGCCGAATTGCCACACGGCCACCTGATCCTTGCGCCCGCGATGGTGGCAAAGCTGGAGGACACAATTCCCGCGCTGCGCCGCACTGTTGCGGCGGGTGTATCGTTGGGCGTGGCGTTGCCGTCACTTTCGGGTGCGCTTGCGTGGTACGACAGTATGCGCCGTGCGCGGGGCAGCACGAACCTTGTGCAGGCACAGCGCGATTTCTTTGGCGCACACGGGTTTGCGCGGCTGGACCGCGAGGGCAAGTTTAACGCCGTCTGGCCCGATCTGGTTTCGCAAACGTCCTAGCGCGGCTCAGGTGCCGCGTGGCTTTGCCCGCAGCGTGGGGTCCGCGCTGCGCGGATCATCAGGCCACGGGTGGCGCGGGTATTTCGCCCGCATGTCCTTGCGCACATCCGCATAAGAGCCGTCCCAGAACCCCGGTACATCCATTGTGACCTGCACAGGGCGCTGGGCGGGCGACAAAAGTGTGACCTGTAGCGGTTGGCCCGCAACAGTCGGGTGGCGTGTTGTGCCGAACATTTCTTGCAGGCGGACCTCGATCTGGGGGGTGTCGCCATCGTAGTCAATCGCGATGCGGCGACCCAGAGGCGTCTCGAAATGCGCAGGGGCGGTGCGCTCCATCGCCTGTTGCTGGTCCCAATCCAGCCGCGCCCGCAGGGCAGGCAGCAGATCGAACCGTTTCCAATCTGCTGTGCTGCGCACGCCGCTGATATGCGGCAGCAGCCAGTCGTGCAACGTGGCCAGCAGATGAGGTTCACTAAAGTCGGGGAAGCCATCGGTGTCTTGCATCAATGCCGCCCGCCGCAAAAACCGCGCCGCCGCTTTGTCAGGGAGCAGGCCCAATTGGGCCACCCCGTCCAGCATCGCCACGGCCACGGCATCACTGGGCGCGTCGCTCCATGTGCGGTCGTCCAGCACCAGCGCGCCCATTCGTTCCTGACGGCGTGTCTCGACCCGTCCTTCGCGGCGTGACCATGCGCAATGGTCGTGCCATGCGATCTGGTCGGCGAAGGTGTCGCGCAGCGCGCTTTCTTGCAGGGGGGTGCCTTGGCGGATGCGGGCCTCACGCGGGTCGCCGTCCAGATCGGTGGCCACGATCAAGCGGGCACTGGCCAGCGGGTCGCCATCGGGCGCGATTGCCCCTTTGCCACCCGCCAGCACAAAGCGTGCCGCCTCACCCTTGCGGCGCAGCCCGATGCGGTCGGGATAGGCGAGCGCGGCGAGCGTGCCCAGATCGGTTGGCCCTCCTTTGGCGGTAGAGCGACCAAGCCGCTTTGCCTCTTGGCGGATGCGGGCCAGCGTGGCGTGATGGACCTCTCCCGCGGTTTTGTCACCCGCCACAGCCCGCATGCGGTGGATCAGGTCCAGCGGCGCACCGCGAATGGGGTCGCGTTCGGCGAGTATGGCGGCAAGCGTGGCGGCAGGCGGCCCTCCCAGCGCAACCATATGGGCCAGGCGCGGGTGCAGGGGCAGGCGGGCCAAGCGGCGGCCATGGGCGGTGATCTGCCCGCGTGTGTCCAGTGCGCCCAGCATCTGCAACAGACCACGCGCCTCTGCCAGACGCCCCGCATGGGGTGGCGTGACAAAGGCCAGATCCTCCGCCTGCGCCCCCCACAGGGCCAGCTCCAGCGCAAAGGCGCTCAGGTCCCCGCTCTCGATCTCGGCAGGGGGGAAGGCGGCCAATGCGCCGTCCTCGCCCTTTGTCCAAAGTTTGTAGGCGACGCCCTCGCTGATGCGGCCTGCGCGGCCTGCGCGTTGGGTTGCTTCGGCTTGGGTCACGCGGGTGGTGACAAGGCGTGACATGCCGGACGAGGGGTTGAACTCGGCCCGCCGCGCACGGCCACCGTCGACTACGATGCGAATGCCTTCGATGGTCAGCGAGGTTTCCGCGATGGCGGTGGCCAGCACGATCTTGCGGCCTGACGGTGCAGGGTTGATCGCGGCGCGTTGCGCTTTGAAATCCATTGCCCCGAACAGGGGGGCCACGGTGCAATCCTTGGGCAGCTGCCGCGACAGGATGCTTTCGACGCGCCTGATTTCGCCTTCGCCGGGCAGAAACACGAGGGCAGAGCCCTCGGATGTGTGC
The DNA here is from genome assembly GCF_040149565.1 of Sulfitobacter aquimarinus. Lineage (NCBI taxonomy): Bacteria > Pseudomonadati > Pseudomonadota > Alphaproteobacteria > Rhodobacterales > Roseobacteraceae > Sulfitobacter > Sulfitobacter aquimarinus. Next base: position 184,191 of record NZ_JBEFLO010000002.1, read on the forward strand.
ATCGCATGCAGCACCAGATCGGCGACAGCCTGTTCGAACCGCGTGGTTTTGGGCAGCGGTTTGTCGAGCCACTGCGGCGTCACGGGAAAGCTGCGGCCCTCCGAGGTGACGACAGGCGCCTCCATCAACGCGCCCACTGGGGCCGCGTCCAGCGTGGCGGACATCACCACCAACAGCAGGTCATCGCGCAGCGCGCCCGCGATCTCCAGACACAGGGCCAGCCCCAGATCCGCGTTGAGCGAGCGTTCGTGGAATTCATCAAAGATCACCGCGCCGATGCCCGGCAGTTCGGCGTTATCCTGTATCATGCGGGTCAGGATGCCTTCGGTCACCACTTCGATTCGCGTCTGGTCCGAGACAACAGAGGCCCCGCGCACGCGGTAGCCAACAGTCTGGCCTGCTTTTTCGCCCAAGGTTTGGGCCATCCGCTCTGCACTGGCGCGTGCAGCAAGGCGGCGCGGCTCAAGCATCAGGATGCGGCCTTTGGTCAGGCCGGCCTCCAGCATGGCAAGGGGCACACGGGTGGTTTTACCCGCTCCGGGCGGGGCTTGCAGCACCAGCCGCCCGTGGTCGCGCAAAGCGTCCAGAATTTGCGGCATGACCGCGTCGATGGGCAGTTGGTTGTTCATGGCGCCTTTATCGGAGGCCACGCGCATGGAGGCAAGGCTGGACATTCGCGGCCGAGGGCGTGAAAAACGCGGCAACAAGCACGGAGAGCGCCGATGGACATCACCGATATGGCACAGCGGATCGCCGCAGGGGAGCGCCGTGCGCTGGCGCGTGCGATCACCTTGGTCGAGAGCGGCCGTGACGACCACCGTGCGCAAGCGACGGCCCTGTTGGCCGAGCTGGGCGTGGCAAAGCAGGCGCTGCGCATTGGCTTGTCTGGTACGCCCGGGGTGGGGAAATCGACCTTTATCGAAAGCTTTGGTCTGATGCTGACCAAACAGGGCTTGCGCGTGGCCGTGCTTGCGGTTGATCCCAGCTCGTCGCGTTCTGGCGGGTCGATCCTTGGGGACAAGACGCGCATGGATTTGCTGAGCCGTGATCCAAACGCCTTTATCCGCCCCTCCCCCAGCCAGACGCATCTGGGCGGTGTGGCGCGCCGCACCCGTGAGGCCGTCGCCCTGTGTGAGGCCGCAGGATACGATGTGGTTTTGATCGAGACGGTGGGCGTGGGCCAGTCCGAGACCGTGGTGGCGCAGATGTCTGATTTGTTCTTGTTGCTGCTGGCTCCTGCGGGCGGGGACGAGTTGCAGGGCGTCAAGCGCGGCATCATGGAAATGGCCGATCTGATTGTGATCAACAAAGCGGACGGTGATCTGAAGGCCACCGCAACCCGCACGCAGGCGGATTATGCCGGTGCGCTGCGGCTGATGCGCAAGCGGCCGCAGGATCCTGACGGCTTCCCTTGCGCGATGACGGTTTCTGCATTGGAAGACCGCGGCCTGCCCGAGGTGTGGGAGCGGTTGACCGCCCTGTCCGATTGGCGCCGCGAGGCGGGGTTTTGGGATGCAACCCGCAGCCAGCAGGCGCGCTATTGGTTTGAAGACGCGGTGAAAACGGCGCTGCTGGCGCAGCTTGATACGCAAGCGGCACGCACGGCTTTGGCGGCTTTGGGGGATGCAGTTGCGGCGGGCGGGCAGGAGCCTGCGGCAGCAGCGGCGGAATTTATGCGCCAATTGCAGCGTGAGACGTAGGAAAGCGGCCAAGTCGGGTTGACCCGCGTGGCGATTCCTCCTAAAGCCTGCAAACCAATTTACGGACCGCCATTGGTGCGGCCTGATCAGCTGTGGTGCCCCATGTGCGGGTGCCGCGTCGAACCAAAAGGATGAACCCATGTCGCGCCGTTGCGAATTGACCGGAAAAGGCCCGATGTCGGGCAACAACGTATCCCACGCCAAGAACCGCACACGTCGTCGGTTCCTGCCAAACCTCAATGACACCACACTCCAGTCCGAATCGCTGGGCCGTGGTTTCAAACTGCGCATCTCTGCTGCTGCTCTGCGCAGCGTGGATCACCGCGGCGGTCTGGACAAGTTTCTGGCGAAAGCGAAAGACACAGAGCTGTCCGACAACGCGCTGAAGATCAAAAAAGCCATCGCAAAAGCAGGCTCGGAAGCGAACGCGCTGTCCTGAACCTGACGGATTTTGAAAAATTGAATGACCCCGACCTGACCGCAGGGCGGGGTCATTTTCGTTTTAGGCAGGAGAGACGCAGATGAAGCAACCAAAACTGGCTGTGGGTCTGGTGGTGCTGATTGCATTGTTGGCGGTGGTGATGGCTGTTGTCACGGTCAAGGTGTCTCCGCTGGATCAAAGCAACGCGGCGTTTGTCGTGGAAGAGCCGTTTTTGCGGGCCAGCCTGCCCACCTCGACTTCGGCGGCGGCATTTCTGGTGCTGCGCAACCAGACAGGCCGTGATGACCGGTTGATCGGGGTGCGGTCCGATCTGGCAGAACGGGTTGAGTTGCACAGCCACACGCAGGATGCAGACGGTGTGATGCGCATGGGCGAGATTGCAGGCGGCGTGCCATTGGCCGATGGCGCCACGCATGCCTTTGTGCGCGGTGGGGATCACCTGATGTTCATGGGCCTACAAGCGCCGCTGGAACAAGGGCAGCGTGTCGCCGTAACGCTGGAGTTCGAGACGGCTGGCGATGTGGTGATCACCGTACCTGTGGATTTGACCCGCTAGCGGCAGGCGCGATTTTTTCGAAAAAATCGGCCGGAATTTTTGAAAATTCCGCGGCGCGTTACGCTTTGGACAACACACTATTTACCCATGCGGGCACTGTTTGCGTTGCAGGGCCCATGATCGCCTCGTCAAACTGCGACCCCACGGCGGACGGTTCCAGATTTATCTCGATCGTATGCGCCCCTGCGCGGGCGGCTTCGGCGACAAACCCCGCCGCAGGATAGACGTTGCCCGACGTCCCGATCGCCACAAAAATATCGGCCTGTGAAAGAGCGGCAAAGATGCGGTCCATCTGGTAAGGCATTTCGCCGAACCAGACGATGTCGGGCCGCGCGGTCGCTGCGTCACAGGCGGGGCAGCTGTCGCCCGCGTGCATTTCGCTCGGGGCAGGCCAGCGGTGGTCGCACGCGGCACACAGCGCCGAATTCACCGCGCCGTGCATGTGCAGCACATGGGCCGATCCGCCGCGCTCGTGCAGGTCATCGATGTTTTGCGTCACCAGCAGCAGGTTCACATCCTCTGCCGCGTCCAACCGGCCAAGCGCCTGATGCGCGGCGTTGGGTCGGGCGGCAGCGGCATTGGCGCGGCGGTTGTTGTAAAAGGCCATCACGCGGGCCGGATCGCGGGCGAATCCTTCGGGTGTTGCGACATCCTCGACCTTGTGTTGCGCCCACAGGCCCGTGTCGGCGCGGAATGTCTCGATCCCGCTTTCGGCAGAGATGCCGGCCCCTGTGAGGATAACGATGTTGCGCATGGGCTGGCTCCGGTTTCCTGAGGTGGTGTGCGTGCACAAAGTACTCAAGTTGCGCAGCAGGGTCGAGCATTTTGCGCCCTTGTGGCGTGGCGCAAAGCAGGGCAATCTAATGCCATCCCCGCACCAGAACTGGACCTTTCAGACATGAAAATCGCAACCGCCGCCTATCCGTTGGACATGCTGGACACTTGGGCCGCGTATGAGGCCAAGATTACTGCTTGGGTGGCTGGGGCGGCGCAAAATGGTGCCGAGCTGCTGGTGTTTCCCGAATACGGCGCGATGGAGTTGGCAACGCTGGACGGGCTAGAGATCGCGGGCGATCTGGCGCGGTCCACGCAATCGGTGAGCGATAAGATAGGCGCGGCAGACGCACTGCATCAGCGGCTGGCGGCAGAATATGGCGTGCACATCGTCGCGGCCTCGGCCCCTGCAATCACCGACAAGGGTACGGTGAACCGTGCGCGGCTGATCACGCCCGGCGGGCAAATCGGCGTGCAGGACAAACAGATTATGACGCGGTTCGAGCGGGACATCTGGGATGTTGTTGGCGGCGGGCCGTTGCAGGTCTTTGATACTGAACTGGGCCGTATCGGCATACTCATCTGTTATGACAGCGAATTTCCCCTTCTGGGCCGCGCCTTGCAAAGCTGTGACATCATCGTCGTGCCCAGCGTGACCGAGGCGCTTGCGGGCTATTGGCGCGTGCGCACAGGATCAATGGCCCGCGCGCTGGAACAGCAATGCGTCACGGTCATGTCTTCGGTGGTGGGGCAGGCGGATTGGTCAACTGCACTGGGATCTTGCGTGGGCGCAGGCGGCGTCTTTTGCCCGCCCGACACGGGCTTTCCGCCTACTGGTATTCTGGCCGCAGGCGAGATCGGCGTGCCTGGCTGGACCTATGCAGATGTCGACCTGCGCGCCATCGCCCAAGTCCGCGCAGACGGTGTTGTGCTGAACCGCACCCACTGGGATGAGCAGTCAGGCCGCGATCACCCCGCTATAAATGTTGCTTTAGGGCGCATCAGCACTTGAAAACCGCATCAAATACGCTCATTTAAGCGCTGTCTCCACATAGGAGACGTATTTACAGGAGAGACCATGGCCAAGGAAGATACGCTCGAATTCCCCGGTGTCGTAAAGGAACTCCTGCCGAATGCGACATTCCGGGTCGAGCTTGAAAACGGCCATGAGATCATCGCACATACGGCAGGCAAAATGCGCAAGAACCGCATTCGCGTTCTGGCAGGCGACAAAGTACAGGTCGAAATGACCCCGTATGACCTGACCAAAGGCCGGATCAACTATCGTTTCAAATAAACACGTCCCCGCCCGCCGCGTTGGGCGAGGAGTTGCTTTATGAAATTTATCCTCGGATCAGGATCCCCGCGCCGCCGTGAATTGCTGGCGCAAATCGGCGTTGTTGCCGATGATATCCGTGCGCCCGACATCGACGAATCCCCTCACAAGGCCGAATTGCCGCGCCCCTATTGCGCCCGCATGGCCCGTGAGAAAGTCGCGGCTGTCCCGGCGGATGCCGATGACATCGTGTTATGTGCCGATACCACCGTGGCCCTTGGCCGACGCATTCTGGGCAAGCCCGAAGACGTGGCCGAGGCCGAGCGTTTCCTGCGTGCCATGTCGGGCCGCCGCCACAAAGTAATCACCGCCGTTGCCGTCAAACGCGGTGACAAGCTGTGGGAACGTGACGTGGTCAGCACTGTGCGCATGAAGTCCCTCGCCGAGGATGAGTTGCACGCCTATCTCGCCACGGGCGATTGGGATGGCAAGGCAGGCGGCTATGGCATTCAAGGGCCCGCAGGGGTTCTGATCCCGTGGATTTCAGGCTCGTTCACCGGCATCGTCGGCTTGCCCCTGTCCGAGACCGCAAACCTGCTGCGCGCAAGCGGCTACCCCCTATATGGAGAACGCTCATGAAGGGCCGCACGATCATTCTGGACCACCTTGGCGATACCGAAGCTGCCGCCCTCATGATCGACGGGAAGCTGGACGATCTGCTGGTCGACACCCCCGACGCGCCGCGTGTCGGCACCATCTACCGCGCCATCGCGGACCGTCCTGTCAAAGGGCAGGGGGGGATGTTCCTGAAAACTCCTGACGGCAGCGCATTTCTACGCCAGATCAAGGGCCTCGCCCCCGGTCAGCCGATATTGGTGCAGGTCAGCGGCTTTGCCGAAGACGGCAAGGCGATTCCCGTCACCTCCAAGCTGCTGTTCAAAAGTCGCTATGCGATCATCACGCCCGATGCGCCGGGGCTAAACATCTCCCGCTCGATCCGTGATGAGGAAGAGCGTGACCGCCTGCTGGAAATCGCCCATGAGGCGATGGACGGGGCGGCGCATGGTCTGATCCTGCGGTCGTGCTGTGTGGGTGTGGAGGGCGACGAGATCGCCGATGATATCGAGGCGATGCTGGGCCTTGCGCAAACCGTGCTGGACGACGACAGCACCGAGATGGAGGCGTTGACCGAAGGCGACGGCCCCCACGTGTTGGCATGGCGCGACTGGGTCGAGCCCGCCGAGGTGGTCACCGATGCAGGCGGCTTTGAAGAGCACGCCGTGCTTGACGCGATCGACGCGCTGTTCGAGGATCGCATCCCCCTGTCGGGCGGGGCGTCCATGTATGTCGAGCCGACCCGCGCTTTGATCGCTGTTGATGTGAACACAGGCGCTGATGTGTCACTGGCGGCGGGTATCAAGGCCAACATGGCCTGTTCGCGGGCCTTGCCCCGTGCGCTGCGCCTGCGCGGCCTTGGTGGCCAGATCGTGCTGGACCTTGCCCCCATGCCGAAAAAAGACCGCCGCCCGTTCGAGACAGCCCTGCGCGCCGCCTTTCGCGCCGATGATGTAGAGACGACATTGGTCGGGTGGACCCCGCTGGGCCATTATGAGCTGCAACGCAAACGCGCCCGTGCGCCGCTTGCAGACATCATGGCATGAGCTGCCCGATCTGCGAGGGCGAAACCTCGCAAAAGTACCGCCCCTTTTGTTCGCGCCGCTGTGCGGACATCGACCTGGCCAAGTGGTTTTCAGGTAGCTACGCGACCCCGTCACAAGACCCCGAAGACATAGAAAAAGCCATCGACGCGCTGGAAAACCCCGCGGCGCAGAAACCGCATTAGCACTTTGATGCAAGTTGTGGCCTTCGGGTGCAAAAATCCGCTGGACACCCGCGACCAGAGCCCCTAGAACGCGCTCACCCGACCAGTTTACTGGTCCCGGTGCCCGGGTAGCTCAGGGGTAGAGCAGTGGATTGAAAATCCTCGTGTCGGTGGTTCGATTCCGCCCCTGGGCACCATTTACCGTCTTGTTAATTCTCGATGTTTCCCACTTTAATCTGGATGCCTTTCTTAGGCTTGACGCTTTTGGCAATGGCTTGACAACTTTTGCTCCGCGATCGTTCCCGTTTTCGAGTGTGTTGATCGTCTCACGGGTCCGATCAGCAAGGTTTGCCGACCGTGAATAGTGACGGGCCATAGCAAGGCTTTCGCCCCGGCAAATCAGCAATCTGGCGTTCCTCAAGTCCAACCTCACGCAACGTAGTTGCTACCGTGTGGCGCACTCCTTTGGGCGTCAGACCTGCCTCATTAAGCCCGTCCTTTGCCATACCTTGTTGAAGCGATGCCAAACGGTAGAGAATCGGGTGTATGTCCAAGGTTTGCCGTTAGAGTTTGCAAGGATCGTCGCCGCATCAGGGGCAGGGCTCCGTGCACAGCTGAAGGAGACTTGGGGCGCAAGTCAACCGTCATTCCCTGCTGGAATGCGTGTAACGCAGGTTTGACATCAGGCACGATGGGATTGCATGCGAACGGCCTCCTGCAGGAGCAGATACAATCCGCTGTTTGTTTTGCTCTGCGGAACGGATTTTCGTTTTATTATTTGGAGGCTTGTTTCGTTAACGGACTTGGTTAGTCTTGCCTGTACCGATTTCTGCGCAGCAAGGTCTGAAATACAAAACTAATTGCAAGAGAACACAGGCAGCCATGCCGCGCATAACCAGGGGCGAAGATTATTACGCTCCGACATTCAACCTGGGAGGAATTTGAATGCGTTATGTTTCTTTGGCGACTGTACTGGTTCTGGCGGCGGCACCGCTTGCAGCACAAGAGGTCGATCTGCCAAGTCAGGTGACTTGGACCGCCTATGGCACGGGCTCAGCCGGATACAATCAGTCCGTTGCGATTGGTGCAGCCCTGCAAGAGGCCAACGGCGTAAACCTGCGGGTCTTGCCCGGCAAGAACGATATCGCCCGCACAGAGCCGCTGCGCCAAGGCAAGGTGCAATTCTCGGCAAATGGTGTTGGCGGATCGTTTATGGCCCAGGAGGCCGTGTTCCAGTTCGGCGCCGAAAACTGGGGCCCCCAGCCGGTGCGGATTTTGGCCGCCAACAACGGCGGGGCAGTTGGCCTGACGTTGGCCGTTGCTGCGGAAGCGTGCGAAGCGGCGGGCAAGCCCAAGTGTGAAGGCTTTGAATACTCTGACCTCAAAGGGATGCGTGTGGCCTATGTGAAAGGGGCGCCTGCGCTTAACGTCAACAATGAGGCCTATCTGGCGTATGGTGGCCTCACGTGGGATGATGTGGAACGTGTTGAGTTCGGCGGTTTTGGCGACAGTTGGGCGGGCATGATCGACGGCAGTGTGGATGCGGCGTTTGCCTCCACAAACTCCGGTCGCGCTTATGAAGCGGCGTCGGGTCCGCGCGGTGTGTATTGGCCACCGATTGACGCGGGCAATGCCGAGGGGCTTGCGCGGATGCAGGCCGTTGCACCGTTCTTTGCGCCAATGACTGCAACGGTCGGGGCGAATATTGATGGCACAGGCGGCGTGCAAACGGCGGGCTATGCCTATCCGGTTCTGATGACCTATGCCGCGCAGGACACTGATCTGACCTACAATATGACGAAGGCGATGGATGTCTTTTACGACGCGTTCAACGGCAATGCACCGGGCATCGGCGGCTGGGCAATGGACAAACAGAACTTTCAGTGGGTAGCGCCCTATCATGACGGTGCGATCAAATACTACAAGGAAGCCGGCGTCTGGAGCGATGAGGCACAAGCGCATAACGACAACCTGATTGCACGTCAGGCGGCCCTGATGAAGGGCTGGGAAGAGCTGAAAGCCGAAGGCCCCGACAATTGGGAAGAGGCGTGGGATGCAAAGCGTCGTGCAGTGCTTGAAGCGGGCGGATTTGCCGTCGTCTTCTAGGTCTGTGTGCACAAGCTGACCCGAGTTGGCGGACCAACTGGCCTGCCAACTCTCACTTTTTGCCTGAAAACCGCTTGCTCACATCACGTGGGCATTGCCAGCCAAACGGGTGCGCCATGACAGACCAAACCACGCAAATTGATCGCGGGCGTGCAGCCCTTGATGCCGAGCTTGAGGTCGCAAAGCTGACCTATTCAGGCGCGGCCAGGTGGGTGATTATCCTGTTCACGCTGGGTGCTATCGGAATGGCGATCAACCAGCTCTTTAATCTGCGCATTGGCGGTTATTCTCTGCTGGAGGGGATGTATCTTTACGTCCTCGCGGGATTTTTCCTGAGCCTCACGTTCATCACCTTTCGCGCGTGGGGGCCCCCATCGCCGCAGGTGCCGTGGTACGATTGGGTGCTTGCAGCCGCAACAGTCGGCGTCACGGGGTTTTTTGTGGCAACGGCAGGTCAAAGTCTTGATAGCGGATGGGAATATGCGGCCCCGCAAAATGCGGTTTGGGCGTCGATTGCGCTGTATCTTTTGATATTGGAGGGCACGCGTCGGGCAGGGGGGCTTGTGCTGTTTGGCATCGTTCTTGTCTTCTCGCTTTACCCGACATTCGCCGAACATGTCCCCGATCCACTCAATGGATTTACCCAGCCCTTTACGGATGTGATCCCCTATTTCATGATCTCGTCAGAGGCGTCTTTCGGCATCCCCATGCGCGCCTTTGGCAATCTTGTGATCGGCTTCATCCTGTTCGGGGCCGTCTTGCAATTCACCGGCGGGGGCAAGTTCTTCAACAACCTCGCCATGGCGCTGGTCGGCGGATACCGTGGCGGTGCTGCCAAAGTGTCTATCTTTGCATCCGGTTTTATGGGGTCCATGTCGGGCTCTGTGATCTCGAACGTATTGACCACTGGTGCGGTCTCGATCCCTGCGATGAAAAAGACTGGATTTTCAGCCCGCTATGCCGCCGCGACCGAGGCGTGCGCCTCGACCGGCGGCGTATTGATGCCGCCCATCATGGGGGCCACAGCCTTTGTGATCGCGTCATGGCTTAGCCGCCCCTACGTCGAGATTATGCTGGCCGCGACGATCCCGTCGATCCTGTATTTCTTCGGATTGTTTGTGCAGATCGATGCCTACTCCGCGCGCCGTGGTCTGAAAGGGTTGCCGCGTGCAGATCGCCCGCGCGTGTGGACCACGCTCAAGGAGGGCTGGCTTTATGTCAGTGTTTTTGCGCTGCTCATCTATCTGATGGTCGCATTTCGGTGGGAGACGACGGCCCCTTTCTATGCAGTGGCGCTGCTGCTGATCGTGAACCAGTTCCGCGCGGCGGACCGCGTGACGTGGGATGGATTTCTCAACATCATCGTCTCTGTCGGGCGCACCCTGTCCGAGCTGGTCGCCGTGCTGCTGGGCATCGGGATGATCGTCGGCGCGTTTCAGGCGACCGGTCTGACAGGTCCGCTCGCGAATGAGCTGGTGTATATCGCGGGTAATTCCATGCCGATGCTGCTGATCATGGGGGCTGTGACATCGTTTATTTTTGGCATGGGGATGACGGTGACGGCCTGCTACATCTTCCTTGCCGTGGTACTGGCACCTGCTTTGGTGCAGGCTGGCCTGAACGAGCTCGCCGTTCATTTGTTTATTCTTTATTGGGGCATGGTCAGCTTTATTACGCCGCCCGTCGCGTTGGGCGCTTTTGCGGCCGCGTCGATGGCGGGTGCCAACGCGTTCAAGACCGGATTCGAGGCGATGCGTCTTGGCGGTGTGATCTATGTGGTGCCGTTTTTCTTTGTGCTCAACCCCGCGCTGATTGGACAGGGTCCGCCGACGGAAGTGGCCGTCGTGCTGGCCTGTGCGCTGGTTGGCGTGTGGTTTATCGCATCCGCTTTGCAGGGCTATGTCAGCTTTATAGGTCCACTACATTCAAGCGGGCTGAGCCTGATCATGCGCTTTGTTCTGTTCTTTGCAGGTCTGTTCGTTGCGGCCCCTGTGGGCGGCGTGGCGGGGATGAACCACGCGGCGCTGACCCTGTCAGGCTTCGCACTCGCCATTATTCCCTTCGCCACAGCGTGGCGGGCAGGGCTGTCAGATGCCGTCAACACCACCTGAGCCATTTCTGGCGTGATCCCGGTACAGACGCAGCCCTCAGTCTTGCGCCTGTACTGGGGTCAAAGATCGACCTGAATGAGGTAAGGCCCGGGTGTGTCCAGCCCTTCTTGCATCGCCGCATCCAGTGCCTCGCAATCGTCTACGCGGCACGCGTCGACCCCCATCGACCGCGCCATTTGCACCCAGTCAAGCGCGGGGCGGTCCAGTGACAGCATGTCGATGGCACGGGGGCCGGGGTTGCCGACGCCCACATTGGTCAACTCGCCGCGCAGGATCTGGTAGCTGCGGTTGGCAAAAATCAGGATCGTTACATCCAGCGCCTCACGCGCCATGGTCCACAGGCCCTGCACGGTATACATCGCCGATCCGTCGCCCGTCAGGGCCAACACTTTGCGATCAGGGCAGGCGATTGCACAACCGATTGCGGCGGGAATGCTGTACCCGATGGAGCCGCCGCAGTTGTTCAGCCAAGTGTGCGCAGCCGCGCCCTTGGTCGCGGGAAAGAACGCGCGGCCCGTGGTGACGGATTCATCGACAATGATACCGTCCTCGGGGATGTTGCGGGCAATGACTTGGGCGAGTTTATCAAGGTCAAGCGGACCTTTCGGGCGCTCAGGCAAGTCCGCCTCGGCAATATGGGCGGGCGGTGTATCTGTGGCGTCAACAGCGTCCGTAAGAGCGGTAAGCGCGCCTGTCAGGTCCGCGCCCGCACCTGCAAGGGGGATGATGTCCGCGCCCTCACGGGTCAGGATCGCGGGCTTGCCCGGATAGGCAAAGAACCCGATGGGCGCACGTGCCCCCAGCAGGACAATGCGTTTGTAGGGCTCCAGCACTTTGAGCGCGATGTCGATCGGGTAGGGCACGCGGTTGATCACCACGCGGCCCGCGCCGCGCTCGACCCGTGCGTTTGCCCATTCCGACAACAGCTTGCAGCCCGTCTTGGCCGCGATACGGCCTGCCATTTCCAGATTGCTTTCGGTCAGCGCGGTCCCGCCCAACAACAGCAAGGTCTCTGGCCCGTCCAGCGCTAGCGCCGCTTGGTCCAGGGTCGCCGCCTCACAGGGGGCAGGCGCAGGGGGGACGCGTGCGCCGTGTACTTCGCCGCCTTCATTCCATGCTGTATCGCTGGGGAGGATCAATGTTGCGATCTGGCCAGGGGCGACCATCGCGGCCTGAACCGCTTCGACGGCGTCTATGCCTACATCCGCAGCCGAGGTTGAGCTGCGCACCCAATGCGAGACGGGCCTTGCGATCCCCTCGATGTCAGAGGTCAGCGGCGCATCAAGTTCGATGTGGCTCGCGGCATGTTCGCCCACAATATTCACCACGCCCGAGCCCGCCTTTTTGGCGTTGTGCAGGTTCGACAGCCCGTTGGCGAGGCCGGGGCCAAGGTGCAGCAATGTCGACGCAGGCTTGCCTGCCATGCGGTAGTAGCCATCGGCAGCCCCCGTCGCCACGCCCTCTTGCAGCGCCAGAACCGAACGCATGCCCGCGATGTGATCTAGGGCCGCGACAAAGTGCATCTCGGAGGTGCCGGGGTTGGTGAAACAAACCTCGACGCCGCTGCCGATCAGGGAGCGCACAAGGCTTTCTGCACCGTTCATTTTGCTGTCTTTCACGATGTTTCCTCTTTCCAATAGGGTGCGCGCAGGTCTTTTTTCAGGATCTTCCCGATGGTGCTGCGGGGCAGGGTGTCGCGTATTTCAACGGCTGACAGACGCTGGCTTTTGCCCAGGGTTGCGTTGGCGTCTGCCATGATGTCGGAGCCTGTCCGTGTGGCGCCTGCACGCCGCACCACAAGGCCCAGCGGAGTCTCCCCCCAATCGGCCGAGGGCACGCCGATCACGGCCGCATCTACCACATCCGGATCGGCCAGCAGGACCAGCTCCAGATCGTTCGCATAGATGTTCAGCCCGCCCGAGATGATCATGTCTTTCTTGCGGTCCGACAGCACCAAAAATCCGTCTTCGTCAAAGGACCCCATATCGCCAGAGCGGAAATAAACGTCCCCTTCGGCGTTGCGCCAGATATAGTCGGCGGTCAGATCATCGCGACCGTAATAGCCTGCCATCATCGTAGGGCCGCGGCCACAAATCTCGCCCACGGCACCTTGCGGCACTTCAACACCGTCCGTGTCGATCAGCCGAATATCATTGCCGGGGGCGAGTTTGCCGACGGTATGCAGCTTGGTCGGATGCTCGTCCGCTGCCAGAACGGTTACGCCGCCGCCTTCGGTCAGGCCGTAATACTCCAACAGTTTGCCGGGAAACCGTGCCAGCACATCGGCCTTCACATCCGCCCGCAGCGGCGCAGAGGTCGAGAATTTGACCCGCATGGAGGTCAGGTCAAAGCTGTCGAAATCGGGGACATCCATGATGCGTTTATATTGAACAGGCACCAGCATGGTGTGGGTGATGCGGGCAGACTCGACGATCTGCAAATAGCCGCGTGCATCGAATTTGGGCATCAGATACACGGTCGATCCGCCAAAAAGCGTGGGGATAAACGACACGATGGTGGTGTTGGAATACAGCGGGGTCGAGATCAGCGTGCGGGCATCGTCGTCATAGCCGTTGGGAGAGACACGCTCCATCTGCGCGGCGCGCATCCAGTGATTGTGCAAGATACCCTTCGGCGTGCCGGTGGTGCCGGAGGAATAGATCAGGTTGAAGGCGTCCGACATATCAATCGGGATCATGGGGTCGGTGGTGTCTGCGGTGGCGAGCGCGCCTTCGAGATCCTCGAAATCGGGATGTGCAAAATCAATCGCAAAGCGGTTGAGCGGCATATCGGCGATGAAACCGCTGACCAGATCCAAATACTGCTTGGCCACGAAAATCGCCTTTGCGCCGCAGTCTGCCAGCATCTTTTGCAGTGCCTCGGGCGCGGCCATCGACGATAGCGGCGTGACACAGCCGCCCGCTTGCACGATGCCCAGAAACAGCGTGGCATAGGGGATCGAGTTGGGCGAGATGATCGCGATGTTGTCGCCCTTTTGCAGACCAGTGGCGAGCAACAGGTTTGAGATACGGTTGATCCGCTCCCCCATCGCGCCCCATGTCATCTGCGTGCCCTCACAGACCAGCGCCAGATGTTCGGGGTGTGCCGCGATGTTATCGCGAATGCGTGCGACGACAGTCTCGGTCGGGGGGGTGTCAGAGATTGGCGGATTGATCGGGGTCATCTGGGCACTCTCGTTTTGGGGCTGAAGACAGCCGGATTGGAATGGTATTGACCTCCTTCGCAAAGGGCCAGCACCGCAAGTGAAGTAAGATGCACGTCGCTTGTTGTGACTTCCCGAAGGTCAAGTTAGCGTTGGGTCAATGCTACGCAGGAGCCGCTATGACCACCATCCCCCATTTGTTTCGCCCAATAAAACTACGCGGCGTTGAGGCCCGTAACCGCATCGTAATCTCGCCCATGTGTCAATATTCCGCGCATGAAGGTCACATGGATGACTGGCACGTTGTGCATCTGGGGCGGTTCGCCACGGGGGGTGCGGGTATTGTATTCACCGAAGCGACCGCAGTGCAAAAAGGGGGGCGCATCACGCACGGCTGCCCGGGGCTATGGGCCGATAGCCAGATCCCTGTTCATGCCCGCATCACAGAGTTTTCCAAACGCAACGGTGCGATCCCCGCGATCCAGCTGGCCCATGCGGGCCGCAAAAGCGGTATGCAGCGCCCGTGGTTCGGGAACGGGCCCCTGAATGATGCAGACCTCATGCGCGGTGATATGCCGTGGACGCCAGTTGGCCCCACCGCGCTGCCTGTGGCTGACGGGTGGCCCATGCCACATGCGTTAACGCAAAGCGACATCGAACAGCTGATTGCGGATTTCGTATCGGCGGCAAAGCGCGCGCTCGCCGCGGGGTATCTGATTGCCGAAGTACACGGGGCGCATGGCTATTTGTTGCACAGCTTCCTGTCGCCCCTTTCGAACAAGCGGACGGATAAATACGGCGGCGATCTTGCGGGGCGGATGCGGCTGGCGCTGGAGGTGACGACAGCCGTGCGCGAGGTTTGGCCCGATGATCTACCGCTGTTCTTCCGCACCTCTGCGGTGGATGGCACGCCCGAGGGGTGGAGCCTTGAGGATACCGTCACCCTCGCGACCGAGCTTAAGCGCATCGGTGTCGATGTCATGGATTGCTCCTCCAGCGGGATCGCGGGATCGGCCACAGCCAGCGTGCCCAAAAAGCGGCAGCCGGGGTTTCAGGTCGGCTATGCCGAGCGGGTGCGCAAGGACGCCCAGATGCAGACGATGGCCGTGGGGCTGATCACCCATCCACAACAGGCCGAGGAGATACTGGCGCAGGGGCGCGCCGACCTGATCGCAATCGGCCGTGAGGCGCTGGTCAATCCGATGTGGGGATTGCATGCGGCGCAAGCGCTGGGGGTCGACCCGCAGTTTGGCATGTGGCCCGAACAATCAGGCTGGTGGCTGGCCTCACGGGCAAAGACTTCGGATTTCTACACGCCCGATGCGTGAGACGATGGTGACAAAGGCCGAACCAAACAGAAAGGCAGCACAATGAGACCCTTCACTTTCAACACAACGCCAAGCATCCGCATGGGGGCAGGGCTTTTGGATGAATTGGGCGGGATCGCCAAAACACTGTGTGGCGACCGTGTGCTTTTGGTGACGGATCCCGGCATGATGACCACGGGTATCGTGGACCGTGCGCTGGATTGTTTGCGCAAGGCGGGCGTGTCGGTCACTGTCTTCTCGGACGTTCAGGCCGACCCGCCAGAGGCCGTGATCCACGCCGCCACACAAGCCGCGGCAGGGACGGGGGGTGTGATTGGCATCGGCGGCGGCTCCTCCATCGATGTCGCCAAACTTGTAGCGCTGCTGGCGAAGGGCGGGCAGGCTTTGGCAGACGTTTACGGTGTCGGCATGGCCAAAGGGCCGCGTCTGCCGTTGATCGCGGTGCCCACCACCGCAGGGACGGGCAGTGAAGTCACCCCGATCTCTATCGTTACCACAGGTGCCAGTGAGAAGATGGGCGTGGTCAGCCCTGTGATTATCCCTGATCTTGCTCTTCTTGATCCCGACCTCACCCGCGATCTGCCCCCGCATGTGACGGCGGCCACGGGGGTGGACGCGATGGTCCACGCGATTGAGGCTTTTGCCTCGGCCAGCCCCAACAATAACGCCATCAGCCGTGCGCTGGCCTGCGAAGCATTGCGCCTGATGGGCCCCGCATTGGAGCGGGCGGTGCATCAGCCACACGATATGGACGCGCGGGCGGACATGCTGTTGGGGTCATTGTTGGCGGGGCAGGCTTTTGCCAATTCGCCGGTCGCGGCTGTGCATGCGCTGGCCTATCCCGTGGGCGGGCATTTCAAAGTGCCGCACGGGCTGTCCAATGCGTTGGTTTTACCGCATGTAATGCGGTTCAATGCCGAGACTGCGCCGGAACCTTACGCTGCCCTTGCCCCGATCGCCTTTCCCGCGTTGGCGGGGCTGGAGGTGCCACAGGCTGCATTAGCCTTTGCCGACGAACTCGCCGCGCTATCGCTACGGTGCGGGTTGCCGTCAGGTTTGTCAGGTGTTGGCATTTCCGAAAGTGACCTGCCGCTGTTGGCCCGAGATGCGATGAACCAGTCGCGGCTTTTGGTGAATAACCCGCGTGAGGTGACGGAGGCGGACGCGCTCGCCATTTACGGCGCAGCGCTATGATCCTCCCGAGGCGCAAGGTTTGAGGGCACTCGCCTCTCTCGCCGCAGTATGGGAACGTCAAACGCCTGTGCTGCGCGGCATCTTGCTAATGTGCTGCTCAACGGTGGCGTTTGCTGGAATGCACGCCTTGGTGCGCTTCGTCTCGGAGGTGTTGCCGCCTTTCCAGATCGCCTTTTTCCGCAATATCTTTGGTTTGATGTTTTTGCTGCCCCTGCTGATGCGGTCACGGTTCAAGGTTTTGCGCACCCAGCGGATCGGCCTGCACGCGCTGCGCGGCGTTATCAACATCGGCGCAATGCTCATGTTCTTTACCGCGCTGTCGATGTCGCCCTTGGCAAAGGTCACAGCCCTGAGTTTTACCGCCCCGATCTTCATGGCAGTTCTGGCCGTGCTGTTTCTGGGAGAGCGGTTTCGGATATACCGCTGGCTGGCGATCCTGCTGGGCTTTGCCGGTATGTTGATTATCCTCAGGCCTGGCGTTGTGGCTATTGATACAGGCGCGATACTGGTGCTGGGCTCGGCGCTGCTTTGGGCAGTGGCGATGCTCATCATCAAGATACTGTCGCGGACCGAGCAGAGCGTGACAACAGTGGCCTACATGGGCATCTTCCTTGGCATATTTTCGGTCTTTCCTGCGATCTGGGGCTGGCAGCCGTTTACCCTGCAAACTTTGGGTTGGATGGCGCTGATCGGGTTGTTCGGCACAATCGCACAGATGACCCTGAGCCAGGCATTGAAGGAAACCGATCCGACCGCCTTGATGCCGTTTGATTTCCTCAAACTGATCTGGACTGCCATCCTCGGTGCCTGGTTCTTTGCCGAGATACCTGATGCCTTTACGTGGATCGGTGGCGCGGTCATCTTTGCATCGGGCCTGTTCATCGCCTACCGCGAGCGTCAGGCAAGGCACGCCACCGCTTTAGCACTCACGCACAGCTTGAAAGGACAATTCTATGACAAACGCACATAAAAAGGTGTTCGCCTCCATCCTGCCGGCGGCCAGTCCCGAATGGCTGGCCCTGCACCAAGAGGAGATCGTCGAGCCTGACCTGCCAATCATTGATGCCCACCACCACCTGTGGGAGCTGCCCCGCGTGCCGCGCTATCTGCACGAAGAACTGGCTGCCGATTTGACGAGCGGGCACAACGTAATCGGGACGGTTTTCATGGAGTGTACCGAGGCCTACCGCGAGAGCGGGCCCGAGCGCGAGAAGCCATTGGGTGAGACAGAGTTTGTCGCAAATTTCACCGCCGAGGCCGCCAACGGTCCCGCGGGCACGCACGGCGTGTGCAAAGGCATTGTCGGACGAGCGGACCTGATGGAGGGTGCCAGCGTCGAGGATGTGCTGCTCATGCACCGCGAATTGGGCCAGGGCCTGTGGCGCGGTATCCGCAACTCGACCGTTTATGACGCCACAGGCACCGTGCGAACAACGGCGCGCACGCCCCCTGCGGGTGTCTTGATGGATGCTACATTCCGGCAAGGGTTTGAAAAGCTGGTGGGCCTTGGCATGTCGTTTGATTGCTGGCTCTATCACACCCAACTGAATGAGGTCGCTGATTTGGCCCGCAGCTTTCCGGACGCGAATATCATTCTGGATCATGTCGGCGGGCCAATGGGTTCGGGCGCCTATAGCGGTAAGCGGGACGAGGTTTTCCAAGTCTGGAAAAAGGGTATCGAGGCCATCGCCGCGACGCCAAACGTAAGCTGTAAGCTGGGCGGTTTGGGCATGAAGATGTTCGGCTTTGGCTTTGACGCAAAAGACACGCCGCCCACGTCCAAGGAACTGGCAGCCGCGTGGGCACCTTATATCGAAACCTGTATCGAGGCCTTCGGCCCTAACCGCTGCATGTTCGAGAGCAACTTTCCCGTGGATCAGGTCAGCTGTAGTTATCCGGTGCTGTGGAACGCATTCAAACGGATCGCGGCCCGGTACAGCGCTGCGGAAAAGACAGCACTATTTTCCGGAACAGCCCAGCGGGTCTACGCGCTCTGAGCATTCCCATATCTAAAAAGGCGCAGCTGTCACCGCTGCGCCTTTGGCTTTCAGTTCTCTGTCAGCGCGGCCACGATTTTGTCAAAGACCTGCGCCGCTTTCACGCGCATCTCGTCATCGGTGGCATCCTGTATCGGATGCTGCACCAAGACATAGCGCGCGCCGTCCATCCCAAGCGCGGCACGTTGCGTTTGTGCGGCTTGGTCAAACTCGCTCGAGGCGATGGCGACTGCGGGGATCCCCTGGATTTCAAACCAGACGTTGTCGTGCATACTGCACGTCGTACAAGATCCTCAGTCGGCCAATGCCTCGACCAGATAATTGCATTCATCGCGGATTTGATGGCGCAATGCATCGGGGCAGGGTTTGGTGAAGGTCGGCTTTCTATAGCGCTGGATGCTCACGTCAGGCGCATACGCGGCCAACAGCTTTTCCAGCTCGTCCAGCATGATATTGCCGCGTGGTTTTGCGATGTCCAACAGGCCGATCACGCCTGTCAGGCTGCCAGTCCGCTTGGTGACCTGCCGTGAGACGGGGACGCGTTCGTCCGTTGGATCAAGAATTGTTGTCATAGAGTTCCTCCTCTGTGGGTGAGCCTAGCCCAAGTCGATCTTCTTTGAAACAGACATCGAACCGGTCGATCCCGTCACCCAGCCGTGGAAGGCGGCGGACCATTTGCCCGCTTCTGATCCTGCTACAACGATGTGGATATAGTCGGTGCTGGCGAATTTTGCGCCTTGTGGGGCGGCGTTCGGCTTGTCGGCCTTCAGCGCGCCATCGATGCGGTCAGGCGCATCGGGCCGCGCTGTTGCTTCTTGCATACGGGCGCGCAATTGCTCTTTGGAGAACGGGCCTTCCTTCATCAACGTATCGATATGTTCGGGCGTGACGACCAGCAGCACATCGACGGGCAGATGCCGCATGTCGGGCGAAAACGCCCCTTCCAGCCCCAGCCCAAGCGAGCGTCCAAGGTCCGCCGCATTGCGCGAGGTCTGATCCACAATCTGCACCGGCCCACTGGTCATCGCGAACACGGTGACGACGGAATCCTCGGGCTGAAATCCGCGCTCGACATGCAGGGCGGGCCAAGGGGTGCGTTCTTCGAACTCGGCAAAGCACATTGTGAATTTCATCGGGCTGCCAAGGGTGGAGCGTTCAACACCGCCAGTCGACGCCCCGCCGATATTCCGCACAACCAACTGCACCGCCCGCCCGATGGTGGCATTGGCGCGGTTGCCGGCACCCAGCGCGCCAAGCGCCATGTTCATGCCGATCTTTTCGCGAATGGGGCCGTTGACCACCACAACAGGCGAGGCACCCATGGTTGTGGAGGTGACGCCGTGGATGTTGAACTCATCGGTGCAAATCGCCTCAACAGCGGTGATTACAACGGGCAGATATTCGGGCTTGCACCCTGCCATCACCGCGTTGATCGCGATTTTTTCAATCGTCGCTTCGCCCATATTCGGGGGCACGGTCGTGATGACCTCTTGTGGGTCGCGGTGCGTGCCCGCCAACATCCGCATCACCCGCTCGGGTGTGGGGGGCACCAGTGGCAGCCCGTCCGAGAAACCCTGATCGAACATGAATTCTGCAACGTCGTCATCGGCTGCGACATCAATCTTGCGGGCACGGATCGGGCTGTCGTCCGCTTCGGCGCGCAGCTTGTCATAGACGGACGGGTCCAGATGTTTGGAGCCGCAACCGGGGCGCCACGCAGGCAAACTGGCCCAATCCACTTGGGCAACGGGCTGGGCCGTACGGGTGCTCATATCAGCGGCAAGCGCTTCCCAGTCGGCACGCACGAACCCCTCAAAATGCGACAGCACTTCGCCGTTTTTATCTATCCAAAAAACCGATGGGACGCTTTCGATATCCCACGCAAATGCCGTTTTGCAAAAGCGGTCATCAAGCAGGGGGATCGTCAGATCATGGCGCGCTGCAAAGGCTGCATTATCGTCGCCAGACTGCCCAACCAACTGGACGCTCACCTTGTCGCCATGCGCGCGGTGCAGCGCCTCCAGAACGGGGCCTGCGGTGTTGCAAGTGTCG
The DNA here is from genome assembly GCF_040149565.1 of Sulfitobacter aquimarinus. Taxonomy (NCBI): domain Bacteria; kingdom Pseudomonadati; phylum Pseudomonadota; class Alphaproteobacteria; order Rhodobacterales; family Roseobacteraceae; genus Sulfitobacter; species Sulfitobacter aquimarinus. Next base: position 204,712 of record NZ_JBEFLO010000002.1, read on the forward strand.
CAATCCTCTTTGATAAAACAGACCAGACTGGCACTGTCTTTTGGATAGACATGGGCGGTCCCCGCCAGATCGTTTAACGAAAATGCCTGTGGTGTGCCGCTCATATCTGTTCTCCCGAATGAGGCCTTAAAGGGCTTTTGGCCTGCTTCAACCCTTGGCGGAGGTGGATGGGAATCGAACCCACCACACGCCGCATAGACGCGTCCGTGGTTTTGAAGACCAGGGAAGCCACCAGACTCCAGTCACCTCCAAGTGGTGCCAGCTTAGCTAGGTGAATGGGTATGGGGAACTGGATTCGCTGCAACCAGGTGGCGTGTTTCATCCTTACGTAGCGTCACGCCGATGCTATCGAAATATTCCAACAACGGCACCACGACCCTGCGGCTGGTGCCCAACGTGCTGCGCGCCTGAGACGTCGTGAAGGGCAGGGGCGGTGGAAAGCCGCTGGCAATGGTTTGCACGGCGCGTGCCACCGTGTCTTTGTGAAAAACCAATGTCTGTTTGAGTGCCACATTGCGCATGGCAATCAAGGTCTCCCTGTCGATCAAAAGCTGTAGCAGCTCAGCGGCATCGTCTGTGGAAGAGAAGGAGGCCGGCGCTGGCGGTGCGAGGCCCGCTTGATGATACTGATCTTCGATTTGGGTGAGGGTTTTGCGTTGTGCGGTGTTCAACAGGGCTATGGGGTCGTGGTCATAAAGCGCCAGCATCGTATCATGCCTGCGGATCTGACTGTTCGCCACAAGGCCGTCTTCGGTATGTTGTAACAGCGCAGGTGCAAGAGAGGGTATTTGGATCAAGGTCCGCGGAGCCGCGGTGCGCAGCGGATGTTTGAGGTGGTATTCGGACAGCAGGTCCAAGATGGCCGCTTCCGCAGTAGCGAGACCTTTAGGTGACGTAATCAGATCGCCTTGCAGCGTAACAAAATCACTTGCTAAATGCTGGCGCGTCTCAGTGGCAGGCAAACGCCGCAAGCGGGCAATCGTGGACACATCTGTTACACCCCCGCCGCTCTGGATGAGCGCGTCTGCAAGAGGGTTCATGTCACCTGCATCAGCGGCTGTCAGAACCTGCATGCGGCCCCGATCATTCGGTCGTGCAGGCTCGGCTAGTGGATCGATCACAACCGCACCGCCAATTGTCTTGGCTGGCGACAAAGACCGCAGAATTACTCTTTGGCCTGCAAAGCACACGACAGGTTTTCTGAACCGTAGTTGCGCAAAACGGTCTTTTGGGTTTTCACTCCTGAACAGTCGAACTTGTGCGACTTCGCTGCCGGTCCCGAAAAGGACGCGGATCTCTTGCATGTGTTTGAGGTTTTTGGACGGTGCGCCCAACATATTCAGCTTCACATCAAGACAAGTGGTAGGCGAGGCCGCCCCCGCCGCACACAGCACCGCGCCGCGCGGAATGTCGGCTTGCGTGATCCCGCGCAGATTGGCTGCCATACGCTCATTCGGATAAATCCGGTCACGGTCATTGCCGCGACTTTGCAGGGCGCGCAGCGTGACGACGCGCTCCAACGGCATGAGCGTCACAGTGTCATCAACGCTCAACGCCGACCCAAGCAAAGTGCCCGTTACAATCGTCCCGCGGCCGGGCATAGAGAACACTCGGTCAACGGGCAGAAAACTTTGAAGCACAGGTGCGGGTGGGGCTGCGCCCTCTATCAGGTCTTCGAGGGCAGCATTCAGAGCGTCGATTCCGCTACCTGACCTGGCCGAACAAACCACCAAAGGGGCGCCTGCAAAGGCCGTCTGTGACAGGGTTTCTTGAATGGCCGGCAAATGCTCCGCATGGTCGGCGGCGGGCAGCACGTCTGCCTTTGTCACCGCGATAACGGCCTGCTTGATCCCGAGCAATTCGGCGATGCGCAGATGCTCTAACGTTTGCGCGCAGATGCCTTCCATGATCGAAATAACAATCAGCGCCGCTTGCGCGCCAGTGGCCCCGCTGACCATGGCAGATACAAAATCCGCGTGACCGGGGGCGTCTACAAAATCAACAATCCCAGCGGGATAGCTGCGATGCGCATAACCTGGCGTGATGGACAATCCGCGCGCCTTTTCTTCGGGCAGGCGGTCGGTGTGATGCCCTGTCAACGCATGCACCAAAGCGGTTTTGCCGTGGTCCACATGCCCGATCACAACAACGCAGCAGGTTTTCATGGCGCAGCTATCTGCGCCACTGCGCGGGCGATGAGAGGCACTTCATCGTCGCTGACCGTGCGCAGATCGAAGACGACTTTGCCCCGTTCGATCCGGCCCATCACGGGTGTTTCGGCGCGGCGCAACGCGGCGGTCAACGCATCGGGCGACATGCCCGCGAGGGTCACAGAGACGGCGAAGCTTTCTAAATCCTGTTCGGGTAACGCACCCCCGCCGACCTGTGCGCCGCTTGCAACAACAGCTGTATCTTTGATGCCGACAGTTACCAGCGTCTGCGCCAACCGATCCGCGCGGTTCCGCACGGTTTCCACAGAGTCCGACAACATGCGCAGCACAGGTATCCGCACCGTAGGGTCATAGGGCGCACGGTAAAGCCGCAAGGTGGCTTCAAGTGCTGCAAGCGACAGTTTGTCGATCCTGACCGCACGCATCAGCGGGTGCGATTTGAGGCTTGCGATGATGTCGCGCCGTCCTGCAATAATCCCAGCCTGCGGGCCGCCAAGCAGTTTATCACCTGAAAACATCACCAGATCGACGCCCGACTTCACGATATCAGAGACGACAGGCTCATCCTCAAGCCCGTAAGGGGCCAGATCAATCAGCACGCCACTGCCGAGGTCTTCCATCAATATGACCTCTTTTTGTCGGGCAAGACGGGCAAGGTCGCGGCGATCAGGGGAAGCGGTGAATCCGACGATTTTGAAGTTGCTGGTGTGGCTTTTCAACAGGACGGCGGTATCCGCATCAATCGCGTTCTCATAGTCGCTAAGTCTTGTTTTATTCGTAGCACCCACTTCGCTCAGGGTTGCGCCGCTTTGGGCGATCACATCGGGCAGGCGAAACGATCCGCCGATCTCGATCAATTCGCCGCGCGAGGCGACAACGCTGCGGCCCGTTGCGGTCGCCATCAGGCTCAGCAGAACTGCGGCGGCACAATTGTTGACGACGACGGCGGCTTCGGCACCTGTCAATTCGCAAATCAACGCCTCGACGTGATCATGGCGTGATCCGCGTTTGCCGGTGTCCAAAGCGAGCTCGAGGTTGGTGGGCGCGCTACCTGCGATCTGCATGGCTGCAATCGCTTCGGGGGCCATGCGGGCGCGGCCCAGATTGGTGTGGATGATAATGCCTGTCGCGTTGATCACGCGGCGCAGAGACGGCGCACGGGCTGCTTCTATTTGGGCGCCGATATGTGCTGAAAACTCTGGCGCATCAAAGTCGGGCAGCGAAGTTGTTGCACCCTCCAACAGATCACGGCGCAGGTTGGCCAACACTTTGCGCAAGGCATCGACTGTTTCGGGGCGGCTGTACTGCGCAGGCAGCTTTGCGATTGCGGGCTTGTCCAGCAGGGTTTGAATTTGTGGAAGGCTTCTCAGAGGGTTATTCATATTTGCACCGCTTTACGCAGGGCGAGGGTTTGCGCGGCCCAAAGGGCCAGAGCATACAGCAGCGTTTCGAAAAGATTTCACCATCCTGCACATAGAATTCCCAGTTTGTTGCGTGTCAACTTTGCAGGGCCGACAGCTGCGGGTCCACCCCTAAGGGGCCAGAATTCTTGCAAAAGGGAGGCTCTTCATCGCAGTATCATGGAAAGCCTTACCCACACTACCGTGAAGCGGAGCCAGCCCCATGACAGACGTAAGTATCGCAGATTTCGACACTGAGGTCTCTGGCAAAGATCTTGAGCATCGCGCGGCACAGGGGGCACGCGCATTGCAGTCGATTGGCGCAGGCGCGGATGTGCCCGTAGCCGTCATCATGCGCAATGATTTGACCCAGCTTGAGATTATGCGCGCCGCCGCGCAGGCGGGATGCGTTATCGTTGCGCTGAACTGGCATGCCGCCGCCGAGGAAGTTGCCGCAATCTGTGATGACAGTGGTGCGCAAATTGTAATCATCCACCGCGATCTGATCGACGCCTTGCGCCCCGCGCTTGACGGGCGGCGCGTGATCGGCGTGACACCTGCGCCAGCGCTCTGTGCCGCCTACGCGATCACGTCGGCTGCGGCTGCAACAGACAGTGACGGCGACGAGTGGTCCACCCTCGTCGATGCGCAAGCGCCAATCGAACACCGTGAGATGATGCGCCCGTTGCGGCGCTACACATCAGGCTCGACGGGCGCGCCCAAAGGCGTCAAGCGATTGGGCGGCGGGCCACGCAAGGATTTTGAGGAAATCTTGCGCCGTGTAGGCTCCGAAATGATGCGCCTGAAGCCGGGATCGCGGTTTTTCACAGCCGCTCCAATCTACCACTCCGCGCCCTCCACGCTCACCAGTGCAGCACTCGTGAGCGAAGGCGTTTCCATCCTGATCGCGCCAAAATTCGAGCCGGAGGCGTTTCTCGCAGCCATAGAGGCGCAGCGGATCACCCACATCTACCTTGTTCCCACGATGATGAGCCGGATGTTGAAGCTGCCGCAGGCGGTTAAGGACCGATATGATCTCTCCTCGGTTGAATTCTGTGTCTCGACGGGGTCGCCGTGGCCGCATGACCTTAAAGAGGCGATGATTGAATGGTGGGGGCCTGTCTTTTGGGAAAGTTACGGCGCGACCGAGATCGGGTTTATGACCATGGCGTCCTCCCATGACGCGTTGGCCAAGCCGGGCACCGCAGGACGGACGCAATTGGGCTGCTCAATCCTGATCCTTGATGATGACGGCGTGGAGTTGCCCGCAGGCGAGGTTGGCGAAATCTATGCACGCATGGATGCCTTTGGCGGGTTTGACTACTCGAACGATCCCGAAAGCAGGCAGGCGGCGGAAAAGCACGGTCACTTCTCGGTCGGGGATCTGGGGTGGCTGGATGAGGACGGCTTTTTGTTCATCACCGACCGCAAGAAAGACATGATTATTTCGGGGGGTGCCAACATCTTTCCAGCCGAAATCGAGGCGGTTCTGATGCGTGCGCCTTTCATTCGCGACGTTGCCGTATTTGGTGCGCCTGACCCCGAATTCGGTGAGCAAGTCGTCGCAGCGATTGAACCCTCGGCCGACTGGGTGCCCGATGCCACGCAGGTGGCGGCATTTCTGGAGGGCAAGCTGGCAGGTTTCAAACACCCCCGCATCATCGACTTCCACGATGCCCTGCCGCGTGAAGACAGCGGGAAGATTTTCAAGCCTCGATTGCGAAAGCCCTATTGGGAGGCTGCGGGTCGCAACATCTAGATGTTGGCTATGCTACCGGATGGGGCTACGCTTTGCTCTATGATCCTGAAAGAGATGTTCCAGTAAATGCAATATACCGAGCCGCTTACGCGGGATCTTCTTCTTGTCGGAGGGGGACACGCCCATGCGCTGGTCCTCAAAATGTGGGGTATGCGCGGGCTTGCGGGTGCGCGGGTGACGGTGGTCGATCGCGGGCCGACCACTCCCTACACTGGCATGTTGCCGGGTTTTATTGCAGGGCATTACACGCGGGATGAGATCGAGATCGATCTGCACCGTCTGTGCAGGTTTGCCGGCGCTCGGTTGATTGTCGGCTCTGTCACCTCGATTGATCCAAACGCGCGGCGCGTCGCCCTCAACGGGGGGCGTGTGCTGGACTATGATGTGATGTCGGTCAATGTCGGCATTCATTCGGCAATGCCCGACCTTCCGGGGTTCTCTGAATTTGCAGTGCCGGCCAAACCTTTGGGGGCGTTTGCTTCTGCCTGGCAGACGTATCTGGATCAGGTGGAGGCAGGTGTATCGCAACCTCAGGCGACAGTCATAGGAGGCGGCATCGCAGGGATCGAGCTGGCGCTTGCCATGACCCATGCGCTGCGCGCCAGAACACCGCACCCCAAGGTGACACTGATCGAGGCGAGCAGCCAGATCGCAGCCCATGCGCCTGCGTCACGACGTGGCCTCGGAGAGGTCTTGGAGGGCAGCGGCGTGCAGGTGATCACCGGAACGACAGCAACCCGAATTAACCGCGACACGATCGAGTTGAACGATGGGCGCCGCATCCCTAGTACCTTTACCGTCGGTGCGGCGGGTGCCCATGCCCATCGCTGGCTGCAAGGCGCGGACCTGCCCCTGACGGACGACGGGTTCATTCGCGTGGGGCCCGAACTGCGGATCACAGAGCACAATGACATCTTTGCCGTCGGCGATTGCGCGCATCTTACCCATGCGCCACGTGCCAAGGCAGGGGTCTTTTCAGTACGCGCCGCGCCTGTTCTCTATCGAAACCTGCGGGCCGCATTGTCCGGTCGGCCTATGCGGAAATTCCAACCGCAGAAAAGCTATCTCAAGCTGGTCTCTCTGGGGGGCAAAGCGGCGTTGGCCGAAAAATGGGGGATAGCCTTCGCTTCCCCGCTTTTGTGGAGGTTAAAGGACCGTATTGATCGCAAGTTTATTGCGCAGTTGTCGGACCTTCCCGACATGCCATTGCCAAAACCGCCGCGTGTCATGGCGTTGGATGATGGCGCCCTGCGCCAGCCTTTGTGCAGCGGATGCGGCGGAAAAATTGCACCAACCGCGTTGAACGGCGCGTTGAGCCAGCTGGAGCCGGTAAGCCGCACTGATGTTGTCTTGGGACCGGGCGACGACGCCGCGATAATCGCCAACGGCGGCGCGAATTTGGTCCTGACCTCGGATCACCTGCGCGCCTTCACCGAAGACCCAGCAACGTTTACGCGGATCGCAGCCCTTCATGCGCTTGGGGATATTTGGGCAATGGGAGCGCAGCCGCAGTCGGTTCTGGTCAATCTCACGTTGCCGCGCATGTCCGTCCCTCTGCAACAGCGCACGATGGCTGAAATAATGAAGGCGGCGGAGGATGTGTTCACCGCTGCGGGTGCCGCGATTGTCGGCGGGCACTCGTCCTTGGGACTTGAGATGTCGGTCGGCTTTTCTCTCACAGGGGTGCTGGACGGTGCGCCGATTTCAACCGCAGGGGCGCGGGTGGGCGATGCCTTGGTCCTGACCCGTGCGATCGGCACTGGTACGATTTTTGCCGCCGACATGAAGGGATTGGTAAGCGGTAGCGATATGCATGCGCTCTTGACGCTACTTGCCCAACCACAAGACAGCGCAGCAAGGATTTTAAGGCAGGCAAACGCGATGACAGACGTGACAGGGTTTGGCCTTGCAGGCCACCTGTCCGCGATCTGCAAAGCGTCGAAGGTTGGCGCGGTTTTGGACCTCGGTGCCCTTCCCCTGCATGCTAACGCCAGGCGGTTGGCAGAAGCAGGTATTCGGTCAACGATCTGGGAAGAAAACAGGCGCGCGGCACCTGTGCAAGGGGGCGATGGCCCACGCAAAGCGCTATTGCACGATCCTCAAACGGCAGGCGGGCTGCTTGCGTCGATCGACCCATCACAGGCACCGAAGGTGGTCCACGATCTTCGCAAAGCGGGCCACGATGCAGCCATTATCGGACATGTCGTTGATACCCGTCATGCAAAAGATATGAAACGGAAACGGACGGATCCAACGGCCATTGAACACGCGGATGAATGTTTGATTACCGTGTGCTGCTAAGAACTTACGGCGCGCTGATGTGGTCCTGTGAAACTGCGCAGCGTGCTGTAATGTGTCCGATCTTGAAGGCAAAATACAGGAATGGCCAAACAGGCATGTTCGGAGACCTTGAGCGCTAGGGTGGTTTTCGAATCGCTTTGCGGTTGCAAGACGGCGCAAGGGATTGCGGCCAGATGCGTTACCCACCCGCCGCAGGCGGCGACGCAGGTCCGGCAGGCGATCGGTCACTGCCTTTTTGCGCCTTGAAGTTGCAAAAGAGGGGGCGGGTTGGGACAATATCGGCTAATCGACGGCTTTGTTCTCTAGTTTCTATATAGCGACAAATTTTGGCCACATTTATCCTCAATTATAAACCTGCCGATTAACACAGCATAAGGTTCGTTAAATGTCTCGCATCTGGGTAACAGGAATTTTGGTTGTCGCGGCGATTGCAGGCCTCAAGACCTTTTTGGTTGTTTCTCTCCTCCTGCCGGGGGCGCATGGCAATCTCGAACTGATCTCGGGCCTTTTTGCATTGTTCTTCGCACTGACAGCGGCAGTAGCCTATCTGAGCTTTACGCAAGTAAGAGCGCTTCTGGAGCGGCAGCGGAAAGAAAAACTGGTACCGGGAGCGGGCGAGCCCGTTGCAAAAGAGACGGTCATTTTGCGAAACGCGCAGGGTTGGGGACTGTCCCAAGCTGAAGCGGATGTTGCAATTTTTGTGGTCAAAGGTTTTTCCAACGCCGAAATCGCCGAGATGCGCGGATGTGCCATCGCAACTGTGAAATCCCAATTGGGTCGCATCTATCACAAAACAGGCTTGGCGTCGCGGTATCAGCTTATTGCTTTTGTCACAGACGAAGTTTGCTCTATGGCTTTCGAAGCCGAAGAGGACACGCCTCAGGTGATGACACGGGACGTGTTGCCTTTGGTCGGGCGACAGAAACGCGCGCCCGAAGGTGGGCCGTTGAAAGCAGCCAGAGTCTGATTCTCCGCTCGTTGCGGTTGGATATTTATGGTGCGGTCCACGTGCTTACTGAACCAGTCGGATGGTTTCGCAGTGGTGGTCCTTTAGCTCCAGCTCCCCCTCGCCAAGCTTTACCCCTATCCCTGCCAGCGTTGCATCCAGCACGCTATCAACTGGTGCGCTCAGCGTTGCCAGTAATCTGTCGGGGAGGGTAGCAAGAAGCACGTCGACCAAAGGCGCCGCGAGGCCGGTAATGAGTCCGGTCTGACCGGGCTTTACCCGCAGCTCGGTCGATTGCGGAGACAGCAGGCTGGCCGTCGCCGAAGACAACATCTCGACAGAGCCAAAGGTTTTTACGGTTCGACCTTGTGCGATATCCGCGTGTGTAAAGGTGATGCTTTCGGTTTCGGACGTGCCGACTGCCACATGCGAACGGGCCTGGATCGTGATGCCGCTGAGCGTGATATCGGGCACAAGAGGCAGCAAAGAAGGGATCGTCAAATTGACGTCCAACAGGTCCGCGAACTCTACTTCCGCAGGATCAATCGGTCCGCCTGTGTCCGGCAGATGGCCGAGGTAGAGTGCTGCGACCGCCGTGCCGTTTTGCGGGTGCAAGGGTGTCGGCGCGGTCAGAAACCGTGCCGCAAGATCATCCGCACGGGCGCCTTTGCACGCAAGCGTTTCCAGCGATGCGGTCGCCCCCGCCAGTTCTGCATAGATGGGCAAATCAACCGAGGCGATCTCGATCCCTGCTACAAACCCGCCCAGAAGGCTTGGCGCGATTTGGGTTCGGGTCTCGACTCTCATCGCGGCACGGTGAAGCTGAGCCCCTTCTTCGCCCATCGCGATCCAGCCCGATTCTGCGGCGGGCTCACCTGCTGTGATTGCAGTCTGCGTGGACAGAATGCCTGCAACACTCAGGTTCAGGTCGATGTCTGATGTATCCCCAACGGTCTGCGCCGCGACCAGCGCGTTGACCGCATCAAGGGCGGTGATCTGTGTCGCCAGCAAGGCTTGCGTGGCGGTGAGCCCAAGTTCGGTATCAATGCCGCTGATCAGCGAAGACACGTCAAAGCTGGTGCCCGCCGCCGCAGTGCGCAAGCCCGCAACCGCGGGTGCCAACGCGGGCGGCAAGAGCGATTGCAGTGCTTGGATGAACGCGCCGCCCGAGGTTTCCGCATTGAGGATTTCCGCCGGATTGCGGCCAACATCAAGGTTAAGCGCCTCCAGCAATGCGCCCGCGCTTATGCTCGTGGCAGAGAGAAGCTGCATGTCACCCGCAGTGATCGCGGCATTCACGCCAAATTCCTGCGTGATAATGTCGTTCAGGGCACCGGAGCCGATGTTGACCAAGTGACTGTCGAGAGAAAATCGCGCCAAACCCGTGCGGGAGGCAGTTGACGTACGGTTCAGGTTCACGCTGGATTGGTCCGTGAATATCCGCGCAAAGTGGAGCGGCGCATCTTGTTGGGCGACAAGGCGCACGGCGTTGATGCCCGCACTGCCTTCTGCAAGCACTTGAAACCTGTCCTGTGCGGGCAGCGCCGGATTGCGCAAATACCGGCCAAATTCTAGGCTCTCGAGCGCGTCTGAATCAGCGCTGTTACGGGTCATGGCCAGCTGCGCGTGGCTGGTTGCCTCATCGATGTGGGCCACAGCACTCATCGCGGAAAGGTCGCTCAGCGATTGGAGCTGCGCGCGCGCGCGGTAAAGCGATGCCACATCAACGCCCAGTGCCGTAAATCCAAGCAAAACCACCAGTAACAGAGCGACAATGACTGCCACCGCCCCGTCTTCATCACGCTGGAAATCGGGCTTGGGGTTAATACGCAACATACGCACTCCCGTCGATTGTTGTAATGCCAAAGCCAAGGAAGCTGTTGGCAATCTCCAACAGGGAGCCCTCCACACCGTAAGTCACATCGACGAATATGCCCGCAGTGGTTTCGTCATCAAACGACACACTATGCGTCACCGCGTCCTGTATCAGCAGCGGATAGCGCACGCTTGCTTGGTCCAGATAGGCCGTTGCCAGCGCTTCGCGCTCGATCGTATCAAGGCCCGCGACGCTAGACCGTGCAGCACCTGCTGCCAGCTGGCTCACTGAATGGCTGACCCCCATAAAATACCCGACCGTGATGATGCCGAAAAGAAGCGTCAGCAAGATGGGCGCGATCAAGACAAATTCGACCGCGACTGCGCCGGACTGGTCATTTCTGAACCGAGAGATCGTGTTTCTCATGGCGTTACCCTCCGGCCAGAATGTTGTCGATGACGCTCAGCGCGGCAGGGCCGACCAGCACCACAAAAACAGCAGGCATAATGCAAAAGATCAGCGGCAGGGTCATCAGCACGGGCAGGCGGGCGGCCTTTTCCTCAACCGCGACAAGGCGGTTCGAGCGTTGTTCCTCGATCAAGGTGCGCATGGCGCGGGAAAACGGGGTGCCATAGGTGTCGGACTGGTCCAGCGTTTGGGTGAAAACGCCGATCTCGGGCAGGGGCACGCGCTGCCCCAGCTTTTCATATGCGCCGCGGCGGTCGTTGGTCATCTGCATCTCGGACACCATTTGCAGGATCTCCTGTGACAACTGCGGGCTTGTGCCGCGCAGCTCGGCTGCGACACGGTGCAGGGCAGGTTGCGGGCCCAGACCGGCCTCGGACGAGATGACCAGCAGCTCCAGCAGATCGGGAAAGCCGCGACGGATCAGGGCCAGCCGCTCTTTGCGGCGCTGATCCACAAAGAAATCGACAGCTTTCGAGAGAAGAAGCGCAACGGCGATCACCATCCCTGCGGGTTTTATCATCTGGACGCCAACGGGGGTTGTCATGAACACCCAAACCAGACCCGCAAGCAGCGCAACAGCGGGCACAACCGTCTTGAGAAAGGCATAGATCAGAACGGCGTCGCGCCCCCGAAACCCGGCTGAAGACAAATCTGCCGTGGTTTTCTGGGCTTCACCGCCCAATATAACCGAGAACCGTTCCCCTATTTGCGCCACAACGCTGCGAAGCTTGCCGACATTGTATTTGAGGCTTCCGTCCTGCGTGCCCAAAGACATGCCCGAGACAGATGTTTGCCTGCCCGTTGCGCGCATCAAACGTTTGCCAAGACGCATCCGCTCGCGCTCGGACTGAAGCAGTGCAGCCACGCCGAACATCGCCAATAGCAGACCGCCAAGGGCCAGCCAGAAGACGGTTTCCATGCTAAGATCAAACATCAAGCTTCCCCATCCGGCGCATGATGAACATACCCAGACCAATGCTCCCTATGGCCGCGCCCGCCATGATCCGCCCGCGGTGATCGGCATAGAGAGGCGCCAGATAGTCTGCATTCAACACGGCAATGGCAAGGGCAACAGCGAAAGGCAGCGAGGCAAGGATCAGGGCACTTGCGCGGGCTTCGGAGGACAAGGCATGGGCCTTCTTGCGCAGCTTGCGACGTTCGCGCAGCTGGTGCGCAAGGTTCTCCATCGTCTCGATCATATTGCCGCCGGTTTCTGCCTGAAGCGAGGTCGCAACAGAGAAAAAGCTGACTTCGGGTGTGCCGACACGGGCCTGAAGGCGCGACAGGCTGGTGACAAGGGTTTCTCCCATGCAGATTTCATCATGGCATCGGCTGAATTCGCGCTGGGTCGGCCCCTTTGATGTTTCCACCACAATGCCAAGCGAATCCGAGACAGGGCGGCCTGCCCGTAGCCCCCGTGCAAAGACATCCAGCGCTTCGGGAAGGTCGGCTGTAAATGCAGCGCGGTAACTGTTTTGGGCGATATGCACCACAAATGCAGCTAACAGCAGGGGCGTAGCAATGGCAATCGGCAGGGCAAGCACGGGGTGCAGGCCGAACGCCAAAACGCTTATGGCATAGACAAAGAGCATCCCCAACGACAGTTGCACCAGAAGCTCGGTCAGGCTCAGCCGCAAATTCGTGCGGCGCAGTTGCGCTTCGATATGCACGAACAGGCTGTGACGCTCGCGATTTTTCTTGTCCGGCGTGGCGGTCTTGGCCATCCCGGCATCGGGACGCAGCCGTGCCAACCGTGCGCGGTGGCTGCGTCGCTGGCGGTCTGCGCTGATGATCAAACACAACAGCAATGCCGCAAGGACCAACAAACCTGCTCCGAAAAACATAAGGCCAAGTATCATGGCTCAGCCTCCCAACACGGCATCAAGTTGATCGCCCAAACCGTATTCTGCTGCGCGTTTGGCGAATTTGGGGCGATAGCCGGAATAGCGGTAGTCGCCTTTGACATGCGTGCGGGTGCTGGAAGGGTCCGCATCAAAGGTAAACAATTCCTGCAAGGTGATCGCATCACCGGCCAGCCCCGCAATCTCTGATATCGAGGTAATGCGGCGCTTGCCGTCGCGCATCCGCGAAACCTGAACAATCAGGTGAACCGCATCCACCAATTGGCGGCGCACAACCCCGGTGCCAGGTGCAAATCCCGCAAGGGCCGCCATGCTCTCGACCCGTGTCAGCGCCTCACGCGGGGTGTTGGCGTGCAGCGTCGACATGGAGCCGTCGTGGCCCGTGTTCATCGCTTGCAGCAGATCCAGCACTTCATCACCACGAATTTCGCCAATGATGATCCGGTCGGGGCGCATCCGCAGCGCATTGCGGACCAGTGTGCGCATGGTGACTTCGCCTGTGCCCTCCACGTTCGGGGGGCGGGTCTCGAAGCGGACCACATGGGGCTGCTGGAACCGCAGTTCGGCTGCGTCCTCGATGGTGACAAGGCGCTCACCCTCGGGGATGAATTGCGACATCGCGTTCATCAACGTTGTCTTGCCCGACCCTGTACCGCCCGAAATCAGCACGTTGAGGCGCAGCGTCGCGACGATAGCAAGGAAATCCGCCATTTGCGACGTCAGGCTGCCCCCGCGCACAAGCGCGTCAAGCTGTACGGGTTTGGAGGGGAATTTACGGATGGTGATCGTTGGCCCGTCAATGGCCAAGGGCGGTACTGTCACATTTACACGGCTGCCATCCTTCAGGCGGGCATCGACCATGGGTTGGCTTTCGTCAATGCGGCGCCCCACGGCCGCCACGATACGGCTGGCGATGGCAAAAACATGGGCATTGTCGCGAAAACGGATATTGGTCAGGACCAGCTTGCCCGACCGTTCGATATAAACCTGATGCGGGCCGTTCACCATAATGTCGGTCACGCTCTCATCCGCCAAAAGAGCCTCCAGCGGGCCAAGGCCCAGCATTTCGGCCAGAACGGTTGTGACCAGATCGGAGACTTCGCGCCCGTTCAGGCGCATTTTGCGCTCCTCCGAGATTTCGCGAATGGCTTGGTGGATCAGCTGCTCTTGCTGGGCACGGGGCTGGGTGACGAGGGCAGAGAAATCAAGTGTTTCTGACAGCGCCTTCACGACCTCGTTCGAGGTCGTCATGAGAGCGTCCGAGGGCTCTTGAAAGCTGACTGGTTGCCTGGCCTCGGGCATGGCTGGCGGTTGTGGGGCAACGGTTTTGAGGGCAACAGGTTTGGGCGCTCTTGCTGGCTGCGCCGACGCGGTGGCGGCAGATACCGGTGCGGGCATCGGCGGCTGGGTTGGGGTCGGCGATAATTCTGCCGCCGCTTTTCCCAAAATCTCGCGCTGGAATGCCAGAGGCCACTGTGCTGTGGACTTTTCCAGTACATATGAGATTGCAACATTGGCGCGTTCTTGCGCCGACAGCCCGTCAGCGTTGATTTGTTCGGCAATGGTCACCACTTGGGACACGGCATCGGCGACAGACAGCTGTGGGTCATGCGCTGTCATCGGAAGAACCTTTTCAGAAATGAACGACGCGGCGCTTTTTCGGACGTTTGCGCCTCAGCCGTTGCCGTGGCCCAAACTGCACGGATTGCTTTGGCATAGGCGCCTTTGGGCTGCATCTCGATTAGGGGGCGTGCGGCGCGGTGCGCACGCATCAAAGGCGCGTCGCTGCGCGGTAGCGTGGCGACGACGGGGTGGCCAATCGTCTGGGCAATGTCTTTTTGCGACAGCCGTGCGTCGGGGCGGACATCTGACAGGACAGGAATAATGCGAACGTCGGGCGCGTGGGCCGCAATGCCGTCAATCAGACGTCGTGCCGCGTTCACACCGGAAAACCCGGGCGGGATCACAAGGATCACGGCATCGAACAGGGCGGCCAATTCAAAGTTCTGCACCAGACGGTTGCGCGGCAAATCGGTGATGATGCTGTCGAACTCGGCCATCAACGGCGCATAAACATGGGGCAGAGCGTCAAACAAAGGTGTCGCATCCTGACCCATATGAACCTGCCGCGAATAAAGCGAGAGGTGATCGGTCAGGTGGTCCATCGTTGCCGCGATAAAGGTCGTGTCGATGCGGTCGGGGGAAATCAGCGCTTCGAACAGGCCAACAGTCTCTTCGCGGTCCATATCTATGGCTTGGGAGCCGAATTCGAGATCGGCGTCGATCAGGCCGGTGCGCAAAGCGGCCCCCCCCTTTGCGGAAGATGCGTGAAAGGCGATGTTCTGCGCCAGAAGGCTTGCGCCGACCCCGCCACTGCAACCCACGACAGCAACCGAAGTGCTGCGCGACTGGGGGGCAGGTGTTTCTTGCTGTTTCGGTGCTGCGCGTTCAACAGAGAGGATTTCCTCGGCGGTGACGGGGAGGGTGAAGAACTCCAACGCGCCCGCCTTGATCAAAGCGCGGTATGTGGTGATGTCTGTTTGATCCCCGATGACAATAACATCTGCGCCGTTGTTGCAAATCTCGGTGATACATTCACAGGCCATCGAAACGGAAATATTTCCCAGCTCGGCCAGAATAATGTCGGGCGCCGTTTCGCTGATGCACAGGCGTGCCGCGCCACTCAACCCACCGCCATGCAATTCATCGCTGTGCCCGACACTGCTCTCCAGAACGTTGCGCGCGACCGTGGCACCTTCGTTCGTGCAGACATATGCGGCGATGGGCGCAATGGCGGGGCTGTTGGAGGTGTCGAAGGGCATGGTTTATACCTTTGGATGTCGTTTGGGTCTTACGGTGCGCGCAGGATAAACGCGCACCGTTTTCTTGCAGCGAGGGTTAGTCAGCCGCTGGTGCGTCGATACCTGCATCGGACAGTGCGCCGCTCATCTTTGCGAAACCTGCATCTGTCTGGCCGCCCAAGGTTGCAACGGTGCCGACGATTACGGCCCCGACCAGAGCGGCGAACAGGCCGTATTCGATGGCTGTCGCGCCGTCTTCGTCTTTGGAGAATGTTTTGGCGAATGCTTTGATAGTTGTGCGTGTCAGTGTCATGTCGTGGTCTCTTTCAGTTTGGGGGGGGATCGAAAGTGATCCTGTTATGAACCAGGTTTGTATTGACCCGGTGATGAAACCTAAGGTGATGGAAATATTAACTTTCTCATATCCGCCATGGGTCGCACCGACTGCAATACGACCTAAGGAGCCAGCACTATCATACCAAGGTCGTACGGATACCGAACGCGATTGTGGCAAGGCACAGCGTTAAATGTGGCGCGACCGAGAAAGGGATAATATTTGAATGCCGGCGCAGGACAGAAGACCGCGAAGGCACGGCTAACATCATCATAAAAAGCATCAAAAGTCCGGTTATTCGAATCGAAGAAATGGCAATTTGTAGTGTGAAAAAAGCGCGGTTCCGTGTGGGTGATTGCACCATTTAATTCCAAAAAAGGGGCGGTCATGCTGGCCGATGTCACTGGCGGAAATCGGGTAACGAGGCGTGGTGGGGTCGCGTGGTGCGCCGTCTGCGGGGGAGGGCACTTGTCCGCCGGGCTTATTGTGGCTTTCGTATCTGTGGGGGCAACCCGCCGCGCATCACGCGACTGCCCGTGGCGGTATAAAAAGCTTGTTATGTTGGCTGTATCCAAGAAGAATGGCGACATCCCAAATTCCGGACTGCAAAATGAACGGAAAGATCGACCCTAAACGGCTAGGTTTGGCGCGCGATATCAAAACTATGCCTGTAAAAAAGCTGTTCGTCTCTGCGCTACTGGGCGTTCTGGCGTTACAATTTGCTGTGTTTTTGCAGCACGGGCTTATTCGGTCCTTTTTCGATTATCCCGTCCCCATAATGGCTGGCGTCATCTTTGGATTGCTGATTGGCACCGCCCATCACATCATCCGGATGGAAAACCAGCGCACGCTGGACGAGCTGGCGCAAAAAGAAGAGCTAACCGCCGCATTGATCGCAAATAAAGAGCGGCTTTCGCTTGCTGTTGAACGCTCTCATATCTGGGATTGGGATGTTGTTACCGACCAGCTGTATCTGTCGCCCGGATTTGCAAAATGCCTTGGCTATTCAAAGGATGAGCTGGCGGCCGAAATGCAAGGCACAACGGCGAATCTTTTGCACCCCAGTGATGTTGAGCCCTACCGCGCAAGGTTGGCTGCACATTTCAAAGACCCGTCCAACGGTTTCCTGAGCGAGCACCGCTTTCGAACAAAGTCGGGGCAGTATAAATGGTTCTTGGCCTTCGGGCATTCAAAGGTGGATTCAGACGGCGAAGTCATCCGCTTTGCGGGCGCTACCACCGATGTCTCCGAGCGTGTGAGCCTGCAAATGCAGCTGTTCCAAGCTCAGAAAACAGAAGCAATTGGCAATCTGACCGGAGGTGTCGCGCATGATTTCAACAACCTTCTGGCAATCGTCATGGGGAACTTTGAACTGCTGCGCGAAGAAATCACAAACCCCGATCATATCCAGATGATTGATGCGGGGCTTGAGGCGACACGCCGCGGCGCCGATTTGACGCGCAGTATGCTGTCGTTTGCGCGAAAAACACAGTTGGAGCCGGAGGTTGCCGACATCAATACCGTCGTGCGGCACGCCAAAAACTGGATGCGCAGCGGCCTCCCCGAGACGGTAGATATTGAATTGGCTTTGTCGGCGGATCTGTGGCGGGCACGGCTGGATACCAAGCTGTTGGAAAACACGCTTCTGAATTTGATGTTGAACGCAAAAGACGCGATGGAAGGCGTCGGGACGCTGACGATCAAAACCGCAAACCTGCGCAACGAGAGCGCCTACGCCGATGCCAGAGGGACAGAGATTTTACCGGGCCGCTATGTGATGGTCGCGATCAGTGATACCGGCACCGGCGTGCCTGCCGATGTCTTGCAGCATATTTTTGATCCCTTCTTTACGACCAAACCCGTGGGCAAGGGATCTGGCATGGGCTTGCCCATGGTCGAAGGTTTTGTGAAGCAATCCGGCGGTACAATTCACATTTATACCGCGCAAGGTCAAGGCACGACCTTCAAGCTCTATTTCCCCGCCATTTGTGATCGGGTGGATCAGGCGGACCAGACAGAAGCTGGCGCAGCCCAAGCAACCGAGCAGGGATTTCATGTTTTGTTGGTCGAAGATGAGGACGCCGTGCGCGCCATGCTTTCGGCCACCCTTGCAGGGGCGGGGTATGTCGTCACCACGGCGGACAATGGTGATGAAGCCCTGAAGATTTACACCAGCTCGCCGCATTTTGATGCGCTCGTCACTGACATCGCGATGCCCGGCCAGCTGCAAGGCGCTGATTTGGCCAAGGCGATCAGGCAGATCAGTCCGGATTTGCCAATGATCTTCATATCGGGCTGCGCCGCCGAGACAGCTGCCCGTGGCAATGGCTTGCGCCCGCATGATACACGGCTGATGAAGCCGGTGCCAAGGCAGGACTTGTTAAACGCGATGGCTGATGTGCTCGGTCGCTCAAAGGCCGATTAATGCCGGGCATGGATGCGGTGTATGTATCGCTCCATCAGCGCCCGTACGTATCAGGGAGGGGTGCGCCCCTTGAAAGTTTCTTCGACGAAACGTTCAGGAAGGTGTGCGGAGCGGAGGTAGCCCTGTGCGGGCTGTGCCCAGTTTAGTGCGACAGGGCGGTATCTGCTGTCCTCAAGCCCGACTTGGAAAAGCCGCAGCTTGCCTGCGATCACCCATGAACGGCGTCTTTGCTGGGCAGCAAGAGAATGCTCGCTTGAACATTCAGCGCAGGGTCTATCGTCACTTCATAGGCGATCTGTGGGATCGCATCTGGCGTCTGCGGCACGCGGTTCTTGGTTGGCAAATACCAAATGGCATTTGCGATCGAACCATCACCTGCCCTGCGCGTAAAATATCGGGCCTTTGGGTGAAAAAGGGGATCGGCTATTCTGCGATGACATAGGCAGGATGGCTGACGATATCGGCATGGCCTGCACGCCATATCTTCCCGCAGCGTGTGAAATAGGGACATTCCGTAAGCCACAAGCGGTGTGCCAGCGGCCCAGATTGATCTGAACCACTCAAACAGGTTGGACGTAAGCTCAAGATCCTTGCCGCGGTTCGTGGCGGCGCTGTCGTATCTAGAGTGGGTTCTATTGAACTGGGGTGAAAATGCGCTGTGCCATGCTCTAACACACTGCGGCAGTGCTCCCAAAACGCGTCGGGGTTAGGCGCGATGACGCGTGAGAAGAACCCCAAACGCTTTTGCATATCCAACAGGGCGAAGGATTGAACTTCGGCCACGGGTCTGGACGCGGGTGATCGCGTCAAGGTGAAGAACGTAGGCGCGGACAAATTGGTCGCCCGAAATCCCACAAATGCCAAGAAGCTCTGCGTCGACCTTTTGCCGAAGATCCTCCCCGCCTTACCTCGGCTCCCCCAAAGCGCACCAACAGATCATCCGTGGTTCCCGTTTGCACGATGACACCATTGTCCTTTAGCCGCTTGGGTAGGGCTGTGCGGTGGTGCCTTGCTCTTTGAGGTCAACGTGCTGCTAAAGAAGGTCGGACGGGAAGCAGTAGCTGCCCCCTTGTCCGCATATTAATCACGCCCCTTCATTTGTTGTCAGGCATTTGGCCGCGCCCGTCCAATTTGCAACGCGATGATCGGCAGCATCAGGACCAGCCCGATGGCCATTGTCAGAAGACCCGGAGCGATAAACAGGAACGAGACGAGCGCGACCCACCACCGCTCCCATGTCTTGAGCGGAGCGATCAGGTAGCCCGAGAAGGCAACGCCCAGCGATGCAATGCCCAGCATTGCGCCTGCCAATGTGATCGTGAACAGCCACCATGTGAACCCGTCTGCGACCAGCAGCAAGGCCGGCGAATAGACAAAGACAAAAGGCACCAGCGCTTTGGCAATGCCGAGGCGGAAGGCGGTGTTGCCTGTCTTAAACGGGTTTGATCCCGCGATCCCTGCCGCTGCATAGGCGGCCAGCGCCACGGGCGGTGTGATGTCGGCCAGCACGCCGTAGTAGAAGACAAAGAAGTGCGCCACGAGCGGTTGCACCTCCAGCACCGCGAGCGCGGGGGCCGCCACAGCCACAAGGATGATGTAAGTGGCCGTTGTCGGGATGCCCGCACCCATGATGATGCATGCGATCGCAATCAGGATAAGCGAGGTAAACAGTGCCCATTGCGCCACCGAAAAATACCCCAACAGCGGAAGCGAGCTGAGGAATGTACCGATGTCTGTCGCGGTTTGCACCACAACATACCCCAACCGAAACCCGACCCCTGTGAGGGTCACAACACCGACCACAACACCAACAGTCGCCGCCGCTGCACCAACGGCCAACGTGTTCTTGGCCCCCGAGGCCAGACTGTCCCACAGATCCTTGATGCTTAGCCGATGCGTCGGGTTCAAAAAGCCGACCACAACACAGGCGATGATACCATAGACGGCGGCATAGTCCGGCGTCTTGCCCGACAGGATCAGATAAACAAGGATCACCAGCGGGATCAGGCTCAGCCAGTGGTCTTTCAGCACGACCCCCATCTTGGGCAGTTCTTCGGCGCGCAATCCGCGCAGGCCAAGCTTCTTGGCCTCTAGATGCACCATGATGAAGATGCCAAAGTAATGCAGCAAGGCGGGGAACAAGGCCGCAGCCAGCACATCACGCAGCGGGATTTCAAGGTATTCGACCATGATAAAGGCCGCAGCCCCCAGAATGGGCGGGGTGATCTGCCCGCCGGTCGAGGCCGTCGCCTCCACCGCGCCGGAGAAATGTGCGGGATAGCCCACGCGCTTCATCGCGGGGATGGTCAGCGCCCCCGTGGTCACTGTATTGGCAATCGAGGAGCCAGAAATCGTGCCCATAAACGCGCTAGAGAAAATGGCGACTTTGGCAGGCCCGCCCGAATAGCGGCCCGCAATGACCATGGCCATGTCGATGAATAATTGCCCCAGCCCGATCCGTGTGGCCAGCACGCCAAACAGGATGAACAAAAAGACGTATTGCGCCATCACGCCAATCGCGATGCCATAGATGCCCTGATTGGTCATATACAGGTGGTTGATGATGCCCAGCCACGACGAACCCCCGTGCTTCAGCGCTCCGGGCATCCACGGGCCGAAATAGGCAAACCCGATAAAGATCAGCCCGATAATGGGCAGTGTCGGCCCGACGCTCCGCCGCGTCGCCTCTAGCGTCAGCAGCAACAGGGCCGACCCCATAAAGATGTCGGTGGGCGAGGGGTTGCCGACCCGCTGTGCAAGGGCTGCGGCGGGCAGCAGGGGCAGGTACATCGCAGCCCCCACGGCCAGCGCCGCAAAGACAATGTCGATCAGCGGGACGCCATCAAATCTGTACCATGCTTTGGGCGGCAATGTGGTGTTTGTCTTGCGCACCCCGAACAGCAAAAACACCAACCCCAACACAAAGGACAGGTGGATGCCGCGATGCACCAATTCGCGCACAAGCCCAAAGCCAGAGGCGTAAAAGTGGTAGACGGACATCGAAACCAACACCGCAGCAATCAAAAAACCAATCGTCTTGCCCGTCGGGCGGAACGCTGTTTCGGGATCGAACTGGCGTTCGATCTCGGCCAATTGCTCGGGTGTGAGTTCTGGTGTGGTGTCGTTAGTCATTGCAAAATCCAGTCGTCAAAGAAGAACGAGGCCTCGGGCACAAAACGCGCCCGAGGCCAATTTGCGGGGTGAAAATGGCTTAGTCGAGCAGGCCGGCTTCACGGTAGAAACGCTCGGCGCCCGCGTGCAGCGGCACACCTACGCCATTCAGCGCGCTTTCCGCCGTGATCGTCTTGCCTTTCGCGTGACCCACATCCAGCAGCTTGCGGGACTCGTCGTTCCACAGGGCTTTTGTGATGTTATAGATCAGCTCTTCGTCTTGGCTGGCCGAGGTGAACCACTGCGCGCCCACAGCAACGGTGGTGGTCGCGTCGACGCCTTCATATGTGCCCGCAGGAATATCCGACGAAGCAAAGAAGCCGTATTTCGCCGTCAGCGCATCGGCACCCGCACCTGTAATCGGGACCAGTTTGATTTCCGCAGCCGAGGCCAGTTCAACCAATGCACCGGCAGGGTAGCCTGCAACCACAAAGAACGCATCGATCTTGCCGTTGCGCAACGCTTCGGCTGCAGCCCCGCCTTTGAGCGCTTCTGCAGTCACGTCATCAACCGACAGACCGTTCGCCTCAAGAATCAGGTTGGCATCGACATAGGTGCCCGAGCCAGGCTCATCCAGTGAAACGCGCTTGCCTGACAGGTCCGCGACCGAGTTGATGCCGCTGTCTTTCAGCGCAACAAGGTGGATGTGCTCCTCAAACAGCGCCGCAATGGTGCGCAGATCGGTGGCAGGTTCGCTGCCTTCCATGGTGCCGGTGCCTGTATAGGCCCAATAGGCCACGTCCGATTGCGCAAAGCCAGAGCTGCGCAGCCCCGAGATGATTGCATTGACGTTATCAACCGACCCGCGTGAAGACACGGCAGATGCGATCAGCCCGTCAACGCCGCAAGACCCGCCTTCGCCACATTCGCGTGACCCCGGAGGTTTGGAAATCGCGTTCGCGATCACACCACCCACAGGATAGTAGGTATAGGCGGTGCCGCCTGTGCCGATTGTGAAAAAGTTCAGCTCTTGTGCGGATGCGGTTCCGACAAGGCCAAACGCCAGCGCCGCACCAAGTGCTGCGGTCTTGAGTGAATTGATCATGCGATCCTCCTGAAGGTCATAGGCCTTGCAGTGTGGCGGATTGCGGTAAAGATACAAGGGGGATCACAGCCAATGGGAACGCGTGCGAGCTGATACCAGTGGCGGAAACTGCGCAGCCATCGGGCGCGGCGCGTTGGATCGGGTCGCCGACAAGCCCCTTATAAACCGCAGCGTATCATGGATTGCAGCCTGTGAACTGCACGCCAGAGCGGCGCCATCCCGTCGCAGTAGGCGAGGGCGGTGTTGAACACTTGCGGGCTGTCTTTCGGCATCGCGTCTGCGGGATGAAAAGGACCCGCTTTTTCAAGCAGGCCCTCGCCGTCACGCCGTGTCGCGGTGCTATAGAAAGTCGTCGCGCCGCGGGGTGAAGCAATCAATCAGCGCCCCCGGCTCAAGGCAGACACAGCCGTGGGTCTGGCCCGAGGGGATGACAAAGCTGTCACCGGGGCCGAACTCTTGCTCCACATCGCCCAGCGTAAAGCGAAAGCGGCCGCTTTCTACGTAGGTGGATTGCACATGCGGATGATCGTGCAGCGCGCCAATCGCGCCTTCGGCGGCAAAGCGGAAGGCCACGACCATCAGGTCGGGGTGATCGGACAGCACCTGCCGTGTGACGTTTTGTGCGGTCGGGACAGTGGGGAACCGGGCCATCGGATTGCTCCTTTCAAGGGTTACGAGAACAGCATACCGCCGTTCAGATCCATGTTGGTGCCCGTGACAAAGGCGCTGTCATCGCAGGCCAGGAACAGCACCATATTCGCCGCGTCTTCCACATGACCTTGACGTTTGAGGGGGGCGTTCGCCTCGAACCCGCGGCGGCCTGCGTCGGGCGTGTGGATGTTATGGAAATCAGTGTCGATCATCCCGGGGCACAGCGCGTTCACGCGGATGTCCGGCCCGAGTTCTTTTGCCAAGCCGCGCGTCATTGTCATAATCGCGCCTTTGGAGGTGGCATAGGCCACCGCGCCTGCACCGCCGCCGTCACGGCCCGCCTGACTGGCCAGATTGACGATGGCACCAGTCTTCATTTGCGCAAGGCACGCTTTGGTCATCATAAACGTGCTGGTCACGTTCAGGCGCATCACTGCGTCCCAATGCTCCAGCTCCATCTCCGCGATGGTCTTGCGGGCGATCAAGCCGCCTGCGTTATTGACCAGCACATCGACACTGCCGAAGGTCCCGACGGTGGTGGCGACCAGCGCGTCAACGTCCGCCTGATTGGTCAGGTCGCCTTGCAGGGCGATGGCTTTGCCGCCGGCGGCCTCGATCGCGGCGACGGTTTTATCCGCGCCTTCAGAGCTGGCGAAATAGTTGATCGCCACATTGGCACCTTCTGACGCGAGTTTTATCGCAACGGCGCTGCCGATATCGCGGCCGCCTCCGGTGATAATGGCTGTTTTACCTGCAAGTTTCATGGCGGTGGTTCCTTCTTCGGTGATGTGGTTGTTGGTGTGGGCAGGGGGCGACTATCCGAGCGCTCTGGGCCAAGCCGCGGCAGCCACTGCCAAGGGCTTTAATGAGAACTCGAACACTCTATCTCTTCCCGTACTATTTTCGGTCGTTTCGGGGGGGGCACTATGGGCCTGACCCCAAGTCCCAAGGCCGTCCAGGTTGTAGTGATGCCTGCGGTTTCGGTCATGGCATTCATCAACACGCAATCTTGGATACTAGTCAACAACTGATTTGCGGATTGGCAATCACGATCGGGGTGGCCCCAATGGGCTAAGGCGAAACGCAGGGGAGACTCACCAAAGTTAATACTGTCAATTTACGCGCCACTCTGAAAAGCTGCGCTGAGTTGCACGCGCCACAGCATGAAATGACCGCACCCGAATCTTGCCATGCAACGCGGCTGTTTTTCGTGCAGTAGTGCGCCGTGATCCGGGCGAATGCGCGCTTGTGTTTCAATCTCTAAGACATATCAAACGAATAGGACCCCGCCATGAGACGCCTCTACCTCAGCCTGATTGCCGTGATTGCCGCCTTGCATTGCTACATCGCGTGGTTCGAGATCTTTGCATGGACCTCTCGCGGGCCTGCGATTTTCGGCACGCTGCCGCCCGAGATATTCGTGCAAACCACGCAGTTGGCCGCAAATCAGGGCGTCTATAACGCGTTCCTTGCCGCTGGGTTGATCTGGTCCTTGCTGATCGCCGACAGGATGTGGCAGCGCCGAATTGCGGTGTGCTTCTTGACCTTTGTTCTTATCGCAGGCGTTGCCGCTGCAATGACGATCGCGTTGCGGTCGGGGTTGTTCCAGATGGTGCCCGCAGCTTTAGCGCTGATTTTTATCGCAGCTGAGCGTCGGGCCGCGCATTGATGCAGGGTTTGGTTTGCAGGGCTGCATAAGTTATCTTATAACGTAACAACGTTGGGCTGGTTGCCTTTGGCCACCCGCCACATTGTTGAGCCTTACGGGCGCTGCCGGACTGCGCCGCCTGACATTCCCTTCTCTCCTTTCGAAAAGGACATATTGCGATGATCAAACTCACTTCCACAGCCCTGTTTTTGTTGACTGCCGGTGCGGCCATCGCCGAGGAAACGCGCCAACTCGACGCGCACGAGCATGGTGTGGGCCAATTGGATATTGCCTTTGACGCAGGCCGGATCGCGATGGAACTGCATGCCCCCGGGGCGGATATTGTTGGCTTTGAATATGCTGCGAAAACGGCAGCGGACCGTGCGGCAATTGATGCAGCCGTTGCGCGTTTGGCGCGGCCGCTTGATCTGTTCACGCTCCCTGCGGCGGCAGGATGCAGCGTGGTGCAGGCGGCTGCATCATTGGAGAGTGACGATCACGAGGACGAAGGCGACGACCACGCCGAGCATGATGACGACCACAAAGATCATGACGACGCTGAACACGACGGTGACCACAAAGACCACGATCACGCAGAGCATGAAGAAGCGGCGGGTCACACTGAATTCCACGCGTCATATCTGCTCGACTGTGCAGATATGGGGCAGGCGACCCTGATTACCTTTACCTATTTTGCGGCCTTCCCGAACGCGGTTGAGCTTGAGGTTCAGGTAATCGCAGAGCGCGGCGCAACGGCGTTCGAGGTGATGCGGGACGCGCCAACCCTTGATCTGCGCGACATGTTCTGACCCTACTGGGCGACATGACCACAGATACACCGATCCTTAAGCTGAAAGACGTCCGCTACCGTTGGCCCGGGCGGGCGTCTTTTGGGTTGGATGTGCCCGAATTCTCTTTGCGCAGGTCCGAGACCGTCTTGCTGCTGGGGCAAAGCGGGTCCGGAAAGTCCACGCTTTTGTCGCTGATCTGCGGGACGATATTGGCAGATGCGGGGGCTGTGCAGGTGGCGGGAACCGACATCGCCACCCTGTCGGCGGGCCAACGCGACCGCTTTCGGGCCGAGCATATCGGCCTGATCTTTCAGCAGTTCAATTTGCTGCCCTATGCGTCTGTGCGCGATAACATCCTGCTTCCGCTGCGGTTTGCACCAGCGCGCCGTGCGCGGGTGACAGATGCAGCGGCTGTGGCACGGGATCTTTGTCTGGGTCTTGGCCTGCCGCCCGATGCGGTTGCCGCGCAGGCGGGCAAGCTCAGCGTCGGGCAGCAACAGCGTGTCGCCGCCGCCCGCGCCCTGATCGGCGCACCGCCCCTGATTGTCGCGGACGAGCCGACCTCGGCGCTGGATGCCGCGACCCAAGCGACTTTTCTTGAGCTGCTGTTCGCCCAAGCCCGCAGCGCAGGCAGCACCTTGCTGATGGTCAGCCATGATGCCCGTCTGGCAGCGCATTTCGACCGTGTGGTCGAGATGTCGGATGTCACACAACCGATGCAGGCCGCACCATGATTTTACGCCTTGCCTTTGGCTCGCTGACCGCACGGGCGCTCACCGTGGCGATGACCATTCTTGCCATCGCGCTGTCGGTCGCGCTGTTTCTGGGGGTCGAAAAGGTGCGCACAGGTGCCAAGGCCAGCTTCGCCGATACCATCTCGGGGACTGATCTGATTGTCGGGGCGCGGTCAGGTTCGGTCCAGCTGCTGCTGTATTCCGTATTCCGCATCGGGAATGCCACGAACAATCTCACGTGGCAAAGTTACCTGGACATCAAAGCCCGCCCCGAGGTGGACTGGATCGTGCCGATCTCGCTTGGGGATAGTCATCGACAGTTTCGGGTCATGGGCACCACGCCTGCCTTCTTCGATCGGTACAAATACCGCGGCGGGCAGGCGCTGGCGCTGCGCGGCGGGGCGGTGATGGGCGATCTGTTTGACACGGTGATTGGCGCGGATGTTGCCGCGACGCTGGGCTATGGCATTGGCGATCCCATTGTTGTGGCCCATGGCCTTGCCTCGTTCGTCTCCCACGATGACAAGCCGTTCCGCGTGTCGGGTATCCTTGAAAAAACCGGTACACCTGTTGACCGCACCGTCATCGTTAGTCTCCAAGCGATCGAGGCGATCCACGTTGATTGGCGCAGCGGTGCAAAAATTCCCGGTCAATCCACTCCCGCGGATGTGATCCGCCAGATGGATCTGGAACCGCAAGCCGTCACTGCCGCCTTGGTCGGCGTGAAAAGCCGTTTGCAAGTGTTCGGTCTGCAACGCGCCATAAACGACTACCCCCAAGAGCCGCTACTGGCGATCCTGCCCGGCGTTGCCTTGCAAGAGCTGTGGCAGATCGTCGGCATCGCCGAGACGGCGCTGATCGCGGTGTCGGGCATGGTGGTGGTGACGGCGTTGATCGGGATGATGGCCACGATATTCTCAAGCCTGAACGAGAGGCGGCGCGAGATGGCGATTTTCCGTGCCATGGGCGCACGCCCCCGCGTGATCCTTGGGCTACTGGTGATCGAGGCGGCGCTGATGGCGGCCATTGGCGCCGTTCTCGGCCTCGGGATGCTCTATCTGGGGCTGCTGGTGGCGCAGCCGATGATCGACGCGGCCTTTGGCCTATGGCTCCCGATCGAGCCGCCCTCGCTGCGCGAGCTTTGGGTGCTGGTCGGCGTGGTCGTCGCTGGCGCAATCGTGAGCATGATCCCCGCGATCAGAGCCTACCGCATGTCGCTCGCGGATGGTATGATGGTCAGGATCTAGGAACAGGGGGCTGTGGCCATGCACCTATCACGACGCAAACTGATCACCACCGCAGCGGCGGTTGCCGCCCTGCCGCGCAGCGGCTTTGCCCGTGCCGCGCGTGAAATCCAGTGGCAGGACCTGATCCCCCCCGGTGTCCCCTATTCCAAGATCATCGGCGAGGGCGAGATTGACGCCATTGCCGATACATGGTTGCCCGAGTTCGACGAGAACGCCACCAAGCTGAACAAAAAGCTGGACGGTGCCTATATCAAAATGCCGGGCTATATGCTGCCGATTGATCTGACGACCAAAGGGGTCACCAGCTTTCTGATGGTGCCCTATGCGGGGGCTTGCGTGCATACGCCGCCGCCGCCCGCCAACCAGTTGGTCTATGTCGAGACGAAAAAACCGTGGCCAAGCGATAGGCTGTGGGATGCCGTCTGGGTCACAGGCCAACTGCGTCACGAGCTGCAATCCACAACGCTGGCCGACATCGGCTATTCCATGACCGCGGACCTGATCGAGACTTACGAATGGGAATAACCCGCCTGAACCGCCGCACGTTTTTGTCGGCGCTGGGCGCGTGGGCGGCGATGCCGCATGCGGCCTTTGCCGAGGATTACATTGATCTGGAATGGACCGATCTGATCCCCGAAGGGCAGCCCGTGGTGCCCCCTGCACTCCAAAGCCTGCTGAACCACGACGGCCCCGATATGTCGCGCCAGCAGCCGCCCTCGAACGGGGCGCGCACCGACTGGAACGGCGAAATCGTGCGCCTGCCGGGGTTCATCGTGCCGATTGATCACGAGGGAGCAGGCGTCACCGCGTTCATTCTGGTGCCTTTTGTCGGCGCTTGCGTGCATGTCCCGCCACCGCCTGCCAACCAACTGGTCTTTGTCACTACGGAAAAACCCTACGAAAGCTCGGGTATGTTCGAGGCGGTCAACGTGATCGGCATGTTCGGCACCGTTGCCACATCTACCCAGCTGGCCGACATCGCCTATGCCCTCTCTGCCGACCGGATCGAGCCTTTCTGACACTTCCCGCCGCGACACCATCCAGTGCTTTGCCTACCGTGACATCATGCGCGGCTGCGGTGCGATTTCTTTGCAGGGGCGGTCACGTCGCGGGTTCTGGTCTTCACCCTCTATTTCAGCGCCGTGTTTTTGCAGGCAGTGCCGCTGGCGTAAATCGCCGATGCAGCACAATCGGCGCAGTAAACAGCTTTGCCCGAAGGAACTAAAACCTGATCGGACCTGAGGCGCGCCGCATTGCGTTTCGTGCGCTGATCGCAATACTAATGCACGATACAGTCAAAGGCACCGCCACCAAAGGCGGGCCAAAGGGGAGACGACACATGAAACTGAAATCACTTGCACTGGGCTGCGCTTTGGCGGCTCTTGGCACGTCCGGCTTTGCAGACGGTCACGGCGCCAAGGTAAAAGTCGGCATGATCACCACGCTGTCGGGCGGCGGTGCGGGGCTTGGCCTTGATGTGCGCGACGGCTTTATGCTGGCGGTGAAACAATCGGGCAATGAAAACATCGAAGTCGTCATCGAGGATGACCAGCGCAAGCCCGACATCGCCGTGCAACTGGCCGACAAGATGATCCAGTCCGAAAAGGTCGATGTGTTGACGGGTATCATCTGGTCGAACCTTGCCATGGCTGTGGTGCCTGCTGCTGTGGCGCAGGGCAAGTTCTACCTCTCGCCCAATGCCGGTCCTTCGGCGCTGGCGGGCAAGGGCTGTAACGCCAACTATTTCAACGTCGCATGGCAGAACGACAACCTGCACGAAGCGGCAGGGGCCTATGCCAACACCGCCGGTTTCGAATCGTCCTTCATTCTTGCGCCAAACTATCCTGCGGGTCAGGACGCGCTGACAGGCTACAAGCGCCAGTATCAGGGCGCGCTGTCGGGCGAGCTTCTGACGAAGCTGGGCCAGACCGACTATGCCTCCGAGATCGCGCAAATCCGCGCATCGGGTGCCGATAGCGTGTTCTTCTTCCTGCCGGGTGGCATGGGGATTTCCTTCCTCAAGCAATATGCCGACAGCGGCTTGGACATCCCCGTTGTGGGCCCCGCCTTCAGCTTTGACCAAGGCATCCTGCAAGCCGTAGGCGCGGCGGCCCTTGGCGTCATCAACACCTCGCAGTGGAACAAGGACATCGACAACGCGACCAACGCCGCCTTTGTCGAGACGTTTCAGGCTGAATACGGCCGCTTGCCCTCGCTTTATGCCTCGCAAGGGTTCGACACCGCCAACCTGCTGCTGAGCGCGATGGACAAGGCCAGTGTCACGGATGCGGATGCCTTCCGCAGTGCGCTGAAAGCGGCCGAGTTCGACAGCACGCGGGGGGAGTTCAAGTTCAACACCAACAACCACCCCATCCAGAACATCTATGTCCGCGAGGTCATTCAGGAAGGCGATGTCTTCACCAACAAGATTGTTGGCACGGCGCTGGAAAACCACGCGGACGTTTATGCCGCTGACTGCAAGATGTAGCACACAGCGGGGCGGCGCATGTGTCGCCCCGTTAGTGCCCTGCGCGGAATTTAACCCATGTCTCTGATCCTATTGGCCGAGCAGGTCCTCAATGGTCTGCAACTGGGCGTGATGCTGTTTGTCATGGCGGCGGGCCTGACACTGGTGTTTGGTGTGATGGGGCTGATCAATCTGGCGCATGGATCACTGTTTATGGTGGGCGCTTTTGCGGCGGCCGCTGTCGCGGCGGCGACGGGCAGTTTTGCGTTTGCGCTGGTGGCGGCCCTTGCTGCCGCTGCGGCGGCGGGCGCGCTGATTGAGGTGGCGGTGATCCGGCGGCTGTACGCCCGTGACCATCTGGATCAGGTGCTTGCCACCTTTGCGCTGATCCTGATTTTTTCCGAAGGGACGCGGTGGGTCTTTGGCTCTTTCCCGCTGTTTTTGAACATTCCTGACTATCTGTCGGGGCCTGTTAGTTTGCCCGGTGGCATCCAGTATCCGCTCTACCGCTTGTTCCTGATTGCGGTGGGGGTGCTCATCGCTTGCGGGCTCTTCGCTTTGATCGCCAAAACGCGGCTGGGCATCCAGATCCGCGCAGGCGAAAATGACCGCGAGATGATTGCCGCTTTGGGCGTGGATATTACGCGGCTTTACACAATCGTCTTTGCACTGGGCGCGGGGCTGGCGGGGCTGGCCGGTGCGCTTGTCGGCGCGATCCAGTCGGTGCAGGTCGGCATGGGCGAGCCTGTGCTGATCCTTGCCTTTGTGGTTATTGTGATCGGTGGCATCGGCTCGATCAAAGGGGCGCTGGTAGGGGCGATCCTTGTGGGGCTGACCGATACGCTGGGCGGGGTACTACTGCCGCAACTGTTTCGTCTGTTTATGGAGAACAGTACGGCCTCGGCCGCAGGCTCCGCCCTGTCTTCGATGCTGATCTACATCCT
The DNA here is from genome assembly GCF_040149565.1 of Sulfitobacter aquimarinus. Lineage (NCBI taxonomy): Bacteria > Pseudomonadati > Pseudomonadota > Alphaproteobacteria > Rhodobacterales > Roseobacteraceae > Sulfitobacter > Sulfitobacter aquimarinus. The sequence goes on from NZ_JBEFLO010000002.1 coordinate 235,693, forward strand.
TATGGCTGTGGTGCTGATCTGGCGACCCACCGGCCTGTTCGGTGCCCGCACATGAACCGCGAACACATCCTCAACACTGCCGTCACGCTGACGCTGGTCCTGTTTCCACTGCTGGCTCTGTGGCTGGACGAGCCCTTCCTGATCACGCTGGCGACCAAAGCGGTGATCTTTGCGCTGGCGGGGGTCGGGCTCAATATCGCGCTGGGCATCGGCGGATTGGTGAGCCTCGGGCACGCCGCCTTCTTCGGGCTGGGTGGCTATGCCATGGGTATCCTTGCCAGCCATGCGCAATCCTATACGCCGATCCTGTCTGCGCCCTTTGTGCTGGAAGGCACAAAATCCATGTTGGTGATCTGGCTGGTGGCTGTGGCGGCCTCGGGTCTTGCGGCGCTGGCCATCGGCGCGCTGAGCCTGCGCACCACAGGCGTTTATTTCATCATGATCACACTCGCCTTCGGGCAGATGTTTTACTATTTCGCGATCAGCTGGCCTGCTTACGGCGGCGAGGACGGCTTGCCCATCTACGTACGCAACAGCTTTCCGGGGCTGAACACGCTGGACCCGCTGCAATTCTATGCCATCTGCGCGGCGTGGCTTTTTGCCGTGCTGTGGATCGCGGCGCGGCTGGCGTGTGCGCCCTTTGGCCTTGCTCTTGGCGCCGCTCGCCAATCGCCCGCGCGGGTCGAGACGGTGGGCCTGTCGCCCTACCGCTTGCGGCTGATGGCCTTTGTCATATCGGGGATGATCACGGGGCTGGCGGGCGCGCTTTTCGCCGACCTCAACCGTTTCGTCAGCCCCACGATGTTCAGCTGGCAGCTGAGTGGAGAGATCATCGTGTTCATCCTCATCGGTGGCACCGCCCGCCTGTTTGGCCCCGTCGTCGGCGCCATCGTCTTTGTCACGCTCGAGCATGTCTTGGGCGGGTTGTCGGACTATTGGCACATCTATCTGGGGGCGCTGTTGCTGATGATCGTGCTCTTTGCACGCGGCGGTCTGATCGGCCTGTTGGCAGGGCGGGAGAAGACCCATGACTGAGGCGGTCCTGCAAACCCGTGGCATCTGCAAATCCTTCGGCGCATTGCAGGCCAGCCGCGACATCACCCTTGATCTGCGGCGCGGTGAAATCCACGCGCTGATCGGCCCCAATGGCGCGGGTAAATCCACGTTGATCCAACAGATCGCAGGCAGCCTCGCGCCCGACGCGGGCCGGATCATGCTGGCGGGCGAGGACGTCACAACCCTCGACACACCCGCCCGCGCACGGCGCGGATTGGCGCGAACCTTCCAGATATCGCAGCTCGCGATGGAGGATACGGTGCTGCAAAACGCCCTGCTGGGCGCGTTGGGGGCGTCCAAGGTAGGCGGGCTCGGCCTGTGGCGTGCAGCACTTGCGCAGCAAGACGCCCGCGCCACGGCCCAAGCCGCGCTTGAGCGCGTGGGCCTTGCTGCCAAATCCGCCACCCGCGCCGCCGAGCTGTCGCACGGAGAGCGCCGCCAATTGGAAGTCGCGGTGGCGCTGACGCTCTCCCCCAAAGCCTTTGTTATGGACGAACCAATGGCGGGTCTTGGCATTGAAGGCTCCAAAACCATGACCGGATTTCTGGATGGCTTGCGGGCGCAAGCGCCGATCCTGTTGGTTGAACACGACATGGACGCGGTCTTTGCGCTTGCCGACCGGATCAGCGTGCTGGTCTACGGCGAGGTGATCGCCACTGGCACCGTCGCCGAAATCCGCCGTGATCCTGCCGTCCGCGCCGCCTATCTGGGGGAGGGCGCATGAGCCTGCTGTCGGTCGAGCATATCACCGCCTCTTACGGCGCATCGCAGGCGCTGTTCGGCGTGTCGCTACAGATCGCCGAGGGCGAGGTGCTGGCCCTGATGGGGCGCAACGGCATGGGCAAATCCACCACGATCAAGACCATATGCAAGCTGCTGCCGCTGGACGGCGGGCAGATACGGCTGAGCGGCACCGATCTGGCCCGCATCCCCGCGCACCGTGCGGCGCGTATGGGTCTGGGGCTGGTGCCCGAAGGGCGGCGCTGCTTCGCCAACCTTACCGTTTGGGAGAACTGCCACGCAGCGGCGACCAAAGGCCATTGGGATTTCGCCCGCGTCACAGCCCTGTTCCCCCGTCTGGCCGAGCGGCAGGAGCAATCCGCCGCGTCGCTATCGGGCGGCGAGCAACAGATGCTGTCGATTGCCCGTGCGCTGATGACCAACCCCCGCCTGTTGATCCTTGACGAGGCGACCGAAGGCCTCGCCCCCATTGTGCGCCAAGAAATCTGGGCCGCGATCGCCACGCTGAAATCGCAAACGGGTCTGTCCATATTGGTGGTCGACAAATCCCTGAGCGAACTGCGCCAGATCGCGGACCGCATCACCATACTGGAGCGCGGCGCGGACGTCTGGCACGGCGCGGCAGATACGCTGAACGAAGAGATCACCGCGCAATTCCTCGGCGTCTAAGCCCGCACTTGCATCATGCGGGCGGCCTTGCCACTGTGGTGACCACCGCCAAAGGAGACCCGCCCATGACCGTTCAGCCGTTTGACGTGGACCCGAAACATTGCCTGATCGCGGGCGAATGGCACCCGTGCGCCAGTGGCGAGACACTCCCCCTGCTGGACCCTTCCGATGGCAGCACCCTATGCGAGATCGCCCGCGGCGGGCCAGATGATATTGACCGCGCCGTGGCCGCCGCCCGTGCGGCGTTCAACGGCCCGTGGGGCCGCGCCACCGCCCCCGAGCGTGGCCGCGTGCTGCAAAAACTCGGTGCGCTGGTGCTGGAGAACATCGATCATCTGGCCGAGCTGGAAGCCCGCGATGTCGGCAAACCCCTGTCACAGGCGCGGGCGGATGTTGTGGCCCTGGCCCGCTATATGGAATTCTACGCAGGTGCTGCGGACAAGCTGCACGGGGCAACTATTCCCTATCTCGACGGCTACACCGTCTATACCCTGCGCGAGGCGCATGGGGTCACGGGCCATATCGTGCCGTGGAACTACCCGATGCAGATCATCGGCCGCTCGGTCGGAGCGGCGCTGGCCACGGGGAATGCCTGCGTGTTGAAACCTGCGGAAGAAGCCTGCCTGACCGCACTGGCCTTTGGTGAGTTGGCGCGGCGTGCGGGGCTGCCTGCGGGTGCGCTCAACATCGTGCCCGGATTGGGGGCCGAAGCAGGGGCCGCGCTGACCGCGCACAGCGATGTGAATCATCTGTCCTTCACAGGATCGGTCGGCACGGGCCGTTTGGTGCAGCAATCAGCCGCGCAAAATCTGGTGCCTGTTACGCTGGAGCTGGGGGGCAAGTCGCCGCAACTGGTGTTCGACGATGCCGACATTGACGCCGCACTGCCTTTTCTTGTGAACGCGGGCATTCAGAACGCGGGCCAAACCTGCTCGGCCTCTTCGCGCATTCTGGTGCAGCGGGGCGTCTATGCGCAGGTCGTGAGCAAGATGGCCGAACGCTATGCCGCGCTGCGGGCGGGTCCTGCGATGGCCGATCTGGCTGTGGGGCCACTGGTGTCGGCCCGTCAAAAGCAGATTGTCGAAGGCTTTCTTGCCAAAGGGGCTGACCTGACCCGCATCGCCCAAGGCACCGTTGTGGACGATGCGCCCGCAGGCGGTGCCTATGTGCCGCCGACCTTGTTCGAGGGCGTCTCCCCCGATCACACCCTCGCCCAAGACGAGATTTTCGGCCCCGTGCAGGTCATCATCCCTTTCACGGACGAAGACGAGGCCCGCGAGATCGCCAATGGCACCGCCTACGGGCTGGTCGCCTCGGTCTGGACCCGCGACGGGGGGCGGCAGATGCGGCTGGCCAAAGCGCTGCGGGCAGGGCAGGTGTTTTTGAATAACTACGGCGCAGGCGGCGGGGTCGAGCTGCCCTTTGGCGGCTCTGGTCTGTCGGGGCATGGCCGCGAAAAAGGGTTCGAGGCGCTTTATGGCTTTACCTCGCTCAAGACCGTGGCGGCCTATCATGGGTAGGGCCGTGATCCGCAGCGTTGATCCCGCCCGTGATGCGGATGCGGTGCAGGATTTATGCCTGCGTGCTGCGGATTATATTACCTTGGAAACAGGCGCGCCACCGCCGCCCGACTATGCGTCAAAGCTGTTGGCCGAGGCCCCGCCCGCGCTGCCACCCGAGGATGTCTTGGCCTTCTGCGCCGAGCAGGAGGGAAAGCTGGCCGCTGTCGTCACCTGTTTGCGCAACTTCTATCAGACGCGGGAATGGTACATGGGGTTGTTGCTGGTTGATCCCGCTGCCCGCGGTGCGGGTTTGGGTGCGCGTATGGCAGGGCATGTGTTTGATTTGGCCCGCGCACAGGGCGCCAGCTGCATCCGTGTCGCGGTTCTGGACGCGAACCCGCGCGGGCGCAGGTTTTGGCAGCGCGAAGGGTTTGTGCCCGAACGCGCCGTGCCCGCAGACCCTGACGGGGACGGCCACGCACGCCATGTTTTGAAACTGAACTGGGAGGAAGCACCATGCGATTGAAGGGCAAAACAGCGATTGTAACAGGCGGGGCTTCGGGCTTTGGCGCGGGGATCGTGCGCAAATTCGTGGCCGAAGGGGCGCAGGTGATGATTGCGGACCTTAATACCGCGATGGCAGAGGACCTGAAGCAAGAGATGGGCGCCCATGCCATTGTCGCCACCGCCAATGTCGCGGACGGCGCAAGTGTCGAGGCGATGGCCGCGCAGGCGATCGCCGCTTGGGGCCATATCGACATCCTTGTGAATAACGCAGGCGTGACCCATCTGCCCAGCCCGATGGAGGCTGTGAGCGAAGAGGACTTTGACCGCGTCTTTGCCGTGAACTGTAAATCCGTCTACCTGACGGCCCGTCACATCGTGCCGCTGATGAAGGCGCGGGGGCAGGGTAATATCCTCAACGTCGCCTCGACGGCTGGCGTGTCGCCGCGCCCCAACCTCAATTGGTACAACGCCTCCAAAGGCTGGATGAACAACGCGACGAAAGGCATGGCGGTTGAACTGGCCCCCGCTGGTGTGCGGGTCAATGCGCTCAACCCCGTCGCGGGCGAGACGCCTCTGCTGGCGTCGTTCATGGGCGAAGACACGCCCGAAATGCGTGCCAAGTTTATTTCGACCATCCCGTTGGGCCGTTTTTCAACGCCCGAGGATATGGGCAATGCCGCGTGCTATCTGTGTTCGGACGAGGCGTCGATGGTCACGGGGGTCTGCATGGAAGTGGACGGCGGGCGGTGTATCTGATCAAAAGGCTAAAGTAATTTGCGCAAAGATATTGGTATCGGTTCGCGCCCAGCCTAAATACCGCTTATACCATCCCGAACCTATCGCCCTGATTCCAAATCACGGTGAGACGACAGCCCGAGGGGGGAGAGACCCGCGGGCCCCAACAGTACGGAGCACATGTGTCCCTTCTTTTGATCGTTGCCTTGCCGTTTCTGGGGGCGTTGCTGCCCGGATTGATGAACCAAGCCGGACGCGCCGCCTGTGCCGGTGTGACATTCACCGTCACGCTTGCGGCTTTTGTCGGGTTGATGACCAACCTGCCTGCCGTGATGGCGGGCGATGTGGTGATGTTCCGCGCTGATTGGATCCCCAGCCTTGGGCTGAACTTCACGCTGATGCTGGACGCGCTGGGGTTCTTCTTTGCCACGCTGATCCTTGGGATCGGGCTTTTGATCATTACCTACGCCCGCTTCTATCTGGCGCGTGAGGACAACATGGGTGAGTTTTTCACCTATCTGTTGCTGTTCCAGGGCGCGATGGTCGGGATTGTCCTGTCTGACAACATCCTGCTTTTGCTTGTGTTTTGGGAGCTGACGTCGCTTTCGTCCTTCCTGCTGATCGGCTATTGGAAGCACCTCGCCGAAGGGCGGGAAGGGGCGCGTATGGCGTTGACCGTTACAGGGATGGGCGGTTTGGCGATGATTGGGGGGATGATGATCCTTGGCCAGATCGCGGGCAGCTATGACCTGAGCGTGATCTTGCAGAACCGTGAGCTTATTCAGGAAAGCAGCCTGTATCTGCCCGCGCTGATCCTGATCCTGCTGGGCTGTTTTACAAAATCCGCGCAATTCCCGTTTCATTTCTGGTTGCCGCACGCGATGGCGGCCCCCACGCCTGTCTCGGCCTATCTGCACTCGGCGACGATGGTGAAGGCGGGGATTTTCCTGATGGCGCGCATGTGGCCTGTGCTGTCGGGTACGCCTGAATGGTTCTGGATTGTCACCTCGGCGGGGCTGATTACGATGGTGCTGGGCGCGGTGATCGCGCTGTTCAAACATGACCTCAAGGCGCTGTTGGCATTCTCGACCGTTAGCCACCTTGGCCTGATCACGATGCTTTTGGGGACGGGCACGGCCTTCGGCGCAATGGCGGCGGTGTTTCACATCCTGAACCACGCGACGTTCAAGGCGGCCTTGTTTATGTCCGCAGGTATTATTGATCACGAGACGCACACACGCGACATCCGCCGCCTTGGCGGGTTGCGGCATCTGATGCCGATCACCTTTGTGATCGCCACATTGGCCGCTTTGTCGATGGCGGGTATTCCGCTGCTGAACGGGTTCCTGAGCAAAGAGATGATGTTGGAAGAGGCCTATCACACCGTGCTGGGGGGCAATCACTGGATTGTGCCTGCGCTGGCTGTTGTCGGCTCGCTGTTTTCTGCGGCCTATTGTTTCCGTCTGATCGGGCATACGTTCCTTGGCCCACAGCGCGACGATTATCCGGCCAAGCCGCATGACCCGCCTGCGGGTCTGTGGTTGCCGCCTGCGGTTCTGGTGGTTCTGGTGGTCGTGATCGGCGTTGCTCCGTTTCTGGCAGAGCCTGCGGTCAAGGCGATCACCTCTGCCGTGTTGGGAGGCGCTGCCGAAGTGCCCACGGCCTATTTCAAAATCTGGCACGGGCTGGTGCCTGCGCTTTATATGTCCATCGCGGCTGTGGTCGGTGGTTTGATCGTATTGGCACTGTTCAACCCGCTGTTGCGCCTGTGGGATGCCGCGCCGCGCCCCGAAGCGAAAACCATATTCGAGGCATTGATCGCCCGCATCGTGGGCCTGTCCCAAGCCTTGACCCTGCCGCTGCACAACGGCGCCTTCACGCGTTATGGCGCGGTGATGGCGGTGACGGTGGTTGCGGCGGGATACTACGCATGGGCCAGCGGCACGGTGGGGGCGACCACCCGCACGGTGCAGCCCGCCGGCGCGATCGAGATTGCAGGCTGGCTCATGATGACTGCTGCCGTGGCGGGGATGGTGCTGTTGCACCGCAACCGTTTGCTGTCGCTGGTGTTGATTGGCATCGTGGGGCTTATGGTCTCGGTCGGGTTTGTCTTCTTCTCGGCGCCCGATCTGGCGATGACGCAGATCACGGTTGAGGTGGTCACCACCATTCTTATGCTGCTTGCGCTGAACTTCCTGCCCAACGAAACCCCTGTCGAGAGCAGCGTCTTGCGCCGTTTGCGCGATGTATCGGTTGCTGTGGCGGGCGGGGCGGCGGCGATGGCGCTAAGCTATCACTATATGCTGCGCGACGCGGTCAGCTCTCCGATTTCGGAGTTCCACCTCGCCAACAGTTACAAGGGCGGCGGCGGTACCAATGTGGTTAACGTAATCCTTGTGGATTTCCGTGGCTTTGACACCTTCGGTGAAATCATCGTCTTGGGCATTGCTGCCGTGCTGATCTACGCCCTGACCGAGACGTTGCTGGGCGGTCCTGTCCGTGCGCGGCTTTTGAACCGCCGCCCCGACAAACCGCTGGCGGGGGACATGCACCCGATGATGATGGTTGTGCTGACCCGCGTGCTGATGCCCGTTGTGATGATGGTCGGCTTCTACATCTTCCTGCGCGGCCATAACGAGCCGGGGGGCGGGTTTATCTCGGGGCTTGTCGTCTCGATTGGTCTGGTGATGCAATATATGGCCAGCGGCTACAGCTGGGCGACAGCGCGCCAACGCTATCCGCACCACGGGGTGATCGGCGCGGGCGTGCTGATCGCGGGGCTTACGGGCATCGGTTCGTGGTTTGTGGGCCAGCCTTTCCTGACGTCCGACTTTACCTATGTGCGCATCCCGCCCTTCGAGAAATTCGAGCTGGCCACCGCCGCCTTGTTCGACCTTGGCGTGTTCCTTGCTGTGGTCGGTGCTGTGATGCTGTCACTGGACGGGTTCAGCCGCCTTGCACGCCGCGCTCACGTCAAAGACAGCGACTTTGCGATGGACATCAACCCGTCGCGCACCGAAGCCGAAGCCTTGCGCGGGGAAGGAGCATAACATGGAAATTCTAGTCGCTTCCGCCATTGGCATTTTGACTGCTGGTGGCTTGTATCTGGTGATGCGCCTGCGCACCTTTCCGGTGATTTTGGGTGTCTCGCTGCTGACCTATGCGGTGAATGTGTTCCTGTTTGCCTCGGGCCGTTTGACCATCGGCGCACCGCCGATCCTGACGGATTCCACCACTTATACTGATCCGCTCCCCCAAGCTTTGGTGCTGACCGCGATTGTGATCTCTTTCGGGATGACCGCCGTGGTCGTGATGATCGCGCTGGGTGCCTATCTGGGCACGGATGACGATCACATTGATGACGGGGCAGAGCCGGATCTGGGCTATGACGCGGAGGATGCACGATGACTCATTGGCTGATTATGCCGGTTGTCCTGCCGGCGCTGCTTGCGCCCTTTATCATTCTCGCGGCGCGGTATCACATGGGCATCCAGCGGGTGTTCTCGGTGGTGGGTGTGCTGGCGATGATCGCGATTGCGCTGGGGCTGGCGATAGAGACATCGGACGGCACGGTGATGCTGTACCAATTGGGCGCATGGGCGGCCCCCTTCGGGATTGTGCTGGTGGGCGACAGGCTCAGCACGATGATGGTGCTGCTGATGGCGGTGCTGGCGCTGTTTGTGCTGCTTTACGCCATCGGGTCGCGGTGGGATGAGCGCGGACGCCATTTCCATGCGCTGTTCCAGTTTCAATTGATGGGCATCGCGGGGGCTTTCCTGACGGGTGACCTGTTCAACCTCTTTGTGTTTTTCGAGGTGCTGTTGATCGCGTCCTACGGTTTGATGATCCATTCGGGCGGCAACGTGCGGCTGCGGGCGGGTGTGCAATATGTGCTGTTTAACCTGCTTGGCTCGACCCTGTTCCTGTTCGCACTTGGCGCGCTTTATGCCGAGACAGGGACGCTGAACATGGCGGACCTTGCGCAGCGTGTGCAATTGATCAGCGCCGATGAGACGGTGGGTATCCGCGTGGCCGCCGTTCTGCTGATCCTAGTCTTCGCGATCAAGGCGGCGATTGTGCCGCTGCACTTCTGGCTGCCCAGCTCTTATGCCGAAGCACCGCCGCCCGTGGCGGCCCTGTTCGCGATTATGACCAAAGTCGGCGCCTATGCGATCATCCGCGTCTACACGATGATCTTTCCCGTCGATCTGGAGGTCACCGCAGGGCTGCATGGCGACTGGCTTCTGCCTGTGGCGCTGCTGTCGCTGGCGGTAGGTGCCGTTGGCGTTTTGGCCGCGAAAAAGCTGGACCGTCTGGTTGCTTTCTCTGTCATAGGCTCGATGGGGATGGTGATGGTTGCGGTGGGCATGTTCACCCAAACCAGCATCGCCTCGGCTTTGTATTACATCGTGCATTCGACCTTTGCGGCGGCGGCGCTGTTCCTGATCGTCGATCTGGTGCGTCAAAGCCGCGGGCACCTGCATTTGCGCACCGATGCGCCTGTGGCGGGGGCTGCGTTGATTGCGGGGCTGTTTATGGTCGCGGCGATTGCTATGACGGGCCTGCCGCCTTTGTCCGGGTTTGTGGGCAAGCTGATGGTGCTGAACGCCGCCTTTGACAGCGGCCCTGATGCCTGGGTCTGGACTGTCGTATTGGTCTGTAGCCTGATCAATGTGGTGGGCTTTGCGCGGGCAGGCTCGGTCCTGTTCTGGAAGGCGCAGTCCGATGGTGCGCCCGTGCCTGAAGCGGGCCGTCCCGCGCCATCCGCGCTGTCCTTTGTGGCTGTTGGCGGGATGATCGTGATGCTGCTGGCGCACACGGCTTTTGCGGGCCAAATGTACGCCTATACAACCACCACCGCACAGCAACTCTTCGCCCCCGCCGACTATACCGAGACGGTGCTTGGCACACCCGGCAAGCTGAGCGGTGCCGCAAAAGCAGACGCAAAAGAGGGAGATCACTGAGATGGCACGCCTTTTCCACTGGCTCTTCCCACATCCTGTTCTGACGCTGTTGCTGACGGTTGTCTGGATTTTGCTGCAAAACAGCTTTTCTGCGGGGATGGCGGTTTTCGGTCTGATCCTCGGGATCATTATCCCGCGCCTTACGGCTGCTTTCTGGCCTGAACGCCCCAACGGTGTACGTTATGGCAAGATCATTCCCTATGGGCTGTTGGTGCTGTGGGACATCATGGTGGCCAATGTGCAGGTCGCATGGATCGTGCTGACCGTCTCGAATGACAAGCTGAAGCCCGCGTGGATCACCATCCCGCTGGAGCTGCGCCAACCCGAGGCGATCACCCTGCTGGCAGGCACGATTACGCTGACGCCGGGCACGGTAACGGCGGACATCTCGCAAAGCGGGCACTACCTGCTGGTGCATGTGCTGCACACGGATGATCCGCAGTCGGAAGTCGACAGCATTAAAACGCGCTATGAGGCCCGCCTGAAGGAGATTTTCATATGATCCTCGCTCAACAAATCATGGACTACGCGCTGCTGGGCGCCTTTGTCATTGTGGGCCTGTGCCAGATCATGGCGATGGTGCGCGTATTGATCGGCCCCGGTACGGGTGACCGGATTCTGGCGCTGGACACGATGGTCTTGAACGCCATCGGCCTTATCGTACTGATGGGCCTGTCGCAGGGTATCCGCATTTATTTCGAGGCATCGCTGATCATCGCGATGCTTGGGTTTGTTTCAACCGTCGCCTATGCGCGGTTTGTCTTGCGCGGGGATATCATCGAATGATGTACGAAGTTGTTGCCCTTTATGCCGTCAGTTTCTGCCTGATTGTCGGCTCTGTCTTTACGCTGGTCGGCGCGATTGGCCTGTTGAAATTCAACGACAGCATGACCCGCCTTCATGCCCCGACCAAAGTCGGCACCGTTGGCATTGGCGCGCTGCTTCTGGCGTCGATCATCTATAACGGGGTGTTCCAAAACGGCGCCATTCACGAGCTGTTGATCATGGCGTTCCTGTTCGTTACCGCGCCCATCTCGGCCAATTTTATCGCCAAGGTGAACATGCATAAAGGCACCTGTGATACTCCGCCAGAACTGCCCGGGGACGAGCAGTGGGCGACCTTTGACGTGCCTGCCAGCGATGTCGACCCCATCAGCCTCTCGGTGGACAAAACCTAAAGCGCGGCAAAGCTTTCTGCCAGATGGTCAAAGCAGATGCGTACCCGCGGGCTCATTCGTAGGTCGGGGTGCGCGGTGAGCCAGACAGGAATGTGGCCCACCTCCATTTCGGGCCATATCGGGACCAGCGCGGGGTCCGCTTGGGCCATGGCCCGCTGGCCGAACCCGATGCCCATGCCCGCCTGCACCATGCGCCAGCACACGACCTGATCATCCGACCGGAACGCGAAAAAGCTGCGGTCCACCTTCATGCCCAGACGTGCCATACCGTCAATGATCAGCGTACTGCGGTCATAGCCGATGACCTTGTGGTTTCCTAAATCTTCGGGGCCTTTCGGCACCCCGTGGACATCGACATAGCTGCGGGCAGCGTAAATCCCGATGGGCAGTTCGGCGACCTTTTTTGCAATCAGATCGTTCTGCGTGGGGCGATACATCCGCACGGCAAGATCAGCCTCGCGGCGCAGCAGATTGTCCGTCTGGTCCGAGGCCAGGACCTCAAGGCTCAGCGCGGGATGTGCGGCGTGCAGCGCAGCCAGCATCGGCGGCAGCAGATAGGTCGCGGCGATCTGGCTGGCAGTGATGCGGACTGTGCCGCTGACCGCTCCCTTTGCATCCTGCGCGATCGAGACTTGGGCCGCCGCCTGCGCCATGGCGTCCACATGGGCCTGCACCACAGCGCCTTCGGGCGTCAGGGTCAGCCCCGCACCAGAGCGGAAAAACAACCGCTGGCCCAGATGGCTCTCAAGCTGGCCGAGGTGACGGCTGAGCGTGGGTTGGCTGGCGTTCGTGGTCTGCGCCGCAGCCGACAGGGACCCCGCCGCACTGATCGCGGCAAAGGATTGCAGCAGGTGCCACGGTATATCTGCGCTATTCATAAATGGATATCAGTCTGCATTTTTTGACAGTTATCCATTCAATTATTGATTGCTATCCGTTGGGTGTCAACACATCACAAAAGGAAAGCCCAATGACACAGACCGTCCTTATCCTTGGTGCCACTGGTCGTTTTGGCCGCGCCGCAACAAAAGCCTTCTTGCGGGCAGGCTGGCATGTCACCGCTGCCAGCCGCAAAGGGGCAGGCACCGCGCGCAGCGGCCTGCGCCACATCGCGTGCGATCCGATGGACCGCGATGCGGTGATCCGCGCCGCGCAAGGTGTGGATGTCATCGTCCATGCGGTGAACATGCTCTACCGTGACTGGGCGTCCATGATGCCTGATATGACCGCAAATGTGATTGCCGGCGGTCTTGCAAGTGGGGCCACCGTGATCATCCCCGGCAATGTCTATGTCTTTGACAAAGACGGCCCCGCAGTTTGGCATGAAAACGCCAGAGGCGGCGTGCATACCCGTAAAGGCATGTTGCGGGTTGAGATGGAGGTGGCCTTTGAACGTGCAGCGGAGCAAGGTTTGCGCACGATCGTGCTGCGCGGTGGCGATTTCATCGAAAGCGGCCCCTCGGGCAATTGGTTCGACAAATACATCGCGCATAATGCCTATAAGGGCGGGTTCACCTATCCTGGCCGCATGGACGCGGTGCATGCCTGGGCTTACCTGCCCGACATGGCCCGCGCTGCCGAAATGCTGGCGGCCAAACGCGAAACCCTGCCGCCCTATGCCAGTTTCGGGTTCGAGGGGTATTCCCTGTCGGGGGCAGAGCTGCGCGCTGCTGTGTCATTGGCCGTGGGTCGACCGCTCAAACTGGGGAAAATTCCGTGGTTTGCCATCCGCATGATGGGGGTGTTCAGCAAAGAGCTGCGCGAGCTGATGGAGATGCGCTATCTCTGGGACACGCCGCACCGTCTGGACCCCGCGCCGTTGCGCGCGGTCTTGCCTGACTTTACGCCCACGCGGCTGGAGGTCGCGATGCGCGAAGTCGTTGCGCAGTCTGCACCCTCCGCGGATTGGCCGCAACCGCTCCGCACCACTTGACAAGGGCGGCTGGCTTTGGTCCTCCTGACTTGAACGAGTTCAGGAGGACCTCCCATGATGAAGACCCGCGCCGCCGTTGCTGTCGAAGCTGGAAAACCGCTTGAGATTATGGAGGTCAACCTTGAAGGCCCCAAGCGCGGTGAGGTCTTGGTCGAGATCAAGGCCACAGGCTTGTGCCACACGGATGAATTCACCCGCTCGGGCGACGATCCCGAAGGCATCTTTCCCGCGATCCTTGGCCATGAGGGTGCGGGCATTGTGATGGAAGTCGGCGAAGGCGTCACCACGCTGGAAGTCGGCGATCACGTCATCCCGCTTTATACGCCTGAATGCCGCGAGTGTGAGTACTGTCTGAGCGGCAAGACCAACCTGTGCCAAGCGATCCGCGTGACCCAAGGGCGCGGGCAGTTGCCCGACGGCACCACGCGGTTCTCGATGCTGGATGGCACGCCGATCCATCACTATATGGGCTGTTCGACCTTCGCCAACCACACGGTTGTGCCAGAGATTGCGCTGGCCAAGGTGCGCAAGGACGCGCCCTTTGACAAGATATGCTATATCGGCTGCGGCGTGACCACAGGCATCGGTGCCGTCATCAACACCGCCAAGGTCGAGATCGGCGCGCGCTGTGTGGTATTCGGTCTTGGGGGCATCGGCCTCAATGTAATTCAGGGCCTGCGCATGGCGGGAGCGGATCAGATTGTCGGCGTGGACCTGAACGACGACAAGGAAGAAACCGGCACATATTTCGGCATGACCGACTTTGTGAACCCGTCCAAGATCGACGGTGATCTGGTGGCCCATCTGGTTGAACTGACGGGCGGCGGAGCAGACTATACCTTTGACGCCACAGGCAACACCAAAGTGATGCGCGACGCGCTTGAGGCCGCACACAAAGGCTGGGGCGAAAGCATCATCATCGGCGTTGCCCCTGCGGGTGCCGAAATCTCGACCCGTCCTTTCCAGTTGGTGACAGGCCGCGTCTGGCGCGGCACTGCCTTTGGCGGGGCCAAGGGGCGTACGGACGTGCCCAAGATTGTTGATTGGTATATGAACGGCAAGATCGAGATCGACCCGATGATCACTCACAAGCTCACTCTTGATCAGATCAATGAGGGCTTCGACCTGATGCACGAAGGCAAATCCATCCGCGCCGTTGTCGAGTTCTGACGCGTACACCCGTCTTCCGCCGCGTGTCTCCGACCAATCTGGGGGAACACGGGTACCACCATCTGACGGGCTATTGGAACGACACGCCCATGCCGTTGTTTCAAGGCCAGCATATCGGCGTCATCGTCGGGACCGAAGGTGAAGGTCCCGCGATGCCCGTGCTGCTACAAGCCTTCCGCGAGGACGGCGCGGCCATGACAAGCGGGGCGCGTGCCACCATCCCGCCGGGCAAGTCGCTGACTTATGACTTTGCCCCACTGCCGCAGCATTTCACAGGGTTGGGCAAGGTCACCGTGCGCTGCACCCCTGACGCCGCGCCAGATGCGGCGGCTGAAACCGTGATCGAGACTTACCCCGGCGCATGGGCGATGTTTGGCGGCGACACACTGAACCCGCTGCCTTTGGATGCGGATATCGCATCGCTTGAGGTACAGACGGGCCACACGCTCTGCGAAGATCACAAGCGGTTCCTGCAAACCCGCAACGGGATCAACTGGTCGTGGTGGCAAGACCCTGCATGGGACACCACGCGCCGCGAGGGGGAGCATGACTTTTACAGCGCCATGCGCGCGCAAGAGCAGGCACAGAAGACAGAGTTGGGCCTGCTGGCCGATGCGACCCATCTGTTTGGGGCAGGGCAGGGGCATCCCTACCTCAGCTATCCCGACAGGCTGGGCGATTTCGGCTTTTACGACACAGCCTTTTTGCGTTTTGGCATTCCGGTGGGCGTGGACGCGGGCGGCAATCTGTATGTGCAAATCCTCGACGGTAGGCGCCGCGGTGAGGTGGTCTTTCTCGATCATGAATATCACTTTGGCCTGCTGGACGAAGGGGTGCAGCCTGCGCAGTTGGCAAGGGAAGTCCGTGCGATTGGTTCCGACAAACCGCTTGCAGATTTCACAGCGGATGAATTCTGGCAGCTGATGGACAAGGTCGGATATTCCTTGCCCGCCGCGCCTGATTTGGGCACCATGATCGCCAAGCTGACGGCGCATCACACGGCCCTCATCACCGCGCTCGCCCCCGATTGGCGAAGAGCGTAGCTGTGCCGCAAGGCGCAGACAGCGATGAGCGCGACCTCACGTAAACCCCCGTTGAACTCCTGTCCCGACCCCGCGTATCTAATGATATACGGCGGCAGGAAACAGCGATACCCTTTGATAATGCGCGGCACACGCAAGGCACCCGCTTGGCCGCATTGGCCAACCACGGTCGGAAGGCTATGTAGGGTGGCAAGCGCGTGACCACGACAAGGCGCGTAAGGGTGGGCTGGACGGGCGCACCAGGGTCGTGCGTGATGGTGATTGGCTGCGCGGATGCAAACGAAATAACGACAGGAAACGGGGCAAAGACATGAAGCTGAACGTGAACGGGAAAACCCACGACATTGATGTCGAAGACGACATGCCCTTGTTGTGGGTGCTGCGCGACGAGCTGGGGATCACGGGGGTGAAATACGGCTGCGGCATTGCGCAATGCGGGGCCTGCACCGTGCATGTGGACGGCGTCGCCGTGCGCTCGTGCCAGTTGCAAGCGGGCGATGTGGACGGCGACATTACCACGATCGAAGGGCTCGGCGCTCCGGGGGCGCTGCACGCGGTCCAAGAAGCATGGATCGAGCATCAGGTCGCGCAATGCGGCTACTGCCAGTCAGGCCAGATGATGCAGGCGGCCAGCTTCCTTGACCTGAATTCAGAGCCTACCGACGACCAGATCGACCAAGCGATGAGCGGGAACCTATGCCGCTGTGGCACCTACCCACGCATCCGCGCCGCCGTGAAAACCGCCGCGACCAAGCTGCAAGGAGCCTGATCTATGGGACGTCTCAAAACTATTGCCCGCCGCACGTTTCTTGTCGGCTCTGCCGCCCTTGTCGGCGGGGTGGCCTTTGGCACCTATCTGGTGAAACGCGACCCCGATAACCCGCTGAGCATGGACGCAGATGCGGGCGATGCCGTCTTTAACCCTTGGGTCAAGATCAACGCGGACGGTATTACGCTGGTGACGCCGCACACTGATCTGGGGCAGGGGGCGACCTCGATGCAGGCGATGCTGATCGCCGAGGAACTGGACGTGGACCTTGATCAGGTCACCACGATCCCCGGCGCGCCCGCTGCGGCCTATTACAACACTGCCCTCGCTGCCGAAGCAGTGCCGTTCCGCTCCAACGATGACAGCTTTGCCGCTGAAACGATGCGCAGCTCGATGAATGCTGTTCTAAAGGTGATGGGTGCGCAGGTCACGGGTGGCTCGACCTCTGTGCCTGACAGTTTCGACAAACTGCGCATGGCGGGGGCCGTGGCGCGTGACACGCTCAAAGCGGTGGCAGCAACAGAGACGGGCGTGCATTTTACGCGGTTGCGCACCGAACGGGCGGCGGTTGTTCTGCCTGACGGCACGCGGATGCCCTATACCGAACTGGCCGAAAAAGCGGCGCAGATGGACCCTGTCACAGATGTCACGCTGCGCGACCCGTCGCAGTGGCGCTTGATCGGTAAACCAGTGCAACGGCTGGACATGCTGGCCAAATCCACAGGCACGCAAACCTACGGGATCGACATTAAAGTCGAGGGGATGGTCCATGCCTCTGTGCGGATGAACCCGCGCAAAGGGGCGGCCCTGTCGGGGTTCGACGCCACCGCCGCAAAAGACATGCGCGGCGTGCAGCAGATCATCGAACTGCCCTACGGTGTGGCCGTGATCGCAGACAACACATGGCGGGCGTTTCAGGCGTTGGACCAGATCGAATACGATTGGGCCGCAGCGCCATATCCCGCCGAGCAGGCCGATCACTGGGCGGCGGTAGAGGCGTCGTTCACCCCCGACCATCTGGATAAAGAGTGGCGGCATGACGGCGATGTGGACGCCGCGCTCAGCGATACAGATGTGATTGAGGCCGAATACCGCGCGCCCTATGTCGCGCACCAACCGCTGGAACCTCTCAGCACGGTTGCAAAAGTCACGGACACCCGCGTGGACGTCTGGGCCGCGCATCAGTTGCCCCGATTTGTCGAACAACGCGTGGCGGCACGGCTGGAAATGGACGCAGATCAGGTCTTTTTCCACGCGCAATTCGCGGGCGGCAGCTTTGGCCACCGATTGGAGTTCGACAACATTGACGTGGCTGTCGATATTGCCAGCAAGGTGCCGGGCACCCCTGTCAAACTGACCTTCAGCCGCGAAGAGGACTTTGCCCAAGACTATAACCGCCAGATCGGTATGGCGCGGGGGCGCGGTGCGGTGGCAGGCGGGCAGGTGACAGCACTTGACCTCGACATCGCCACTGTCTCGTCCTCGCGGTCGCAATCTGCGCGTTTGGGGGCACCAGTGCCGGGGCCCGATACGCAGCTTGCGGCGGGGGCGTGGAACATGCGCTATGCTGTGCCCGACCTGCGCGTGCGCGCTTACGCGGTGCCAGAGCTTGCGCCGACGTCGTCGTGGCGCTCTGTCGGGGCGTCCACGGCGGGCTTCTTTGCCGAAGGGTTTCTGGACGAGTTGATCCACGCCGCAGGCGCTGACCCGATGGAAGAACGCCTGCGTCTGGTCAATGACGCAGATGCCCGCGCCGTGCTGGAAGCCGTGGCCGAGATGAGCGATTGGGGCAGTCCACTGGCCGAGGGCAAAGGGCGCGGCGTTGCCCTGGTCACCGCGTTCGGCGTGCCAACGGCAGAGGTGGTCGAGGTGACGAACACCCCCGCAGGCATCAAGATCGACAAGGTCTGGATCGCCGCCGAAGTGGGGCGCGTGGTGGACCCCGTGACCTTCGAGAATGTCGTGGCGGGCGGTGTGATTTGGGGGCTTGGCCATGCCATGAATTCGGAAATCACCTATTCGGATGGCCGCGCCGAGCAAGACAACTATCACATGGCCGAAGGGATGCGCCTGCACCAATGCCCCGTGATCGAAGTGCGCGGCCTTGAAAATGGCGATACGGTGCGCGGTGTGGGCGAACCCCCCGTGCCGCCTGCCGCGCCTGCGCTGGCCAACGCGATTTTTGCCGCCACGGGCACGCGCCTGCGTGAGATGCCGTTTTTCAACACGGTGGATTTTGTATGATGCGCATGATGGTAGCCCTCACTTTGGCAGCACTTCCGTTTGCAGCGCAGGCCCAAGACAGCGGGCAGGAAGCTTGGGCGCGGATATTCGAGGTTGCCTCGCATCCGCGTTGTACCAATTGCCATGTGGGGGCCGATGGGCGGCCCGCGTGGGATAATCTGGGCTATGGCTCTGACCGTTTGCACGGCATGAACATCGTCGCGGGGGAGAGCCGCATTGGTGCCGAAAGCATCCCCTGCCGCACTTGCCACATCAGCGCCGAAGGGGCAAACGACCGCCCCCACGCCGCCCCCCAAGTGGACGATGCATGGCGACTGCCCCCCGTCGAGCTGGCGTGGCGCGGGAAATCCAGCGCGGAAATCTGCGCCCAGATGCGCGACCCCGACAGCAACGATGGCCTCACCCCAGAGGAACTGGTCGACCATGTGCGCACCAGCGTCTTTGTGGCCTATGGCTTCACCCCCGGTGAAGGACGTGATCCTGCGCCACGCACGCTGGCCGATCTAACACTCGATTTCGAGATATGGACCGCCGCAGGGATGCCCTGCGCGGCGGACTGAGTGGCGCAAACAGGTGCAGCTTTGCCGTAAAGGCGCTTGACGCGCAGGCGTCTTGCGGCTCACCTGAGCGCTATGGATATTTTACACATCACCCGCCCCGCGCCTCTTGTCGGGCTAGAGGATATACCTCTGCCGTCCGCCGATGCGCCGCGTGCGCAGGCGTTGGTTGCGCGTTGTCCTGTCGCGGCTGAAACGCCCTTACACACCGCCACCGCCCTTGCGACCGAAGCTTTCGTGCAGGACGTCTGGATCAAGGACGAGCGGGGGCGCATGGGTTTAGGCAGTTTCAAGGCATTGGGCGCGGCCTATGTCATCGCCTGCGATGCGCAGAAGGGCGACATCAGCGCAAATACCTATGTCACAGCCAGTGCTGGCAATCACGGCATGTCCGTGGCGGCAGGGGCAAAAGCCTTTGGCGCGTCCTCGGTCGTCTATATCGCAGAGTCTGTTCCCGACAGCTTTGCCGCGCGTCTGGCCGAACAAGGCGCGAAGGTCGTCCGCGCGGGCGAGACCTATGAGGACAGCCTAGACGCCGCCAATACAGCCGCCGCCGAACACGGCTGGATATTGTTGTCGGACGGGTCATGGCACGGCTATACAGAGCGGCCGCATCGGTTGATGGAGGGATATACCGTCCTGATGGCCGAAGCGATTGCGCAACTACCCGACACCCCGACCCATATCTTTTTGCAAGCGGGCGTTGGCGGACTGGCCTGTGCTTGCGCCACGCTGGCGCGTCACGCTTGGGGCGCAGCACCGCGCATTGTGGTGGTTGAGCCTGACGCCGCCCCCGCGCTGCATGGCTCGATCGTGGCGGGGGAAGCGGTGGAAAGCACCGGTCCCGTGTCAGAGATGGGGCGGCTGGATTGCAAGATGCCTTCGCTTATCGCGCTGAAAGGGTTGGCGCAGGACGCGGATGCCTTTGCGCTGATTTCAGAGGCCGAGGGCCAAGCGGGGGCGGGTGTTGCGATGGTGGCGGGGCTGCCGTCTTCGCCGTCGGGCGCGGCAGGGGTCGCGGCACTGATGGCACTCAGCGAGGCGCAGCGCGAGGCATTGGGCGTGACAGCGCAATCGCGGGTCTTGTGCATCCTCAGCGAGGGTCCGGCTGCGTGACGCGGTACAGCTATACCCGTGCGGCGGACGGGGCGGCCCCATTGGGGATGATCGTCCTTCAAACGGACGAGACGCTGGAGGGCGATTTGCGGGCCATGATCCCAGCAGACGCACCGCTGTACGTCAGTCGCGTGCCTTCGGGGGCCGAAGTGACGCCTGAAAGCCTGCGTGCCATGGGCGGCCATTTGACCACCGCCGCCGCACTGCTCCCCCAAGCGATGGATTATGCGGCCATCGGCTATGGCTGCACCTCTGCCACGGCCCAGATCGGCGCGGGGAAGGTCGCGCAGATAATCGGCCAAGGCGCACAGACCGCCCATGTCACTGACCCGTTGAGCGCATTGATCGCGGCCTGCCGCGCGCTGAACATCACTTCGCTTGCGTTTTTGTCGCCCTATACGGCAGATGTCAGTGACCGTTTGCGCACGGTTCTGGCAGGCGCGGGGATCGCCACGCCCGTCTTCGGCAGCTTTGACGAGGCGAACGAGGCCAGTGTGGTGAGGATTAGCGGGCCGTCCATCGCCAAGGCTGCCTGCGATCTGGCAGCACAGGGCAGCACGCAGGCCGTGTTCCTGTCCTGCACCAACCTGCGCACGCTGGACGTGATCGAAAAGATCGAGGCGCAAACGGACCTGCCGTGCATTTCTAGCAATTCGGCATTGGGATGGCATTTGGGGCAGCTGACGGGCACGCCTGTGCGCATCCCCGGTCGTTTGGGCGCGATCACACCAACGCGGTAAATTCTGCACGGCTTGCGGCTTGACCCTTCGGGCGGGATGTCATACCCAAACACCACACGGCGCGGGCGTTGTGTAATGGTAAGACCTCAGCCTTCCAAGCTGATGATGCGGGTTCGATTCCCGCCGCCCGCTCCAGAAAAACCCATTCATAATTGACGATATGTCGCGCTCTCGCGCTTGACCCCGCCTGTGTTGCGGGCCAGAAACACGCGTCGAGATAACCCAAAGGACAGCCCATGGCTGACAGCCCCACGCCCCCGCCCTCTGCCACGGAAGAGCGGGCCAAATCACGCCGTATTGGCGCCTTGCGTGCGTTGGCTCCGTTCCTGCGTCCCTATCGCTGGTTGATGGCGGCGGCGTTTTTTGCACTGGTGATGACGGCGATGATCTCGCTTGCGCTGCCATTGGCGGTGCGCCGTGTGGTCGACACGTTCGACACGGGCGAATCTGCGCTTCTGGATCAGTATTTCATGGCCGCGTTGGCTATTGCGGGCTTGCTGGCCGTGGGCTCGGCGCTGCGCTATGCGCTGGTCACGCGGCTGGGCGAGCGTGTCGTGGCAGACATCCGCAAGGCGACATTCGACCGCGTCATTTCAATGAGTCCGGTCTTTTATGAACGGATCATGACGGGTGAGGTTCTGAGCCGGATCACCACAGACACGACACTGATCCTGAGCGTGATCGGCTCGTCTATCTCGATCGCGCTGCGCAACTTTCTGACATTCATCGGCGGGCTGATCCTGATGCTCATCACCTCGGCCAAGCTGGCGGGGATGGTTTTGCTGATTGTGCCTGCAGTGGTGGTGCCGATCCTTGTGCTGGGGCGTCGCTTGCGCGTAATCAGCCGCGAAAATCAGGACTGGATCGCGGCCTCTTCGGGCAATGCTTCCGAAAGCCTGACTGCCGTGCAAACCGTGCAGGCGTTTACCCATGAGCAAGGCAGCCGCGCCCAGTTCGCCCGCATGACCGAAAGCTCGTTTGATGCGGCGCGCCGCCGTATCCGCACGCGGGCGTTCCTGACCTCTATCGTGATCTTCCTCGCGTTTTCGGGCGTGGTGGGCGTGCTGTGGATCGGCGCGCGCGATGTGCGGGCCGATGTGATGACCATCGGGGCACTGGTGCAATTTGTGATCTATGCCGTTATGGTTGCGGGGGCCGTTGCCGCGCTGTCGGAAATCTGGTCCGAACTGCAACGGGCCGCTGGCGCGACAGAGCGTCTGGTTGATCTGCTGGAGACCGAAGACCCCGTGTGCGACCCCGACGCAGGCCAGTCGCTGCCTGCCCCTGTGCAGGGGCATATCCGCTTTGAGGATGTGAGCTTTCGCTATCCATCACGGCCTGAAACAGCCGCGCTGGATGCCGTTAGCCTTGAGATCAAGCCGGGTGAAACGGTGGCCTTTGTTGGCCCGTCGGGCGCTGGCAAGACAACCATCATCCAGATGATCCTGCGGTTCTATGACCCGCAGCAGGGCCGCATCACCTTTGACGGAATCGACCTGCGCGACATGGACCGCGAAGACTTCCGCCGTGAGATCGCATTGGTCCCGCAAGACCCTGTAATCTTTGCCGCATCCGCCCGTGAAAACATCCGCTTTGGTCGCCCCGATGCCACCGACGCCGAGATCGAGGTGGCGGCAAAAGCCGCCGCTGCGGATGAATTCATCGCCAAACTGCCGGAGGGCTATGACAGCTATCTGGGCGAGCGGGGCGTGATGCTGTCGGGCGGCCAGAAGCAGCGGATCGCCATTGCCCGCGCTATCCTGCGGGCCGCACCTGTGCTGTTGCTGGACGAAGCGACCAGCGCGCTGGACGCCGAAAGCGAACGCGCCGTGCAGGCCGCCGTCGAGGAGTTGAGCGCGGACCGCACCACGCTCATCGTGGCGCACCGTCTGGCCACCGTGAAGAAGGCCGACCGCATTGTTGTGCTGGATGCAGGACGGATCGTTGACACCGGCACCCATGATGCGCTGGTTGCCAAGGGCGGTCTTTATGCGCGTCTGGCGCGGCTCCAGTTCACGGACGGGATCGCGGCAGAGTAATTGCCTCTTGCGCCTGCGCGCTTGGCGGGTGAACACTCGGCCCCAGTTATCCATGCCAACAAAGGAGAATGATTATGGGTTTGTGGAGTTTTGTTAAAGGCGCTGGCAAGAAAGTATTCGGCGGCGACGATGCACCAGAAGTATCCGGTGCCGCCCTTCAGGACGAGCTGAAGGACCTGGGCCTTGATGCCGAAGGTCTGGACATCACGGTTGAAGGCGACAAGGTCAAAGTGACCGGCACGGCCGCGTCGCAGGAAATGCGCGAAAAAGTCATTCTGGCGGTGGGCAACGTTGAAGGCGTGGCCGCTGTTGAGGACGATGTGGCTGGCGGCGAAGGCGAGCCTACGTTCCACACCGTTGAAAAGGGCGACACCCTTTGGGCGATCTCGGAAAAGACATTGGGCAACGGCGCCCACTACGAGAAAATCTTCGAGGCCAACAAGCCGATGTTGACGCACCCCGACAAAATCTATCCCGGTCAGGTTCTGCGTATTCCCGCAGCCTGATAGATTTTTGCGCACGGCCAGGGTGTAATTGCCTTGGCCGTGGCTCTTTAACCGCTTTGCAAGCGGGTTCCTTCTCCTCTGATTGAATTGACGTTTGGGCAGTTACGCAGTTTACGCTGCGTTTGTTTGGATGGATTGCTTGAAATTCCCAAACATCCCTTGCATCCTTGCGTTTCAAATTACGCAAGCCGCGAAAAGCGGCGGCGCCAGGGGAGGAAGACTGATGGGATATTCGGGAATCGCGGACCGCGACATGATCGAGGCAGAGAGCGCGTGGGAAGATCGCGACCTGCATAAAACGCTGTATGGCATGTTGTCGAGCACAGCACAGAAGTATCCGAACAACAACGCGATTACCTATCAGTTGCTTTCGGGTCCAAAGGATCACGCCGAGACGCTGAGCTGGCAGCAGTTCCATGATAAATCCGTGCAGGCTGCAAACCTGTTTCGCAGCCTCGGGGTCGGACCCAAGGATGTTGTTGCCTACATTCTGCCAAACGCAAACGAGACAGCGATCACGCTGGTTGGCGGCGCGATCGCGGGTATCGTGAACCCGATCAACCCGCTGCTGGAGCCCGAACAGATCGGTGCCATCCTGCGCGAGACAAACGCCAAAGTTGTCGTGACCCTGCGCCCGTTCCCCAAGACCGATGTGGCAGAGAAAACGGCCGAAGCGGTGGCTCTTGCTCCCAACGTCGAGACCGTGCTCGAGGTAGATTTGCACCGCTATCTGACGGGTGTGAAAAAGCTGATCGTGCCGCTGATCCGTCCCAAGCTGACGGTGCAGAACCAAGCCAAATATATGAACCTGAATACTGAAATGGACAAACAGTCCAAGACGCTGGACTTTGATGATCCGCAAGAAGACCGCGTGGCGTTCTATTTCCACACGGGCGGGACTACGGGCATGCCCAAGGTCGCGCAGCACAAGTATTCTGGCGCAATCTATAATGGCTGGACCGGTGCGCGGCTGCTGTATGGCGACACGGATGTGGCCATGTGCCCGCTGCCGTTTTTCCACGTCATGGCCGTTCACGCGGTGTTCATGGGCGTCATGCACGGTGGCGCGCATATCGTGCTGCCCACGCCCCAAGGGTATCGCGGCGATGGCGTGTTTGATAACTTCTGGAAGCTGTGCGAGCGGTGGAAAGTCACGTTTATCATCACGGTTCCCACCGCTATTTCAGCCAAGATGCAGCGCCCGATTGATGCGGATTTGTCTACGGTGAAAACGGCCTTCTCGGGCTCTGCGCCGCTGCCGCTGGAACTGTTCAAGCGGTTCGAGGAAGCCACAGGCATCACCATCGTCGAAGGCTACGGCCTGACCGAGGCGACGGTTCTTGTTTCGGGCAACCCCACCGATGGTTTGCGCAAAGTAGGCTCTATCGGGGTCGAATTCCCCTATTGCAAAGTGCGCATCGTCAAAAACACGCCACACGGCCCCGTTGATGCCGCCACGGACGAGATCGGCGAGATTTGCGTATCCAACCCCGGTGTGTTCGCGGGCAATACCTATACCGAGGCGGACAAGAACAAAGACCTCTATTACGATGAAAAATACCTGCGCACAGGCGACTTGGGGCGCAAGGACGAAGACGGCTATATCTGGATCACAGGCCGCGCCAAGGATCTGATCATCCGTGGCGGTCACAACATCGACCCCGCCGAGATCGAGGAAGCAATGCTGGCCCACCCCGCCGTAGCCTTTGCCGGTGCAATCGGTCAGCCCGATGCCCACGCAGGCGAAGTGCCGTGTGTCTTTGTGGAACTGGTCGAGGGCGCAAGCGTCACCGATACAGAGCTGCTGGCCTTTGCCAAAGAGAAGGTTATGGAGAAGGCGGCGCACCCGAAGCACCTCAAGATCATGGCCGAACTGCCAAAGACGGCCGTTGGGAAAATCTTTAAACCCGACCTGCGCCGCGATGCGATTGTTCGCGTCTTTGACGGGGCGCTGGAGAAAGCAGGCGTTGCGGCGCGTGTTGACCACGTCATCGACGACAAAAAGCGCGGTCTTGTTGCGATGATCGCGATGAACGGCGCCGATGATGCGGCGGTGGGTGGGGTTCTGAACTCCTTCACCGCAAAATGGGACGCCGCTGTGTGAGCGACCCTGACTATGGCCTGCTCCTCGATGACGAGGTGCGGGCCTATATCGCCAAAGGGGCGGCGTTTTATCCGCCCAATGCGGTCGATCTGACGGTTGAGGGCCAGCGCGAGGTGTACAACGCCATGTGCGCGGCCTTCCACGCAGGCCACCCTGAGGGTGTAATAACACAAGACGCGCAATTTGGCGGTGTCCCCTGCCGCATCTACGAGACACCGCAGACGGGCGATGCGACCCTTGTCTATTACCACGGTGGCGGCTTTGTTGTTGGCGGGCTGGACAGCCACGATGATGTCTGCGCCGAGCTGTGTGCCCGTGCGGAGGTGCGCGTGATCTCGGTTGATTACGGCCTCGCGCCCGAGGTTGTCTTTCCCGCGTGTTACAACGATGCAAAGGCCGCGTTTGACGCGATTGAGGAGGCCTATGGCGGGCCGATCATAATGGCTGGCGACAGCGCAGGGGGAAATCTGGCTGCCGCCGTGACCCACCATACCCGCGCACGGGTCGCGGGGCAGGTGTTGATCTATCCCGGTTTGGGCGGTGATCCGACCAAAGGCAGCTACGTAACCCACGCCAACGCGCCTGAGCTGACCACGCGGGATATGGAGTTCTACAAAACCATCCGCTGTGCCGGGGCGACGCCGCCACAAGGCGACCCCAGATTTGCACCCTTGCATGACAGCGATTTCGCGGGCCTGCCGCCAACGGTGGTGGTAACGGCGCAGTGCGATCCGCTTGCCAGCGACGGAGAGGCCTACCGCGATGCGATCCTTGCCGCAGGGGGCCGTGCCGTCTGGTTCAACGCGGCTGGGCTGGTGCATGGATGTTTGCGGGCGCGTCATAGCAGCGCCCGTGCGGCTGCATTCTTTGACTGCGTGGTCGATGCGGCCGCGGCCCTGTCCAAGGGGCAGTGGCCCTTTGCTGCTTAACGCAGGAAACTGCCCGCTTTCATCGTGTCGGGAATGGGCGCGCCCAGACGGCTCAGGATTGTGGGGGCAAGCTGTAGCTGGTCGATGACCTGATCGGCCTCTGGCCCTTCGGCATCGCCGAAGTAGTACAAGGCCGCCTCTTGCTGCAACGGATCCCGCCCGCCGTGGTGGCCACGGTGGTCCTGCCCATGATCAGCGGTGACAATCACCTCATACCCCGCAGCGCGCCATTTGGGGATGAAGGGGGCCAGCATCTCGTCCATGACAAAACAGGCGTGATCCATCTCCTGACAGTCGTGGAAAAAGCGGTGGCCCATACTGTCGAGCGTGCATGTGTGCAGCATCCCGTAATCCAGCCCGAACCGCAGGCACATGTTGGTCAGTGTCGCAAACAGGTCCACATCCGATGGCGTCATCTGGTTCGCAGCACCATAGCCCGTCATGGTGTGAAAACGGCCATGGTTGATGGTGTCGCTGTCGGGCTCGTCATACTCGATATCGCGGACATAATCGAAAGGATGTCGGTTGAAGAACTCGGACCAAAAGCTGTGCGCCACAGCGCCCGTGACGCCGCCAGCCTTGCGGGTTTGGGCAAAGACATCAGGCTGGCTGAGGCGGAACACATTGCCGTTGCCCGTACAGCCATGTTGGGCTGGGGCCACGCCTGTGTGGATCGACGCATAGCACGAGGCCGAGATCGACGGCAGCACCGAGCGTATCTTCCACACCCGTGCATCGCCACTATCGACCCAGCCCTCCAGATTGCCGAACAATCGCCGCCAGTTGCGGTAGGGGACGCCGTCGAGGATGATGAGAAGGAGTTTGTTTTTCATGAGCAGATCCTTTTCAGGCGAGGGGGGCGTTTTCCGGCGCGGAAAACGGTGCGGAAGTTGGCGCAAACTCCGATGCGTTACGCAGATGATGCGCGCCATCCGAGGCGGTGGCCGGAAAATGCGCCATTTTCCGTACCGGATTTTTCGGAAAAATCCGGCCCGTCAGTTGCCCGCACTCTCCATTTTACGGTTGGCAATCACGTCTTCCAGCCAGCCGATCTTCATCTCCGGGACCGAGCTGAGCAACAGGTCGGTGTAGTCGTCAAACGGCGGAGCCAGCACTTGGGATTTGGGGCCGTACCGCACGACCTCGCCTTGGTACATGACTGCGATGCTGTCGGCGATGGCCTTGACGGTTGCCAGATCATGGGTGATGAACAGATAGGCGACGTTCTCGACCTTTTGCAGGTTGAGCAGCAGCTTGAGGATGCCATCCGCCACCAGCGGGTCCAGTGCCGACGTCACCTCGTCGCAGATGATCAGCTTGGGCTTGGCCGCCAGCGCGCGCGCAATGCACACCCGTTGCTTTTGCCCGCCCGACAGCTCGGCGGGATAGCGGTCTTGGAAGCCTTCGCCAAGCTCGATCTCGTCCAGCAGCTCCTGAATGCGCTTCTGTTTCTCGGCCCCTTTGAGGCCAAAGTAGAACTCCAACGGCCGCCCGATGATCGTGCCCACCGTCTGGCGCGGGTTCATCGCGGTGTCGGCCATCTGATAGATCATCTGCAACTCACGCAGATCGTCCAATGGCCGCGTCGCAAGATCGGGTGTCAGCGTGCGCCCGTCAAAGGTAATCTCGCCCGCCGAGGGAGGCAGCAACCCCGTGATCACCCGCGCCAGCGTCGATTTGCCAGAGCCGCTTTCCCCCACAACCGCCAGCGTCTGGCCCGGGTGAATGTCCACGTTGATGTCTTTGAGAACGTCGAAACCGGTGCCTTTGTACCGCGCTGTGATGCCTTGCACCCGCAGCAGCGGATCGGCGGTCGGCTCCTTCTCGATATGTTTGATCGAGCGGACGGAAACCAGCGCTTGGGTATACTCCTCTCGCGGGGCGTTGATGATCTGGTCGGTGGTGCCGTATTCGACCATCGCACCCTGTTGCAGCACCATGATGTGATCGCTGACCTGCGCCACAACGGCCAGATCATGCGTGATATAAAGGGCGGCCACGCCCGTGTCGCGGATCGCGTCCTTGATCGCCTTCAGCACGTCGATCTGCGTGGTCACATCCAGCGCGGTCGTCGGCTCGTCAAACACCACCAGATCGGGCTGGGGACACAGCGCCAGCGCGGTCATGCAGCGCTGCAATTGCCCGCCCGAGACTTGGTGCGGGTAGCGTGATCCGATGTTTTCAGGGTCAGGCAGGCCCAGTTTGCGGAACAACTCAACGGCGCGGTCTTCTGCGTCCTTGCGGGAGAATTTGCCTTGGCCGATCGCGGCCTCGGTCACTTGCTCCATAATCCGTTTGGCAGGGTTGAACGATGCGGCAGCGGACTGGCTGACGTAAGTTACCTCGGCGCCGCGCAGGCGGCGTTTGTCCGGCATGCCCGATTGCAGGATGTCGCGCCCGTTGACCCAGACCTCGCCGCCCGTCAGCTCGACCCCGCCACGGCCATAGGCCATAGCTGCCAGCCCGATGGTGGACTTGCCCGCACCGGATTCGCCGATCAGGCCCAGCACTTTGCCCGCCTCCAGATCGAAATCAACGCCGTGCACGATCTCGATATCGCGGGACTTTTCACCGGGGGGATAGATCGTCGCGCCGATTTTCAGACCGCGTACTTTGAGCAGGGGTTCACTCATCCGCGACCGCCTTTCAGGGATGTGGTGCGGGCCAGAATCCAGTCCGCCACAAGGTTGATCGAGATGCACAGGATGGCGATGGCATAGGCAGGGTAGAGGGCCGCCTGAATGCCGTAGTTGATGCCTTCCTTGTTCTCTTTCACAATGCCACCCCAGTCCGCCTGCGGCGGTTGCACGCCAAGGCCCAAGAACGACAGCGTCGAGACGAACAGCACCATAAAGATAAAGCGCAGGCCCATTTCCGCCACCAAAGGCGATAAGGCGTTGGGCAGGGTTTCGCGAAAGATGATCCAGCCGATCTTCTCGCCGCGCAGGCGTGCGGCTTCGACGTAATCCATAACCGTGATGTCCACCGCCACAGCACGGGCCAGACGGAAGACGCGGGTTGAATCCAGCAGCCCCATCAGGACCACCAGTGTCAGGATCGTCGTCGGCATGACCGACAAAACCACCAGCGCAAAGATGAGCGAGGGGATCGACATAATCAGATCGATAAAACGGCTGAGCACCTGATCGACCCACCCGCCCGACACAGCGGCGAAAAAGCCCAGAACCGACCCGAGCGTGAAGCTGAGGATTGTTGCGGCGGTGGCGATAAAGATCGTCGTGCGCCCGCCCCAGATCATGCGGCTCAGCAGGTCGCGGCCGATGCTGTCGGTGCCAAGCAGGAATTCGTCCGAGGAAGGCTCCCACACATCGCCAACGACCTCGGCCATGCCGTAGGGCGCGATCCACGGTGCGAAAATGGCGCAGAAGAAGAACAGCGCGGTGAAGAACAGGCCGATGAGAGCGGCGGGGGGGATGCGGCTCATGATGCAGCCCTCTGGGACATGGTCGGTGTGTGTTTGGTCATACGTACTTCACAGATACGGGCCGTCTGCCGGCGCTCTTGCTTTGCAAAACCGCTTGGTCGCGCGAAATGAAAAAATCGGAGATTTTTCATTTTGGATGCCTCAATCTTGGGTTGGTCAGGATCGAGACTATGTCGGCCACAAGGTTCAGCCCGATATAGACGGCGGCAAAGATCAGCCCGCAGGCCTGCACCACGGGCACGTCGCGTTTGCTCACGTGGTCGACAAGGTATTGCCCCATGCCGGGATAGGCAAAGACGACCTCGACCACAACGACACCCACAACCAGATAGGCCATGTTGATCATCACCACGTTGACGATCGGGGCGACGGCGTTTGGAAAGGCGTGCTTGCGGATCACTGTCAGCATACGCAGGCCCTTCAGTTCGGCCGTCTCGATATAGGCCGATTGCATCACGTTCAGGATCGCGGCGCGGGTCATGCGCATCATATGCGCCAGCACCACCAGCGTCAGCACCATCACAGGGATCGCAATCGCGTTGAGTTTCTCCCCAAGGCTCATGGAATCGTTCATGATGGCCACAGACGGGAACCAGCGCAGTTTGATCGCGAGCCAGTAGACAAGGATATAGCCGATCATAAACTCAGGGATCGAGATCGTCGTCAGCGTCACCGCCGAGATCAGTTTGTCAGGCCATTTGTCTTTATAGCGCACGGCCAGCAGGCCCAGAAAGATCGCCAGAGGCACGGAAATCACAGCTGCCCAGAAGGCAAGGAACATCGTGTTTTTCAGGCGGCCTGCGATGCTGTCGGCAATGTCGCGGCCATTGGTCAGCGCGGTGCCAAGGTCACCCTGAAGGATGCCGCCAAGCCATTGGAAGTACCGTGTGACAGGGGGATCGTTCAGGCCCAACTCTGCGCGCAGGTTCGCGAGGTTTTCGGGCGTGGCCCCTTGTCCGAGAATTTGTTGCGCCACATCGCCGGGCAGCATGGTGGTGCCGGCAAAGATCAGGACGGACGCCGCGAGGAGAAGCAGGAAGCCCAGCGTTAAACGCTGGGCCACCAATTTGATAATAGGATGCACGGGTTATGCCGTCTTCCATGTGTACTTGAAGGTCTTCCAGTACATCTGCGGGCCGCTGGGGTTGCCAACATAGCCTTGGACATCGTTGGAAATCGCATCGACGAAGTCGTTGAACATCGGCAGGATCACACCGCCTTCTTCGTTCAGCATACGGCCCATCTGGGAATAGATTTCCTTGCGTTTGCCTTCGTCCAGCTCGGCGCGTGCTGCAAGCAGCATGGCGTCGAACTCGTCGCGCTTCCAACGGGTGTCGTTCCAGTCGGCAGTTGAGAGATACGCGGTTGCATACATCTGGTCCTGCACAGGACGACCACCCCAGTAAGAGGCGCAGAACGGTTGCACGTTCCAGACTTCGGACCAGTAGCCATCGTTCGGCTCACGCTTGATCTCCAGCGGGATGCCCGCCTTTTGCGCGGATTGCTGGAAGAGCGCGGCCGCGTCCACCGCACCAGGGAAGGCACCGTCTGCGACGCGCAGAACGATGGGGCTGCCGTCGTGGCCAGACTTTTTGTAGTGCTCGGCCGCTTTCTCCAGCGAGAATTCGCGCTGCGGGATTGTGTCGTCAAACAGCGGGTAGGCCGCGTTGATGGGCATGTCGTTGCCGATGCCGCCATAGCCCTGAAGGATCTTGTCCACCATCTCCTGACGGTCGATGGCGTATTTCAGCGCCAGACGCAGGTCGTTGTTGTCCAGCGGTGCGGTATCGACGTGGGCGATAAACACATAGTGGCCGCGGCCAGAAACGTTTTTGACCGTCAGGTTCGGTGCGCGGTCCAGCAGCTTGGCGATCTTGGGCTCAACGCGGTTGATGGCATCTACCTGACCCGATTGCAGGGCTGCGGTCCGTGCTGTCGCATCGTTCAGAACGATCAGCTCGATCTTGTCATAGTGGGCCACTTCTTCTTGTGTGCCGCCCCAGTAATCATCGCGGCGCACGGCCGTGGCACGAACGCCGGGCTCGTAGTCTTCCATGACATAAGCGCCCGTACCGATCGCCGCCGTCGGATCATCAAAGCCGCCGTTGGGCTGGATGATCAGGTGGTAGTCGGCCATCAGGAACGGCAGGTCCGCGTTGCCGGTCTCAAGCTCGCAGATAAAGTCGTTACCGTCCACGGACATCGCCTTGATGCCCTTCATGATGCCAAGCGCGCCCGATTTGGAATCTTCGTTGGAGTGGCGCTCCATCGTTTTCATGACATCTTCGGCGGTCACTTGCGCGCCGTTTGAGAAGGTGCAGCCCTGACGCACGGTGAAGGTCCAGACGGACGCGTCTTCGGAGCCCGACCAGCTTTCTGCGACCAGACCACGCAATGTGCCGTCGCTGTCCAGCTCGACCAGAGGCTCGCCCCAGAAGAAGCCGGTGGCAAGTGGGACATCGGATGCCCAGCCTGCGGGGTCTTGCGTGTTCGTAGATTCGCCGCCAGAGACGCCCATGCGGAACGTGCCGCCCGCGACAGGCTTGGCGTGGGCATCGGCGGAAGCCGTACCCGCCAGCATCGAATTGGCAACAGCGGCAGTGACGCCCAGTGCGGCGGCACGGGAAACAAATTCACGGCGGGTCATCAGACCGGCGGTGACAGCCGTGCTCAGCTGTTTGAGGTTATCTTTCATTGTGTCGTCTCCAAGTTGGAATCGTGCGCATTTTGGCGCAGCGTTTATTGTTAATGGCCTTAGCGTTACGTATTTGACACTCACCCGCAAGGGTTAATGCCCTGAATTTTTCCCGACTGCGTTAGAGGTTGTCCCGCGCAATGGCGTCTTCATGGTCGCGGGTGAAAACGAGTGTGTCGTTCTCCCACGCCTCTACTTTCGCGCTGAGGTAGAAGGTTGTCGCGTCCGACCACATTTCACAGCGGGCGCGGGTGCGCAGGCGGGTGTCATCCCGCTCCAGCGTGTCCTCCCAATCGCAACTGCCACGGGCAGACAGCGGATCATCGGGGTGGATGTCCCAGCGTTCGCGTGCCAGCGATCCTGTGATCAGCCCGTGATCGCAGTCGCGCACCATGCCAAAGTCGTCCTCGATCACAAGGCTGTGGATGCCCGTCACCATGTCTACTTCCTGACGGCGGATGTGGTTTTCGGGGCGGATCTCTTCGGTTTTCCACGGGTCGGCAGCGTCGGGTGGCAAAAATGAAACTTCGTCGCCGCCCGTTGTGGGGCGTTGCGGCAGCGCGATTGCAGCGCTGTGCAGGGTGATCTGGGTGGCCTCTGGCGCGGGCCAGACAAGCGGCCAATAAGCGGTCGAGATGCTGACGCGAATGCGGTCACCCGCTGGCACGCGGTAGGCGATATGGTCCAGATCAAAGCTGAGATCCTCCACAGCGCCCGGTGTCATGGGGGTAGGGTTGGCGGCGCTGGTGCGGTGCGACAGGTTCAGCACACCGTAGGTGATGCGCGTGGCCGCGCCGTCTGCGTGAATATGGTTGAGGCGCACGGCAATCTGGCCTTGGGGCGTGTCGCTGGCCAATGCCAGCGTCATCCGTGCGGCCCCCACAATATCCATATCCGCCGCCAGCGGGGCAGAGGTGAAGGTCGATGACAGCGCATCATCGCTGCGCTGGTCACCGGGCATTTCGGGCCCCAGCCAGATCGCGCAGTATTCACCCGATGCGGCCCCGCAGTGCGCAGGGGAGGCAACGGTATGCGTCAGCGCATGGGGCGCCGTGTCCAACCCGCCCTCCGGCGTCAGGTGCAGGGTCTGAACGGGCAGGTGGGTTGTGGCGCCTGTGTCTTCGGCGATCCAGCGTCCTGCGCGTTCGGTGTACCACGCGGCGGGGCGCACGCCGTCCATCAGATAGGCGCGGTAGTCGGGGTCGTCGGTCACGCCTGTATCAATGTCCTTGAGCCACCGGTCCCACCAGCGCAGCGCCTCTTGCAGAAAGCCGATCCGCGGCTCTGGCACAGCGAAATGCGGGTATTTGTGGACCCACGGGCCGACAATGCCTTTGGCCCCGTCCAGCGCCTCGACCAGTTGCGGCACGGTGTTTTTATAGGCATCGCCCCAGCCGCCCACAGCCAATACCTTTGCCTTGATCGCGCTAAAAACCTCACAGACCGATCCATGCTGCCAATAGGCGTCACGGCGTTGATGGCGAAGCCATGTGGCGGGCAGGAAGGGCTCGTTTTCGAGACGCTCCAGCCACATCTCGCGCCAGTCATCGCGCAGGGCGGGGTCGGGCGCACGGCTGGAATAGCTGAGCATGGTCGCCCCCCAGCCCAAATTCTCGTTCAAAAGGCAGCCGCCTTTGTAGTGTATGTCGTCGGCAAAACGGTCCACGGTCGAGCATAGGGTGATGATCGCCTTCAGCGCATCGGGCGCGAGGGCCGCGACCTGCAAAGAATTGAACCCGCCCCAGCTGATCCCCATCATGCCGACGCGGCCATTGCACCACGGCTGCGCTGCGGCCCATTCGATCACTTCAACCGCGTCTGAAAGCTCTTGCGCGGTGTATTCGTCCTCCATCACGCCGTGGCTGTCGCCATTGCCACGCATGTCCACCCGCGCACAGGCATAGCCGCGTGCGGCGAAATAGGGGTGGGTCAACGCATCACGCGCACAGGTCCCGTCGCGTTTGCGGTAGGGCAGGAATTCAAGAATGAGCGGAACGGGATCATCAGCCGCGTCATCGGGCTTCCACAACCTTGCGGAGAGCCGTGTGCCGTCGGACATTATGACTGGTTGATCGGGGTCTTCGGAAAAGGGGCGTAAAACGTTGTTTTTTTGTACCATACGCCCAAGGTGTTTGCCTTGCGGGTCTATGTCAACGGCGTATCTGAAAAGCAGGGTTAACGCCTTGAAACCTGCGTAAAGTTACCGATTGTTGCACTCTGTGACCGTCTGCCACACCACTACATCTTGTTGCGCAAGGCGCACAGCGATGAAGTTATGGGGAAAATTTGCCAATAAAGTACTGGATTTTATAAAATGACGCGAATAATGTGACGAAATAACGGTGAAATCACGGCACGCTCGAACGGGCCGGGTAGCAGCAAAACAAAAAATCAGAACCAAGTGACCTGCACTAAAGTGGGCGCTTTCGAGGTAGAGTGGTAAGACTATGAAGGCGATTGATTTCGTCGTCCGCGGAAGTGCGGGCGCAATCCAGCGTGGGACAGTGTCCTCCGATGTACAGAACCAGGTAATCGTGGCCGGCGCAGGCCAGGAAATTTCCATAAACGCACGTCAGTCCGATTTTGCGAGCCAGGTCCGCAATGGCGACCAGCTTGTCATCACGCTGAGCGACGGGCGCACGATCACCATCGACAACTTCTTCAACGACAGCGGTGATGCAAACCGCTTGTTCGTGTCGGCCGATGGCTATCTCAACGAAGTAAGCTTTGTTGATCAGGGTCAGGGCAACCTGTACGCACAGTACGGGCCCACAGCCGAATGGGGCAAATGGTCCCCCTCGGATGAGCTGATCTTCCTCGGCAACTCTGAAGTGGCCGGTGTGCCGCTTGCCGATGGCGACGGCGACGTGTCCATGCTGGGCGCGGCCCTTCTGGGCGGCGGCAGCTTGTTCGGCGGCGGCGCTGCAATCGCGGCGGGCCTTGGTGGCGCGGCGCTTTTGGGTGGCGCAGGTGGTGGCGGCGAAGATGGCCCCGTGGACCCTTATGTAGATAACGCAGACGCCAACGTCACAATCGGCGGCGACGACGAAACGCAGGACACGCTGACCATCACAGGCGGCGGTGAGCCGGGCGATGACGTGACCGTCACCGTAGGCGATCAAAGCGTAGACACCGTCATCGACGAAGATGGCAACTTTGAAGCGGTCTTCGAGGGCGAAACATTCCCCGAGGACGGCGTTTATGATGCGGTCGTTACCGTAACCGACGGTAACGGCGATGTGACTGTCCTTGACGGCCCGTCTTTCGAAATCGATACGACCGCCCCTGAAATCGTCTTTACCCAAGGCACCGATTCAGTTGGCCATGTTGTAAACGAAGCCGATTTTGCAGACGGCATTACCCTGTCGGGTACTGGCGAAGCAGGCTCTACCATCGCGATCACTATTTCGGGCGTCACGCAGACGGCGACCATCTCGGACGCGGGCACATGGACCGCAACATGGGATTACGGCACGCTTGAGCCTGGCGAATACACCACTGAAATCACAGCAGTCACAACAGACAGCTTTGGCAACAGCGCCACATTTACCGACACACTGGTCGTAGACACTGTTACCACTGTGACAGTCGAAACAGCCACGATAGGCGGCGACGGCACAGTGAACGGCGCAGAGTTCGGCAACGGCGTATCCTTTACCGGCACCGCGCAGCCTGGTTCCAGCGTTGAAGTCACCGTAGGGGGCGTCACCCAGACAGTCACCGCAACCGCGGGCGGCACGTGGTCTTCTACCTTCAGCTCAACCGATCTGGTTGATGGCGAATACACCGGTACCGTGTCCGTTGTTGCAACCGACAGCTTTGGCAACTCTGCCAGCACGTCAGGTACATTCGAAGTCGACACGCTGGTGCGCGACCACTCCATCACCTCCACCACTGGCGGTGCGGACGGCGTGATCAACGCTGCGGAAGCAGGCGAAGCCCTGACAGTCTCCGGCATGACCGAGCCCGGCTCGAGCGTGGTTGTAGAACTGGGCGGCGCAAGCGTTACAGCGGTTGTGTCTTCCAACGGCAGCTGGACGGCAACCTTCCCTGCGGGCAGCGTGGCGGGTGGTACATACACCACCACCATGACAGCGACAGCGACAGATGCCGCAGGCAACGTTGATACGGCCTCTACATCCGTGACTGTCGACACTGACGCGGGCGTTCTGACCATTGATCCGGCACCGGTTGAAGGCGACGACGTCGTCAATGAAGCCGAGGCCAGCGATGGTGTGGTTCTGACAGGCACCGCCGATCCAGGCGCGGTTGTCACCGTGACCATGGAAGGCGTCAGCCACAATGTCGTCGCGAATGGATCGGGCAACTGGGAAGCATTCTTCTCGGCTAACGATGTGGCGGCAGGGGTCTACACCGCTGAAATCACAGCGACAACGACGGACGCCTACGGCAACAGCCGCTCGGCCACAGACAGCGTCGAAGTTGACACACGCGTCGACAACCTGTCCGTAAACGTCGACGATGTTGCAACTGACAACATCATCAGCGCCTCCGAGCAGAACGGCATGATCACCGTCACAGGCACGACCGAAGTGGGCTCTACCTCTGTTGTGGTTACAATGGCAGGTCAGACAGGCAACGCGGTTGTTGATGCGGCCGGTAACTGGAGCGTGTCATTCAACGGCAACGCGATGGAGACAGGCACCTACACCACGCAGGTCGAGGTCACAGCGACAGACGCTGCGGGCAACGTCGCCTCCGCGTCGGGCACCGTTCAGGTGGATACCGAAGTTGTGCCACTCGCGATGACCAGCAACTCTGCCGGTGCGGATCAGGTGGTCAACGCCGCCGAAGCAGCCACAGGCATTGATCTGGGCGGCTCGGTAGAGGCAGGATCGACTGTGCGTGTCACATTCGACGGCACCACATACGATGCAACCGTCGATGCGGCTGGCAACTGGTCCGTGACCGTGCCCGCAGCAGACGTGCGCAGCGGTGCATATGCGGCTGACATTTTGGTTGAAGCGACAGATCACGTGGGCAACGTTGCCACCATCGACGACACCTTGTCGATCGACACGGCAGCGCCTGACGGTCCCGTCATCGCATCCTTCACCCGTGACGGTGACGGCATCCGCGGCATCTCGATCGAGACAGAGATGGAAGGTGGCATGCCGACCACAGATGTTCAAAGCATCACGCAGGTACAGGCAGATGGCAGCATCTCCGAAGTGTCGGGCCAGCAAGGGTTCAACTCCTTCCTCGGTGAGACCAACTTCATCTTCGATCAGGACGTGCCCAACGGCTCCCAGCTGATCGTGAACTCCACAGATGAAGCGGGCAACACCTCGGGCACCTATCTGGTGCTGGACGACGAATCCGCGACCAACGCGGTTGATCTGACCAACATGGCACTGGGCGACTACCAGATCGAAAACCTCGATCTCGACTTCGCCGAAGCGGCCAGCGTTGTCATCGACGAAGCCAGCCTGCTGGCGCTGTCGACAGACACAAACACCCTCACCATCCACGGCTCGTCCGAGGATCAGGTGACCATTCAGGGTGGTGTGGCGCAAGGCACGCAAAGCGTCGATGGCCAGACATACAATGTCTACGCCGTGGGTGCCGAAGGCACGCTGCTGGTCGAACAGGAAATCCCTGTCACCATCTAATCGCCAACGCGCGATACAAAATACGGGCATGCGGCGGGGCCAAACCACCGCCGCAGCCCACACATAAGAACAAAAATAAATATAAATATCGGCACGTTAAGGGCAGGATATGGGGCAGTGTAAGAAACTCACGGCAGCGTTGTGCGCAAGCACGCTGGCGATCAGCGGATGTATGTCAGACATCCGGGGCGATGCAGAGGCATCCGAAACGGTGGCGATGCAGGCAAGCGGTAGCAATACAGCCACGCCAAAACCCACACATTCCGACAAGATCAACGCGCAAAGCGAAATTATCCAGGGGCTTATGGCCCGCCGTTCGGTGCTGCCTTCGGGTGGCTCTTATGCACGTGTGGCGAACGCCGTGCTGGCCGCCAACTCCCGTTCTGCCGAGAGCGAGCTGCGCGCCGCCCAGTTGCGCGCCCGTGCCGCCTCGAAAAACTGGCTGCCCTCCATCGGGCCGAACATCAGCCTGTCATCGCTGGGGTCCCTTGTGGCCAACATCATCGTTGAGCAGGTTATTTTCGACAATGGCCGCAAAAAGGGCGAGCGTGAGTTCGCGGTGGCTGACGTGGAAGTCGCAGCCGTGGCTCTTGCTGCCGATACCAACGCCCGTGTCGGCACTGGCCTTGGCCTCTATATCAACGCATTGGAAGCGCGGCAAAAGCACGTGCTGGCCACCCGCAGCGCCAAAGACATGGGCCATTTCGAATGGGTCATGCAGCAACGGGTGAACGGCGGCGTCTCTGACAGCTCGGACCTGAACGTCCTGCGCCAGAAATTGCTGGAAATCCGCGCCACGCAATCGGCCACAGCCGAAGCCGCTACCACGGCCATCGCCGAATTGAACGCCATGTCCGTGGGCGACCTCAGCGGTGTCTCCGGCACTTCGCGCATTCCCGTCAGCGCCACACAGGCACAACCGCTCAGCGTTACGCAATCCGAAGCCGAAAAGATCCGCGCCATCGCCGCTGCCAAAGTCGACCGCGCAGGCCAGCTGCCCGGGCTCAGCGCCAAAGGCACAATCGGGGAGGGCGGCTCAGCGGGCCTGAGCATCACAACCGACAGCCTTCTGGGCCTTGGCACCGGTGACCGTCTGAAAGCGATCGAAGCCACCAAAGAGGCCGCAGGCCGCCGCGTGGCCCAAGCATCCGAGGACGCAAACCGACAGCTGCGCAAGCTTGAGGGGCAGATCGCCTCCAAAGAGCGCCAGGCGGCAGAGGCTTCCGGCCTGACCGCGCAAGCGAAAAAGAACCTTGATTTGTTCCAGCAACAATATGATGCGGGCCAGCGTCAGGTCATGGATGTGGTCGGCGTCTACGAGACGTTCGCCCGCCAGCAAGAAAACGAAGTTACCCTGAAATACGAAGCCATCCGGCTGCGATTGGCCATGGCCGAACTGCTTGGTGTATTGGCAGATGGATCACAGATATGAGCACGCCGTTTACGTTAACGATTGTGAACGGCAATGCGGGCCGTTTGAAACCCTCCGAAGCCGTAGAAGCGCCCAAGGCCGACAATACATCGACCTTCGAGGACCGCCTGCGGGCGCGGGGCGCATTAATCGCAACATACGCCAGCGTATTGGGCAGCGACATCTCGCAGGCCGATCTGGCCGATGCGCTGGCGCGTCGTCTGACCCCCGACACGCCCGAGCATGAAGAAGCGCAAATCATCGCAACCCTGCTGCGCCGCAACGGCCTCAGCGCCCAGTTGCAAAGCATCGACACGCTGGATGACCAAGCCTTCCCCGCGCTGGTCTATATGACCTCGGGCCAGCTGTTGCTGGTGATGGGCCGCGAGCACGGCGATCTGGTGGTCTATGACAAGACATGCCCCGACAACCGTGCGGTTGTCCCTGCCGCTGACTTTGTGCCGTTCTTCTCTGGCCTTACTCTGCGCGGCGAGATGCCGATTGAAAAAGTGGCCGAAGTTCACAAGACCGCTGAAAAGCCCAAGCATTGGTTCTGGGGCCACTTCGGCCAGTTCCGCCGCCAGCTTGGCGAGGTCGCTCTTGGCTCTTTCACCGCGAACCTGTTGGCCGTGGCCGTCGCGCTGTTCTCTTTGCAGGTCTATGACCGCGTGATCCCGCACCAGTCCGAGGCGACCCTGTGGGTGTTGGCCGCCGGTGCGTGTCTTGCCCTGCTGATGGAAGCCTTCATCAAGATCGCCCGCGCCCAGCTGATGGATGGCGCAGGCCGCCAGATCGAGCTTTCGGTGATGCAGCTTTTGATGAACCGCATCCTTGGGATGCGCAGCGACAAGCGCCCCCAAGCGCCGTCCGATCTGTTTTCCTCCATGCGGGAATTCACTTCGGTGCGCGAGTTCTTTACGGCCTCGACCATTGGCACAATCGCCGACATTCCGTTCATTTTTGTTTTCCTCGCCCTTGTCGCGTCTATCGCGGGCAATGTGGTTTGGGTGCTGGTGCTGGGCGGTATCTTGATGGTCGTGCCGGGGTTCTTCCTGCAAAAGCGGATGATCCGCCTGACGGCCGAGACCCAAGGCGCACATGCCAAATCATCGCGCTTGCTGCACGAAGCGATCTTCGAGCTGGATACCGTCAAAACCCAACGCGGCGAAGACCGCGTGCAGCGCCTTTGGGCCGAGCTGACGACCCTGTCCGCCGTCAAATCCTCCGAGCAGCGCAAGCTGGCCTCTGTCCTGACGTTCTGGAGCCAAGGGGTCCAGCAGGGCACCTATGTCGCTGCCGTTATCATGGGCACCTATCTGGTCTTTGCAGGCCACTTTACCGTGGGTTCGATCATTGCAACGGGTATCCTGACCTCGCGTACACTTGCGCCGCTGACGCAACTGGCGGGCACGATGGCCCGCTGGGGCAACGTGAAATCCGCGCTGGACGGGTTGGAGCATATTGCAAGTTCCGAACAGGACGTGGCCGAGGGCCGCACCTATATGCGCCGTGATCACCTTGCGGGCAACTTCGAGCTGCGCGATGTCACTTTCCGCTATATCGAAGAGGGCGCGCCCACGCTGGACCTGCCCGGTATCAACATCCTGCCCGGCCAGCGCGTGGCGATCCTCGGGGCCAATGGTTCGGGCAAATCCTCGCTTCTGAAAATGCTGAGCGGTCTGTATGCGCCCACCACGGGCCGCGTGTTGATCGACGGCACCGAGATGACCCAGATCGAGCCGCGCGATCTGCGCCGCCTAGTTGGGTATCTGGGCCAAGACGTGCGCCTGTTCTCGGGCACGCTGCGCGATAACCTGAACCTGACGATGCTGGAGCGCGACGATGCGCGTCTGATGCAATCGCTTGATTTTGCAGGGCTGGGGGAGTTTGTGCGCAATCACCCCAAGGGCCTCGATCTGGATATTCTGGACGCAGGCGCGGGCCTTTCTATCGGGCAGCGTCAAAGCATCGGCTGGGCGCGGTTGTGGTTGCAAGACCCCAAGATCTGTCTGTTGGATGAACCGACTGCCGCGCTTGATCAAAAGCTGGAGACGGCCTTGGTCGAGCGGCTCAAGACCTGGATGGCGGGCCGCACGGCTGTCATCGCCACGCACCGCGCACCGATCCTTGCGCTGACGACCCGTACGATCATTCTGCACAATGGCAGGATGAGCATTGACGGGCCAAAAGACG
The DNA here is from genome assembly GCF_040149565.1 of Sulfitobacter aquimarinus. Taxonomy (NCBI): domain Bacteria; kingdom Pseudomonadati; phylum Pseudomonadota; class Alphaproteobacteria; order Rhodobacterales; family Roseobacteraceae; genus Sulfitobacter; species Sulfitobacter aquimarinus. Next base: position 277,572 of record NZ_JBEFLO010000002.1, read on the forward strand.
AAGTCATGGCGCATCTCAGCGCCGTCAAAGGAGGTGCGGCATGAGCATGACCGGCATGGATACCCATATCGAAAAGCAGATGCGCGGCCCCTCTATGGTGGTCTGGCTCTGCGCTGCAACGGTGATTGTCTTTGTGATCTGGGCGTTTTTCGCTTGGGTGGACGAGATTGTGCGCGCCGAAGGCTCGATGATCAGCAGCTCGCGCCCGCAGATCATCCAGAACCTTGAGGGCGGCATTCTGGCCGAGCTGGGTGTCGGCGAAGGCGACATCGTCGAGCAGGGCGATGTGCTGGCACGGTTGCACAATACGCAGTTCCAATCCGCCGTGGATGATCTGCAAGACCAGATCAGCGCGTTCGAGATCCGTCGCCTGCGGCTGGAGGCCGAGATGGAAGGCGCGTTTGAATTTGACGTTCCGCAAGAATGGGCCCGCCGCACGCCCGAGATGATGCTCTCGGAAGCGGCGCTGTTGAACGCCCGCCAGTCCGATTTCGTCTCGTCCATGGAAGGTGCCAAACGTGTGCTGACCGAGGCGCAGCGCGAGCGTGATGTGATGAACGGCCTGTTGAAGAACAAAATCGTGTCACTGATCGAAGCCACGCGGGCGCGAAAAGCCTTCGCCGATGCCAAGATCAAGTATGACGAGGTCGTAACACGGACCGATCTTGAGCGTGCGCAAGAATACTCGGACGTGTTGAAAGAGCTATCGACCCTGCGCCAGAACCTCAAGGCCAGCACCGACCAGCTGGACCGCACGCTGTTGCGCAGCCCGATGCGCGGGATTGTGAATAACCTCAGCGTCACGACCATCGGCGGCGTTGTGCGCCCGGGCGAGGAGATTTTGCAGATTATCCCGCTGGACGAGGAGCTGTTTGTCGAGGCCCGCGTGAAGCCCGAAGACATTGCAGGCGTGCGCCGCGGGCAATCGGCGACGGTCAAACTGTCGGCTTATGATTATACGATTTACGGCACGTTGCAGGGTGAAGTGCAGCTGATCTCGGCGGATACGTTCAAGGACGAGCGGGCGCGGGATCCCGATGGCGACCCGCACTACAAGGTGGTGCTGGCGGTGGACACGGAAAACCTCACCCCGCGTCAGTCAGAGCTGGAAATCCGCCCCGGTATGCAGGCCAGCGTCGAGCTGCACACAGGCTCCAAAACCGTGCTGCAATACTTGCTGAAGCCCCTCTACAAATCCAAAGAGGCCTTCCGCGAGCCGTGACCCCACGGTGCGCTAAAGCGCAAGACACGTTTTATGAGCGCTAGGATGCGGGCCCCTGTGGTCCGCATTCTACGTTTTAGGGACCTTGATCGGGGGTGTTTTAGGCGTTTGTATCAAGCCAGATGGTGACCGGTCCGTCATTGGTGAGGGCCACGGACATATCCGCGCCAAAACGGCCTGTTTGCACGGGGATGTTCAGGTCACGCAGGCAGGCGGCGAATTGCAAGTACAAGGTTTCGGCCACATCGGGTTTGGCGGCGTAGGAGAACCCCGGACGTGTCCCGCGTGACGTGTCGGCAGCCAGAGTGAACTGGCTGACGACCAAGGCGGCTCCGCCTGTTTGGGAGAGGCTGAGGTTCATCTTGCCAGCGTCATCTTTGAAGAGCCGCAGTTTCGAGATTTTCAGCGCCAGCGCTTTGGCCGTGTCATATGTATCGTCGGGCATGGCGCAGACAAAGATCAGCAAGCCCGCGCCAATCTCTCCGATGACTTCGCCCTCAACCGTGACGCTGGCCTCTGTGGCGCGTTGCAGAAGCGCTCTCATGTGTCGTGCCAGTTCAGGATGTTGGTTGCGTCCGCACGGGCAGTGCGGAAGCTGTTGGCGGGCGCGTCCGTGTCGGCATAGCCCAGCGAAATGGCGCAGAGGATCAGGCGGTCGTCGGCAATGCCAAGCTGCTCTTTGAGCAGGGGGGCGTAGGCGGCGATGGCGGCTTGGGGGATGGTGGCGATGCCAAGGGCTGTGGCTGCCAACGTGAAAGCCGCGACGAAGCCGCCGGTGTCCATCGCGCCGTAAGGGCCCAGCTCGGCAGGGGAGTGGATGATGGCGACATGGGGTGCGTCAAAGAAGCTGTAGTTGCGCAGCATTTGCGCGGCGCGGCCTGCGCGGTCGGATTTTTCGATGCCCACGGCGTCGTATAGTTGGAAGCCGCAGGTGCGGCGGCGTTCGGCATAGTCTCCGGTGTATTTGCCAGGCCACGCCAGATCGGGCGCAGGGGGCGTGCCTGTGCTGGCTGCTTCGGTCAGTGCAGTGCGCAACCGTTCGGTCGCGGCACCGCGCGTAATCTCGACCTGCCACGGCTGGGCGTTGCACCACGATGGCATGTGGCGGGCGGTCTGAACGATCTGCATCAGATCGCCATCAGGGACAGGATCAGGGCGGAACGCACGGCACGAATAGCGCGCCTGCATCACATCGGTCAAAGTGTTGATTGCTGTCATGTCTTATCCGTTCATCGCATAGAGATAGCCAACGCCGGCGGCAATAATCAGGCCGGCGATCACAGCGAGGGTGATCTTGATCGCGGAGTAGGGCCGTTCGCCCTGTACACGGCCCGTGCGGCCGTTCACGACAAAGCGGAACGTCTTGCCGCGGTATTTATAAGCGGCGAGCCACACCGGCAGCAGGATGTGTTTGAAGGTCATCGCACTCAGGTCCACATCCATCGAGTGGATGCGCTGGCGGTCGCCGCCGATGTCGAACTTCACATCGCGGCGGATCATCGCGTGCATCTTTTCCTGCGCCTCGTCAAAGCCCTCCTCAAGAGGAACGGTATAGCCTTCGGCGCGGAACCCCGCGAGGTATTCAGGCGCATAAGTCTCTAGTGAGGCCAGATCCCAAGGTTCCAAAGCGTCTGTAAATCGCTTGGGCAATGAGCGTGAGCCCAGCACCAGCACATCGTCAAAGAACCGCGACACGCGCCCCGATGTGCCGCGCCAGCGGACCTTGGCCACGCGGACCTGTTGGCGTTTGCCGTCACGCATCACGGTGCGGGTCTGGTAATAGACGGTGCCGCGCTCGCCGGTGTAGCGCGTGTCGCTTTGCGCGTCATAGGTCCAGTAGGGCACGTATATCCCGTCTAGCTGGCGGCCCTTGCGGGCGTATTCCTGCAACCCGTTCGGCGCAAACCAAAGGCTGCCCAGCCAGTCGGTCATGGCGTCGCGGGCTGTTGCCTCGTCCATGGCAAAGGGCAGTACGGCGCGGGGTTTGATGTGGCGGTGAACGCCTGTGTCCACCACCACGGGCGTGGCGCAAAAGGGGCATTCGGCGGCTTGGGTGTTGGCGTCAAATTCTACCTGTGCCGCGCAATTGGGGCACTGGCTGACACGGGTTTCCTCCATCTCGGCGGTGCCAAGGGTCTGGGACAGCCCGCGCCTCAGGTCCATCTCGGCTATGGTGGCCGAGTTGCTCCAGACTGTGCCGATAGGTTGGGTAGCGCCGCAGTGATCGCATTTTAGATCACCGCTGGCAGGGTCATACCGCAGGTCCGAGCCGCAGGTATCGCAGGGAAAGCGATGCTCTTGGAGGACAGTGTCGGGACGGGTGTCTGGCACAGGCGGACCTTTGTCGCAGGATGGGGCGTGGGAGCATCACAGCGCCTTGGGGATCAAGACGCCGCTTTGCCCGGATTCGATGCGGGACCGATGGCGAAACGGCGCTGGCATCTGCGCAGATCACTGGCCCCGCAGGGTGGATTACGCCGGTGGGGGCGGGGGTGGCATCACGGTGAAGAGCTGCGCAAGCTCGCGCACGTCCTCGGCCCGCATCCAGCCGTCTTGCCCCGCCGTCCAGACAAAGCTGTCGCGGGTGAGCGTGCCTTCAGCGGCCATGCGGCCCATCTTGGCTTTGGAAAACGGGCCTGCCGTCTCGCCGCCGCTGGCGATGTGCCAGACGTGTTCAACCGGAGGCGGGGGTGGCGCAGCGGCTGCTGCGGGCGCAAGGGCCGCGCCCCACGGACCACCAGTGGCCGCTTGCGCGCCGATCTGCATGCCAAGGCCCGCGCCCATGCCCGCCTGTATCGCAGCAGAGCCTGCACCCTCTTGGCCCAAAGCCTCGGCCGCCTGAAACTGCATGTATTCGTTGAGGTTCCCGATCACACCCATGGACGAGCGTTTGTCCATGACCTCCTCCACCGCAGGAGGAAGCGAGATATTTTCGATGTAGAGTTCGGGCAGGGCGAGGCCATATTCGGCCAGCTGGCCCGCAATCTCTCCCCCGATCAGCTTGCCCAATTCGCGGACATTGGCAGCCATGTCCAGCACGGGGATCTGGCTGCGGGCGATGGTGCGCGAGAATTCCTGAACGATGATGTTGCGGATCTGGTAGCTGATCTCGTCCATGGTGAATTCGCCGTCGGTGCCCACGATTTCGCGCAGGAATACAGCAGGGTCGGTCACGCGGACCGAATAGGTGCCAAAGGCGCGTAGGCGCACGGGGCCAAACTCGGGGTCGCGCACGATCACAGGGTTCTTGGTGCCCCATTTGAGGTTGTTGAACCGCGTAGTGTTGACGAAATACACCTCGGATTTGAACGGAGACTTAAAGCCGTGGTCCCAGTGTTGCAGGGTCGTCAGGATCGGCATGTTGTTCGTCTCAAGCATATAGAGGCCGGGGGTAAAGACATCGGCCAGCCGCCCTTCGTGTACGAACACGGCAGCTTGGCCTTCGCGCACGGTCAGCTTGGCGCCGTATTTGATCTCGTGGCCCTCACGCTCGAACCGCCAGACCATCGTGTCGCGGGTGTCGTCGGTCCAATGGATGACGTCGATGAACTGGCCGGAGAGGAAATCGAAAATGCCCATGGGTGAGGTCCTTGCGTTGAATTGGGGGGAGAGTATTGCGCTGGGACGCGCATATCAAGGTTGGGTTGCGCTGGGACGCGCATATCAAGGTTGGGTTGCGCTGGGACGCACATATCAAGTTTGGGTTGCGCCGGGACGCGCATCACAAGAAGCGGGGCGGATCGAGGAGGGAGTCGCCTTGCCCCTCGGAGTCATAGATCAAACAGGCCCGCCACCGTCGGCCAGCTCTGCGGCGATGCGTTGCACTGTTGGACGCGCGTCATCGGCTTTCATACCTGTCCGCAAGCGCGGGTCATATAGCATCTTGAGCAACAGCTCGTCATGGCGGGTGAGCAGGGCAAATTCATCGTCGTCGTTAAAGATCGAAGGGCGCGCATCGGGGCTGTCATTGGCAAGGCCCAGCCCTTGGGCCAGCTCTTCGTGAATGCACGACAGACGCAGCAGGCTGGGGTTCTCGGCGCGGATCACGGCAACGGCGGTGGTATAGGTGTTGCTGCCCGTTCCGGAAGCGTAGGCCGCGACCACGCAATAGGCATCGCGGCGCAGATTGATGAGCGGCCCAAGGCTGCCGATGCTGATGCCGGGGAGGCGGGCGGCGGCGGCGGCCAGCGCCTCGGCGCGGTCATCCTCGCCTGCGATGATCACCATGAAATTGGCCTGCTTTTCCATGGCGATGGGGTGGCCTGTGATTTGGGCCAGCCGCGCGGCATAGCTGCGCACATTGGCCGTGTCGCTTTTGCGTTGCGAGGGCGGCACGCCTGCGCCAAAAATCACGTCCATCCGCACGGGCGCTGACCAGCGGCGCAGCGGGCTTGCACCACCACGCCCCGAAAAGCTGCTGTCGTATTCGTTGAAAAAGGCGATCTTTTCAAAATTGCGCGCCAGCATGGCACTGGTAAAGGGCGTGTCCGCCCCAGCGCCATCGCGCCGCAACAGCCCCTGGCCCAATTGCGCGTTCTGCACTTGATTGAGGTAGCTGCGCAGCGTCGCACTCTCTTGCGAGGTTGGCTTGGCCACCTGCGGCGCAGGGGCGGGTTTGGGCGTCGGGGCAGGGCGTGCGTTGGGCTTTAGCACCGGTTCAACGGGTGCCACTACTGTCTCGGAACACGCGGCGACGCCCAGCACAAACAGTGCCAGCGCCGCCGCTTTTATGCCCCGTACGCGCCCCACGATCAGGTGTTGACCGTATCGCCCAAGCCCGTCTTGCTGGCTTTGGCGGCGGCCAGCGTGTCGCGCAGCTTGGCCTCCATTTCCTTGAGATCGGTTTCGGCGGCGGCGCGCTTGGCCTTGCCTTCGTCCGCGATTTGCAGGCTTTCCTCGATGGTGCCAATCAGGTCGGCATTGGCCGCTTTGACCGCTTCGATATCGAACACGCCGCGCTCCATCTCGGTGCGGATGACCTTGTTGCTTTCGCGCAGGTTCTTGGCGTTGGAGGTGAGCAGCTCGTTGGTCAGGTCATTGGCTTCGCGCACAGCAACCGCCGCTTCCATAGAACGCTGGATTGTGACCGCTTGGGCCAGCTGCGTCTCCCACAGAGGCACGGTATTCACGAGGGTCGAGTTGATTTTCGTGACCAGTGACTTGTCGTTTTCCTGCACCAAACGGATCGAGGGGAGCGACTGCATCGTCACCTGACGGGTGAGTTTCAGGTCATGCACGCGGCGCTCCAGATCATCACGGGCGGCCCGCAAATCACGCAGTTCTTGCGCTTTCATCACCTGATCGGCCTCGGGGGCTGCGTTCACTTCCGCTTCTTTGGCGGGGATCACTGTGGCGTCCAGCTCGGCAATCTTGGCCTCGCCTGCGGCAATGTACAGCGCCAGCTCGTCGTAGAATTGCAGCGTCTTCTCGTAGAGCATATCAAGCGATTTGATGTCTTTAAGAAGCGTATGCTCGTGGCTCAGCAGGTTGTCGGTGATCTTGTCGATCTGGCCTTGGACCTTTTCGAACTTGGCTGTGAATTTCGCGAAAGGGGCGGCACGGCCAATCAGTTTTTCCCACCAGCTACGCTCGCGGCGCACGTCCAGTTCAGAGACAGAGAACCCGCGGATGGTGGTGACAATCCCGCGCAGGCTGTCGCCCGCGGGGCCTACATCTTTGTTGCGCACGTCTTGCAACATGGCTTGGGATATTTCCTGCAATTCGGCCTGCGCGGCAGAGCCGAAGCTGATGATCGACTGGGTATCGTCCATGTCCAGCTCGTCCATGCGCGAGCGGATCTCGGCGGATAGTGGCGCGTCCGCTTGCTCCAGCGTGATGACGGCGTTTGCGTCCATCGGCTCGGGCAGGACCACGGCGGTCACTTCTTCGACCATTGCCAGGGATTGGGCGGCTTTTTCACGAACGGTATCAGACATATGTGTCTCCTTTAAACGAGGTGCGGATCATTTAAGACGCACCCCTTCACGCGACAGCCGCTCGCGCAGCACGTCGATTTCAACATTCAGATCGCCGCGGTCATCCAGCAGCGATTTTTGGTTACGGGCGGCAAAGTTCTGCTCAAGATCATCCAGCAGGGCCAGATAGTCGGCCCGCGCTTGGGGGTCTTGGGTACGGGCATAGATGTCGGCGAATTTCGCGGTCGCATTGCGGGCGCCCTGTAGGTAGACGCCCAGATATTTACGCGCAGCGGTCAGGTCGCGGGGGTCTTCTTCGACTGTGCGGATCAGTTCGCGGGCGGTGTCGACGAAGTCTTCCAGCCGCGCAGCTGATTGGCGGTCGCCTGCCCGCAGGATCGTCTCGCGCATGGTGGTCAGGTGACGCTCTGCCTCGTCGACCACACGGGCCACGCGGTCTTGTTGGAAGGTGTCGATGCCGTCCATGCCTTTGCTTTTCATGGGATCAAAGCCGAAGGCCGCGATGAAAAGGCCCGTGGTAATGATGCCGTAAAGAACGGGCGAGAGCAGGTTCAAGCCAAGCGAAGTGTCGGTATGGGCAAAAACCGCAAGGGCCGCACCGATCCCTGCAAGGCCCGCCGCAAGTATCTTGCGCGGCAGGGCAGGACGCCGCGCAACCTTGCGCGAGTTGAACGCGGCCTCGGCACGCAAACCGCCGCGCAGCAGCCATGCGGCCAACGTCAGAGAAAGCGCGCCGGTCAAACCCGCAAGGAAGGACACCGCACCATCGCTGAAGGTGGTGGCGACCAGAACAATCGCAGGCACAAACATGACATTCGCCCGTCCGCCTGCTGGGTCTACCTCAAGGCGGCGGCGCTTCTTGCCGCCCTCCAGCGCGGGGGGGGAGGTACCATCGGGGCTGTATTGGCCTCCAAAACGCTTTGCCATGCTCAAAGCCCTCCGAGCCAGCCGGAGCTGACGCCGAACAGGACGACGATCAGCGCGATATAGGCTGTTTTTCTAAACGGTGCCGGTCCCATCATTTCCCCCGAAGGTGCCGCGCAAACCACACGGCGTTGCAGTAACATATGCGCACGGGCGCATTGTTTCTAGTGGCGCTGTCCTGTGCGGCGTTCGGCGTTCAGCTTGCGGGTATAGCCCGACTGGATCACCTCAACCGCAACCAGAACCAGCACACTGAAGTAGAAGGTGGTCTTGGACATCGGGATCACCTCGTAGCCGAAGAAGCGCAAGGCAAGCTCGGGGTCGTGCATGGCGTGGGCGGCGGCCTGACCCGCTTCGCCCAGCAGGACGATGCCGACGATCAGCAGGATGAAGAGGCCAAGGACCTCGTACATGCGGTTCGCTTCAAGGAACTGCGTCACGCGCTCGGCCAGCAGCAACATGGCAATGCCCGACAGGATGATCGCAAAGGCGAGGATCGGGAAGACATCCGTGATAGCCAGCGCGGACAGCACCGAATCAAAGGAGAAGATGAGGTTCATCAGAACAATCAGCGCCACAACTTTGGCCGCTGATTTGCCGCTTTTGCCCTCGATGTCGGTATCCAAATGCTCGATCGAGAGCATGTGGCCGATTTCCTTCACCGCCGTGTACATGATGAAGATACCACCGATGATAAACACCAGCGTGGCAAAGTTGACGCCACCGGTCAGCACACCCTCCCAATTCAGGATAAAGAACGGCTCTGCCATGGCATCAATCGCTTTGATCATAACAAACAGCAAGATCACCCGCAGCGCCACGGCCAGCAAGATGCCCCATTTGCGCACGGCGGCCTGCTGTGCGACGGGCGCACGCTGGCTTTCGATAGAGATATACAGAAGGTTGTCGAACCCCAACACGGCTTGCAAAAAGCACAGCATGATCAGGTTTCCGAGATTTTCGATGGTTAGCAGGTCAGCCATGGTCGCTCCTTGGGGTCTTTCTTGGGGGCTACGCATAGCTTAGCGCAGCGGAAATGTGAATTGAAAGCACAGGGGGAAAGAGGGGAGATTTTGTCCCTGAACGGGTTTTGCGTAAAAGTGTTTAAGTTCTGATAGATGCCCCGGGTGCAGGCGTGGGGTCAAACCAGTAACGAGTAAATTTGATGCAGCAACGTAAGTTTATCGATACACGAAAGCCCTGTTTGACGCCAAGTGCGGCACATACGCGCCGCCGCAAATTGCGCATTGTGTGCGGTGCAATCGCTGCAGCCTTGACCGCAACTGTCGTAATCCGCGCCTGATCCGACGGCGGCACGGCAAAATTTCGAGGAAATTTTGGGCAAAAGTCTGGCGACAGACTTTTGTAACGCTACCGCCGCCGTGGGCCCTTGGTTGGATCCGCCGCATCGCGCTTTGACGCGCTGCTAGAGAATTTGCGCGGCTTCGGCGGTGCGCCCGCTGCGCTGCGTTCTGCGTCACGGACGGCTTTTGTGGGGCGATATTTCTTTGCTGGTTTGCCGCGCTTGGGGCGGTCGTCGGTTTGCTCTTCCGGCGCTTTGGCGTAACCGGGCTGGCCGGGGCCGCCAAACTCACCCTTATGCGGGACGCGCCGTTTGAAGGCCCGTTTGACTTGGGTCGGGGCCTCGGGAGCGGCACCCAGCAAGGCTTCTGCTTCTGGTCCCAACTGGTCGCGCAGCACCTTGCGGCGCACTTCTTCTACGTCACCCTGTTTCAGATCGCCCAGCTGAAACGGGCCATAGCTGACCCGCAGCAGACGGTTCACGCTCAGCCCGATCTCGTCCATGGCGCGGCGGATTTCGCGGTTCTTGCCTTCGCGCAGGCCCACGGTCAGCCATGCATTCGCGCCTTGTTGGCGGTCCAGCACCACTTCCATCGGCTGGAATGGCTCGCCCTCGGCGATGATCCCTTTGCGCAGCGGTTCCAGCACTTCATCCGTGGGCCGCCCGTTCACCCGCACGCGGTAGCGGCGCAGCCAACCGGTCGAGGGCAGCTCCAACAACCGTTTGATCCCGCCATCATTCGTCAGCAACAGCAACCCTTCGGAGTTCAGGTCAAGCCGACCCACGCTCATCACCCGTGGCAGATCCTTGGGCAATGTGTCGTAGATCGTCGTGCGGCCTTTTTCATCCGCATCCGTCGTCACCAGCCCCGTAGGCTTGTGATAGAGCCACAGGCGCGCAGGCTCTGGCTGGCCCACAGGCTTGCCATCGACCACGATGCGGTCGGCGGGTGTCACGTTCAACGCGGGCGAGGTGATCACCGCGCCGTTCACGCTCACACGGCCCGCCTCAATCATCCGCTCTGCTTCGCGTCTGCTGGCGATGCCAGCACGAGAGAGGGTCTTTGCGATGCGGTCGCCTTGGGGCGCAGAGGAGGGGGTATCGGTCATACGCCCTGCCATAGCGCAACCGCCCCCCTTGCGAAAGGGACCGTTTTGCCCCCATCAAGGAACATGGCTTTTACATCCTTCATGGAATTGGCGCTGCAAGAGGCCCGTGCCGCAGCGGCGCGGGGCGAAGTGCCCGTGGGTGCGGTTGTTCTATCGCCAGAGGGCGAGGTGATCGCCCGCGCAGGCAATCGCACCCGCGAGGACAACGATCCCACCGCTCACGCCGAGGTGCTGGCCATCCGCGCCGCTTGCACGCATCTGGGCGCGGAGCGCCTCTCAGGATGCGCACTCTATGTCACGCTAGAGCCGTGCCCCATGTGCGCAGGTGCCATTGCCGCCGCCCGGATCGAGCGGTTGTACTACGGCGCGTCCGATCCCAAATCAGGCGGGGTCGAGAGCGGCGCACGCGTCTTTGCGCACCCGCAATGCCACCACGCGCCGCAGGTGTTTGAAGGGATATCCGAAGGAGCCTGTGCGCGTATGTTGCGCGACTTCTTCGCCGCCAGACGCGGCTAAAGCGTTATGGCCTGCATGACCCGGGGCTCGATCACGGAAGTGCCTGGCAACACGCCGTTTTCCAAAGCCTGTGCCGATTGCTCAAGCATCGGCATTGTGCGGTAGTGGCAGGGGATAACCGTTTTGAAATCGAAATAGGTCCGCGCCGCATAGGCCGCCATGTCCATGTCCATCGTGAAATGCCCGCCTGCCGACAGGATGCCGATGTCGGGTTTATAATAATCCCCGATCCACGCCATATCGGCCATCAGCCCTGTGTCGCCCGAGATATAGATCGTGTGCCCTTCGCCGCGCAGGACAAAGCCGGATTCGGTCCCCATATAGCGCCGCGTCCCGCCCACATCCGCAGTCGAGGAATGCGACGCAGGCACCATGCTGGCCGTGACGCTATCGCCAATCGCAATGGTGCCACCCATGTTAAAGGCCTGCCCCTCGACCGCGCCCTGCGCGTGCAGATATTGCGCCAGCTCGTACATGCCCGACAAAGGTGCGCCCGTGTCCTTGGAAATTTGCACCACATCCGCGATGTGATCAAAATGCGCGTGGGTGACAAGGATATGCGTCGCACCTGCGGTGGCCGCGGCATACTGGTCCTCTGGCAACATCGGGTTTCCGTTCAGCCACGGGTCTACCAACACCACCTGATCCTCGATTTCGATTCGGAACGATCCGTGCCCCAGCCAGATGATGTTCATGCCCATGCTCCCTTTTTGTGCAACTCCCGCCAGCCTAGCCGCGCCGCACGCCATAGAAAAGACCCCGCCCCGGCGCGCGTGACTTGCAGCACGCGCGGCAGAGCGGTAGAGGACAGACAAGCAGATGAGGAAACCCCATGTCGATAGACGAGAGCACCGCCGCACGGGTCGCAAAACTGGCCCGTATCAAAGTAGAACCTGACGCGCTGCCCGCGCTCGCGCAAGAGTTCAACACGATCCTTGGCTTCATCGAACAGCTGTCCGAAGTGGACATCGAAGGCGTCGAGCCGATGACGTCCGTCACCCCGCAAAACCTTGCCCGCCGCGCCGATGTGGTCGCCGATGGCGACCAGCAAGAGGCGGTGCTGAAAAACGCGCCCGATTCCCGTGAAGGTTTCTTTGCCGTACCGAAGGTGGTTGAATAATGACCGATCTGAACAAAATGGGCCTCGCCCAAGCCCGCGATGCCCTGCGCAAGGGTGAGACATCGTCCAGGGAGCTGACCCAAGCGTGTCTTACCGCCATTGAAGGCGCAGGCGCGTTGAATGCCTTTGTCCACCACACGCCCGAGATCGCGCTGGAGCGCGCCGCCGCCGCCGATGAGCGGCTGAAAGCCAGCGAAGAGGCTCCCGCCATGTGTGGCCTGCCGATTGGCATCAAGGACCTCTTCTGCACCAAAGGTGTGCCATCGCAGGCCGCCTCGCGCATACTCGAAGGGTTCAAGCCCGAATACGAATCGACCGTCAGCCAGAACCTCGCGGATGCGGGCGCTGTGATGTTGGGCAAGCTCAACATGGACGAATTCGCCATGGGCTCCTCGAACGAAACATCTGCCTACGGCAATGCGGTCAACCCGTGGCGCCGTGGCGCGGACGAGACGCCGCTGACACCGGGTGGCTCCTCGGGCGGGTCCGCTGCGGCGGTCGCGGCCGATCTGTGCCTTGCCGCCACCGGCACCGATACAGGCGGCTCGATCCGCCAGCCTGCGGCCTTTACCGGCACCGTGGGCATCAAGCCGACCTATGGCCGCTGCTCTCGCTGGGGTGTTGTGGCCTTTGCCTCGTCACTCGACCAAGCTGGCCCGATGACCAAATCCGTGCGCGACGCGGCGATCATGCTGGAGGCCATGTGCAGCTATGACCCAAAAGACAGCACCTCCGCCAACATCGCCGTCCCGAATTTCGAAGCGGCCCTGACAGGCGACATGCGCGGCAAGAAAATCGGTATTCCCAAAGAGTACCGCATGGACGGTATGCCCGCCGAGATCGAAAAGCTCTGGGCAGACGGCACGGCCATGCTCAAAGACGCAGGGGCCGAGATTGTCGATATTTCCCTGCCGCACACGAAATACGCGTTGCCTGCCTATTACGTGATCGCCCCGGCCGAGGCGTCTTCGAACCTCGCGCGCTATGACGGGGTGCGCTATGGCCACCGCGCCACGCTGGACGCAGGCGACGGCATCACAGAGATGTACGAGAAAACCCGCGCCGAAGGGTTCGGCCCCGAGGTGCAGCGCCGCGTGATGGTCGGCACCTATGTGTTGTCAGCGGGCTTCTATGACGCCTACTACAACCGCGCCCGCCGTGTGCGCACATTGATCAAGAAAGACTTTGACGATGTGTTCGCCGCAGGCATTGATTGCATCCTGACACCTGCAACGCCTTCGGCTGCGTTTGGTTTGGGGGAAATGATTGATGCGGACCCGATCCAGATGTATCTCAATGACGTCTTTACCGTGACGGTGAACCTTGCAGGTCTGCCCGGCATCGCGGTGCCAACGGGACAAGACGCAAACGGTCTGCCGCTGGGTCTGCAACTGATCGGGCGTCCGTGGGAAGAGGGCGATCTGCTGTCTTCCGCCTACGCGCTTGAACAGGCCGCCGGTTTTGTAGCCAAAGCCGACAAATGGTGGTAAACGCGGCGCAACGCGTAATTAAAAGCAGGCTATTGAGATGATGAGTGTTCGTTTTGGCTTGGGGGCTTGTGCCTTGGTCGTCCTTGCGGCGTGCCAGCCCGCCGCCCCCGAGGATAGTCGTTTTGGCGTCGGTTTCGACCAGACATTTGACCAGCAAAAAGCCAACCGTGACGCGGCGCTTGCCAATCCGGTGCCTGCTGCACCGGGTGTGACTGCGCAGTCCTTGCCGCCTGCGGGCTCTGCCGCTGATACGGCCGCCCAGACCGCCGCCATTCTGGCGCAGACCAGTCAGGCAAACGATGCAGAGAGCCTTGCGGCCGCGGCCAACAACTCTGGCGTGGCCCCCGTACAGGCCAGCCCGTCCAACCCGGCGCCCGCCGTGGTGGACAGCGCCACAGGCATCAGTCGCGAGAATAATTTCGACGCCGTGTCAGGCCAGCGCAGCATCGAGGGCGACGCCGCCCGACTTGCCGCCAACCGCGCACAGTATCAGGTGATCCAGCCCCAAGCATTGCCCGAGCGGACAGCGACAGGCCCGAATATCGTGGCCTATGCGTTGTCGACATCAAACCCCGTGGGCACGCGCATCTACAAACGCCGCAGCTTTAACGCCGAGAAAAAGTTCCAGCGCGCCTGCGCACAATTCAGTGGCGAGGATCAGGCCCAGATTGCCTTCCTTGAAGCTGGCGGGCCAAAGAGGGACCGTCAAGGCATGGATCCCGACGGGGATGGCTATGCATGCGGCTGGGACCCGTCTGCGTTCCGCAACACGGGCGGTTAACGCGCCTCGTGCAATGGCTGTGATGCACCCATCGCCCAATTGCGGCCCGCGCCGCGACGGGCTGCTGCCCACGCTTGTTCTGATACACTATACCGCGATGGGCAGCGCGCAGGCCGCGCTTGAGCGGTTGTGCGATCCCACGGCGGAAGTTTCGGCACATTACCTGATCGGTGCAGGCGGCGACGTGACCCAAATGGTCGAGGAAACCGCCCGCGCATGGCATGCGGGTGCTGGCGAATGGTGCGGGCAGGACGACATCAACTCCCGCTCGATCGGGATCGAGCTGGACAATCGCGGCACGCACCCGTTTTCAGAGCCGCAGATGGCCGCGCTTGAGCAGTTGTTGCGCGGGATCATGGCACGGTGGGATATTGCGCCGAGCGGCGTGATTGGCCATTCCGACATCGCCCCCGCCCGCAAGATCGACCCCGGCCCCCGTTTTGACTGGCGCAGGTTGGAGCGGCAGGGCCTTGCCGCCTCTGCTGTGCCGCGCGAGGTCGGGGCAGGGGATGAGGCGGCTTTTATCGCCGCGGCGCGCAGCGCGGGGTTCACGGCGGATGTTGATGTGGCCACCTTGTTGGCTGCGACACGGCTGCGCCATGCGCCCTGGCGCACGGGGCCGTTGCAGCGCGATGATTTCACGCTCTGACCCCGCAATTGCATTGACCGCGCCCCGTCGCCTCGCGTAGGGCAGGGCTGCGCGGAAGGCTGGATGACCGCTTTGAATGCCGCAAGGTATTCGGGAGGAAAGTCCGGACTCCGGAAAGGAACGGTGCCGGGTAACGCCCGGGCGGGGCAACCCGACGGAAAGCGCCACAGAAAATAAACCGCCTGCGGTTCCATGGTTCGCTTTGGAGTGTCGGTAGGTAAGGGTGAAACGGTGGGGTAAGAGCCCACCGCGCGGCTGGCAACAGCGGCGGCATGGCAAGCCCCACCGGGAGCAACGCCAAATAGGGACCGCGTGCTTGTTTGTCTTCGGGCAAGCAGGCGGAGCTTCTTTCGCTCCAGCAGGTCCGGGTTGGCGGCTGTAGCTTTGTCGGTAACGGCAAGGTCAGAGGAATGGTCATCGATGGAGGGCAACCTCCGGGACAGAATCCGGCTTATAGGCCTTCCGCGCATCCATTGGCCTCGAGCGCCGGAATTTTTAAAATTCCGGACCGGAAAATTCGAATTTTCCGGCTACTCTAGCCGATGTAGCGCGGGTAGGGGGTTGACTCGGACCGCAGCAAAGGTAGAAGCCGAGGTTCAGAGATTACGCGCGCGCCAAGGTAGGCACGTCGCTGCACAGGAGAAGACAAAATGGCTAAGCCAACCACGATCAAGATCCGTCTGAACTCGTCCGCGGGCACAGGCCACTTCTACGTTACAAAAAAGAACGCACGCACCATGACCGAAAAAATGGTCATCAAAAAATACGACCCCGTTGCGCGCAAGCACGTTGAATACAAAGAAGGCAAGATCAAGTAAGATCGCCTCTCTTTTGATGCATTGAAAGCCGCGCTGACCAGCGCGGCTTTTTGCGTTTTTGTGCCCCATTTTAAAGTTCATTGTTCGGTGAAAGCGGGGGATGAGTTTAGGGGCAAAATGAAAAGCGAAGGAGCGGGGCCGGCAAAGAGGGTGCCGCGAGGTTGCAGAGGCTGTGCAGGCAGATGTAAGCGGCACCGCTGTGCGCCATCTGACAACGTCTGCGCAGAGCGACGCGGTGCTTGATATGCGGGCCGCACAATTTGTTGTGATGTACTTTCCAGTCTGGCGCATTCTATGCAATGGATTGTGGGCGTTACCCCAGTGGCACGCCACAGAAACCCCAAGAGGAATTCCCGCTATGATCACAGCAAAACCGAATGTCGGCGCACAAATCGAACAGATGAGCTTTGCCAAACCGGGGTCTGACGCGCGGGTGAGCATTGGCCAAGCCAAAGACCGTTGGACCATGTTGTTTGTCTACCGTGGCAAGCATTGCCCGCGCTGCAAACGCTTTCTGAACAAGCTCAACGCGGTGTTGCCTGCATGGACCGATGTGATGGACGTGGTGGTTGTGTCCTCTGATACCGAGGAGAAAGCAGCGGCGGATATGGCCGAATTCGGCTGGGATTTTGATCTGTGCTATGGCCTGACCGAGCCGCAGATGCGCGCGCTTGGCCTCTATGTCTCGTCGCCACTGTCGGAGGCAGAGACGACGGACCTGTTTGCAGAGCCGGGCGCATTTGCGATTCGCCCCAACGGGACACTGATGCTGGTTGATATTTCGAACGGCCCCGCAGCGCGGCCCGATCTGGAAGAGCTGTTGGACGGGATGAAGTTCAACATCGACAGCGACCGCCCCGAGCGCGGGACGGCCTGACCGCGCTATTCGAAGTAGTCCGAATGCGTCTGGTGGATGTATTCGATCGTCTGATCCAGCCGTGACAGGTGCTTGCGCATGGCGGATTGTGCCAGTTCCAGATCGCCCGAGGCCATGCCTGCGGCGATCTGACGGTGGTCTTCCAGAATGGAGGCGACCTCACGCTCTTTGCCGAGGCTCAGAAGGCACAAACGGTCGACCTTTTGTTTGCATTCCAGCATCACCTCAAAAGCCATAGGATTGCCGCCCAAGACGTAGATCAGTTTGTGAAAGTCATAGTCCAGCGCGTGAAAGGCAGCCATATCGCCGTCTTTTACCGCCTGTTCCTGTAGGGCCAGATTTTCGGCCATCTTGGCCTCTCGCGGGGCGTCCCAGATTTTGACGGCGTGGTGCACGACCTCCAGCTCGACCGCCATGCGGACCAGCCGCGCGAGGGCGATCCGCTCCATCGAGAAGCCGCGCACTTCGGTGGCCTTTTGCGGACGGATCACCAGCAGATCATCATTGCCCAATTTGGTGAATGCGTTGCGCACGGGCTGGCGCGAAACGCCGAAACGGCGGGCCACTTCTGTCTCTGACAGCTTGGTTCCGGGCAATAATTGCAGTGAAACAATCTCGCTATGGAGTGTTTCATAGACCGCGTCGGTCGTTGTGCGCCTTACAATATCTTCCACTTGGTCTTGCTCTTGTCCTGTTTTTGTCGGTGGCGGTGATGGCTGGCCATGATCGTGTAAGCTATTGCATTTGTGCCAAATTATCGCCCTCTGCGGGCAGATAATTCGACCTATGTCACGTTATGCAGCCTGTCACCTTGTCCGTGTATGTCAAGTCAGACGAAGCCCCGAAAGTCAATTGTTGACATAACTTGGATACTAGTCTCCTTATTGCTGGGACAGCGATTCCGGACCGGAGGGTGAAGATGCCAAAAGGCGCAGTACTCCCCGCTCAATCACTACGGCGCGCGCTGTTCGAGAAACACTAGGGAGGAGAACCCATGACATTTACAAAAACGCTTTTCGCGGCCACGACGGCTATGGCTTTGGTGACGGGTGCGGCGGCTGCTGACGGCTGGCGCGCGTGGAACATCCACAACGATGGCCACCCGAACACCGCCGCGATGGATAAATTCGCCGAGCTGGTCAAAACGGCCACAGGCGGCGAAGTCACCGTTGACGTGTTCCACGGTGGTGTATTGGGTTCGCAGCCTGACGCGCTGGAGCAGGTCCGCATTGGCGCGATCGAGGTCGGTAACTTCAACCTCGGCCCGATTGGCCCGATGGTGAAAGAGGCGAACCTTGTTTCCCTGCCGTTCATCTTCAAAAGCGTGCCACACATGTTCCGCGTGCTGGAAGGCGATGCGGGCCAGACAGTTGCCGCCGCAATGGGCGACGCAGGCATTCTGCCGCTGGCATGGTTTGATGCAGGCGCACGTTCGTTCTATAGCCAAAAGCCGATCAACACGCCTGCCGATGTGGCGGGTCTGAAGATTCGCGTGATGAACAACGATCTCTACACCTCGATGATCTCTGCCATGGGCGGTAACCCGTCCCCGATGGCCTTCTCCGAAGTGCAGCAAGCGCTGAAAACCGGTGTTGTGGACGGTGCGGAAAACAACTTCCCCTCGTTCAAGAACGTCGGCCACTACGAGGTGACAACCCACTATTCGCTGTCCGAGCACCTGATCATTCCCGAGTGTATCTGCGTGAACACCACCAAGTTCAACGCGCTGTCTGCCGAGATGCAGGAAGCGGTCCGCGGTGCGGCACAAGAAGCCGCCCTGCACCAGCGTGAGCTGTGGGCCGTAGGCTCTGCGCAGGCGCGCAAGGATGTGGAAGCCGCAGGCATCATGGTCAATGAAATCGGTGACAAAGCGCCGTTCCAATCCGCGATGGACACGGTCTATGCCGACTATCTGAAAGCCAACCCCGATATGAAAGCTCTGGTCGAGATGGCGCAAGCCACCGAGTAAGCCATATCAATCGCGTCCGGCGGCAAAAAGGCCCGCCGGATGCATCTGCTTAGCGGGGACCCTATGCAAGAACCCAATTCAACCCCTGCATTGCTGCGTGCAATGGACAGGGTTCTGGATCTGCTCGCACGTATCTGTGTGCTGATCGCAGGCACCGCCATCGTCATCATGACCGTCATCTTCGCATGGCTGGTGTTTGGTCGCTATGTGCTGAACGACACCCCAACGTGGGTCGAGCAAGTCTCGCTTTTGTTGGTGATGGTCATCGCGTTTCTGGGGGCTGCGGCGGGGGTGCATAACCACACCCACCTGTCCGTTGTGGTGTTCCGCAACATGGTGCCCGCCCGCGTGCGGTTGGTCTTTGTCATCGTGACCGATGTCCTGATGGCAGGCTTTGGCGGCATGATGTTCTGGTACGGGATCGAACTGACCAAGTTTAAATGGAACACGTTGATCCCGCTTATCCAATGGTCCGAGGGGCTCCGCTCGTTGCCGCTCACGATCAGCGGCGTGCTGCTTTTTCTTTTCTCCACCGGCCATTTGATCCGCCTGTTTTTGGGGCGGGACATGCGCCAAGATAATATAGATCAGGGTTAATCATGGGACTTATGGTTCTTTTGGGGGTCTTTGCCCTTTGCGTGTTCATTGGCACGCCCGTTGCCTATGCGCTGGGCATCTCCGCGCTTGCCGCCTTCTGGTTCGAAGGGCTGCCCCTGTTCGTAGGCTTCCAGCGGATCGTGTCGGGGATTAACGTCTTCTCTCTCATGGCGATCCCGTTCTTCATCTTTGCGGGCGAGCTGATGTTCCACGGCGGCATCGCCATACGGCTGGTCCGCTTTGCCCAAGCGGCAGTAGGCGCTGTGCGCGGTGGTCTTGGGATCGTGAACGTGCTTTCCTCGATGCTGTTTGGCGGCATCTCCGGCTCGGCCATCGCCGACATCTCTGCGCTGGGGTCGATCCTGATTCCGGTGATGAAGGACAAAGGCTATGACGCGGATTATGCGGTGAACGTCACCGTGACGTCCTCAATCGCGGGGATCATCATTCCGCCCAGCCACAACATGATTATCTTTGCACTGGCCACAGGCGGCGCTGTGTCGATTTCGAAGCTATTCCTCGCAGGCGTGGTGCCGGGCGTGCTGATGTGCTGCTGCCTTGCCATCGCGGCCTATGTCGTTGCCGTCAAACGTGGCTACCGCGCCGAGCAGTTCCCCGGTTGGACAGCCCTTGCCATCGCATTTGTCGGTTCCATCCCCGGTCTGCTGACGGCTGTGATCATCGTGGGCGGCGTGTTGTCGGGCATCTTTACGGTCACTGAATCCGGTGCCTTCGGCGCGATGTACGCCTTTATCGTGACGCTGGTGGTCTACCGCAGCCTGTCATGGGAGGGGTTCAAGACGGCCGTAATCTCTTCTGTGCGGACCACGTCGATGGTGATGATCCTGATCGCCTGCGCGGGGGCCTTTGCCTATATGCTCACCTTCAACCGCGTGCCCACCAAAACGGTCGAGTTCCTGCTGGGGATTACGGAAAACCCGATCCTTGTTTTGCTGATGATCAACGTGGTGCTGCTGCTGTTGGGGATGATCATGGATATGGCGGCCCTGATCCTGATCTGCACACCGATCTTCATGCCTGTGATGACCATGCTGGGCATTGATCCGCTGCAATTCGGTATGATCCTTCTGGTCAACCTTGGCCTTGGCCTGTGCACACCGCCTGTGGGGACCTGTCTGTTCGTCGGTTGCGCCGTCGGCAACCTACCGATGGAAAAAGCGGTCAAGACGATCTGGCCCTTCTATCTGGCGATATTCGCAGCGCTCATGTTGATCACCTTTGTCCCTGCAATATCGCTGACATTGCCCAGTCTGATCATTGGCGACTAACAAAAGGAACGCGCAAATGCTGACATTCAAACGGCTCGACCTTGAAGATGCGGGCAGGCTGATCGCAGGGGCGCGGGCGCACGCCCGCAGCATCGGCGTGCCCGTCTGCATCGCCGTCACAGACGAGAGCGGCAACCTTATCGCGTTTGAGCGCATGGACGGCTCCAAGGTCACCAGCATCAATCTGGCCATCGACAAAAGCTATACCGCGACAGGGATCAAGAACGGCACCGATGTGCTGGGCACTGTTAGCCAACCGGGCCAGCCCGCTTATGGCATCTCCTCGACCCTTGGAGGGCGGATGCTGACGATTGCGGGCGGCCTACCTGTCCTGAGCGAGGGCGAAGTCGTCGGCGGCATCGGCGTCAGTTCAGGCACGCCGGCGCAGGATCTCCAGATCGCCCAAGCGGGCGTTCAGGCATTCACAGACGTTTAATCATAACCAAATCGCTAAACGGGAGCATACAATGACCAAACCCACCATCGGTTTCATCGGACTTGGCCTCATGGGGGGCAACATGGCCGAGTGCCTGCAAAACAACGGCTATGATCTGGTGGTTATGGGCCGCAACAAAGAAGCCGTGGCCAAGACCGTCGCCCGCGGCGCTGTCGAAGTCTCGACCCCCAAAGAATTGGCACAGGCCAGCGATATTGTGATGCTCTGCGTCACAACATCGGAGGTTGTCGAAGGTCTGGTCTACGGCGATGACGGCATCCTTGCAGGGATCAAGCAGGGCGCGGATGTGATCGACTTTGGCACGTCCATTCCCGCCTCGACGCGCAAGATCGCGTCCGATCTGGCCACCAAGGGCGCAGGCATGATCGACGCGCCACTGGGCCGCACGCCTGCCCATGCCAAGGACGGTCTGCTCAACATCATGGCCGCAGGCGAAATGGAGACCTATACCAAGGTCAAGCCGGTCCTCGATGTGCTGGGCGAGAATGTCTTTCACCTTGGTGACATCGGCGCGGGCCATGTGACCAAGCTGATCAACAACTTCATGGGGATGACCACTGTTTGCACCATGGCGCAGGCATTCGCCGTGGCGCAGCGGGCAGGGGTGGACCGCCAGCAGCTGTTTGACATCATGTCGGCGGGGCCGTCCAACTCTCCGTTTATGCAGTTTTGCAAGAATTACGCGGTGGACGGTGTCAGCGATCTTGGGTTCTCGATCGCCAACGCCAGCAAGGACATCGGGTATTTCGTGGAAATGCTTGAGGACATGGGCACGCGTGCGCAAATCGCTGAAGGCACGGATGCCAACCTCAAGGCCGCGCTGGAGGCTGGCATGGGCGAGGGCAATGTGCCCGAAATCTTCGACCTGTTCCTAAAGCAAGCCCGCTAAGGCCGCGCTTAGGCAGCTACGACCTTGATCCCCAAAGGTGCGGCCCCTGCGATGATCTCGAACAAGCGGTCAATGTTAGGGTGCGCGCCGGGGCGGTTTCTGGCGTCTTGCGTATGCTCGCCGAAAATCAGCGTGCCGTGGGTCGCCGCATTCGCGTCCAATGTGCCGAAGTGTTCCGCGAGATAGCGGTAGACCACCAGTGACCCTTGCTTGCCCTGCTGGTTCGGGATGGTTGCAACAACGGCCCCCGAGGCATCAGTCAGCTCGATACGGGCAATGTCGTCAACGGCGGGCAGTTGCGCCAGATTTTCTTTGAAAGAGGCGGTCGGCTGGATCATCGGTCATTCCCTTGTGCGCGGTTCTGATACCCCGCGTTTAACAGTCCCGCAGCAGCACCACCATTGCTTTTCACGACCCGTTCAGACCGCGCCATAAAAAAGGCCCCGCTCACCTTACCGGAGAGCGGGGCCTGATCATTTCAAACTAAGCGTAGGTTATTCGCGGTTGCCCAGAAGCTGCAGCAGGAACATGAACATGTTGATAAAGTTCAGGTACAGGTTCAGCGCGCCCATGATGGCCGCTTTGCCCAGCCATTCTGTGTCGCCGTGCTGCGCATGTGCAACGTACTCGGTCTTGATGCGCTGCGTGTCATAGGCGGTAAGGCCCGCAAAGATCAGCACACCGATGGCCGAGATCGCGAAGGTCAGCGCGGGGTTCGGGAAAAAGATGCTCACGATGGACGCGATGATAAGGCCGATCACGCCCATGATCAGGAAGCTACCCCATGCGGAGATGTCCTTTTTCGTGGTGTAGCCCCACAGCGACAGACCCGCGAACGCGATGGCTGTGACCAAGAAGACCTGAATGATCGAAAACCCTGTGTAGACAAGGAAGATCGAGCTGATGGAAACACCCATAACCAGTGCGAACGCGTAGAACACCAGTTGCGCAGTCGCGGCGGACATGCGGTTGATGCCGGCGCTAAAGCCGAAGATAAACGCAAGCGGTGCGAACATCACAACCCATTTCAGCGGCGAGGCATAGAGCGCCTGACCCAAGCCCGTCAGGTATTGCCCTTCGCGCAGCGCCATCGTGGCACCGGCGGGGTCGGATGTGACCGCAAGACCCGAAATCGCCCAAGCGGCGGCGAAAGTGATCAACATGCCTACGGACATCGTGCCGTAGACTTTGCTCATGTGTGCGCGCAGGCCCTCATCAATCGCGGCTGTGCGGCTTCCGGCACTGGTCCGGATTGTGTTCACGTCTGCCATGTAAAACTCCCAAAAAGATGTCCCGATCCCAAAACGGGTCAGGTCTGCGTCCAATATCGGATGCAGACCCGTGGTTTTCAAGGTTTTTCAGTCAGGTTTTTAGCTTTGGTTAATCCCGCCACGCGGCAGGCGCGTCCCAGATCGGGCGCGTGGCCTCGGCCTGTGCGTCCTCTGGCTTGATCCCGACATCACGCAGGGCGGCGTCATCAAGGGCCGCCAGCGCACGGCGGCTGCGGCGCAGGGCCATGAAACGCCACAGGGACAGGCCACGGCGGCGCGAGGCAGAGAGGGTGAGGGGCAGGGCGATACGCATTTTGAATACTCCGTTTTGTGATGTTTCTTTGCTCAATCATTCCGATGCTTGATATATGAGGGATGGGGTGGCATAATGAAAACGAATGTTAATGATGTAACTCATAATGAATGGTGATGTATGCGAAATCTGGACGTAGCAACTCTGCGTGCGCTGGTCGCGGTGGCAGATGCGGGCGGTGTCACACGGGCAGCGGGATTCCTGCATTTGACGCAATCGGCCGTCTCGATGCAGATCAAGCGGATCGAGGAATTGCTGGACCTGCAACTGCTGGACCGCAGCGGGCGCACCGTGTCGTTCACCGCCAGCGGCGACCAATTGCTGAGCTATGCGCGGCGCATGGTTGCCCTGAACGACGAGGTCGTCGGACGGCTGACAGCGCAAGAGTTCACAGGCACGCTGCGCCTTGGGGTGCCCCATGACGTTGTCCATCCCGCGATTCCACAAGTGCTAAAGAAATTCAACGCGGCCTATCCCGCAATCCGCATCGCCCTCGAGGCATCGCATACGCTGATCTTGCACCAGATGTTCGCGAAGGGAGAGTGTGATGTGATTCTCACCACCGAAACCGCAGTTGCGCCAGGGGGCGTGACGCTGGCCGAGCGGCCGTTAAACTGGGTGGGCGCGCCGGGCGGGGCCGCGTGGCGTCAACGTCCGCTCAACATCGCTTTTGGCCGTCTGTGTACCTTTCGGCCACTGGTGGTGGGCGCGCTGGATAATGCGGGAATTCCGTGGCAGATGCTGCTGGAGACAGACAACGACAGTTCGATCCACGCCACCGTCAGCGCCGATCTGGCGGTCTTTACCTCAATCGAAGGGACCGAGCCGCAGCAGCTGGTGCCAATCGACCATGGCGGCGCTTTGCCCGATCTC
This sequence comes from Sulfitobacter aquimarinus, assembly GCF_040149565.1. Lineage (NCBI taxonomy): Bacteria > Pseudomonadati > Pseudomonadota > Alphaproteobacteria > Rhodobacterales > Roseobacteraceae > Sulfitobacter > Sulfitobacter aquimarinus. The sequence goes on from NZ_JBEFLO010000002.1 coordinate 301,975, forward strand.
CCGATGCAGAAAATCAACCTGTATAAAACGGCGGGCAAGCTGAGCGAGCCGCTGGAGCATCTGGTGAATGTGTTGACCGCACAGCTGGGGGCGGGGTGATCGGAGGCTTTGGGGGTAATTTGGCCAGAAATTCCCCTAAATAAAAATCGTGCCAACTTTAATAGTTTTCCAAGTAGACGCGACATACCTGCCTACCATGCTCTTTGTCCGAGCGGTTGCTTGTGTCGCGTCCAAGCAGGCAAATTTTTGCCGTCGGGATAGAAGGCAGGTACGATTTTGGCTCATGCAGTGGATACCCACGTCGGTAAAAAAATCCGTCAACGGCGCTGGCTTATCGGGATGACACAACAAGGGCTGGCAGAGGCTGTGGGGATCAAGTTTCAGCAGATCCAGAAATATGAAACGGGTGCGAACCGCGTAAGCGCCTCTCGGCTCTACGAAATTTCTGCGGCCCTTGGGCTGCCTGTTTCCCATTTCTTTGACGGGGTCGAGGGCGAGGAAACAAGGGCAATGCCGTCTGCCTTTGCTGCGCCCGGCGACCTGTTGGGCGACAAAGAGGCGATGGAGCTGGTGCGCTGCTACTACGCCATCCCCGAAAACCAACGCCGCCGTCTGTTTGAACTGGCTCGCGTGCTTAGCGATGTTGGCTGATCTGGCGCGGTGACGGCACAGCGGGCGGCGGTTTTGCGCAAGCCCCCTTGCAAGACGCAGATCAGAGTGAGACGACAGGGTATGACACAAGATACCCTTCTGATCCACGAGTTGACCGCCGCCGCGCACCGCATGGCAGATGCCGCGCGTGCCGCGATCCTTCCCTATTTCCGTAGCCCCGACCTGCACACCGATAACAAGCTGGCGGGCGGCTACGATCCCGTCACCCAGGCCGACCGCGCCGGCGAGGCCGCGATGCGGGCGGTTCTGGCCGATCTGCGCCCTCAAGACGGTATTTTAGGGGAAGAGCTTGGCACACAGGATGGCACAAGCGGGCTGACGTGGGTGTTGGACCCGATCGACGGAACGCGCGGCTTTGTCTCTGGGACGCCCACATGGGGGGTGCTGATTGCCGTGGGTGGGGCGGATGGTCCGTTTCTGGGTGTGATCGACCAGCCCTATATCGGCGAGCGGTTCATCGGCACGCCCTTGGGGGCCGAGATGTCACGCGCAGGCCAAACCCGGCCCATCCGCACCCGCGCCCCGCGTGCCTTGTCGCAGGCGACTGTGTTTACCACATTCCCCGAAGTAGGCTCCCATGCCGAGGGGGCGGCGTTTCACGCCGTGGCCCGTCAGGCGCGGTTGACACGTTACGGAATGGATTGTTACGCTTATGCACTGGTCGCCAGTGGTCAGGTTGATCTGGTGATCGAAGCAGGCTTGCAAGCCTATGACATTCAGGGGCCGCTGGCCTTGGTGCAGGCCGCAGGCGGCATCGTGACTGACTGGAACGGTGGCCCCGCGCACGCAGGTGGCCGCGCCATCGCAGCGGCCAACGCAGAAATCCACGCTGAAGCGCTGGCGATATTGCGCACGCAGGAGGGGCTATGACCACCACAGTTTTGCGCGGTGCCGAAACGGTCCTGACGATGGATGACACCCGCCGCGAGTTGCGCGGCTGTGACATCCTCCTCAAAGACGGGGTGATCGCGCAAATCGGGCAGGACCTGCCCACGCCCGAGGGGGCAGAGGTTGTCGATGTTTCGGGCTGTATCGTCACACCCGGTTTGGTGAACACCCACCATCACCTCTATCAAAGTCTCACCCGCGCCGTGCCGGGTGGGCAGGACGCGCTGTTGTTTGGCTGGCTGCGCACGCTCTATCCGATCTGGCAGCAATTCACGCCGGATCATATGTTCACTTCTGCGCAGGTCGGCCTGGCCGAGCTGGCGCTGTCGGGCTGCACGCTCAGCTCGGATCACCTTTACCTTTACCCCAACGGGTCGCGGTTGGAGGATACCATCCATGCCGCCGCCGAAGTCGGCCTGCGTTTCCACCCCACACGCGGCGCGATGAGTATTGGCGAAAGCGACGGCGGCTTGCCGCCCGATGCATTGGTTGAGCGTGAGGATGCGATCCTTGAGGATTGTATCCGCGTGATCGACGCCTTCCACGACCCCGCCGACGGGTCCATGTGCCGCGTGGGCATCGCGCCCTGTTCGCCCTTTTCGGTCAGCACCGATCTGATGCGCAACGCCGCCACGCTGGCCCGCGACAAGGGCGTGATGTTGCACACCCATCTGGCGGAAAACGACGAAGACATCGCCTATTCGCTTGAGACCTTCGGCTGCCGTCCCGGTGCCTATGCCGAAAGTCTGGGCTGGGTCGGTCCCGATGTCTGGCACGCGCACTGCGTCAAGCTGGACCCGTCCGAGATCGATTTGTTCGCCAGCACGGGCACAGGCGTGGCGCATTGCCCGTGTTCGAACTGCCGTTTGGGCAGCGGTATCGCGCCTTTGCGGGCGATGCGGGATGCGGGTGTGCCTGTGGGCTTGGGCGTTGATGGCTCGGCCAGCAATGATGCAGGCAATCTGGTGGCCGAGGCGCGGCAGGCGATGTTGTTGCAGCGCGTCGCGCTGGGGGCCGACGCCATGAGCGCACGCGAAGCGTTGGAGATTGCCACCCGCGGCGGCGCGGATGTATTGGGCCGCCCCGATTGCGGCAGAATCGCGCTGGGTAAACGTGCAGATATCGCTGTTTGGGATGTGAGCGGCGTGCAATCGGCGGGATCATGGGACCGTGCTGCGCTGCTTCTTGCTGGTCCGACAACGGTGCGCGACCTTTTTGTCGAAGGGCGGCAAGTGGTACGAAATAGAAACCTTGTGACGCTAGACATGGCCGCAACGCTGGTACGGCAGCGGGATATGGCAGAGCAGCTAAAGGAACGGGTATGAAGAATTTGTTGGTAAGTATCGCACTGGTTGCCACCCTTGGCGCATGCGGCGGGGCACCCCAGACGCAAAGCGTTGCGGCCCAACCCGTCAGCGCAACCTCATCCGGCGGATCAATGGTCAACGCGATCCGCGCACGGGCGGGTCTGCCCGCGCTGAGACGAAATGCAAAGCTGGACCGTGCGGCATTGGCCCATGCCAAAGACATGGCCGCAAACGCGTTCATGTCCCACAGGGGCAGCGATGGATCGGACCTGCGCGCGCGGGTCAAACGTGTCGGCTATCGCTGGTGCACACTGGCCGAGAATGTCGCACGGGGGCACCGCAGCGATGCCTCGGCGATTGAGGGGTGGCGCACCTCGCCGGGGCATTACAGGAATATGGTCAAGCGTAAGGCAAAAGACTTCGGCATGGCGAATGTGAACGGATTTCGCGTGCTGGTTGTTGGCGCATCGCGCTGCTGAACGCCGCGTGACCGCGCGGCATCTACCCCGTCCCAAAGGACGGCGCAGATAAGACATTTTGGGTGCGCATTGCGGGCCTGAGCCCCTCGCGGGGGGGGATATTCAGCTTGCTGTGATCTCTGCGCCGCCAATCCACGTGGCGCGGACCGCACGGTCATCGCCCATCATCACTGTGGCAAACACGTCTTCCCATACATCATCCGCCCGATTGGCACGTTGGGCAATCGCAGGGGTCGAGCGGAGGTCGAGAACCGCAAGGTCAGCGTAATGCCCCGCGTTAAGGTGCCCGATCTCGTCGTGCAGGTGCAGGCTGCGGGCCGATCCCGCGGTGGCCAGCCACATCAGCTGCGCCGAATGCAGCGGCCCTCCGTGGTGTTGCGCTGCCTCATAGGCCGCGGCCATCGTGCGCAGCATCGAAAAGGATGATCCGCCGCCCGTATCCGTCGCCAGCCCCAAGGGCACGCCGCGTGCGGCCAGCTGTGGCAGGTTCAGCGCGCCCGATCCGATAAACGCATTTGATGTGGGGCAATGGATCACGCGGCCTTGCACCTCCGCCAGTCGGTCAATCTCGCGCTCGGTCAGGTGGATCGCGTGGCCGTAAAGGCCGCGTGCGCCCAGCAGCCCGTGTGCCTCGTAGGTATCGAGGTAGTCGCGGGCTTCGGGGAAAAGCTCTGCCACCCACGCGACTTCGTCTGGCTGCTCGCTCAGATGGGTTTGCATCAGGCAATCGGGATGCTCGCCCCATAAGGCCCCTAATGCGCTGAGTTGTTCGGGCGTTGAGGTGGGCGAGAAGCGCGGCGTGATTGCGTATTGCGCACGCCCCGTGCCATGCCAGCGCCCGATCAGCGATTTGCTGTCGTCATAGGCTGTCTGCACAGTGTCGCGCAGATCATCTGGCGCGTTGCGGTCCATGCAGGTTTTGCCCGTCACAACGCATTGGCCGCGCATCTGTGCTGCCTCGAACAGGGCATCAACGCTATGCGCATGGATGGTGGCAAAGGAAGCCACGGTTGTCGTGCCATTTGCGGCTGTAAGATCCAGATACCGCCCTGCGATGGTGCGGGCATAGTCGGGATCGGCAAACCGCGCCTCTTCGGGGAAAGTATAGGTGTTGAGCCAGTCAATGAGCCGTTTTCCCCAGCTCGCAATCATGGCGGTTTGCGGATAGTGGGCATGGGCGTCAACAAACCCCGGGCAGATCAGGTCATCGCCGTAGCTGATCACCTTTGCCTGCGGATGCGCAGCCTTGAGCGCGGCGGCAGAGCCGACCGCCGCAATCCGCGACCCCGCCAGCAGCACCGCACCCGCGCTGTCGATGCGCACGCAGTCCTGCCACGGCTGAACCAGCGGGTCTCCGTGAAACGTAAGGGTCTGGCCTGTCAGAAGGGTCTGGGTGTTCATCATGTTGTTTTACCGCAAAAAGCCCCCTGCACAAGGCACCCCGCGCCATTGTAGTCCGCAAGGCGGATGCCTATGCTGAAGGCAGTTCAACGGAGGGCGCCCATGTCAGAGCAAATCTCAGAGCAATCCCTCTCCACAGGTGAGGACCAAGCCGAGGCTTATGTGCTGGGCAAGCGCGATGTATCGGCCATTCTTTATGCCGTAGACATCGAAGACCGCGAAAAACTGAGCGAGTTGATGGACCCGCTGCACCCTGCGGATATCGCGGACCTTCTGGAACAGATCAGCGCCTTTGACCGGACCCGTCTGATCCGTCTTTACGGTCGCGAGTTTGACGGTGAAATCCTGTCGGAGCTCGACGATTCGATTCGCGACGAGGTCATCGGCATCCTGACCCCGCAAGTGTTGCAAGAAGCGCTGCGCGAGCTGGACAGTGACGATGTGGTCGACATCATCGAGGACCTTGAAGGCCCACAACAAGAAACCATCCTCAGCACGCTGGACGACGGTGACCGCGCGGCGGTGGAACAGGCGCTGACCTTCCCCGAATACTCGGCCGGTCGTCTGATGCAGCGCGAGGTCGTCAAAGCGCCCGAGCATTGGACCGTGGGCACCGCCATCGACCATCTGCGCGCCACCCCCGAGGCCGAGCTTCCCGACCAGTTCTACCACATCATCGTGGTTGATCCGCGGATGCATCCCGTGGGCAATGTGACATTGGGCAAGCTCATGCGCTCCAAACGCGAGGTGCCGCTGACTGCGCTGCTGGAGGAGACATTCCAGATCATCCCCGCCCTACGCGACGAGGGCGATGTGGCCTATGCGTTCAACCAGTACCATCTGATCTCGGCCCCCGTGGTGGACGAAGACGGCCGCCTGATCGGTGTCATCACCATCGACGACGCCATGGCCGTGCTGGACGAAGAGCACGAGGAAGACATCCTGCGCCTTGCGGGTGTGGGCGAAAGCTCGCTTTCGGACCGTGTGATCATGACGACGAAACAGCGCCTGCCGTGGCTGGGCGTGAACCTTTTGACCTCTATTGCGGCCAGTCTTGTGATTGCGCAGTTCGAGGTGGCACTGGCGCAGATCGTGGCGCTGGCCGTGCTGATGCCCATTGTCGCCAGCATGGGCGGCAATGCGGGCACGCAGAGCCTAACCGTGGCCGTGCGCGCACTGGCCACCAAGGATTTGACCGGCTCGAACATCTGGCGCGTTATTCGCCGTGAATGTCTGGTGGGGCTCATCAACGGGACAATCTTTGCCGTGGTGATGGGCATCGTGGGCGTGATCTGGTTCGGCAGCCCCGCGCTGGGCGCTGTGATCGCCGTGGCGATGGTGATCAACATGATCGTGGCAGGGCTGGCTGGCACCGGCATTCCAATTTTGCTGGAACGGTTGGGCATCGACCCCGCGCTTGCCTCCGGGGCGTTTGTGACGACGGTGACGGATATAGTTGGCTTTTTCGCCTTCCTTGGCCTTGCCGCGGCGGTACTGCTGTGAGCCTGGCGCAAGCCAAAGCCGCCGCCCGCAAAGCCGCCTTTGCCACCCGCAAGCCGCTGTTCGAGGCGGCCAACGCGGCCCAGGCGGGCTACCTAAGCGAGGTCCTTGCGGGGTATCGCGGTGTGCCCCTGTCAGGCTTCATGCCCATCCGGACCGAAATTGACCCGACCCCCGCCATGGCCGAGGCCAGCGCCCATGGACCCGTCGGCGTGCCCGTGATCGAGGCTGCGGCAAGCCCGCTGCACTTTGCCCGTTGGTCCCCCGATACACCTATGGTCGCAGGTGCTTTCGGTGCGAAAATCCCTGCGGAGTGTGACTTCTTCGAGCCTGAAATCCTCATCGTGCCGCTGCTCTCCTTTGACAGGCGTGGCGGGCGGCTGGGCTATGGCGGCGGGTTTTATGACCGCACCCTTGAGATGCTGCGCGCAAAGCGTGCGACACTGGCAATTGGTTTCGCCTTCGCGGGCCAACAGGTGGATGCGGCCCCGCTTGAGGCCACAGACCAGCCGTTGGACATGATCGTGACCGAAGCAGGCGTGATCGACATCCGCTAGAGCGCGGGAGATGTGGGTTTTTCGGAACGTAACTTTTGAAAAACACCCGCGCATCGGCGATGCGAGACGCTTGACACTTGCACCACGCGCCTTGCGGGGCTAGCCCTACCGCTATGAAAATACTCTTTCTCGGAGACGTGATGGGCCGCGCAGGGCGCCGTGCCATTACCGAAAACCTCCCCCGCTTGCGCAGTGAATGGAAGCTCGATTTTGTCGTGGTGAATGGCGAAAACGCGACCTCGGGGATGGGCCTGTCGGGCGCCCATGCCAAGACGCTGCTTGAGGCAGGGGCCGATTGTCTGACGCTGGGCGATCATGCGTTTGATCAAAAGGACATGCTGACCTTTATCGCGCAAGAGCCGCGGGTGATCCGCCCGCTGAACTTTTCGAAAAACGCGCCGGGCAAGGGCGCGCGATTGTTCAAAACCCGCACGGGCAAGCAGGTCTTGGTGACGCAAGCCTTGGGGCAGGTGTTTATGAAACGCCCGTTCGATGATCCGTTCTCGGCGCTGGATGCGGTGTTCAAAACGCACCCGCTGGGCGGCATGGCCAACGCGATCATCGTTGACATGCATTGCGAGGCGACCTCTGAGAAGATGGCGATGGGGCATTGGTGTGATGGCCGCGCCAGCCTTGTTGTCGGCACCCACACCCATGTGCCCACATCCGACGCGATGATCCTGCCCGCAGGCACCGCTTACCTAAGCGATGCGGGCATGTGTGGCGACTACAACTCCGTCATCGGGATGGACAAGAAAGAGCCGCTGAACCGGTTCATCACGGGGATGCCCAAGGAACGCTTTACCCCCGCTGGCGGAGAGGCGACCCTGTCGGGCGTCTACATCGAGACAGACGACAAGACGGGCCGCGCCACCCGCGTGGTGCCCGTGCGCCAAGGCGGCAAATTGCAACAGAGCGCCCCGTGACCCCGCGCCCCGCGCTGCGCCGCCTCAAGGTGCTGCTGTTCAGTGCCTTTCTGGTGGTTATGGGCGCGGGCTGGGGGGCGGCACAATCGCTGGGCAAGATCGCGGTGGACACAGGCTATGGCTCCTTCGGGGTGCTGGTTTGGCAAAACATTCCGGGCGCGGCGTTGATGGCTGTTCTATGTCGGCCGGACACTTCCCCGCTGCCGAGCGCGATTTCCCTGTGCGCCCCTGCCAACGGGAATGCGCATTTCACCGCTCGCCGCTTGCCGGGCCTGCGTTTCGGCGTATATCCGGCACAGCCGCGCACAAAAGCACCGCTTGCAGACGGGCCGCTTGTCGGCAACACTTGAGGCCCGCAGAACGGGAACGGAACCTATGTCTATGTTCGAGCTTTCGCAATTCTCGCAAGCGGTCCTTGCGCTGACCGTTGTCGCGGTAATGTTCATCCTTTTCCTGCGTGAAACCTTGCCGACCGAGGTTGTCGCGCTGAGCGGGGCGGCATCGCTGCTGGCGATGGGGCTGCTGCCCTATGAAGATGCGCGCATGGTGCTGTCGAATTCGGCCCCTTGGACGATCGCCGCGATGTTCATCGTGATGGGGGCGCTGGTGCGGACAGGCGCGCTCGAGGTTTTGACGCAAATGGCCGAACGCTATGCCCGCACCAATCCCAAGATGGCCGTGGTGGGCGTGATTCTGTCGGTCATGGGGGCCTCGGCCATCATGAACAACACGCCTGTTGTGGTGGTGATGATCCCTGTCGTGGTGCAGCTCAGCAAGACATTGGGCACCAAAGCCTCCAAGCTGCTGATCCCGCTGAGTTATGCCGCGATCATGGGCGGCTCGCTCACGCTGATCGGGACCTCGACGAACCTGTTGGTGGACGGGGTCGCACGCGGGCAGGGGCTGGAGCCTTTCGGGATATTCGAGATCCTGCCCATCGGGCTGGTCGTCTGTACTTGGGGACTGATCTATATGGCGACTATAGGCCGCCGCCTGCTGCCCGAGCGGGACAGCATGGCGGGGATGCTGAGTGATCGCAGCAAGATGAAGTTCTTCTCCGAAGCCGTGATCCCGCCGGAAAGCAACTTGATTGGCCGCGAAGTGCTGGACGTAAAGCTGTTTAAACGCGACGGTGTGCGGCTGATTGACGTTGTGCGCGGCGATGCGTCCTTGCGGCGCAATTTGGCGGATGTCGTCTTGCAAACGGGCGACCGTGTGGTGCTGCGCACGCAGATGTCGGAATTGCTGAGCCTTCAGGCCACGCCCGAGTTAAAGCGCGTGGATCAGGTCTCGGCTGTGGAGACGAACACGGTGGAGGTGCTGATTACACCCGGGTGCAAGATGATCGGTCGCAGTTTGGGCGCGCTGCGTCTGCGGCGGCGGTACGGGGTGTATCCGCTGGCGGTGCATCGCCGCAACCAGAACATCGGACGGCAGCTGGATGATCTGGTGGTGCGCGTGGGCGATACGCTGCTGTTGGAAGGGGCCCGCGAGGATATTCAGCGCCTCGCGGTCGAGATGGATATGGTCGACGTCAGCACGCCCTCGCAACGTGCCTACCGCCGCGGCCACGCGCCCATTGCGATCGGGGCTTTGGCGGCGATTGTGGTTCTGGCGGCCCTTGGCGTCGCGCCCATCTTGATGCTCGCGGTGATTGCAGTCGCGGTGGTGCTGGTCACGGGGTGCATCGACGCGGACGAGGCGTTCTCCTTCATCGACGGGCGCTTGCTGGCGCTGATTTTCTCGATGCTTTGTGTGGGGGCTGCGTTGCAGCACACAGGAGCGGTGCAACTGATTGTGGATGCGGTTGCGCCTGCGCTGGGGGGGATGCCGCCTGCGGTGGTGATCTTCTGTGTGTTCCTGATGACGACGGTGTTTACCGAGATTGTATCGAACAATGCGGTGGCGGTGATTATGACGCCGATTGCGATTTCGCTGGCGGCGGCATTGGGCATCGATGCGCGGGCATTGGTGGTGGCGGTGATGATCGCGGCGTCTTGTGCTTTTGCCACGCCCATCGGGTATCAGACGAACACGCTGGTCTACGGGCCGGGCGGATATAAGTTTACCGACTTTATGCGGGTGGGGATACCGCTGAACCTGTCGATGTCGCTGATCGCTAGTGCGGTTATTCCGTTGATCTGGTGAGCTTTGAAGGGCGCTTGCGCGCCCTATGGAGGCTCTGCCTCCAGACCTCCGGAGGTTAAGGGCAAAATGAAGAAGGGGCGCGGTGTTGGCTGTGCGCTTCTTCAGAGGGGCCAGAAGACGAGGATGGCGGGGATCGAGACGGCGACGACGATGATTTCGAGCGGCAGGCCGATGCGCCAGTAGTCACCGAAGCCATAGCCGCCCGGGCCAAGGATCAGCGTGTTGTTCTTGTGGCCGATGGGGGTGAGGAAGGCCGAGGAGGCCGCGATGGCGACAGCCATGAGGAAGGGGTCCGGGTTTACATCGAGGGTCTGGGCCATCTGGATGCCAACGGGGGCCGCAACGATTGTTGTTGCGGTGTTGTTAAGGACATCGGAGAGGGTCATTGTGACAATCATTAACACTGTCAGGACGGCCCATGCGGGCATGCCTTGGGTGAGGTTGACCAGCGAGCCTGCGATCAGTTCTGTGCCGCCCGATTTTTCGAGTGCTGCGCCGAGCGGGATCATCGAGCCAAGGAGTACGACAACGGGCCATTCGATATGTGTGTAAAGCTCGGACAGGGGGACGATTTTGGCCAGCACATAGGCGACGACCACGATGCCTAAAGCGATAGGTAGATAGATAAGGCCAAGGGATGCGGCGACAACTGCGCCTGCAAAAAGCCCTATGGCAAGCCAGACTTTGCTGTTTTCCGTCACCGCGAGGCCGCGGTCGGCGAGCGGGAGAACGCCGAGCCATTCGGTCACGTCCGCGCCCGTGTCACGCGGGACCAGCAGCAGCAGGATGTCGCCCGTCTCTAGCGTGGTTTTGCGCAGTTGTGCCGTGATCTTTTTGCCGCGCCGCGAGATGCCCAACAGGACTGTGCGTTGCCGCCACGCGAGGCCGACGGATTGCGTCGTGCGCCCTGCAAGGCGGCTTTCTGCCGTGACGACGACTTCGATAATCTCGACGCCGTCGCCGTCTGCACGCAGGCGTTCTTCGCGCAACTGGTCAGCGACACCTAGATCGAGGGTCGAGCGGAATTCGTCGAGCGCATCGGGGGTGGCTTCCAGAACCAGTGCATCGCCTGCTTGCAGCTGTGCGTTCTGGGCGCGGCCATAGCGGCGCTTGCCGTCGCGCATCAGGCCGATGATAGTGACATCCGCCTTGTCGGCTGTGTCTTCCAGTTCGGACAGGCGCTTGCCGATGTGTTTGCTGTCATCGGGCACGACCAGCTCGGCGATATAGGCGTCCAGGTCTTCGGCGCTGATGCTGCCGTCATCGCGGGCGGGGATCAGCCGCCAGCCGACAAGGGCGACAAAGGCGAGGCCCGCGATCGCTGCAACGCCGCCAACGGGCGCAAAGTCGAACATCTTGAACGGCGCGCCGAGCGATTCTTCGCGGATGGCGGCGATGATGATGTTGGGCGGCGTGCCGATCAGCGTGACCATGCCGCCAAGGATCGTGGCAAACGACAGCGGCATCAGCGACAGGCCGGGTGCGCGGCCAGCCTTGCGGGCGGTCTGGATGTCGACAGGCATCAGCAGGGCAAGGGCCGCGACATTGTTCATAAAGGCCGACAGAATCCCGCCCACAGCGCCCATCAGCGTGATATGCGCCCCAAGCGATCGCGAGGCATCGACCAGCGTGCGCGTAATCAGCAGCACCGCGCCAGAGCGGACAAGCCCCGCCGAGACGACAAGCACCAGTGCCACCACCAGCGTGGCGGGGTGGCCAAAGCCGTTAAAGGCGTCTTTGCTGTCGACTACGCCCAGCACAACACCGGCCATCAGCGCGGAAAAGGCAACAATGTCATAGCGAAAGCGGCCCCACAAAAGCAGGCCGAAAACAGCTCCGAAGAGCGCGAAGAGGATTATCTGGTCTTGGGTCATCCGCGCACCATGTTGCACAGAGAATCCAAGAGCAAGGGGGAATGACGATGACCAAGCGGCCGGTTCCCGCGCTGTTGGACATAAAAGTGCCCGTGCAGCTGCGGATCGGCCCCCGCATCGCCATGTCCAGATCACAAAGTGCAGGATCATGGACGAAGAAATCCCGCAGACGTGAGCCTTGCCCCCGATGCATCCGCTACCGTATAAGCGCGGCTGAAATAGGTACACGAAACGGAGACGATCCATGGCAGGCCATTCCAAATGGGCAAATATCCAGCACCGCAAGGGGCGTCAGGACAAACTGCGCTCGAAAATGTTCTCGAAGTTCTCGAAAGAGATCACAGTAGCCGCCAAGATGGGCGAGCCCGATCCTGACAAGAACCCGCGCCTGCGTCTTGCGGTGAAAGAGGCCAAGCAGGCCTCGATGCCGAAAGACAACATCGACCGCGCGATCAAGAAGGCGACGGGGGGCGATGCGGAAGATTACGAAGAAATCCGCTATGAGGGCTATGGCACCAACGGTGTGGCCGTGATCGTCGAGACGATGACAGACAACCGCAACCGCACCGCCTCGACCGTGCGCTCTACCTTCACCAAATACGGTGGCAATCTGGGTGAGACAGGCAGCGTCGGCTTTATGTTCGACCGCAAGGGCGAGGTGGTTTACGGCGCGGATGTTGGCGATGCCGACACCGTCATGATGGCCGCGATCGAGGCAGGCGCCGAAGATGTCGAAAGCACTGAAGACGGGCATACGGTATATTGCGCCGATACGGACCTCAACGATGTGTCCAACGCGCTTGAAAAAGAGCTGGGCGAGAGCCTGTCGACCAAGCTGATCTGGCGTCCGACCACCACAACCGAGATGGACCTTGAGGGCATGCAAAAGCTGATGAAGCTGATTGATGCGCTGGAAGATGATGACGACGTGCAGCGCGTCACGGCCAACTTCGAGGCCTCGGACGAGGTGATGGAAGCGCTGGAATAACAGCGCACCACATCACCCCAGCACATATAAAAACGCCGCGCACACAATGTGTCGCGGCGTTTGGCGTTCTATGGGTCTGTGGTCAGACTGCTTGCCCCAAGGACCGCAAAATACCCCATACCCCTGTTTGGGGCGGACGGGGCGCTTGGGGTGTTTCGCGCTGCTGTGAAATCGTAGCCAGCAGACGCTTGACTGCGTTCAGTCGTTCCTGTGACCCGCTTCCACCAGCATGGGCCTGCATCCGCAAGATTTTGCTCTGGGTCTCAAGCGCGCACGCGATCAGTTCCAGTTCATCTGCGCTGATTTCCAGCTTTTTAAGGGTGTCGGTCATCTGCTTTTTTTCCTTTATCTTTGATAGGGCAGATAGGTGTTCTGATGTACATACGCCAGAGCTAGCTGTTCAGTTTCATGTGAAGCGGTGAAATATTTTTGTAATTTTACGTATTGGCCATAACCGGCTGTAATAAATGAAAGATATTTCAGTGAATTTTCGCCGGATATTTTGCGAAAAGCCACAATCAGCCATCGCGCGCGGAACGCAATTGCGGGCTCTGCTGTTCCCGCTCGACAAATGCGGGGCTGCTGCATAGCACTGTACCGAGCCGAAGCAGGATACCAGATATAATGAACGCCTTTGTCCCCGGATTTCTCCTCAGCCTGTCGTTGATCGTGGCGATTGGCGCGCAGAACGCTTTTGTCCTGCGGCAGGGGTTGCGGCGCGAGCATGTGTTCTGGGTATGCCTGACCTGCGGTGTTTCCGATGCGCTGTTGATCGCAGCGGGCGTGGCGGGTTTTGGCGCTCTGGCCGAGGCGGTGCCCTGGTTCGAAACGGTCATGCGTTATGGCGGCGCGGCGTTTCTGATCGTCTACGGCTTTATGAATGCAAAAAGCGCGTGGCGCGGCGGAAGCACGCTTGAGGCCGCACGCGCTGATCCCAAACCGTTGGGCCAGACCTTGCTGATCCTGCTCACGATCACGTTTCTGAACCCGCATGTCTATCTGGACACGCTTGTGCTGATCGGGTCGATCTCGGCGCAGTATGATGATCGGTTGGCGTTTGGGGCAGGGGCCGTGCTGGCCAGCATCACTTTCTTTTTCGCGCTGGGCTACGGCGCACGGTTGTTAGAGCCGCTTTTTGCCAATCCCGTCAGCTGGCGCATACTGGACGGCGGGATTGCGTTGACCATGTGGGCCATCGCGGCGAGCCTTCTTTTGCTTTAACCGCTTGCACTACTTGGAATATTACGCTCAGTTAGCGGTATGACCACCCGCACTCCTTCCCGCCCGATGACAGGTATCTTCTGGATGCTGGTCACGGGGCTGTGTTTCATCCTTGTGACCGCACTGGTTAAAACCATGGGCCCGCGCCTGCCTCCGGGGGAGGCTGCGTTCCTGCGCTATGCCATGGGGTTGGTGTTTTTGCTGCCCTCGCTGAGGTCGATATTCGCCGCCCATCTGACCGGCCGCCAATGGCGCCTGTTCGGCCTGCGCGGGGTGTGCCATGCGGGGGGCGTGATTTTGTGGTTCTACGCCATGGTGCGCATCCCCATCGCCGAGGTCACTGCCATGAACTATCTTGCGCCGATCTATGTCACCATCGGCGCCGCGCTGTTTCTGGGCGAGCGTTTGGCCGCACGGCGCATCATTGCGGTGCTGATGGGGCTGGCGGGGGCGGCGATCATCCTGCGCCCGGGCTTTCGCGAGGTATCGGACGGGCATATGGCGATGCTGCTGGCGGCGGTGGTCTTTGCGGGCAGTTATCTGGTGGCCAAAGTCTTGGCGGACGAGGTGAAACCTGGCATCGTAGTCGCCATGCTGTCGATCTTTGTGACCATCGGGCTGGTTCCTTTTGCCGCCGCCGACTGGATCACCCCCACGGGGACAGAGCTGGCGTATCTTGCGGCTGTGGCCTGTTTCGCCACGGCGGGGCATTATACGATGACGATGGCCTTTGCTGCTGCACCCATGACGGTGACGCAGCCCGTGACCTTCCTACAACTTGTCTGGGCCACAGCGCTGGGCGTGGTGTGGTTCGATGAAGCCATTGATATCTGGGTGGTCTTGGGCGGCATTGTCATCCTAGGTTCGGTCACGTTTATCACGTGGCGCGAAGCCATGCTAAAGCGTAGCGTGACACCTGATGCGGTGGCGACAAAGGGCTGAGGTTTTATTGATTGACGGGTCAATCTAAAACCGACACCCTTGCGCCTATGTTGAAAATGATCCGAATCTGATGCCCAAACTGGGGATGGAACCGCTGCGCCGTGCCTCTTTGGTGCAGGCCACCATTGCAGAGGTAGGGCGTGCGCAGTCGCTGGATGTAACCGTAGGGCAAATCGCCAAGACGGCAGGCATGTCCACCGCGCTGGCGCATCATTATTTCGGCGGCAAGACCCAGATATTCAGCGCCGCCATGCGCCATATCCTGCGCGAATACGGCACCGTGGTGCGCCACCATTTGCACCGCGCCCGAACCCCGCGTGCGCGGGCCGAGGCGATTATCGTGGCGAGTTTCGACCATACCTGCTTTGCCCCCGCTACGGTCAGTGCATGGATGACGCTTTATGCCGGCGCTGCTACGCAGCCCGAGACGCAAGCGCTGCTCGCCCTCTACCAGTCGCGCCTGCGCAGTAATCTGCGCCACGCCCTGCGCCCGATCAGCCCCACGCCCGAAGCCCATGCCGAGGTTATTGCCGCCCTGATCGACGGGCTCTACCTGCGGGCCGCCTTTTCCAAGAACGCCGCATCGGCCAAGGCGACAGCATTGGGCGCTTTGTCAGACATCCTCAAGGACACACCATGACCCAGCCCAATATCCTGATCCTGATGGTTGACCAACTCAACGGCACGCTGTTCCCCGATGGCCCTGCCGACTGGTTGCACGCGCCCAACCTCAAGAAGCTGGCGGCACGCTCGACCCGCTTCAAAAACGCCTATACCGCCTCGCCGCTCTGCGCCCCCGGTCGGGCCGCGTTCATGTCGGGCCAATTGCCCAGCGCTACGGGCGTCTATGACAACGCGGCCGAGTTCGCGTCCTCGATCCCCACTTATGCGCACCATCTGCGCCGCGCAGGATATTACACCTGCCTGTCGGGCAAGATGCATTTCGTCGGGCCCGACCAGCTGCACGGGTTCGAGGACCGCCTGACCACCGACATCTATCCCGCCGATTTCGGCTGGACCCCCGACTACCGCAAACCCGGTGAGCGGATCGACTGGTGGTATCACAACATGGGGTCGGTCACAGGCGCAGGCGTGGCCGAGACCTCTAACCAGATGGAATATGACGATGCCGTCGCCTATGAGGCGACGCGCAAGATATACGAGCTGTCGCGCGGTATGGATGCGCGGCCATGGTGCCTGACGGCCAGCTTTACGCACCCGCACGATCCTTACGTGGCACGCAAGAAATACTGGGACCTCTATGAGGATTGCGAACATCTGCTGCCCGAGGTCCCCGCCATGGACTATGACGACCACGACCCGCACAGCCAGCGCATCTTCGACGCCAACAACTGGCGCGAGTTCGACATAACCGAGGAAAACATCCGCCGCTCGCGCCGCGCCTATTTCGCCAACATCAGCTATCTCGACGACAAGATCGGCGAGATTTTGCAAACCCTCGAGGACACGCGCCAAGAGGCGATCATCCTCTTTGTCTCCGACCACGGTGACATGCTGGGAGAGCGCGGCCTGTGGTTCAAGATGAGCTTTTTCGAGGGTTCCGCCCGTGTGCCCCTGATGATCAGCGCTCCCCAGATGGAGGCAGGGCTGCACACCACCCCCGTCAGCAACATCGACGTCTGCCCGACCTTATGTGATCTGGCGGGCGTGGATATGTCCGAGATCATGCCGTGGACCACGGGCCAAAGCCTTGTGCCCATGGGGCAGGGGGTTGAGAGGACCGAACCTGTGGCGATGGAATACGCCGCCGAAGCCTCCTATGCGCCGCTTGTCTCGCTGCGCTATGGTAAGTGGAAGTTCAACCGCTGCGCGTTGGACCCCGACCAATTGTTCGATCTGGACGCCGATCCGCATGAGCTGACCAATCTGGCAGAGGTGCCCGCCCACGCAGGCACGCTGAGCCAGTTGCAGGCAAAGGCGGACGCCCGTTGGGATTTGGACGCTTACGACGCGGATGTGCGCAAATCGCAGGCGCGGCGCTGGGTGGTCTACGACGCGCTGCGCTCGGGCGGGTATTTCCCGTGGGACTATCAACCGCTGCGCATGGCCTCGGAGGCTTATATGCGCAACCATATGGACCTGAATGTGTTGGAAGAAAACAAACGCTTCCCGCGCGGGGAGTAACGACGCATCTCCCCCCGAAGGGAGTTCAATATACCGGCGGCCCCGATGGGTGCAGGTCCGCAGGTCTCATAACGCACCCGACAACACTTTCTAGGGACGAAACAATGCTGACCTCAATCATCTCGTTCGGAGTGATCCTTGCCTTTGCGCTGGTGATCTTCTGTGTGATCAAATGGTGGAACCTGCCCCTGACGGGCACCACGCCTGTATCGCTGTTCACCTTCATCGCAATCCTGTTCACCTCCGGCCTCGACGTGGGCCTCATCATGTTCCCGCTGGCCTTTGACTATCCGCTTTATGCCGATACCGCGACCGAGCCTGCCTATGCCTTCACCAACCCGCTCGCGCTTGAGTTCGGGTTCTGGGGCTTTCTGATCTGGGCCTTTTACTTCCTGACGACCTTCTACTTCTGTGCGATCGAACCGCGGGTGAAGTTCTTTGACATTCCGGTGGTGAAAATTCTCAACAACATCGTGATCATCACGACCTGCGCGTTTACCGGCGCGCTGTTCCTGATCTATATGCCCTATTATATTGCCGAAGTGGGCGACGGTGAGACGATCTTGCCAGTCTTCTACCTGATCTGCTTCCTTGTGATCCTTGTGGCTGCCTTCAGCTCCACAGACCTCAAGTTCGTGCGCGTCCTCTCGGTCAGCTCCACGGTGCTGTTCTTTGCCCTTATCGCCTATATGTTCCTGAACGCCGGGATGAGCGTGGGCGATCTGGCCAGCACGTCCAGCAACATCGGCGGGTATTTTGCGAACATTCACAAGTTCATCATCCCGCTGACGGATTATCACGAGTTCTACCTGTTCTGGTGGTTTGCGTGGTCCATCATGATCGGCCAATTCGTGAGCCGCTTTGTCGGTGGTCTGAAGACGTACCAACTGCTGGCGGCTTTGCTGGTGTTCCCGTCCATTCCCTTGGCGCTGTGGTTCTCGGTTCTGTATTACTACCACCTCAACGGCATCGGCACGGCGGGTCTGCCCAACTGGGCGATGACCGTGGTGGGGATCGTGTTTGTGATCAACTCGTTTGACTCGCTGATCCGTCTGTACACCGACAACCTGAACCTCACGACCGAGCGGTTTGGCACTGTGTCTTATGTGCTGGCAAACGCGATTGGCCTGTTTGTGCTGACGCTGCTGTTCCAGAGCCAGTGGTTGCAGATCCAGTGGGTCGGCACCGTGGTGATCGGCATCTATCTGGCGGCGCTGGCCTATATGTTCTTCGTCAAGCGCGGGCAGATGTCCAACCTTGACGGGCAGGCGGCTTCGCTTAACTCCACCATGTAAAACCTACGGCCCCGCACGGATGTGCTGCGCGGGGCCACATCTGAGAAAAGAGAGATTTCATGCAAACCCAGCCCACCGCCAGCCATTTCATCAATGGCGAATATGTCGAAGACACCGCAGGCACACCGATCGATGTGATCTATCCCGCCACAGGCGCTGTGATTGCGCGGGTGCATGCAGCAACCCCCGCCATAATCGACCGCGCGCTGACCGCAGCGAAGAGCGCCCAAGCCGCTTGGGCAGCGATGAGCGGGACCGAGCGGGGACGCATTTTGCGCCGCGCAGCGGACATCATGCGGGACCGCAATCACGACCTGTCGGTGCTTGAGACATATGACACGGGCAAACCCTATCAGGAAACCTCCGTTGCCGATGCGACCTCTGGCGCAGATGCGCTCGAATACTTCGGCGGCATGGCCGCGACCCTGACCGGAGAGCACATCCCCCTGGGCGAGGATTGGGTCTATACCCGCCGCGAGGCGCTGGGCGTTTGTGTGGGCATCGGCGCGTGGAACTACCCCACGCAAATCGCCTGCTGGAAGGGTGCGCCCGCGCTGGCCTGCGGCAACTCGGTAATTTTCAAACCGTCCGAAACAACGCCGCTCTGCGCTTTGAAAGTCGCCGAGATTTTGGTCGAGGCAGGCCTGCCGGCAGGGCTTTATAACGTGGTGCAGGGCTTGGGCGACGTTGGTGCCGCTTTGGTCACCGACCCGCGTGTGGACAAAGTCTCGCTCACCGGCTCTGTGCCGACGGGGCGCAAGGTATACGCCGCCGCCGCAGCAGAAATGAAACACGTCACGATGGAGCTGGGCGGTAAATCCCCTATGATCGTCTTCGAGGATGCGGACATTGAAAACGCCGTCTCGGGCGCGATCTTGGGCAACTTCTACAGCTCTGGTCAGGTCTGTTCGAACGGGACGCGGGTGTTTGTGCACAAAGACATCAAGGAAGCATTCCTGAAACGTCTGTCCGAACGGCTCGACACGGCCATTATCGGAGACCCGATGGACGAGGCCACAAACTTTGGCCCGATGGTGTCCGAAGCGCAGATGAACATCGCGCTGGACTATATTGCCAAGGGCGAAGCCGAAGGTGCGCGTCTGGTCTATGGCGGCAAAGCGATTGAGGGCGAAGGCTTTTACATGCAGCCCACCGTCTTTGCCGATGTCACTGACGACATGGTCATCGCCCGCGAAGAGATTTTCGGCCCCGTCATGGCGGTGCTGGATTTCGAAGACGAGGCAGACGTCATGGCCCGCGCTAACGATACCGAATTCGGTCTGGCCGCAGGTGTGTTTACCCGCGATCTGACCCGCGCGCACCGTGTTGCTGCGGCTTTTGAGGCAGGCACCTGTTTCATCAACTCCTATAACGATGCACCGGTCGAGGCCCCCTTTGGCGGGGTGAAGGCGTCAGGCGTAGGGCGAGAGAACTCCAAAGCCGCAATCGAACACTACAGTCAGGTCAAATCTGTCTACGTGCGCATGGGCGATGTGGAGGCGCCGTTTTGATGCAAGAAATGCAGCCAGCCCCGTCCTCGCAGCTGACGCGGGTCGATATTGTGAAATGGATCGCGACTGCTGTTCAGCTGGTCGGCTACGGGCTGACGGGACTTGGCTGGCAGCCGTGGAACATCTTTGCCTTCTTTGCCGGAATTGCATTGTGGTTTGCGGTCGGCGTTATGTGGAATGACCGTGCGATCATGGTCGTGCATGTGGGGGCGTTTATCTCCCTTCTTGCTGGTTATCTGAGTGCGAATTGATGGAAGCTGATTTTGTAATTGTAGGGGCGGGAAGCGCGGGCTGCGCGATGGCCTACCGACTGGGCGAGGCGGGTGCCTCGGTGCTGGTGATCGAACATGGCGGCACCGACGCGGGGCCGCTCATCCAGATGCCCGCCGCGCTGAGCTATCCGATGAACATGTCGCTATATGATTGGGGGTTGATGTCGGAGCCAGAGCCGCATCTGAACAACCGTGAACTGGTTGTGCCGCGGGGCAAAGTGATCGGGGGATCGTCCTCGATCAACGGGATGGTCTATGTGCGTGGTCACGCGATGGACTTTGACCACTGGCGCGACAGCGGCGCGGACGGGTGGAGCTATGCCGATGTGCTGCCCTACTTCCGCCGCATGGAGACATGGCACGACAGCGGCCATGGCGGCGACAGCTATTGGCGCGGCAAAAACGGCCCGCTGCATGTCAGCCGTGGTCCGCGTGAAAACCCGCTGTTCAAGGCTTTTGTCGAGGCAGGCAAACAGGCGGGATACGAGGCAACCGACGACTACAACGGCGAAAAGCAAGAAGGCTTTGGCCCGATGGAGCAGACCGTTCACAAGGGCCGCCGCTGGTCTGCGGCGAATGCCTATCTGCGCCCTGCGCTGAAACGCGACAATGTCACCATCACACGCGCCTTGGCGCAAAAGGTGGTGATGGAAGAGGGCCGCGCCGTCGGCGTTGAAGTGCTGCGCGGTGGCAAGACCGAAGTTATCCGTGCGCGGCGCGAAGTTCTACTGGCGGCGTCCTCGATCAACTCGCCCAAGCTGTTGATGCTGTCGGGGATCGGCCCCGCCGCGCATCTATCCGAGCACGGGATCGAAGTTGTGGCGGACCGCCCTGGCGTGGGCGGTAACCTTCAGGACCATCTGGAGGTTTATATGCAGATGGCGGCCAGCCAGCCGATTACGCTTTATAAACACTGGAACATCTTCTCCAAAGCGGTGATCGGGGCGCAGTGGCTTTTCTTTAAAAAGGGTATGGGTGCTTCGAACCAGTTCGAGAGTGCTGCGTTCATCCGCAGCCGTGCGGGCATTCCCTATCCTGACATCCAGTATCATTTCCTGCCCATCGCGGTGCGCTATGACGGTCAGGCTGCGGCCGAGGGGCACGGCTTTCAGGCCCATGTTGGGCCGATGCGGTCAAAATCACGCGGGCGGGTCTCGCTCCGCTCTGGAAATCCTTCCGACAATCCAATCATTAACTTTAACTATATGTCCCATCCCGATGACTGGGAGGAATGGCGCCGCTGCATCCGTCTGACCCGAGAGATTTTTGCGCAGGACGCGTTCAAGCCCTTCGTCAAACACGAAATCCAGCCGGGCGCGGATGTGCAAACCGACGACCAGATCGACGCCTTTGTGCGCGAACACGCCGAGAGCGCCTATCACCCCTGTGGCACCTGCAAAATGGGTCGCACGGACGACAAAGACGCCGTGGTTGATAGCCAAGGCCGCGTGATCGGGGTTGAGGGGCTGCGCGTCGTCGACAGCTCGATCTTCCCGCGCATCACCAACGGGAACCTGAATGGCCCGTCGATTATGGTGGGTGAAAAGATGGCGGACCATGTCTTGGGCCGTGATCCTTTGGCGGCGTCGAATGACACGCCGTGGATCCATCCGAATTGGGAGACGGAGCAGCGGTAATTGGTTAATTTTGCCACGCCAAAACGAGGTTTGTTAACTTTTTATTAACTATTTCACCTAAACCGCCTAGGCTATGAGCATGTATAACGCTCATAGCCTAGGCTGATGTCTGGCTCCTCTCTCATATCTTCGCGTCGCTGGCGCTTTTGCGGCCTTTTGGTTCTTGGGCTGGCGGCTCTTGGGTCGTCGGGTGGTATCCTGAATGCGAACCGTAGCAGCACCGCTGACATCAGCGGACCTGTGTCGGTGATCGACGGGGATACGTTCGATGTGGCGGGCACACGCATCCGACTGCACGCCATCGACGCGCCTGAAAACGACCAGATGTGCGAGACAGAGCAGGGCGCCGATTGGGCCTGTGGTGGCTGGATCACCAAGGTTGTGAAAGACCGCTATAACGGCGCCGATGCGGAGTGTGAGGCGGTGGATACCGACCGCTATGGCCGCACCGTTGCCCGCTGCACGGCGCTGGGCGAAGACGTCGGCGCGTGGCTGGTGCGCGAAGGGCTGGCCTTTGCCTATGTGAAATACGGCGCGGATTATGTGCAGATCGAGGCAGACGCCGCAAAGGTTGATCGCGGATTGCACGCCGTGCGCCTGCAAACCCCTGCCCAGCACCGCGCAACCCGCGCCAAGGGCCGCATCCCACCCGACCGTGCCTGCGCCATCAAGGGCAACATCAGCGCGGATGGAAAAAGGATTTTTCACCAACCGGGCCAGTCATTCTATGAACGCACCGGCATTAACGAGGCCAAGGGCGAGCGGTGGTTCTGCTCGGCTGCCGCGGCACAGGCGGCGGGCTGGCGCGCCTCGCGGCGTTAATCCACGCTATAGGGCAGCACATCGCGGCGGTCGGGATCAACCGTCAGGTTCCGCTCCAGCGGCGGGACAGAGCGCTGGTGACAGTCCTTGCGCGTGCAAATGCGGCATGAAATCCCGATAGGCTCGAACGCGGGCGCACGTGTCAGGTCCAGCCCGTCGGCATAGACCAGCTGCCCCGCATGACGCACCTCACAGCCCAAGGCGATGGCAAAGCGGCGCACAGGCGCGCCAAATCGCCCGCCTGATTTCGAGATGTCGCGGGCGATCGAGATATAGCGTACACCGTCGGGCGTTTCAGCCAATTGGCGCAGAAACTGACCCGGCGTTTCGAAGGCGCGGTGCACATTCCACAAAGGGCAGGCTCCGCCAAAGCGCGCAAATTGCAGCCGCGTGGCCGAGTGGCGTTTCGTGATCGTGCCCGCCTGATCGACGCGGACAAAGAAAAACGGCAGCCCTTTGGCGCCGGGGCGTTGCAGGGTCGACAGGCGGTGGGCGATCTGTTCGATGGACGCGCCGAAGTGATGGGACAGAACCTCCAGATCATAGCGGCATTCCTGCGCCTGCGCGTGAAAATCGCGGTAAGGCAGCAGGGCGGCACCGGCAAAGTAGTTGGCCAACCCCAGCTTGGCGATGTCGCGCGCGGCTTCCGAGCTGAAGCGGGCAAAGTCCAGCGTGGCCTCCAGCAGCGTGTCGTGCTGGCGGAGCGCTACTTGGAGCAGCAGTTGGAAGGTCTGGGTTTCGTCCTGCGCACGGGCGGAGATGTCCAGCGTGCCACGGCTGTGATCCACAAAGCGCAGGGCATCCATATCGACAAAGCGCACCTCCAAACCGCTTTGGGCAAGTGCTTCCAGCGCTACAGCACGGATATCGGCGGGGGTCTCGGCGCGGGCGGCGAAATGTTCGGCGGCGCGGTCCACAGCGTCGATGTAGTTGTCGCAATAGTGGAAGAAATCGCGCACCTCTTCCCACGGGCTGGGCGTGGCGCGGGCATCCTCGCGGCCCAATGCTTCGTCCAGCGAGGCAAGGCGTTCATGCGCTTGGCGGTAGTTCTGATGCAATGCGATAAACGCCCGCGCAAAACCGGGCGCATTCGAGGCGGTCAGCCGCACATCGGCCAGCGGCGGCAGCTCGCCCCCGAATAGCGGATCGGCCAGCACCTCTTGCATGTCGCTGACCAACCGTTCGCTGTCGCCCGCGCTCAGTTCCGTCACGTCCATGCCGAATTCGGATGCAAGCGCCAGCACGACCGTGGTCGAGACGGGGCGGTTGTTGTTTTCCATCTGGTTGAGATAGGGCAGGGACACGCCCAGCCGTGCGGCGAAATCCTTTTGCGTCAGGTCAAGGCGCAGCCGCTGTTCGCGCAGCTTTGCTCCGGCATAGAGTTTCTGAATGGCCATGGGTCACGCCCCTTTGCAAAGCTGCTTGTCACGACAGAAGTAACTTTGCAAACTCGGCCGTGCAAGTCTGACCTAGCGGCCCGCCAACTGCCGCTCGCGGCGCATGACCATCAGGATCGACACAAGGCCCAGCAATGCAGTGACCAGCATCATCCATAGCAGCGGGAAGGCCCCCGTTTCAGGCGTGAGCAATACGCCCACCCACGCGCTAAGGCCCGCGCCGCCGCCGATCATGATCGTACCGCCAAGGCCCGATGCCGTGCCCGCCAGATGGGGCCGCACCGACAGCATTCCCGCCGTAGCATTGGGAATGCACAGCCCGTTGCCAAGGCCCACCATCGTCATCATTCCGAAGAAACTGACCGGCGTGCCCAGCCCCACCTCGAATATCAAAAGCGAGATCACCCCACCCAGCGCATTGGCCAGACATCCCCATAGCACCATGCGGTTCACGCCATAGGTGCGCGCATAGCGTCCCGTCAGGAAGTTGCCGACAAAATAACCAATGGCAGGCGCACCAAAGAACAGGCCCAGCGTCGCGGGCGACATGCCGAAGACGACTTGGCCGACAAACGGCGCGCCGCCCAGATAGGCAAAGAACGCGCCCGAGCTGAAGCCGGCGGCCAGCGCGTATCCCCAAAAGCGCGGGGAGCGCAAAAGCTCGGGGTATTCCGCGAATTGCGCGGTCAGGGATTTTTCCGAAACCACGGCCGTCTCGCCCATATCAAAGTAGGCAAGCGCCAGCACAGCGGCCCCCAGCGCAAAGAACCCCCAGAACACGGCCTGCCAGCCAAACAGCTCGTCCAGAAAGCCGCCGATGGCGGGGCTGATCATCGGCACCACGGCCATGCCCATCGTCACATACCCGATCATCGAGGCCGCCTGATCCTGACTGTACATATCGCGCACAGCGGCACGGCTGAGCACCATAGCGGTGGCAATGGCGGCTTGGGCCATGCGAAAGGTCAAGAACACCTCAATCGTCGGCGCATAGATACAGCCCAGCGTGGCAGCAAGGAAAATCAAAAGCCCCCACAAGATCACGGGCCTGCGCCCGACTTTGTCCGACAACGGCCCGATGAAAATTTGCAAAATGGCAGAGAAAGCCAGATAAATTGCCACCGAAAGCTGCATCACCGCATACTCTGTCTCGAAATAGGCGGACATGGCGGGCAGGCTGGGCAAGAACATGTTCATCACGCAGGCCGACATGCCAGCAAGCAGGATAAGCGTTAAAATATGCGGGGGTGACCTGCGATCGCCAAGTTGAACGGGGCGGAGGTCCTGTCTCATCTGTTCCATTTCACGCAACCTAGGACGGGGCTGCGGTATTGTCGACAGGCGGCTGCGAAATAAATAAATTAGCTTATTTGCAATTAACTTTGCGTCTGTTGAAAAGTATTTGCAAATTTGCTAAATCAACCTTTGTCTCTGACCACAGCTCGGCTACACACAGCTGTAACAGTCCTATGGGAGGAGCCCGCCATGAAAGATATTCTGCAACAGCTTGATGACCGCCGCGCTGGCGCGCGCCTTGGTGGGGGCCAAAAGCGCATCGACGCGCAGCACGGTCGCGGCAAACTGACCGCACGCGAGCGGGTGCATCTGCTGCTCGACGAAGGTTCGTTCGAAGAATTCGACATGTTCGTGACGCACCGTTGCACCGACTTCGGGATGGAGCAGCAAAAGCCCGCAGGCGACGGCGTGGTTACGGGCTGGGGCACGATCAACGGGCGTCTGGTCTATGTCTTTGCGCAGGACTTTACTGTTCTGGGCGGTTCGGTCTCCGAAACCCACGCAAAGAAGATTTGCAAGATCATGGACATGGCCGTGCAAAACGGCGCGCCCATCATCGGCATCAACGACTCGGGCGGGGCGCGTATTCAGGAAGGCGTCGACAGCCTTGCGGGCTATGGCGAAGTCTTCCAGCGCAATATCGAAGCCTCGGGCGTTGTGCCACAGATCAGCGTGATCATGGGGCCATGTGCTGGCGGTGCAGTCTATTCGCCTGCGATGACCGACTTTATCTTCATGGTCAAAGACAGCTCTTACATGTTTGTCACCGGCCCTGACGTGGTGAAAACCGTGACCAACGAACAGGTCACAGCCGAGGAACTGGGCGGCGCAAGCACCCACACCAAGAAGTCCTCTGTCGCCGATGCGGCGTTCGAAAATGATGTCGAGGCGCTGGCCGAGGTCCGCCGTCTGGTCGATTTCCTGCCCTCCAACAACCTCGAAAAGCCCCCCGTCCGCCCGTTTTTCGACGAGCCGGACCGCATCGAGGCATCGCTGGACACGTTGGTGCCGGAAAACGCCAACACGCCCTATGATATGAAGGAATTGATCCTCAAACTGGCCGACGAGGGTGACTTCTACGAGATCCAGGAAGAGTTCGCCAAGAACATCGTCACAGGCTTTATCCGCATCGAAGGCCGCACCGTGGGTGTGGTCGCGAACCAGCCGATGGTGCTGGCGGGTGTGCTGGACATCGACAGCGCACGCAAGGCGGCGCGGTTTGTGCGTTTCTGCGATGCGTTCGAGATCCCGATCCTCACACTGATCGACGTCCCCGGCTTCTTGCCCGGCACCTCGCAGGAATATGGCGGCGTGATTAAACACGGCGCGAAGCTGCTGTTTGCTTATGGCGAGGCGACCGTGCCGATGGTCACCGTGATCACGCGCAAAGCCTACGGCGGTGCCTATGTTGTGATGGCGTCCAAGCACCTGCGCTCGGATTTCAACTACGCGTGGCCGACGTCCGAGATTGCCGTGATGGGTGCCAAGGGCGCGACCGAGATTATCCACCGCGCCGACCTTGGCGACGCCGACAAAATCGCGCAGCACGCCGCGGACTACGAAGAGCGTTTTGCCAACCCCTTTGTCGCGGCCGAGCGTGGCTTTATCGACGAGGTGATCCAGCCGCGCAGCACGCGCAAACGGATCGCACGGGCCTTTGCCAGCCTGCGCAACAAAAAGACCACGCGCCCGTGGAAGAAACACGACAATATTCCGTTGTAAGCCAACCATGAGCGTTTGGTCCCCTTCCAGCTGCACCATCAGCCACGCCGACAACGGCGTGTTTGAGGGTGCAGGCATCGTGAAAGTGTTCGCTGCGCTTGCCCTGCTTGCTACGCCGTTGGCCGCAGCCGATGTGCCGTCGGGACAGCCCGTCACGCTGCATGAAGTGCTGGTGGACGCGCAGGAGACCGCGACATATCTGCGGTTCCGCTTCCTCGCGCCGCAGATCGGCAAGAGCGTCGACTTTGACCTGGCGGGCCCCGACATGATGCATCTGTGCCAAAACGTGGCGCTGAAATATATGACCGATTACGCGCTGGAGGGGGACAAGATCGTGATCTCTTTCATGGACCGGATCACCGAATTTGGCGTGCCGGATCCTGACGCGGTCCAGTATTTCGAGGCTTTCAAGCCGAAAAACGATACCTGCATGTGGGATGATTTCTAATGCATACACAACATCTTGCGGCGCGACCCGCATGTGAACACGTTTCTGCGGCTAATGAGTCACAGAAAATATCCACGGTTTTATCCACATATCCAGACCTCCTTCACTTGGGTATCATGCCTGCGGGCGGTACATCTGTGCGGCCCGTATTTATTGCGGGAAAGATGGCAGGTTTCTGTAAACCGTCCCGTACAACAAGTGACAGGAGATATAGATGTCGAAGAGCATCAAACTTTTGGCAACATTCGGCCTTTTGGTCGCCGTTGCAGCCTGTGCGCGCGAGCAGCAGGTCGAAGAATTTGTCGTGGTTGATCCAGAGCCGATCAGCCAAGAGCCCGTGTACACAGGCAAATACAAATAAGCGACAGACAGGGTGGGCGTCCGCGCCCATCCTGACCTCTGCGACCGATACCCCCACCGCGAAAGGGGGTGCAGCATGGCACTAGATTACATGCTCAAACATCGCGGATTCCCGGGCCGTCTGCCGGGCACTGATTTCCAGTTCACATTGCGCCGCGCCAACCCCAAAGGGGCCACTCCGATCACGGAGCGCGCACGCCGTCCCGACCGCCGCGCCCCCGACCGCCGCGCGGATGAGGCGTTCTTTACCGCGCTATGGGAACACTTTGGCGAGGAGCCGTTCGAGCGTGGCAATCTGGATGCGGGCCGCCTGTCGTGGTTCTTTGGCCGCGAGGTCATCCCCGCAACCGACCCGTTCGACCCCGCCGATTACGAGGCGATGCTGAAGATCGACATGCGTGCCGCCCGCGCCGCTTTCCCGCAGATCGTGGGCGAAGAATAAGCATGATGTCGCGCACGCCATATCATCCCGGGCACAGCTTTGCCGAAATGCGCCGTGCGGTGACTGCACGCTTTTCGCAGGCAGGCGCGTGGGTCACGGTCGCCTCAGCGCACCGCACCAAGCGGTCCGCATCTAGAAACGATACCTCTTCCCTTCGTGGGCAGCAGGCATGTCCCTCCGCCATGCTGCCCATGTTTTTTGACGGCTTTGTTGCAGGGGGAGGGAACCAACTGCTGCCCTCTCTTGTTGAGAAGGCAAGCAACGTTTTTAAGGAAGTAGATAAATGGCAGTCAGAAAAATTTGCGCGGCCCTTCTTGTGGCTGGAACACTTGGTGCCTGCGGGCAAACCGTTGGCGATCAGGCACTGGGTGGCGCGGCCATCGGCGCAGGCGCTGCGGTGCTCACTAACGGCAGTGTCGTACAAGGTGCCGCCATCGGCGCAGGGGCGAATGTCCTTGCCTGTCGCACGGAACTGGTCCGCTGTAACTAACAGCGCCACGCGCTTTCAATCCAACAACCTGACACCTTCGCGGCCCTTTGGCCTGCGGAGGTGTTTTGCGTTTCTTACCCCCATTCATACTTCAAAAGGGCTCATGTAATGTTCAATAAGATCCTGATCGCCAACCGAGGCGAGATCGCCTGCCGTGTCATCAAGACGGCCCGAAAAATGGGCATCCAAACTGTGGCGATCTATTCGGATGCCGACAAACAGGCGCTGCATGTGCAAATGGCGGACGAGGCGATCCACATCGGCCCGCCGCCCGCCAACCAGTCCTATATCGTCATCGACAAAGTGATGGATGCGATCAAACAGTCGGGCGCGCAGGCCGTGCACCCAGGTTATGGTTTCCTCTCCGAGAACTCAAAATTCGCCGAGGCGCTTGAGGCGGCAGGCGTGGCCTTCGTCGGCCCCCCCAAAGGCGCGATTGAGAAGATGGGGGACAAGATCACCTCCAAGAAGATCGCCCAAGAAGCAGGCGTGAGCACGGTTCCCGGTTACATGGGCCTGATCGCGGATGCGGATGAGGCCGTGAAAATCTCTAATGAAGTCGGCTATCCCGTCATGCTTAAAGCTTCCGCTGGTGGCGGCGGCAAGGGGATGCGCATCGCATGGAACGATGAGGAAGCCCGCGAAGGGTTCCAGTCCTCCAAGAACGAGGCGGCCAATTCATTCGGCGACGACCGTATCTTTATCGAAAAATTCGTGACCCAGCCGCGCCACATCGAGATCCAAGTGCTCTGCGATGCGCATGGCAACGGGATTTATCTGAACGAGCGTGAATGCTCGATCCAGCGCCGCAACCAGAAGGTTGTCGAAGAAGCGCCCAGCCCGTTTCTGGACGAAGCCACGCGCAAGGCGATGGGCGAACAGTCGGTCGCGCTGGCGCAGGCCGTGGGCTACACATCGGCGGGCACCGTGGAATTCATCGTCGACGGGGACAAGAACTTCTACTTCCTCGAGATGAACACACGCCTGCAGGTGGAACACCCCGTGACCGAGCTGAT
Organism: Sulfitobacter aquimarinus; assembly: GCF_040149565.1. Taxonomy (NCBI): domain Bacteria; kingdom Pseudomonadati; phylum Pseudomonadota; class Alphaproteobacteria; order Rhodobacterales; family Roseobacteraceae; genus Sulfitobacter; species Sulfitobacter aquimarinus. Next base: position 331,731 of record NZ_JBEFLO010000002.1, read on the forward strand.
CACCGGTGTCGATCTGGTTGAGCAGATGATCCGCGTCGCCAATGGTGAAGAGCTGACGATCAAACAGTCGGACGTGCAGATCAACGGCTGGTCGATCGAAAACCGTCTCTATGCCGAGGATCCGTATCGCGGCTTCCTGCCTTCCATCGGCCGTTTGACCCGCTATCGCCCGCCGCAAGAAGTGGCCGCCGGCCCGTTGCTGGACAATGGCAAATGGCAGGATAACGCCCCCGCAGGCGAGACGGCAGTGCGCAATGATACCGGCGTCTATGAGGGCGGCGAGATCAGCATGTACTACGATCCGATGATCGCAAAGCTGTGTACTTGGGCGCCAACGCGGGCGCAGGCGATTGAGCGGATGCGCGTGGCCCTCGACAGTTTCGAGGTGGAAGGCATCGGCCACAACCTGCCGTTCCTCAGCGCCGTGATGGACCACCCCAAATTCGTCAGCGGTGACATGACTACCGCGTTTATCGAAGAAGAATACCCCGACGGGTTCGAGGGCGTGACACTGGAGGAGGGTGAGCTGAAGCGCATCGCCGCCGCCACCGCCGCCATGCACCGCGTTGCCGAAATCCGCCGTGCCCGCGTGTCGGGCCGTATGGACAATCACGAACGTAAAGTCGGCCAGCAATGGAATGTCGCACTGCAGGATCACAGCTTTGATGTGACCATCGCCGCCGATCATGACGGCGCGAACGTGACGTTTGAAGGCGGCGAAACCCTGCGCGTTGCGGGTGACTGGACGCCGGGGGACCAGCTGGCGCAGATGACAGTGACGGATGCGCCTTTGGTGCTGAAAGTCGGCAAAATCTCGGGCGGGTTCCGCATCCGCACCCGTGGCGCGGACCTGAAGGTCCATGTGCGCACGCCGCTTCAGGCCGAAATGGCCCGCAAGATGCCTGTCAAAGTGCCGCCGGACACATCCAAGCTGCTGCTCTGCCCGATGCCGGGTCTGGTGGTGAAACTGGATGTTGCCGTGGGCGACGAAGTGCAAGAGGGCCAGGCCTTGTGTACCATCGAGGCGATGAAGATGGAGAACATCCTGCGCGCCGAGAAGAAGGGCACAGTGACCAAGATCAACGCGGGCGCAGGCGACAGTCTGGCCGTTGATGATGTGATCATGGAGTTCGAATAACGCAGCATGGACGCAGGCGCGTGGATAGGTCCGGTCATCATCGCCGCAGCGATTGCGGCGATGGTCAATGTGCTGGGCTGGTTCGTGTCCAGTTGGCGCGACCGCCGCGCCGATGACCGCCGCCGCCAAGAGAAACAGAACGACATGGCGACGGCTTTGCTGGCTGAAATCACGCATTACCGCGATGCGCTGGCGTTTTTCGATCTGGATGATGTCTGGGACAGGGTGAGCACAAAAATGGCCGACGATGCGACCTATATACCGTTTATCCCGTCAGAGCGGAACGACACAATTTTTATGGCCGTTCTGCCCGAAATCCACATTCTGCCAGAACCGGTGATTCAGCCAATCACACGCTATTACAATCAGGTGTTTGCGATTGATGCGATCATCGAAGACCTACGCTCGGATGCGCTGAAGGCTGCGCCGCAAAAGCTGCGCCAAGCAGTCTATACTGACTATATCTCGTTGAAAAAACAGGCGTTTGAGGATGGCAACAGCGCAATCGCGGCACTGTCAGCGCATCTGTCAGTATCCGGGGCGCGGGCCGCGTTGGCCAAGGACGGGGCGCGGTGATTTTGGCGTACTCATGGGAACACTCCTTGTCTCATACCTGCAATATAGGGGCAAAGCGGCTAATATGCAATGAAGGCGGTGGCCTTCACCTGTCGTTGGCGCTTTCCTTGTCTTCGCGAATTTCCCGTTGGCGCATGGGCATTTTGTCGATGCTGCGGGTGATTTCACGCACGTCCCACGGGAAGGGTTTGCGCAGCTTGAGCCGCCCGTCTTTGCCCACCAGCGTCAGCATGAACCCCCGTGGTCGCATGGCCAGACGGATGGCGCTGCGCGCGGCGGGGTCTGTGTCGACGATCACCACCACGTCACGCTCGGCCAATGCGGCGGCGCGGGCCTCAAGCAGTTGCATTTGTTCGATAAACGCAGGGTCATCTGCGCTGTCGGCAAAGACCACGACGGGGCGGTTTTTCCATTTAAATTCGCTCAAATCCGCTTCAACGGCCTGTAAGACCACCAAATTTTCATCGGGTGAGATGTGCGAGTCTGCCTGCACGGATGTTGCAAATAGCGCAACAAAAACAGCACTTAAGATCGATTTCATACCTGTCCCCTTTAACCTCAATATAGGGGGCATGCCCGCGATTGCGACGCCTCATCGCGCCATTTTTATCATTAAGCCCGCCGCAAGAGGTTGTGCCGCATGACTGCCGCCACATCTCTCACGCGGCTGCCCCGTGCGGCCCTTTGGCACAAAGGCATCTTTAGGCTTATGGATATTATTCTTCATGTGGGCGCACATCGCACCGGTTCAACCAGTTTCCAGCACTATCTGCGCGGCAACCGTGCAGAGATGATGCAAGACGGCACAGCCCTGTGGGAGCCGCAGATGCTGCGCCGTGGCGTGATGGAGGGGCTGTTTGCCAAGCCGCGTATGCTCAACGGGCGCAACTTGCAGCGCAGGGCGATGGGGCGGGTGCGGATGCACTCGGCCCAAGCGCAGCGCGCAGGTGCCGCTCGGTTGCTCGTTTCCGAGGAGAACATGATCGGCGCGCCCCGCGCCTGTTTGCGGGCCGCCACGCTGTATCCCGCGATCGGCGAGCGGATGGCCCGCCTTGATGCCGCGTTTGAGGGGCGGATCAGCCGCGTTGTGATGACCATACGCTCGCTTGATCTGTGGTGGTCTTCTGTGGTGGCTTACGGCGTGGGGCGGGGCCATGCGGTGCCAGAACCTGCGCGGATCGAGGCGTTTGCAAACGCGCCGCGCACATGGCGCGATGTGATCACGGATATGTCCTGCGCCCTGCCAGGCGCAGAGATAAAGATCATGCCGTTTGAACAATTCGCAGGGCAGGCGGATAAGATGCTCGCGCAGATGACGGAACGGGTCGCGCCGCGTGCCCACGCGAGCGCGTGGCTCAACCGCTCGCCCGATGCGCGTATGCTGCGCGAGAAACTGATCGAAAACGGTATCCCCGATGCCGATTGGCCCGAAAATCTGGCCCAACAGGACGGGCGGTGGAACCCGTTTACGCCCGCGCAGGCGGCAATCCTGCGCGAAGCTTACGCCGACGATATGATGTGGCTCACCGCTGGTGCGGATGGGCTTGCGACACTGACACAGGACACTTCCCGCACAAGAGCAGGCCAAAGCCTGCCAGCGGGATCATCGATAAAAGGACAGCTCCATGACCAAGAAGACCCCCCAAGCCTCCAAGGACGACTGGCGCAAACTGGCTGAAGCGGAACTGCGTGGCCGCCCGCTGGATGATCTGACGTGGAAGACGCTGGAAGGCATCGACGTCGCCCCGCTTTATACCGCCGATGATCTGGACGGCGTGAACCATCTGGGCGGCATTCCGGGCGAAGGGCCGTACACACGCGGTGTGAAGGCCACGATGTACGCGGGCCGCCCGTGGACGATCCGCCAATATGCTGGCTTTTCAACGGCTGAGGAATCAAACGCCTTTTACCGCCGTGCGTTGGCAGCAGGGCAGCAGGGTGTTTCGGTCGCGTTCGATCTGGCCACGCACCGCGGCTATGACAGCGACCACCCGCGGGTTGAGGGCGATGTCGGCAAGGCGGGCGTTGCCATTGATAGCGTCGAGGATATGAAAATCCTCTTTGACGGTATCCCGCTGGACAAGGTCAGCGTATCCATGACGATGAACGGCGCAGTCATCCCTATTCTTGCGAACTTCATCGTCGCGGGCGAAGAACAGGGCCATTCGCGTGCCGTGCTGTCGGGCACGATCCAGAATGACATCCTCAAAGAATTCATGGTGCGCAACACCTATATCTACCCGCCAGAGCCTTCGATGAAGATCATCGCGGATATCATCGAATATACCGCCAACGAGATGCCGAAATTCAACTCCATCTCGATCTCGGGCTACCACATGCAAGAGGCGGGCGCGAACCTTGTGCAGGAGCTGGCCTTTACCCTTGCGGATGGCCGCGAATACGTGCGCACCGCGATTGCCGCAGGCATGGACGTGGATAAATTCGCGCCGCGTCTGTCGTTTTTCTTCTGCATCGGCATGAACTTCTTCATGGAGGCGGCCAAGCTGCGGGCCGCGCGTCTGTTGTGGTCGCGCATCATGGCGGAGTTCGAGCCGAAGAACCCCAAGTCCTCGATGCTGCGCACCCACTGCCAAACATCGGGCGTCAGCCTGCAAGAGCAAGACCCCTATAACAACGTGATCCGCACGGCATACGAGGCGATGTCGGCGGTCTTGGGCGGCACGCAGTCGCTACACACAAACGCTCTGGACGAGGCGATTGCCCTGCCGACCGAAAATTCCAGCCGCATCGCCCGCAACACCCAGCTTATCCTGCAAGAAGAGACAGGCGTGACCAACGTGGTCGATCCGCTGGCAGGCAGCTACTACGTCGAGAAGCTGACCCATGACATGGCCGAGGCCGCGTGGAAGCTGATCGAGGAGGTCGAGGAAATGGGTGGCATGACCAAGGCTGTGGCCAGCGGTATGCCCAAGCTGCGGATCGAGGAGGCTGCCGCACAGCGTCAGGCGGGTCAGGACCGTGGGACGGATGTGATCGTCGGTGTAAACAAATACCGCCGTGAAAAAGAGGACGAGATCGACATCCTTGACGTGGACAACGTCGCCGTGCGCGACAGCCAGATCAAGCGTCTCGAAAGCATCCGCGCCAGTCGCAATACCGCAGACGTAGAACACGCGCTGCACGAGCTGTCGCGCCGCGCCCGCGAGGGTGGAAACCTGTTGGAGGCCGCCGTTGAGGCCGCCCGCGCCCGCGCCACCGTAGGAGAGATCAGCATGGCCATGGAAGAAGAATTCGGCCGCCACCGCGCCGAGGTCAAGACGTTGGCAGGCGTATATGGCGCGGCCTATGAAGGCGATGCGGGCTTTGCCGCGATCCAGAAGTCGGTCGAAGATTTTGCCGAGGCCGAAGGCCGCCGCCCGCGTATGTTGGTGGTCAAGATGGGGCAAGACGGCCACGACCGTGGTGCCAAGGTCATCGCCACCGCCTTTGCCGACATCGGCTTTGACGTGGATGTGGGGCCGTTGTTCCAGACCCCTGCCGAGGCCGCCCAAGACGCGGTAGACAACGATGTGCATGTCATCGGCATCAGCTCTCAGGCGGCGGGTCACAAGACGCTTGCGCCGCAGCTGGTCAAGGCGCTGAAGGACGCAGGGGCCGAGGACATTCTGGTAATCTGTGGCGGCGTGATTCCGCAGCAGGACTATCAGTTCCTCTATGACGCTGGTGTCAAAGCGATCTTTGGTCCGGGAACGAACATCCCTGATGCGGCGCAGGATATCCTGAAACTGATCCGCGCCACACGCACATGATCGCCTTCGATCACATCGCCATCGCGGGAGAGACGCTCGCGGTGGCAACGGCCCATGTGGAGGGCGCGTTGGGCGTGTCCTTGCAGCAGGGCGGGGAGCATGATGTCTTCCACACCCACAACACGCTGTTGGGGTTGGAGGATGACCTTTACCTAGAGGCGATTGCGGTCAATCCCGCGGCGCCCACGCCAGATCGGCCCCGCTGGTTCGATCTGGACCGTTTTTCAGGCGGGCCGCGTCTGACCAACTGGATCTGTCGTTGTGATGACCTGGATGCAACGCTGGCGGCATTGCCGGACGGGTTTGGGATGCCTGTGGATTTGCAGCGTGGTGATTTGCGGTGGCGGATGGCGGTGCCTGCGGACGGGGTTTTGCCGTTTGATAATTGCGTGCCCGCGCTGATCCAGTGGATCGGTGACGCGCATCCAGCGCCACGATTGACGCAAGCGGGATGCGCGATAACAGGGCTGGAGGTGCGCCACCCGCAAGGGGCGGCGCTGGGGGCGCTCCTCGCTCCGCTCCTCGCTGATCGGCGGATCACCTTTGCTGTTGGGGATGCGAAATTGAGCGTTCAGATGCGCACGCCATCAGGTAACGTTACCTTGTGTTGATCCGTGCGGCCACCGCCGCCGATCTGGAGGTCGTCAAGGCGCTTTGGAACGCAATGATCCGTGACACAACGGCGACCTTTACCACCGCGCTTAAGACCGACGCAGATATGGCGGCATTGCTGTCGGCGCGGCCCGATGCGTTTTTAGTGGCCGAACAGGACAACACTTGCCTGGGGTTTGTCACATGGGGGCCCTTCCGCGCAGGCCCGGGCTACGCCCACACAGCCGAGCATAGCATCATCACCGCGCAACACGGTCGCGGCACAGGGCGCGCCTTGATGGAGGCGGCCATTGCCACGGCCCACAGCCAAGGCATTCACGTGATGGTCGCAGGCATCGGCAGCGAAAATCCCGCCGCTGTCGCCTTTCACAGCCGTTTGGGGTTTGCAAAGACCGGCCATTTGCCACAGGTAGGGACCAAGGCAGGGCGGTGGCATGACCTCATCTTGATGACACGGACCATCGGCACCCCCTGACAAGACACGCAACGCGGGGTAGGGTACGTCCCATGTCGATCTGGAAACGCATATCCGAGGCCTTGGCCTCGCTCGCCGCAGGCGAGGGCTTGGGCGCTGTGTTCGACAAGCTGCGCACGCCGCCCGAACGATCAGTCGCGTTTACCATTGCGGTGATTGCGCTGGGTGCCAAAATGGCGAAGGCCGACGGCCATGTGACCCGCGACGAGGTGATGGCCTTCCGCGAAGTGTTCCGCATCGGTGATGATGATGCCCAAGGGGCTGCAAAAGTCTTCAACCTTGCGCGCACGGATGTGGCAGGCTTTGACGACTACGCCCGCCGGATCAAAAACATGTTCGGCGAGGATGCGCCCATCCTGATCGACCTGATGGAAGGGCTGTTCCACATCGCCATGGCCGATGGCGTCTACCATCCCAACGAAAATGCGTTTCTCGAAAAAGTCGCCGACATCTTCGCGCTGCCCCACGGCGCGTTCGAGGCGCTGCGCGCGCGTTTCGTGCCCAATTCATCACCCCTGCCGCATACGGTGCTGGGCATTGCGCCCAATGCCACGCAAGAGGAGGCGCGCGCCGCATGGCGGGCGTTGGTCCGCGCCAACCATCCCGACGGGCTAAAGGCCCGAGGCCTGCCCGAAGAAGCGATCCGCATGGCGGAAAAGCGGATGATCGACATCAACCGCGCATGGGAGACGATCTCGGGCAAGGCGGCGTGATGCGGATTGCGACCTATAATGTGGAGTGGTTTTCGGGGCTGTTCGACGACAATGACGCGCTGCACAACGACGATGCGTGGTCCTCGCGGCGCGATGTGACCCGCGCACAGCAGACCGCCGCCGTGGGCCATGTGTTCCGCGCTATGGACGCGGACGCCGTGATGGTGGTCGAGGCACCGGATTCAGGCGCAAAACACGACGGCACCGCCGCACTTGAGCATTTTGCCGCCCGTTTTGATCTGCGCGCCCGCAAGGCCGTGATGGGCTTTGCCAACAATACCCAGCAGGAAATCGCCCTGCTTTATGACCCTGATGTGCTGACCGCCACCCATGACCCCCAAGGCGTGCCCACAGGCCCCGAAGGCGCCACAGGTGCGCCGCGTTTCGACGGGGTGCTGAGCATTGATCTGGACATCGACGCCACCCGCGACAGCGTCGTCTTCTCGAAGCCGCCGCTGGAACTGGCAGTGACATCCGTCTCGGGCACCGCATTCCGGATGATCGGCGCACATCTGAAATCCAAAGCGCCGCACGGTGCGCGGGATGATGCCCACGCCATGCAGATCGCCATCGCCAACCGCCGCAAGCAGCTGGCCCAAGCGATTTGGTTGCGGGCAAGGGTGGATGCGCACCTGGCCGACGGGGTGCCGCTGATGGTGATGGGGGACCTCAACGATGGTCCCGGGCTGGACGTGTTCGAGGACCTCTTTGGCCGCTCCAGCGTCGAGATTGTGCTGGGGACACAGGGCGCGCATCCTCTCTATGATCCGCACGCCGCGCGTGCGTTGTCGCAGCGGATCGGGGCCACGCCCACGACCTCGCGGTTCTGGATCAGGCAGGAAAAGCGGTTCTTGCAGGCGCTGCTGGACTATATCATGGTCTGCCCCGATTTGCGGGCCCGCAACCCGCGCTGGCGCATCTGGCATCCGTTGGATGACCCTGACTGTTGGCGCAATCCTGCGCTGCGCGACGCACTTGTTACAGCCTCCGATCATTTCCCCGTGACGGTGGACATCGACCTATAGGATTTGGCGAATGGCCCGACCGCCCCTATATTGTGTTCCATGAAACAAATTATCGCCGCCCCGCTTGTCGCCGCTTTGCTCGCTTCTCCCGCTTTTGCAGAGGAAGAGCCGTCTTTGATGGAGCGCGGTGCGCAGTTGTTTTTCGAAGGGCTGATGCAAGAGATGGCACCCGCCTTGGATGACATGGCCGAACTGCTGGAGGACGCAGGCCCCGCCTTGCAGGATTTCATGGCGCAGATGGGGCCGAAGCTACGCACCGTTCTGGAAGAGGTCGAGGACTGGAGCGCCTATGACGCGCCCGAGGTCCTGCCCAACGGCGACATCATCATCCGCCGCAAACCTGACGCGCCCGAATTCACGCCCAAGCCAGAGGCCCCGCAAATCGAGCTTTAGCGTTTTGCGGTCTTCACAATCGCCTGTGCGCCCAGTGACGAGGCCAGTGAGGTAAACCGCGCCTCGGCCACTTCGCCGAACAGCGGCATCATATCCGCGCTCAGCCGCAGGTGGAGCTCTTTTTTCTTGGGGAACCAGCGCATCTCGCCCAGCTCGTTTACTTTGTCCATCCACAGCATCGCGCCAAAGCGCATGGCCTTGCCCAGAATTTCGGCCTCCCTGCGGGTCTGCTCGTCCACCATGTCAAACAGATCCGCAAACCGTGCATTTTCGCTTTTGTTAGAATAGCGGTGCATCAGGGCGAGCCCCATAAAAATACGCTCGGAATGTTTCAGCCCGCCCAGATTGGCGCGGGTGGCGTTGTCGAAACAGACTTCGGCGCGGTAGTCGGGATGGGCGCGCCAGCTGACGTCATGCAGCAGACACGCCGCCTTGATCAGGCGCAGGCGCGGGGCGGGGGCGGATTTATAGATCGGCAGGATGAAGTTATAAAGCGCACGGCCAAAGCCCGGGCTGCGGGCGTCTTTGGCTTCGGCAAAGCGGCAGGCCTCGATCAGCGGATCGCGGTCGCGCAGGCGTTGGGGCATCTGTTCATACAGCATGCCTTCGCGGATGCCATAACTTGAGACGGCGATGTCTTTGGGCTTGAAGGTCTTGACCAAGCGGCTGAGGACTTCGCAGGCGTAAGGTACAAGGGCCGCACGGGCCGAGGAGACGCCCGCGATATTGCGCAACTCCTCCATGTCGGATTGGCGAATATACTCGACCGTTTCGCGCACGGAGGCGCGGGTCATGCGATATTCATGCAGCACATGCAGCGGATAGCCGCGGCGGATCATGTCGATCCGCGCAATCGCCCGCCACGAGCCGCCGACAAGGAACAAGCGGTCGCGCTGGCTGCCCATTTTGTCGGCCAGCTTGTGCATGACGTCTTTGATGTGCGGGTTGCGCGCCTTGGCGCCGCCTTTGATGTCGCGCAGTTTCAGCGGCCCAAGGTTCGAGGTCACGCGTTTGCCGACGCGCCCGCCGCTGATCTCGGCCAGCTCCATCGAGGAGCCGCCGATATCGCAGACCAGACCGTAAGCGCCCGGCCAGCCGAGCAACACGCCCTGCGCCGACAGCCGCGCCTCTTCCTCGCCGTCGATGACCCAGATTTTGATGCCCGTCTCGGCCTTCACCTCTTCGCAGAAATCCCGCCCGTCGGTGGCGTCGCGCACGGCGGCGGTGGCCACGGCCGTCAGCTCGGACAGGCCCATCCCTTCGGCGAGCTTTGCAAAGCGCCGCATCGCAGAAAGCGCACGCACGCGGCCCTCGGGCGACAGATGGCCCGTGTCGGCCATGCCCGCGCCCAAGGCGCACATGATCTTTTCGTTGTAGAAATACGCAGGCGAGCGTGCCGCGCCGTCAAATACCACCATCCGTACCGAGTTGGAGCCGACATCGACAACCCCCACGCGGCGCAGCGCCCGTGCGCCCGGATCCTCAAACAGGGGCTTTCCGAACAGCCCCAGATCGGCAACGCCGGTTTCGGGGACAGGAAGAGGGGAGGTGAGATCAGCCATGCGCGCTCCGACAGATGCGGCGGTAAGTGGTCTGCACGTTGGCCCATCCCCCGCGCCCCGTCAATCGTTAACCGGACGTGACCTGCCGGAGAGGCCGGCCTGCGCCGTCCTCATGCTTTTTGTGCCGCACTGTGCAGGGCTGAGCCAATCGCGGCACAGGCGGTATGTTAGTCGTCGGTATGGGTCAGTTTCGGAACGTCTGACGCCCCCGCAGAGCCGCGCCCGGAGAGCGAGGGGTTTTCCATGAAAAACCGATGGCAGCTAAAGGCGAATTGCCCTTCTGGCAGGGGCGGGCGTGTGAAGGTGCCGTCAGGCGCCATGACCCAGCTTTGCGCGATGTCGGCCAGATTGGCGGCCATGATCTGGCTGGTGATTTGTGCCTTCACGGTTGGGTTGCTGATCTCGACCAAAGTCTCAACCCTGCGGTTGAGGTTGCGGCCCATCCAGTCGGCGGATGAGATGAATACCCGCGATTTTTTGTGCGGCAGGCCGTAGCCGTTGCCCACGCAGACGATGCGGCTGTGCTCTAGAAAACGCCCAACGATGGACTTTACGCGGATGTTTTCCGACAGGCCTTCGATGCCCGGCCGCAGCGCACAGATGCCGCGAATGACCAGCGAGATTTGCACGCCGGCGTTCGAGGCGGCGTACAGCGCGTCGATGACCTCGTCGTCCACAAGGCTGTTCATTTTGGCCCAGATCACCGCGGGTTTGCCCGCCTGTGCATGGGCGGCCTCGGCGGCGATCATTTCCAGCAGGCGGGGTTTCAGCGTGGTGGGCGAGATCGCCAGATTGTCCAGATGCGCGGGCATGGCATAGCCCGACAGGTAGTTGAACACTTTGGTCGCGTCGCGCCCCAGCTTTTTGTCGCAGGTAAACAGCGACAGATCGGTATAGATGCGCGCGGTGATGGGATGGTAATTGCCCGTGCCGTAATGGGTGTATGTGACCAGCTCGTCGCCCTCACGGCGCACAACGGTGCTGATTTTTGCGTGTGTTTTCAGATCAATAAAGCCGTAAACCACATGCGCGCCCGACCGCTCCAGCCTGCGGCTTTGGCGGATGTTGGCGGCCTCGTCAAACCGCGCTTTCAGCTCGACCAAGGCGGTGACGGATTTGCCGTCCTCTGCCGCCTCGCAGAGCGCTTCGACAATCGGGCTGTTGCGGGAGGTGCGGTAAAGGGTTTGTTTGATCGCCACCACCTGCGGGTCGCGGGCGGCCTGCTGCAAAAAGCGCACGACCATGTCGAACGTCTCATACGGGTGGTGCAGCAGCATGTCTTTTGAGCGGATCGCCTTGAACATATCGCCGTCGTGGTCGGTGACACGTTCGGGCACACGCGGGGTGAACTGGGGCCACAAAAGATCGGGGCGGTCATCGCTGACCAATTGGGATAGATCGTCAATGCCGATGATTCCGTCGATCTCGATCACGTCTTGGGGTTTTGTCCCCAGCTCGTCCATGATGGCCTGCAGCAGTTTGGGCGGCGCCCCTGCCGAGTGGGTCATGCGCACCACGCCACCACGGCGGCGGCGCTTCAGGGCAACCTCGAATTCGCGCACCAGGTCTTCGGCCTCGTCCTCGACCTCCAGATCGCTGTCGCGCAGGACACGGAATTCGAAATGGGTCTTGAGCTTGTAGCCCGGGAACAGGTCGGGGATTTTCAGCACCAGCAGCTCTTCGAGCGGAAGGTAGCGTTTGCAGCCTTCGGGCGCGGGCAGGCGCACAAAGCGGTCGATCTGTGCGGGAATGGGCAGCAGGGCTTGCAGGGGTTTCTTGTCGCGTGTCCGCTCCATCTGCACGGCCAGCGCGAAGCCTGTGTTGGGCAGGAAAGGGAAGGGGTGTGCAGGGTCAATCGCCAGCGGCGACAGAACGGCAAAGACCTGATTGAGAAACACCTCGTCCAATGCTGCAAGGTCTTCGGCGCTGAGGTCATTCGGCCCCTCAAGCATGATGTCCGCTGCGTCCATTTCCGCCAGCAGATCAACAAGGACCTCTTGTTGGCGCAGCATCAGGGCGCGGGCGTTCTGGTTGATCAGGACCAACTGCTCGGCGGGGGTGAGCCCGTCTGCGGCGGGGGTGGTGTTGCCCGCTTGGGCCAATTCACGCAGGCCCGCCACGCGCACGGTATAGAATTCGTCCAGATTGTCGGCCGAGATGGACAAGAACCGCAACCGCTCCAGCAATGGCACACGCGGGTTCTGCGCCTCTTCGACGACGCGCCAGTTAAAACCCAGCCAGCTGAGTTCGCGGTTCTGGAACCGGTCCGGGCCAGTCAGGTCCAGATCGGGCAGGGCCACGGGCGCCTCGAACGGCGCGGTGAGGAAATCGGCGTCAGACATCGGGGTGCTTATCCAGCATGAATGTAACAATTTTAAGAAGGATCAAGTATCGCGCAGCTTTGGCCTAATTGTCCAGCACTGTCGCGGCCAGCGATCGGGTGATGGGCCGCTTGGCAGCAAGGCTGGCGCGGTCAAGGGCCGCCACAACATCACGCGCCGCCCCGAAGGAACGGTCCATCCGTTTGAGCAGATAGGGGATCACGTCAGGCGGCGGCATAAGCTGGCGGTCGGCCAGCAGTTTCACAAGCACCGCCGACAACAGCGCATCATCGGGGGCGTCGATGCCGGCCTCCAACGCGCCTTGTAGGCGGCTGACCAGATCGGGCAGGCTAAGCCCCCAATGCGCGACAGCGCCCGTTCCAGTCAGCAGCAGCGAATGGCCTTCGGCCAGCACCATGTTGTGCAGGTGGAAAAGTGCTGTTTGCGCGGCTGGGTCGGTGGCGATGGTGTTGACGTCCTCTACCGCGACGCAGCTGGTGGCGAGGGCGGGCACGTCTTCTTTGCGCAGGGATTGCGCGGCGATGATGCGTGCGCCTGCCGCTTGCGCCCAGACGTGCGTGAGGTGGGTTTTGCCCGCGCCCGCAGGCCCGCTCAGCACCAGTTTCGCACCGCTCCAGTTGCGCCAGTTTTCGATCATGGCAACGGCCATTGCGTTGGACGGGGCGACCAGAAAGTCATCGCGGCCGTGTGCGGTGCGCACCGGCAGGTCAAGGCCCAGTTGAACAGCCATCAGCCCGCGTCTTTATCCGCGGCATCCGTGCCGCGATACAGCAGGCTGTCGCGGTAGCTGTCCACCGCGAAGCGCGCGATCACACCCAGTGACGCGGCGACGGGTACGGCGACCAACATGCCGACAAATCCGAACAGCGCCCCGAACACCGACAGCGCCAGGATCAACCACACAGGATGCAGACCCACCGAATTACCCACCAGTTTGGGCGTCAGCACGTTGCCCTCGATCACCTGACCGATGGCAAACACGCCTGCCACCAACCCGATCGAGAACCAATCCCCCCAGAACTGGAACAACGCGAGCCCGACCGCCAAGGCTCCGCCGATCAGCGCGCCAAGGTAGGGGATGAACGTGACCAGCCCCGCGATGAACCCGACCACAAGGCCGAATTGCAACCCGACCAGCATCAGCGCAATCGCATAATACGTCCCCAGCACCAGACAGACCGTGCCCATCCCGCGAATAAACGAGGCAAGCGTTTTGTCGATGTCACCGGCCAGTTTGCGGATCACGGGCGCGTGGTCACGCGGCAGCAGCGCGTCCACCTGCGCCACCATACGGTCCCAATCCAGCAGCATATACACCGCCACCACAGGCACGATGACAAACAACATGATGATGTTGATGATCCCCGCAGCCGAGCTGAGCGCGGTATTGAGCAGCTCTCCGCCGCGGTCCTTTACGATCTGCCCCACGGAATCGAGAGATGTTTGCAAGGTCGAGCCTTCCTCCAGCAAGGAGGGGAACCGCTCGATCACGAAAGCGCTGAAACGGCGGGTCAGATCGGGCGCGATTTCGAACAGGTTGATCGCTTGGGCGACCAGCGTCGGAACCACGAGAAGCGCCATAATCACGAACATCAACAGCGCGATCACGGTGATCACCGCAGTGGCCATGGCACGCGTCAGGCCCATTTTCTCAAGGCGGTCAGCAACAGGGTCAAGAAAATAGGCGATGGCACTGCCCAGAATAAAGGGAAGCAGCACGTTGCCCATGGCCCAAAGCACCACCAGGAACACCACCGACGCGATGCCCCAATACTTAAGCTGGTCTTTTACGGGCAACGCCATGGCTCTTTCTCCTTGCGGGTTGGGTGACACATTGCCCATGCAGGGCCATGTTTCAAGGGTGGCGGGGCGAATTACGGTTTCGCCGACGGTGTGATGCACGAAAAAAAACCGTGTGGCGATGGCGCCGACGCCGGGGGGGGGCGGTGCTTGGGACTGGACAGCGGATGCCTCACCGCTCAAACTTGGCCGGCTGACGGGGGGGGGGCGCCATGCAGGCACCAAAGGCAGACAGAGTATTGGCGCAGACCGCCCGCATTCTGAAGGCAACATCATATAGTGAAGTCTGGGCGCTGCTGCTGGAGGGGTTGGCGTTGTTCGGGATCACGGCCGTGCGTTACGGTCTAACCCGCTCGCGCTACGGGATGTCATTGGGGGATTTGCAAGACATCCTGTATCTCTCCAGTCTGGGTGCGCAAGATTTCACCGACTACATCGAAACGGGGCTATATCGCCGCTCGCCGCATTACCGCTGGATGGCGGAGAATGACGGTGCGGTATCTTGGGGGTGGTTCTTGCAAGAGGCGGCTGCGGAATGGTTGCACCCGGACGAGCAGACTTTTCTTCATGAGATGGAAAAGGCGGGCCAGCCTGCGGGCTATCTACTCAGCTTTGCGTCGGACACCACACGGCTAAAAGGGGGCTTGGGCATGATGGGGCAACGCGACTGGTCGCAGGCTGATATGGATGCTCTTTGGGCGCAGCACGGCGCGGGGATCGAGGCGATGTGCATCGCCGCACACCTGAACATCACGCGTATGCCGCTGCCGTCCAAGCGCGACCCGCTACGCCCGCGCCAGCGCGAGATGCTGGAATGGGTCGCGGATGGTAAATCAATGCAGGATATTGCGGTGCTGACGGGGCTGTCGGTTGCCACGGTGGAAAAACACATGCGCGGCGCACGCGATGCGCTGGATGTGGAGACCACGCCTCAGGCAATTGCGCGGGCGGCTCTTTTGGGGCAGCTCTTTATTGTCACGGATGAGGGTGCTGCCTAAACTTTGACATATCCTTTTGCCAGATAGCCCATAGCAATGAAATTTGAAGGAGCCACCCAGATGCGCACAGCCTACGACACCGAGCTTCAGGACCGCCTGATGCGCTATGCCGCGATTGACAGCCAGTCCGACGAGAAAAGCCCAACCCAGCCATCGACGGCTTGTCAGTTGGACATGAGCCGCCTTCTGGTGGCCGAGCTGGAGGAAATGGGCGCGCAGGATGTCGAGCTGACGGATTACGGTGTTGTGCTGGCAACGGTGCCTGCGACGGTGGAAGGCCCCGTTGTGGGCCTGTGCGCGCATGTGGATACCGCGCCCCAATTCAATGCCACAGGCGTGCGCCCGCGGGTGATCAGCGGTTATAACGGCGGCGATATTACCTTTCCCGATGCGCCAGAGCGGCGGTTGGGGCCTGATATATCGCCGCATCTGGCGCAATGTGTGGGCCATGATCTGATCACGGCATCCGGCACCACGCTGCTGGGCGGGGACGACAAGGCGGGCGTGGCGATCATCATGACGGCCGCGCAGCATCTGCTGCGCCACCCCGAGATTCCCCATGGCAAGCTGCGCCTTGCCTTTACCCCTGACGAGGAAATTGGCCGCGGTGTCGATCCGCGCCTGCCAAAGGATTTGGCCTGTGATTTCGCCTATACGTTCGACGGCTCGACCCCCGGTGAGGTCCAGCACGAGACGTTCAGCGCGGATCGCGGGGTGGTGGTGATCAAGGGGGTCTCGATCCATCCGGGATGGGCCAAGGACAAGCTGGTGAATGCCATGTCGCTGGCGGCAAAAGTGATCGATACGCTGCCGCAAAAGAACATGACGCCCGAGACGACAAGCGGGACGCAAGGGTTTATCCACGCAACAGACATCAGCGGAGACGCGGATGAGGTGCGCATCGGCTTCATCATCCGCGATTTCGAGCGCGAAGGGCTGGCCAAGAAGGGATCGATCCTACAGGCGGTGTGCGAGTTGGTCGGCCTGACCGAACCCCGTGCGCAGATCACCTGCGAGATCACGCCACAGTACCGCAACATGCGCTATTGGTTGGAAAAGGACATGACGCCTGTGCATCTGGCCCATGCCGCTGTACGCGACGCGGGATTGGAGCCGCAGGCCGTGGCCATTCGTGGCGGCACCGACGGTTCGCGTCTGACCGAGATGGGCGTGCCGTGCCCCAACATCTTTACCGGAATGCAAGAAATTCACGGACCGCTTGAGTGGATTTCGGTGCAGGATATGGCAAAGGCGACCGAGGTGGCGTTGCGGTTGGTGCAGCGTGCAGCGCAGGCGTAGAAACGGGGCGCTGGCGCCCATTTGATTTTATTTTGCTGATGAGGGGCTTTGCCCCTCAAACTCCCCAAAGGATATAAGGCTAGGAAAAAATAGGGCGGTGTGTTTGCACTGGTTTGTTGTGTCTGGTTGGCGATTGGCTTAGGCACTTGGGAGCACAGTGCCGAGGAGTTTTGCCATGCGTTTGAGCCGTTATTTTCTGCCTGTTTTGAAAGAGACACCGTCCGAGGCGCAGATCGTCAGCCACCGCTATATGTTGCGGGCGGGGATGATCAAGCAAAACGCGGCGGGGATTTATTCATGGTTGCCGCTGGGCTTTAAGGTGCTGCGAAAGCTTGAGAATATTGTGCATGAGGAGCAGGTGCGTGCGGGCCACGTGCCGATGTTGATGCCAACGCTGCAATCTGCGGATCTGTGGCGCGAGAGCGGGCGCTATGACGATTACGGCGAGGAGATGCTGCGCATCACCGACCGGCAGGGGCGTGACATGCTGTATGGTCCGACCAACGAGGAAATGGTGACGGATATTTTCCGCTCGCATGTGGGCAGCTACAAGGACTTGCCGTTAACGCTGTACCACATCCAGTGGAAGTTTCGCGACGAGATGCGGCCGCGGTTTGGCGTCATGCGCGGGCGCGAGTTTTTCATGAAGGACGGGTATAACTTCGACCTGACGAAAGAGGATGCGATGCATGCGTATAACCGTCATTTGGTGAGCTATCTGCGCACCTATGAGCGGATGGGCTTGCAGGCAATCCCGATGCGGGCGGACAGCGGCCCGATTGGCGGCGACGATACGCATGAGTTTCTGGTTCTGGCCGAGACGGGCGAGTCGGAGGTGTTTTACGACAGCGCCGTCACGGACCTGCGTTTTGGGGACCGCGAGATCGACTATGACGACCATGCGCAATGCGCGGCTGTGATGGAAGAGTTCACCACCAAATATGCCCGCACCGACGAGACGCATGACGCGGCCTTGTTTGACGAGGTGCCTGAAGAACGCCGCCGTGTGGCGCGGGGCATCGAAGTGGGGCAAATTTTCTATTTCGGGACCAAGTATTCCGAAGCAATGGGCGCCACCGTTCAGGGCCCTGACGGCAAGGTTGTCCCTGTGCACATGGGCAGCCACGGTATCGGCGTATCGCGTCTGTTGGGCGCGATCATCGAGGCGAGCCATGACGACAAAGGCATCATCTGGCCCGAGGGGGTGACACCGTTCCACTGCGGGATTGTGAACCTCAAACAGGGTGACGAGGAGGCAGATGCGGCGTGTCAGGCGCTTTATGATAGTCTGACGGCGCTGGGGCTTGAACCCTTGTACGACGACCGCAACGAGCGGGCAGGCGGGAAGTTTGCCACGATGGATTTGATCGGGCTGCCATGGCGGATCACCGTCGGGCCAAGGGGCCTCAAGAACGGTGTGGTTGAGCTGACCTCGCGCGGCACAGGCGAGAGCGAAGAGATGCCGCCAGAGCAGGCGGTTGCGCGGATTGCCGAGATCTACAAAGGTCTGGACGTGCGCGGGATTTAACCGAAAAGCGGCGGCGCGGGCTGGACCTTGCGCCGTTTTGCGCCATCTTTTGCCTGTAGCAGGGGAGGGATTGGCGATGCGGTATCTGATGATTTTGGCGGCACTGGCACTGGCAACAGGGGCTAGCGCGCAAGGGGTTGAGCAGGGCGCGGCGAATGCGCCCCAGTTCACGCCTGCGTGGCCGACGCAGACCCGTGCGCCCGCGATGGACAGCGGCGTTGAGTTGCAGGTTCAGGAATTAGCCACTGGGTTGGACACGCCTTGGGGTGTCGCGGTTTTGCCGAATGGCGACTATCTGGTGACAGAGCGGTCAGGCGCATTGCGGCTGGTGCGGGGCGGCGTTGTGAGTGCGCCGATTGCGGGCGTGCCGCAAGTGCTGGCGCAGCGGCAGGGCGGCTTGCTGGATGTGGCCTTGGCCGAGGATTTTGCAAAAAGCCGCGTGATTTATCTGACTTACGCAAAACCGATGTCTGGCGGCATGTCTGCGACTGCGGCAGCCCGTGCCGTGCTGAGCGCGGATGGCAGCAGCCTGAGCGACCTGCGCGACATCTTCGTACAAGACCCGCCGTCGCCCAACCCGATGCATTTCGGGTCCCGCGT
Source organism: Sulfitobacter aquimarinus (assembly GCF_040149565.1). NCBI lineage: Bacteria > Pseudomonadati > Pseudomonadota > Alphaproteobacteria > Rhodobacterales > Roseobacteraceae > Sulfitobacter > Sulfitobacter aquimarinus. Next base: position 350,562 of record NZ_JBEFLO010000002.1, read on the forward strand.
GGTGGCCACGGAAGGTGTCGTGTTCGTCACCACGGGCGAGCATTTCTCGAACCTTGAGCGACAGTTTGCGCAGGACGCAGGCAAGACCTATGGCAAGGTTGTGCGCGTAAACCCCGAAGGCGGGGCGGCGGCGGGCAATCCCTTTGACAGCGAAGTGTGGACTCTGGGCCACCGGAATGTGCAGGGCGCTGCCGTGCGGCCCTTGGACGGCACGCTTTGGACGTTGGAGCATGGGCCTGCGGGCGGTGACGAGTTAAACAAGATCACCAAGGGCGCGAATTACGGCTGGCCTGTGGTCTCCTACGGGGTGAACTATAACGGCAGTGCAGTGGGTGCTGGGCAGGCCCGTGCGTCAGGCTTTGCCGAGCCGCAGTATTACTGGGATCCGGTGATCGCACCGGGGGGCTTTGCGTTCTACGAGGGCGCGATGTTTGGCGATTGGAACGGCGACATTCTTGCCGCCTCTCTGAACCCTGGCGGGTTGGTGCGGCTGAAGCTGGAGGGCGAACGCGTGGTGGGCGAAGAGCGGTTTCTGTCTGGTGAAATCCGTGTGCGCGATGTCGAGGTGGACCGCGACGGGGCGATCCTGATCCTGGATAACTCCAGCGGGCGGTTGCTGCGCCTCACGCCGCAGTAACAACTTTGCTTTGGCGGTATAAATCCGCCGCCGGGGCTGTGACTTTGCGTGATTTGTGCTAGGCTTGGGGCAACGACAAAAGCTGCTGCACAGGTGTAATCCGCCTCAAGCACGCAGCACAGGCGAAGGTAGATACATCCCATGATCATGCGCAGTGTGGCATTGGCGGGCGGGCTGGCCGGGGCGGCGACATCGGCACAGTTCCCCGAATTCTCGCAGCAATATATGCAGCGGTTGGGCGGTGCGGTGGACGCGCTGGGCGAAGTGGTCGCGGACTTTGATGCCTCGGCTGCTGCATCGGACCTGAGCCGTGACGCCGCTTTGGCGCAATTGCAAGGCACCGATTTTCTGGAGCGGCGGCGGGCGGACATGACGCGCTCGATCAATCGCTACACGCAGTTGCGGGGTGATCTGGCGCTGCTGGAAAACCAAGGCCCGTTCATGCGCGCCTACCACGCCAGCCGCTTTACCGACCCCGAAATCGCCCGCGCTGCGTGGGCTGCGTTCCAGCCTGCGGTGCCCGTGAATTTCGCGGGCCTCAGCTTTGCGGGTGTTGGCTTTGTGGTCGGATTGTTGGCGGTTAGTTTGCTGGCAGGCGTGCTGCGTATGCCATTCCGACGGCGCAGAGCCGCCCACGCGGCCCCCCAGTGACCACGGCACTTGCGCAAAGCCTTGACCACATGGCCGCAAACCCGCAGTTTGCCCCGAAATCGCGCCTGACAGATCGAGCATAAAATGGCCTCCAAAACTGCCCCCTTCGCCCCGTTTGAGTGGATGATCGCATGGCGCTATCTGCGCGCCCGCCGCGCCGAGGGCGGGGTGAGCACGATGACGTGGATCAGCCTGATCGGCATCACATTGGCGGTCTTTGCGCTGATTGCGACGCTTGCCGTGCGCTCGGGCTTTCGGGCCGAGTTTGTGGATACGATCCTTGGCGCCAACGCCCATGTCACCGTCTACGAGATGGGCGTGGTGCAGCCCAACGGCATGGTGGACCGCAAAATCCGCGATTATGATGCGCTGGCCGCTGGCATTGCTGCCGTAGACGGTGTCACCCGCGCCGCACCCATTCTGCGCGGTCAGGTCATGGCAACGTTTCAGGGCAACAACGCAGGGATGGAGATTTACGGCATCAGCGCCGAAAACCTCGCCACCATCCCGCGCATCGCCAATCCGCAGGCGGCTTCGGGCGACATCGCCCGCTTTGGCGAGGGGGTCGCCATCGGATCGGGGATTGCGCGGACCTTGGGCGCGCAGGTGGGCGACCGTATCCGCATCATTTCGCCTGATGGGGTCAAGACGGCGTTCGGCACCTCGCCGCGGGTGAATGCCTATGAGGTGACCTATATCTTCACCGCCGGCCGCTATGACATCGACCGCACCCGCGCCTATCTACCCCTGGCCGAGGCGCAGAGTTACTTCAACTCCGAAGGGGCGGTGAACGAGATCGAGGTGATGGTGGCCGAGCCTGACGCGATTGACGGCCTCAGCCCCGATATTCTGGCGGCGGCGGGCGATACCGCGCTGATCTGGACATGGCGCGAGGCGTCCTCGGGGTTTTTGAACGCGCTGGATATCGAGGATAATGTGATGTTCGTGATCCTGTCGATCCTTGTGCTGATCGCGGCGATGAACATCGTTTCGGGGTTGATCATGCTGGTCAAAAACAAGGGCCGCGACATTGGCATCCTGCGCACAATGGGCCTGTCCGAGGGCTCGGTCCTGCGGGTGTTTTTCATCTGCGGCGCCTTCACGGGGATCATCGGCACGGCGCTGGGCGTGATCTTTGGCTGCCTGTTTGCGCTATATGTCGATCAGATCTTTGGCTTTGTGAACTGGATGTCGGGGGGCAACGCGTGGGACCCCTCCATTCGCGGCATCTACTTCCTTCCCGCCAAGTTGGAGTTCGGTGATGTCATGTCTGCTGTTGCTCTGTCGCTGGGCCTGTCCTTCATCGTCACGATCTTTCCCGCGCGCCGTGCGGCGCGGATGAACCCCGTCGAGGCGCTGCGTTATGAGTGATCCTGTTTTGGCCCTGTCGGGCATCACCAAAGCCTATAACCACGGCCTGCCAAACGAAGTCACCGTGCTGCGCGGGATCGACCTGAGCGTGGCACGCGGCGAGGTGGTCGCACTGGTCGCGCCTTCGGGGGCGGGCAAATCCACGCTGCTGCATATTGCGGGGCTTCTGGATACGCCTGACGCGGGCACGGTTGCGATTGATGGCGCGGATATGACCGGCAAACGCGATGCGGCCCGCACGGCTGTGCGGCGGCAGGACGTAGGCTTTATCTATCAATTTCACCATCTGCTGCCTGAATTCAGCGCGCTGGAAAATATCGTGCTGCCGCAACTGGCCAACGGGGTCAGCCCGAAGGCCGCGACCGCCCGCGCGATGGATCTGTTGACCCAAGTGGGCGTTGACGCCCGCGCCGCGCACCGCCCCGCCGCCCTGTCAGGCGGAGAGCAGCAGCGCGTGGCCTTCTGCCGTGCGCTGGCCAATGGTCCTAAACTACTGCTGGCGGATGAGCCGACAGGCAACCTTGACCCCGCCACCTCCGAGACGGTGTTCGCCGCCCTAATGGAGCTGGTGCGCAGCACGGGATTGTCGGCTCTGATCGCGACCCACAACCTTGAACTGGCCGCCCGCATGGACCGCCAGATCAGGCTGGAACAAGGTGCGCTGACTGCGCCCTGAGGGGCGAAAACTTCGCGAAAGCACCGCAGTAGAACCCAAGTCTGACCACATTTGACCTGTATTCGAGTTAAAACGGAAACAACAAGACAGGTCCCGCTATGTCCGCACTTTTGACCATGCTTTTGGCATCAATCGGCCCGCTTTTAGTGGGGTTCGTGAATCTTGACGACGACCCTGCCGCGGATGATGAAGACGATGCACTCCCCGAAGAAACGGCAGAAGACCCCATTGAAATCATCGATGTAGAGACTTTCATCCAGAATGCACGCAGCCTTGAAGATAACGAGGGCGACGTGCGCACCAGCCGTGGCACCGATGCGGATGCGGCATTTGTCGCGGAAGCGGATAGGGCGGTTAGCCATGATGCCTCGGGCGGGAATGACACGCTGACGGGGTCCGCGTTGAACGATACGCTTGCGGGTGGCAATGGCGCGGATGTGATTGAGGGCGGCAACGGCGACGATGCGCTCTTTGGCGCGTTCGAGCGCGCAACCCGCCCCGATGATGACGCCAGCGATACGCTGATTGGTGGCGCAGGCGATGATACGCTGTTCCTGGGCGATGGGGATACGGGCACAGGTGGCGAAGGCCGCGACGTCTTTGTCACCACACAAGACGCGCAAGATGCCACAACGCCTGTGACCGTGACCGATTTTAACGCATCCGAGGACGCCATCGCGGTTGAGACCGCAGCCCCCGATACCGCCAGCATCACAGAACAGGTCGTCGAAGACGGCGGTTTGCGGATCGAGCTATCCACAGGGCTTAGCCTGCGGTTGGAGGGCGTTGATGCGCCGGTTGATGCAGGTGCTGTGCAATTTGTGCCTGTACCGGCCCTGCTGGAGAGCTAAGCAGGCTTGACGCCGCGTGGGCTGGCTGTTCTGTCAAAGGAAATATCCTTTTGCAGAGCGGTGATCATGCCACAAATATCCCTCGATGAAATTGAACAAACCGTCCGCCGTGCACTGGCGGTCCACGGTGCCGGTGCCTTTGCCGCGGCCGAAGTGGCGCGTGCTGTGCGCAAGGCGGAAAGCGTTGGCAACAAGATTTGCGGGCTCTACTATGTCGAGAGCTATTGCCAGCAATTGCGCAGTGGCCGCGTGTCGGGCACCGTCACCCCGCAGGTGAGCAAGCCGCGGGTAGGGGCGGTTGTGGTCGATGCGGGCTTTGGCTTTGCGCAGCCGGCGTTTTCACACGGGTTGCCTGTGGCCTTGGATGCGGCGCGTGTGAACGGTGTGGCGTCCTTGGCTGTGGCCCATGCGCATACTTGTACATCGCTGGGATATTTCACCGAACAGATTGCCACTGCGGGCATGATCGGGATCGGTTTTACCAACGCCTCGCCCATCGTGGCGGCACCGGGCGGCAAAACCCGCGCGATTGGCACTAATCCTATCGCCTTTTCCGTGCCGGACGGGCAGGGCGGCATTGCCATGCAATTTGACCAGTCCACCACCACCGTCGCCTTGGGCAAGATCACCATGGCCAAAGCCGCGGGGGAGCGTATTCCAGAAGGGTGGGCGCTGGATGCGCAGGGCAACCCCACCACCGACCCCGATGCCGCGATCAAAGGCTCGCTTGTTTCAATGGGCGGCTACAAAGGCTGGGGCTTTGGCCTGATGGCCGAGGTGCTGGCGGCGGCGATGACGGGCTCTGTGTTGTCGCGCGATGTCAAACCGCTCAAAGCGCCCGAGGGCGCGCCGCATGATCTGGGGCAGTTCTATTTGTTGATTGACCCTTCGGCGCAGTCCGATTTCGGCGACAAGATCGCCGCTTTGGCGGACCACATCGCGCAAGACGAAGGCGCACGGATGCCAGGCCGAAACAAAGTCGCGATGGACCCTGTTGAGGTGGGCGAGGAAACTTGGGCACAGATCACGGCGCTCTCTAAGGCTTGAGGAGGGCGCGATTTTTTCGAAAAAATCGGCCGGAATTTTTGAAAATTCCGGTGGTGGCCTACCCTTGCTGGGTCAACCAGACGCCAAAGGCCATCACACCAATCCCCGCCGCCCGCGTCAGCGAGACAGGCGAGAGTTGCGCACCAAACAGCCCGAAGTGGTCAATCAACGCCGCCGAGAAAAGCTGCCCCAGTAGTACAAAGAACACCGCATTCCCGATGCCGAAATGCGGCGCGATGAAGGTAATGCTCAGCAAATAGAAGGCGATCAACACGCCGCCAAAGAACAGGTATTTCGGCGCCGTCAGCAGCTTTGCAAACCCCTGCGGCGCGTGGATCATCGCCACCACAAACGCCGAGGCCAAGGCCACCACAAACAGCACACAGGCCGCCGCCGCAGGCGAGCCGATGCGCCCGCCAAGCTGCGCATTCAGCGCCGCCAGCACAGGAATACCGATCCCCGCCAGCACCATGATAATCGCGTAATGTGTCATACCGCCCCTCACGTGCAGATGCGGGCGATGTTGACACCGTCCCAAGGAACCCGCACGTCATGCGCAGGGCTTTGCGGTAGCGGGGCGACAGGCATAACCTGCGACACCAGCCCATGCAGCCGCTTGGTCCGCGCCCCTTGCGGGTTCAGCGCGGTGCAACAGACCATCTCCTCCACGATCGAGCCTTGCTGCTCGAACCCGAAATCGAGGAACTTGCGGTCTTTGAGATCAAACAGATAGGGATCATCGCTCACCTGATGCTCTCGCGCGGCTTTGAGTGGGGAATAGCCGGTAAGCTTGCGGTTTTGCCACTGCCAGACGTGGGTCAGCTCATGCGCAAGCAGCATCGCGGCGACCAGCCCGATGCGGTCGGGATAGTCGGGCAGATAGTCGTCCAGATACCAGTCCTTGTCGAACAGTACACGGTTATAGAGCGCCACGGCAGCGGGCTTGGAGGTTACAATCTTCTCTTCCGTGTTCGGGGGAAAGATCAGCTCCCGACAGGTCGTGCGCGGCCGCGGCTTGCGTTTGAAGGTGACGGCACGGGTGGGGGCGCCGTCATGCAGGCGGACTTTGGAGACGTCGAGGGCGGGGCCGTGGATGGTGGCGGCAAAAGCGCGCTCGGTCTCGGTGAGCGGGCGCGAGGGCGCACAGGCGGTGAGGATGAGGGCGAGGAGGAGGGCGTAGCGCATGGGGGTATTAGTGCGGAACCTCGAACCAGACGCAAGACCAATCATCGCGAAGCGTGGTGTGGAAAATCAGCGGGCAATCAATGCGCTGCGAGACAACAGATGTTCCTGCCACCAAGGCGCGCAAGCGCGCCTAGCCCCCTCCCTTCCCCCCATGGGGAGGGGGCTTTGGGAGTAACTTGCAAAGCAGGTTGTGGATAGGGAAGCGAAAATTAAGTGGAGGAAGAAACTGATGCGATTGCCGAAGATTTAACCCAATCGTTTATGATATCCTCACTGGTGTTTACAAAAAGTGCCACGTGTTGCACCCGCATTCGTATCTTGGAACCATCTACCGCCTTTGGCTTCCCGTGCGAGTTGATATGAGCTGAATGGACGATATCGTTCCGCATATCTACCAATTTGTCGATGCTCTTTGGCACGGAAGATTTACCAATTTTCTTAGTTACCCTTCCACTAAGGCCATTAAGATCAATTCCGGAAAAGAGGTTGTCGATCGATTTCGTTCGGTTTGTGGTTTTCTCACTTAGAGCCGATGTTAGAAGCGACCTAATCCTACGGAATGGCCGCTTCATCACTGCAATTTCTAACGCAGCCTCGGTGTTTAGACCTGCACGTGAAAGTTGCTCTAGCAACTCTTTGTTGGGTTTTGCTTTTCTCAGGTAGCCTGCAAGTACATCGCAAAATTTGGATGTGAAATAATGATCGTAGGCTGCTACCGAAAGTACGGCAGCTGATCTAGATAAGTCATCATTTGGTTCTTCTTGGCTTTCCGCAAGGTCTAGGAGAGCCAAAGCTCGTTCCAAAGAATTTGTGAAATAGTTGTGTGGTTTACTCAAACATCCAACTCCTCCACAAACCGCGCGTTCTCCTGAATATACTGGAACCGCAGTTCCGGCTTCTTGCCCATCAACCGCTCCACCAGATCGCCTGTCTCGCCCGGCACGTCCTCGTCCACGGACACGCGGATCAATTTGCGGGTGGCGGGGTCCATGGTGGTTTCCTTGAGGTCCTTCGCATCCATCTCGCCCAGACCTTTGAACCGCTGCACGTCGATCTTGCCTTTGCCGCCCAGACCTTTCTCCAGCAGGGCGTCCTTTTCGGCGTCATCGGCCACATAGACGCGTTTCGCGCCTTGCGTCAGGCGGTAGAGCGGCGGGCAGGCCAGATACAAATGCCCTGCGTCGATCATGGGCCGCATCTGGGTGTAGAAGAACGTCATCAGTAGTGCTGCGATATGCGCGCCGTCCACGTCCGCGTCGGTCATGATGATGATCTTGTCATAGCGCAGATCGTCGAGGTTGAATTTCGTCCCCATGCCAACGCCCAACGCCTCGCATAGATCGTTGATTTCGGCATTCGTGTTCAGCTTGCCCGAGGCCGCCCCCAGCACGTTGAGAATTTTACCCTTGAGCGGCAGCAGTGCTTGGTTCACGCGGTTACGCGCCCCCTTGCCAGAGCCCCCAGCCGAGTCGCCCTCCACGATAAACAGCTCCGTCCCCTCGCGGGATTTGCTGGTGCAATCGGTCAGCTTGCCGGGCAGGCGCAGCTTTTTGGTGGCCGACTTGCGGGCGGTCTCTTTTTCCTGACGGCGGCGCAGGCGTTCTTCGGCACGCAGCACCAGAAAATCAAGGATCGCGCCTGCGGATTTTGTGTCTGCCGCCAGCCAGTTGTCGAAGTGGTCGCGCACAGCGCCTTCGGTCATTTTGGCCGCAGCTTCGGTGCTCAACCGGTCTTTGGTCTGGCCCACGAACGCAGGGTCGGCGATGAAGCACGACACCAGCGCACAACCGCCTGACATCAGGTCGTCCCGCGTGATCTGGCTGGCTTTTTTGTTGTTGGAAAGCTCGCCGTAGGCTTTGATGCCTTTCAGGATCGCGGCCCAAAAGCCCGCGACATGGGTGCCGCCTTCGGGCGTGGGGACCGTGTTGCAATAGGACTGGATAAAGCCGTCGCGGGCAGGGGTCCAGTTGATTGCCCATTCCACCTTGCCTGCTTCGCCGAACTTCTCGCCGAAATCCACGGTGCCCGCAAAAGCGGCTTCGGAATAGGTGGTGGATTTGCCCAGCGTTTCCGACAGGTAGTCGGACAGACCGCCGGGGAAGTGGAAGGTCGCCTCTTGGGGCGTCTCGCCATCGCTGATCGCCGACTTCCAGCGGATTTCGACGCCCGAAAACAGGTACGCCTTGGAGCGGATGGAGTTGAACAGCCGCGCGGGTTTGAATTTGTGGCTGCCAAAGATTTCCGCGTCAGGGTGGAAGGTCACGGTGGTGCCGCGGCGGTTGGGGGCGGCGCCGATCTTTTCGACCGGTCCCAGCGGGATGCCGCGTGAAAAGCGTTGCTCATACAGCTCTTTATTGCGGGCCACTTGCACGACCATGGAATCCGACAGCGCGTTCACCACGGACGCGCCAACCCCGTGCAAACCGCCCGAAGTCTGATACGCCTTGCCCGAAAATTTGCCGCCCGCGTGCAGGGTACACAAGATCACCTCGAGCGCGGATTTGTCGGGGAATTTGGGGTGCGGATCAATCGGGATGCCGCGCCCGTTGTCGCGCACGGTGAACGAATAGTCCTCGTGCAGCTCCACCTCGATCCGGTTGGCGTGGCCTGCCACTGCTTCGTCCATCGAGTTATCAAGGACTTCGGCCACCAGATGGTGCAATGCGCGTTCGTCTGTGCCGCCGATATACATGCCGGGGCGTTTGCGTACAGGCTCCAGCCCCTCCAGCACCTCGATCGAGGAGGCATCATAGTCGGTGGGATCGGGGGCATTGCCAGAGAGAAGATCGGACATGGGGTGCGCCTGTTGTTGCTTTTGATTGGCGGCTATTTTGACAGGCGCGGGGCGGAGGGGCAATCGCCGCGTGGCTGTTATCCACATGAATTGCATGTTGTGCCCTTTTCGCAGGGCGGTTTGCGCGTTAAATGCGGCAAAAGACAAGGGAGACCAGCGATGCCCGACACCCCCCCGCAGACACTGCGCGATTTGCCTAACTGGCGCTACTTGTTGCAAGAATATGATGAGTTGTATCGCTATCTGCCCGCAGGGGGCAGTGATCGCATCCGCGGCCATCAGCGCAAAGTGCGCGAGGCAATCAGCCGCTTGCTCAAGAAAAACGCGGTGGTGCAGGTGCAGCCGCGTGCCGAAAAACCTGTCACAGCGCATTTGCGCCGCGCGTTGGATGAGGGGCGACAGGGCGTTCTGGCCCCTGTGGTGCGTGCGTTCGATGCGCTGGATTCGCAACTGAGCTGGCAATACGGCTATGAAAAAGTGCCAAAGGGTCTGGCCAACAGCTATGCCTATGCCGAACTGGCGGGCCAGAACGGGCCTGTGATCTGTGACGACTTGATCCTTGGCGTGGTGCTGTTTGCGCCGGGCTGTACCTATCCCGCCCACGCCCACAAAGGCATCACCGAAAGCTATGTCTGCCTGTCTGGCGCGGTGAGCGAGAACCATCAGGGCGTTTATGTCCCCGGCTCGATGATCTTTAACCCGCCCGATCATCTCCACCGCATCACCGTAGGCGACCGAGAGCCCGCGCTGCTGGCCTATGCGTGGATTGGTGATAAGGCGGATTTACACGCGCAAAAGATGGTCTTTACCCGCGCCCGAAAATAGATCGGGCAGTCATTGCTTGTTTGGGCTTCTGGCGCGGATTGAGAGGCTGGTTTGTGTTTTCCATGGACCTATGAGTCGCAGTGGCAGCCTTTGATCTTGCGGCGATGAAGCCAATAGGTTCTACAAAGGGTCGTGACAAAAGTAATTTAAAAAACGCTTGAACGCTTTAGAGGGTGGATCAGGCTTGAGACGTATTCGTACCGCATTGGCAACTGTTAAAAATCGGCTGCTATTTTTGGCAGGAAAATTGGAGTGCGAAACACATTACTACCGTCCTGACCGCGTTATTCTTGACTATAGCGGCGGAAACGCACAGGCGCCCATATTCGTAGTATTTCATGGCGGTGGATGGTTTGCGGGAACGCCAAATGACGTATCGCATTGGTCAAAGTACATGGCGCCCTACGCCTCCAGGTTTTTGTTTGTCGAATATAACGTGTTTGCAATTCACGGCGGTGGAATTGACCGCTCGATTTCGGATGCGGTTGAAGCGACTTTATGGGCAGAAAAGCGATTTCCAAATAAGAAGATCATTTTGGTTGGCTTCAGCGCCGGGGCCTTGCTGGCGTTGCATGCTGCGCAAGCGGTTGCCAGTAGGATCGCAGGTATGATCCTGTTTTCACCTGTTACCGATGTCGGTCCGGAAGGGTATCGAAACGGAATGATCCCGCAGGCGCGGCGTGCAGATATCTCGCCCGATCCTGCCGTTTTTTCGCAGCTTCCCGAGGACGCATTTATTGGAATTCTACACGGCGAAAATGACGATGTTGTCCCGATTGAATGCTCCGAGCGGTTTGTTGCAGCGCTGCCTTTGTCATCCGAGAGAAAGCCATTTGTGCGCATTCCGGATCGCAACCACGGTTTCCAAGATCATTCTATGATTGACCGGTCCGCAGCTTTATCAGAGATAGAAGATATATTGCACAAACACGGGTATTCGCGCCGCTGGACGTCGAAGACAGGTTGACAAGAGCGCCGCAATACTCTGTCCGGCAAAAGCGATTTACCCGGCGCCACGGCAAAGCTTGATTGAGACCAGACCGGACCTGCAATGCGATAATCGGCTTTCGCGACCGACGACCCTTTTGCCGAAAACACCATTTGGGCTTTTGTAGGGCTGATGTTCTTGTGGGCTGGCAGGTCCACCGCAGGCTCAGGCGCTGCGGCGGAAAGGCACGGCTTGTACGGTGCTTTGCTGAGCATCCCCCTCAAACGAAAACAGCTTCGTCGATCGCTTCAATGCTTCGGCGCCCTTTGTGGTTTCGCTGCTGGCGGCTGAAAGCTGTTGTACCATGCCCGCGTTTTGCTGTGTTACGCGGTCCAGTTGCGTCACCGATACATTCACCTCTGACAGGTTGCTGGCCTGATTTTTCGACGCGGTCGAGATTTCACTGACAAGGCCGCTGATCTCTTCGACCATACCCACAATCTGGGTCAGGGAGGTGCCCGTATCTGAGACCAGGGAAACTCCGCGCTGCACGTGTTGCGAGCTGCTGTTGATCAGGTCGCTGATCTGTTTGGCGGCTTCGGTGGCACGTTGCGCCAGCGCCCGCACTTCCGAGGCGACAACGGCAAAGCCACGCCCCGCTTCGCCTGCGCGGGCCGCTTCGACGCCCGCGTTCAAGGCCAACAGATTGGTCTGGAACGCGATGTCATCAATCAGCCCGATGATTTGCGAAATCTCGTCCGAGGACGCCTTGATCTGTTGCATGGCGTCGACAGCCTGATGCACGATTACGCCGCCTTTCTCAGCGTGGCCTTTGGTCGCCAGAACAAATTCATCCGCCTTGCCCGCACCTTGTGCCGTGGCTTTGACGCCGGTGGCCAGTTCATCCAGCGCTGCAACCGTTTCCTCCAACGAGGCGGCCTGATTTTCGGTGCGCCGTGCCAGATCAGAGGTGGCGCCCTGCACCTCATGCGAGCTTGTGTTGATCTGCTGGCTACTTTCCACAACCGACCCCACCAGCTGGCGCAGCCGCTCGCAGCTTGCGTGATAATCGCCGCGCAGGGTTTCATAACGCCCGCCAAACGGCGCAGAGATCGTATGGCCCAGATTACCATCAGACATCTGCCGCAACCCCGTCGAGAGTTCGGAAACTACTCTGGCCTGAACCTCCTGATCCGCTTCTTGTTGCTGTTTGGCGGTGTCCGCCGTGGCAAGCATACGGCTTAGATCACCAAGGCTTGTGGCCAGATCGCCGATCTCTCTCAGGTCGTTTTTGCGTTTCTCGACCGAATTTTCGAAATCACCGTTCGACGTGGCGACCAGCGCTTCGGTCACGGCCTCCAGCCGCGATGTGACCCGCTTGCGGACAATGATCAGCGCCCCCAATACCAAAGCCACAACAAGCGCGAGGATCACGCCGTTGATAACAAGGCTGTTCCACGCGGCAGTCCGGCGTTTCCCCCAATAGGTCAAAAGCGCCGCACCCGCTTCCTTTGACAGGCCCGCCGCCTGTCCCAAGGCATCACTGGACAGTTGGAAGAAGCTGTCAAAGCTGATGGAATAGTCGATGACGTCCCCGAAACCATTGCTTGTCATCTCTGCATCCAAAGTATTTATCGCGTCGATATACGTGCCGAAATATGCGGCCTGGGCTGCGGATGCCATCTGCTGCAATTCTGGCGGCACTTCGCCGTTTGCCAGTGTGTTGTCGACGTTCTGCCACGCCCCGAAAGAGCGCGTGTTCTCGATCGCGACTGCGGCCTTGGTTTGTGCGTCAAAGGGGCGGCCCGTCAGGGTTGCGATGGCATAATAGGTCCGTGCGCGCCCGCCGAATTCGCGGATCTCCCACGCGCGTTCTTGCAAGATCGACAGCGATGCCGCCTGACTCGAGGTGAGGTTGTTTTTATAGATCATCAGGTCTGACAGGTTTTTCAGGCTCGAAATCGCCTCTTTCAACTCGAACGGGAGGTTGTAGGCGCGGGCCGCTCTGCGTTTGGCGCTGCCGTTGGCCAGCATGATATCAACCTCGTCGCGCAGCGCGCCAACCTGCGCCCGCAGCTCGGATGCTTGCGTGGCGAACTTTGACTGGCTTGGCAGTTCCCTGATCGTTTCGAGCTGGCTTTTTGTGCTGTTGAACAGGCGGTCAGACAGTTGGCGTTGCTGGTTGATCAGATCAACAAGCGCTTGCGGCGCAGGTTCGTCCAGCGCAAGGGCAACCTGCGTGACACTGCGCTCGAGCGACAGGGCAACAGTGCCGTCAATCCACGCGGTACGCGCCTCTGCCAGTTCGGACAGTTGCCCGACGCGTTGGTAATCGCGAGATGCCTCAACCAGTGTCAAGCCTGATTTTGCCGTGGCAAACAGCCCGATGGTCAATATCAGCGCGCTGAAAACAAAAGAAATCCGCATAAAGCCCTCCAACGATTCCGCCCAGTGGATAGGGGCGGTCTATTAAGAAAGGGATAAGCGAGTGCCGCCAAACGGGCGGCGGGGCGTATCGGTTGTCTCCGACTTTTGGGGAAATCCAGTTGCCCGCGCCCTCAAAGCCAGTCGAGAATCGCATCGGCCACCGCCTGCGGTTTCTGGTGGTGCAGCCAGTGGTCCACGCCTTCAATCTCGACCCTTGTGAGGTCGGGGGCGTAGTCCTCCAGCCCTGCGTGGGTTTCAGGCAGCAGCGCGGTATCCGCCGTGCCCCATACCAGCAGATGCGGGCAGCGCACTTGCAGCCGCGCAGGATCAAACACCAGACCCGAGATTTCCTCACCTGTCTGACCGATCTTGAGGGGCGAGGCGCGGTACCAGTTGACCATCCCGCGCAGGCCAGCCGCGTCGCGCCACGCCTCTTTGTATTGCGTCAGCGTTTCGCCTTGCAGCCAGTCCATATTCATATGGGCCGAAAACAGCGCCATCAGTTTGGCGAAATCATTGGAGGCCAGCAGGTCCTCGGACCCTTCGCGGCGCAGAAAGTGGATGTATTGCGAGGCATCCGTCTGCGTCCCGCCCTTGGCCAGCTCACGTTGGAACGGCGCGGGATGCACGCCGTTCAGGATGATCAGCTTTGAGACAAGATCGGGCCGCCCGATGCTGAGCGCATAGGCCACGGACGCGCCCCAGTCATGGCCCAGCAAGATAACGGGTTCCTCCCCGATCAGCGCGGCCATATCGCTGACCAACAGGGCGGTTTTATACTGCTCGGCTTCGGCGGGCCGCCAGCTTTTGCCATAGCCGCGCTGGTCGGGGGCGATGCAGTGGAACCGCTCGGCCAGCAGCGGGGCCAGATCGGCCCACGCGCCAGAATACTCGGGGAATCCGTGCAGCATCAAAAGGCGCGGCGCGTCCTTTTTACCCCAATGGCGCACAAAGAAGGGGTTGCCATTCAGGGTGACTTCCTCGGTCCAGTGGTCGGTCATGGTGTTGTGCTCCCGTGTAGGCTTTCGAAATTGAGGCCGGTTGCGGTCCCTGCGGCGAAGCCGTGGAACGCAGGCGTTAGATAGTCCTGCATCACGGCGTCTTTGCGCAGATGCAGGCCAAAGAAGGCAGTGGCATAGTGTTGGGCGATGTTGTTCATCCGCACCGTATCCCACACCGGATCGGCGTAATGCTGGAACGGCGCCCAGCCTAACCGCTCTGATACGGCGTAGGAGCAGGGCGGCGCGGGGTAGGGGGCGGCGGCGTTGTGGCCTGCATGGGCAAAGCTAAGCAGATGGCGGTCCACGGACACTGCGCCGTCGAACAGGCCACGCATCGCAACGTAGCCCGAAACGTCATCCGCCGTCCCTGCCATCAGCAGCATCGGCACACGCAGGCCCGCCAGACCGTCCGCAGCCCACATGCCGTAAGAGTTGCCCCACGGGCCGATTGGTATAATGGCTTTAATACGTGCGTCGTGCAGGGCGGCATGGCTGTCTGTGCCCGCCACGTGCCGCGCCAGCATCCGCGCGGGCGGGGCGCGCTCAAACGCGACAGCTTCGGACGCAAGGCCCGCGCCCGCGGTGATCAACGCGCCGTAGCCGCCCATGGAATACCCGACAAGCCCCGTGCGGGTGCAGTCCACTAGGGCACCAATGTCTCCGCCCATCGCGGCCATCGCATCCAGCACGCCCAGTTGGTCCAGCGGGCGGTGGAGCAGGGTGATACCAAAGGCATCCGCGTCGTCATAGGTGCTGCCCGTGTGGTCGCAGGCGGCCACGACGTAGCCGTGGGAAGCCAATGCCTCGGCCAGATGGACCATCAGATAGCGGTTGCCGGGATAGCCATGGCTGATCACGATCAGCGGGGCGCGGGCATCTGGAAGGGCTGGCGCATCGCGCCGCGCCTGACCGCGCAACGTGGCCCGCCGTGTGCCGCAGCGGATCAGCGTGTCATAGCTGCCGCCTTGGGGCGTATCGGCGGCGGCGGGGTACCATATCTCAAGCGGTAGCTCGCGGCTGGCCCCTCGGGCTTGCGTGCGGGTGATGTCGGGTTGGTCTTCGAAACGGATCACCGTGGTGCGCACGCCGATCGCGTGCTGCCCGCGTGCGGCAAGGGCGGGGGCATAAGGGGTGATCTGGTCAATTGCGGTCTGGGTCATGCGCCGCAGCCTAGGCCACGGGTGCGGGTTCGCACAATTGCCATCCCGCAGACGTTACGTAACTTCATACAGGCACGCGTCTGCCGGCTGCGTGCATTTCGTGCCTGTTCGGGGCGTGCAATTGCGCCTAGAGACGTAGGTATGCTAACACCTATGTCCATCTTCGGCCACATCCGTGCCATCGCCATCCTTGGTCTGCCCCTGATCGGGGGGCATCTGGCGCAGATCGCAATTGGCGTGACCGATACGGTCATGCTGGGCTGGTACGGGGTCGAGGCGCTGGCCGCAGGCACGCTGGCCTCTACCTATTTCTTTATCCTGTTTATTTTCGGCAGCGGCTTTGCATGGGCGGTCATGCCTATGGTCGCCAGCTTTAGCGCCGAGGGCGACCAGACCTCGATCCGCCGTGCCACGCGCATGGGGCTATGGCTCAGCTTCGGGTTCGCGACTCTGGTGCTGCCTGTTATGATCTTTGCCGCGCCGATCCTGCGCCTGTTGGGGCAGGGCGATGCGGTGGTTGCGCTGGGCGCGGACTACCTCGCGGTGGCGGGGTGGGGGATTTTGCCCGCGCTGTTTGTCATGGTCCTCAAAAGCTATCTGGCCGCGCTTGAGCGGACGCAGGTGGTGTTGTGGATCACCGTGCTGGCGGCGGTGACCAATGCGTTGGTCAATTACGCGTTGATCTTTGGCAACTGGGGCGCACCCGAGTTGGGCATTATCGGTGCGGCGGTTGCATCCTTGTCGACGCAAGTGGTGTCGCTGGTCGGTGTGGTGGTCTATGTCCGCGTGATCCTGCCCGAACACGACCTGTTTCGCCGCATTTGGGCGGTGGACCGCGACATGCTGGCGCGGGTGTTCAGCCTTGGCTGGCCGATCTCGATCACCTCACTAAGCGAGACGGGCCTGTTTGCTGCCTCGGCCGTGATGATGGGGTGGCTGGGGACTGTGCCCCTGGCTGCGCACGGGATCGCGATGCAGTTCACGGCGATGACGTTTATGGTGCATTTGGGTCTGAGCAATGCGGCCACGGTGCGGGCGGGCAATGCCTACGGGCGCAGCGACCCGCAACATCTGGCGCGCGGCGCGTGGATTGTGACGGTGATGTCGCTGGCGTTTTCGGTGCTAACCGTGGTGATGTTTGTGCTGTTCCCCGAATTCTTCATCAGCATCTTCATCCTAGACGGTGAACCCGCCCGTGCCGAGATTATCTCTATCGGTGTGGTGCTGTTGTTCATGGCGGGGCTGTTCCAGCTGGCAGACGGCAGTCAGGCCATCGCCCTTGGCACCCTGCGCGGGGTGCAGGACACCCGCCTGCCGATGGTGATCACGGCCTTCAGCTATTGGGTCGTGGGCGTTCCGGTGGCGTATGTGCTGGGGTTTGTGCTGGAGCTTGAGGGCATCGGCATCTGGGGCGGTCTGGCGCTTGGGCTGGCTGTCGCGGCGGTGCTGCTGAACTGGCGGTTCTGGTTCCGCGTCCTGCCCGGCGTGGCACGCAAAGCGCCCTAGTCTCTGGTGAGGCGGTCTGCCTTTTTGCGCACAAGCGTGCTGCGCAGATCATGCATGGCCAGCAACAGGTGGTCCGTCACGGCCTCCAACTGCTCGTCCGTGGCACGCGACTGCGCCCAGTGGGTGGTGGTGTTGAGATAGTCGATGGCGCGGAAGATGTCGTCGATTTCGCGGTGGGCGAGGGTTTTTGACCGCTCTTCCATCCAGTTCTTGATGGCGTCGACGTCCACAGCGGCCAGCGTGCGGTCGCCGTGTGCCTTGATCTCGCCGTTGCGCATGTTGACGACAGCGATCTGGTCCATCTCGATCCGCCGCTGGCGGTTCTCGGTGTCCAGCCTGAACACAAATGCGCCGTTCTCGCGGACGCGGAAATAATACTCGGGCAGTGTGTCAGCCATCGGGCTTCCCGTAAAAAGAGTTCGCTCGGAGACAGCCTATACAGCGTTCACCATAAAAACCAAGCCCGATACAAAAAGCGAAGAACGCGCACAGCGTAGCGATGAGCGCGCTCTCAATCCAAGGTTAGCGCAAGCCCGCGCAGAATTCGGTGATCCGCTTGCAGGCTTCCACCAGATTCTCGTCTGATGTGGCATAGGAGACGCGGAAGTTCGGGCTGAGCCCGAAGGCTGCACCAAACACAACCGCCACACCCGTTTCTTCCAAAAGGGCGGTGGCGAAAATCTCGTCATTCTCGATCAGCGTGCCACCGGCGGATGTTTTGCCAATGCAGCCCGCTATCGACGGATAGACATAAAATGCGCCATCCGGCACGGGACAGCGGATGCCCTCGGCCTTGTTCAGCGCCTCGACCACCAGATTGCGGCGGCGCGCAAACATCTCGTTGTTGGGCGCGATATAATCCTGCGTCCCGTTCAACGCCTCGACCGCCGCCCACTGGCTGACCGAGCAGGGGTTGGAGGTGGATTGCGACTGCACCTTGCGCATCGCCCCGATCAGCTTTTCCGGACCCGCGGCATAGCCGATCCGCCAGCCGGTCATCGCATAGGCTTTGGACACGCCGTTTACGGTGAGCGTGCGGTCGTACAAGCGCGGCTCTACCTGTGCGGGAGTGCAGAATTTGAAATCATCATAAACGAGGTGTTCATACATATCGTCCGTCATCACCCAGACATGCGGGTGACGCATCAGAACGTCGGTCAACTGCTTGAGCTCGTCCCAGGTATAGCCCGCGCCTGTCGGGTTGGAGGGCGAGTTGAAGATCAGCCATTTCGTCTTGGGCGTGATCGCCGCCTCCAGCTGGTCGGGGGTCAGTTTGAAGCCTGTCTGCAATGACGCTTCGGCGATGACGGGTGTCCCGCCCGCCAACAGCACCATGTCGGGATAGCTTACCCAATAGGGCGCGGGAATGACGACCTCGTCACCCTCGTTCAGTGTGGCCATCAGCGCGTTATACAACACCTGCTTGCCGCCTGTTGAAACGCTGACCTGCGCGGGGACATAGTCCAGATCGTTGTCGCGCTTGAGCTTGGCACAGACCGCCTGCTTCAGCTCGATGATGCCGTCGACTGCTGTGTATTTCGTTTTGCCGGCTGCGATGGCCGCAACGGCTGCGTCTTTGATGTTCTGCGGGGTATCAAAGTCGGGCTCACCAGCGCCAAGGCCAATCACGTCATGGCCTGCGGCCTTCAGCTCTTGCGCCTTTGCCGTGACGGCGATGGTGGGCGATGGTTTGACGCGGGCAAGTGTTTTCGACAGCAGTTCCATTTTGGCCTCATTCCGTTATAGACGTGCATGACCCTCTTAGGGGGAGACCCTATGCCGATCAAGCGCTCAACCGCGCAACAGGAGCTTGCATGACCGATACTGATCACAATCCCGACGATACCGACTGGTTCGGCCCCGATGCCGCCACCTTTGGTGACCGTGTGGCCGCCGCCCGCGAGGCCGCAGGCATGACCCAGACCGTTCTGGCCCGCCGCCTCGGCATCCGCGTCACAACCCTGCGCGCATGGGAAAATGACACAGCAGAGCCGCGTGCCAACCGTTTGTCGATGCTGGCGGGGTTGCTGAATGTTTCGATGATGTGGCTGATCAACGGCGAGGGTGAAGGGCTGGACGGCCCCGAGGGTGCAGGCACTATGACAGGCGACGCCGCCGATCTGTTGTCCGACATGCGCGGCCTGCGGGTTGAGCTGGCCCAGAGCGCCAAGAAAGTCGCCCATTTGGAAAAACGCCTGCGGGCTTTGTTGATGGAGCGCCCCGATGTTTGAGATGCCACGCCCCGACCGCCCCGAAAACGAACCCCGCGAGGTGCGGATCAAACGGCTCGCCATGCGCTCTATGCGGCGCGGGATAAAAGAGATGGACCTGATCTTGCAGGCCTTTGCGACCGACAGTCTGGACAAGATGAGCGCGGCCGAACTTGAGACCTATGACGACCTGTTGGATGAAAATGACCATGATTTATATCAATGGGTCACGGGGCAGTTTACCCCGAAACCAGAGTTCGAGCCGTTGATCGAACAGATAAAAGCCCATATCTCAAAGTCTTGATCGGGTTTGCTGACTTTTAACGAAATATTTTGATTCACCCTTCAATCTGCCTCCAGAAGCCATAACAGTCGGAGAGTAGTATGAGCATTCAGGACAGCATTGGTCTGCCAGCCAATGAGCAGGCGTTCCTGCCCGAAAAGGGATTTATGTCGGGGTATCTGGAGGCGCTTTCCCTTGTGGAACGGCTACACCGGTTGTTGCTGGACGTGATCAAAGACGAATTCGAACGTGTCGGCGTGTTGGAAATCAACGCTGTGCAAGCGCTGTTGTTGTTCAACATCGGCGATAACGAAGTCACCGCCGGGGAATTGAAAAGCCGCGGCTATTATCAAGGCAGCAATGTCAGCTACAATCTCAAGAAGCTGGTCGAGATGGGCTATATGCACCACCAACGCTGCGAGATTGACCGCAGATCGGTCCGTGTCCGCCTGACCGAAAATGGCCGCTACATCCGCGATGTGGTTGCCGACCTGTTTCAACGACACGCAGGCGGTTTGGAAGACAGGGGTGTATTGGGCCCGGAAGGGATCGTCGATATTACGGCTTCGCTCAAACGGGTCGAACGGTATTGGACGGATCAGATCCGCTATATCTACTAGGGTTTGGATGCCTAGGCTTGTGAGGGAAGCCAACGGCAACCATAGTGAAATATATGCGGCGCACCGTTTTGTCTGAACGGTGCGGCGCTTTTGTTTTTTCGGGGCAAAGATGCTGCGGGCGCATCTTGCTACGCCACGTCATGCTGCGGCAGCATCGTTGACAGGAAAGTCGGCGCAAGTGTCCACTGGGATCGAAACCAGACAGGACAGGAGCGCGACATGAACACGCAAACAGCATTAGGCACAGGATTTGACATTCCCGATCCGGCAGCGCTGCCCAGCCTTAAAGGAGCGGTGAACGAGACAGAGTGGAAGCTACGCTGTGAGTTGGCCGCGACCTACCGCTTGTGCGCGCTGCATGGCTGGACCGATTTGGTGTTCACGCATATCTCGGTCAGGTTGCCCGACGAGGACGGGGAAGAGCGCTTTTTGATCAACCCCTACGGCGTGATGTTTGACGAGATGACGGCATCTTGTCTGGTGAAGATTGATTTGCACGGCAACATCTGTTCCGACACGCCCTATTTCATCAATCCCGCAGGCTTCACAATCCACAGCGCCATCCACGCGGTACGCCATGACGCGGGCTGTGTGATCCATGTGCATACACCCTACGGGGTGGCGGTGTCGGTGCAAAACGACGGGCTGCGCCGCTATACCCAGTTTGCCATGACGGTGAGCAATGATCTGGCTTATCACGACTATGAAGGTATCGCGCTGGATCTGGACGAGCGCGAGCGGATCGTCGCGGACATTGGCGACAAAAGCCTGTTGATGCTGCGCAACCACGGTACGCTGACGGTCGGGCCAAATTGCGCGATTGCGTTTCTGCGCATGTATTTTCTGGAAAACGCCTGCAAGACGCAAATTCTGGCCCAAGCGGCGGGGGACGGCGCATTGCACGAAGAGCCGCAGGAAATGGCCGATGTGGTTCAGGGGCAGGCGGCAGGGGCGTTTACGCCCGGGATGGGCGACAATCTGGTTTGGCCAGGGTTGTTGCGCAAGCTGGCGCGTCAGAACCCCGGGCATGACGCGTAAGCGCGGTGTGACGAATGGGGCAGAGGACTTAAGGCCAGAAAAAATAGGGTTTCCGGCTCAGCGTAGCGAGAGGACGAGGCCGTCGAGTTCGCGCAGCAGTTTGGTTTGCATGGCTGTGGCGTAGTCCTCAAATCCCAGCGCGGTTTCGGTGAAGGCGTGGGGGCCGAGGATGACTTCGGCGCTGAAGTAGGCGGTGAGTTCTGCGATACCCTGTTCGCGGATGTCGCCACTGGCGGGATTGTCGGCACCGATGACGAGTGCGTTTATGGTGATGCCTTGGGTCGCGATGCGCTGTTTTAAGGTGCGCGGGCGGGGGCCGAGGTTGCTTTTGCCATCGCCCGAGATGTCGAGCGTGCGGCGCCAGCAGTGACTACGTTGGGCGAGCTGGGCGGCGCCGTGCAGCATGGCAACGCCCAAGGCCGTGCCGGGAGTTGCGTCTGTGCGCCGCTCGGTCGACTGGATTTGTGTGATGGCTGTGTCGAGGTCGTCGGCAGTTGTGAGGCGAGTCCACGGGAGCAAGGTGAGTTGGTCTTTGGGGCCGCTCCATTCAAAGACCATCAGTTCAATCGGGGTTTCAGGCTGTGCGAGAATGGCGGCGCGGACGGGGGGGCTGTCGAGAGCCGTCGCGAGGCCGTTGATCTGTAGGCGGTATTCGCGGGCGTCGACCGACCCTGACACGTCAAGGCCAAGGGCCAGCGCGTGGCGGCACGGTTGTTCTGCTGTGGCGGTGCCGGCCCAAAGCGCGCAGGCGGCAGTGAGCAGGGCGCGTTTCACCCTGCGTCCTTGGACATGCCGAGTGCGCCGATTGCGGGAGGGGTGAGTTCACGCTCCAGCTTGCGGGTCATGGCGCGTTCATAATCGTCGAAACCGTCGGCGATGATTAAGAAAGCGCCCGGGCCGCGGATCACCTCGCCGCGGTAAAAGGCGATGAGGCCGACCTCGCCTTCGAAATCGGCGGCGTTAACCACGAGGCCGTTGACGGTGACGCCCTGAAACGGGAATTCGCGGTAGGCGCTGGCGGGGGGGAAGCCTTCGTTGCTTTGTCCGTCACCCGCCATGTCGAGGGTTTTGCGCAGGCAATCGGGGCTGCGGGCCAGCAGCTTTGCGCCGTAGCCCAAGGCATAGCCCATGGCGGTGGGGAAATCATTGTGGCTGCGGGTGCTGGCAGCGACGGTTTCGGCAGCGCTCAGTAGGGCCGATTGGCTGTCGATCATTTGCCAATCAAGGATCATCTCCTGATTATAGCGGCCTGACCATTCGTAGACCGCCAGCGCCACAGGCAGGTCGGCTGCAAAGAACGCGGCCTGCACTTCGGGTGCGGTGAGGGCGGCGACCAAGCCGTTGCGCTGTAGCTGGTCCTCGGCCGCATCAACCGAGCTTGAGACATCAATGGCCAACGCCAGCGCCAACCGGCACTCGACCGCGTGGGCGGGGAGGGCGGCAAGCGCCAGCCCCCCCACCAGACACGCGGATTTTATTACCAATGTCCGGTGTTCCCCATTGATGTCCACGGCTCCGCAGGTTCCAGCGCGTCGCCTTCTTGCAGCAACTCGACCGAGATATTGTCGGGCGAGCGGACAAAGGCCATGCGCCCGTCATGGGGCGGGCGGTTGATGGTCACGCCATTGTCCATCAGGTGCTGGCAGGTTTCGTAGATGTTATCGACCGTATAGGCGAGGTGCCCAAAGTGGCGGCTGTCCGAGGGCAAGGCGTCATCGCCGTCCCAGTTGTACGTCAGCTCAACATCCGCGTGGCCGTCGTCCATGCTGGGGGGGCACAGGAACACCAGCGTAAAACGCCCGCCTTCGTTGTCGATGCGGCGGCGCTCTACCAGCCCCAGCAGTTTGTAAAACGCGATTGACGCATCAAGGTCTTTGACGCGCACCATTGTGTGCAAATATTTGATCGGCATGGGGGACTCCTGTTTCCATCGTCCGCAGTATCCTAGCACTCCGCGCCCTCATGTCGAGGGAGCCAGACCTAGAATGACGAGGCGATGCCGATGCTGATCCCTGTGCGGTTCACATCATACAGACCGATGTTGGAATTGGTCTTGGATGCTGTAAAGCTGACCGTGGGGTTAAAGCCCATGTAGTCGATGTTTTTGAACGTCGCGGTGATGTCGGCCGAAACCTGAAAATCACGGCGGCCCGAGGGATCATGGGGTGAAACATCGTAGTCGCGGTAACTGGTGCCAAGGCCGAAGCTCAGCGCGGTGCCCATGACCTCACGACCCAGCACATAGCCCGTGCGCAGGCGCACTTCGTCATACTCCAGCCGTTCGGTGCCGGAATTCAGCGTGCTGATGCTGGCCCCGAGGTAGAGACCGTCACCACTGCTTAAGCGGCGGCTCATACCTGTGGACAGTGTCAGGAGGTGCTGGTCTGATCCGCGCTGGGCGCGGCGGATGTCACTGCTGAGGCCGAGGGTGAGTTTCGCGGTTTTGGTGGCGTAATAGCTTTGCGAGACATTGGTGCGCAGATAGCTGTTGTAGCGCGCACCGCCGTAAAAGCTTTGACCCAGATCGGCGGTCAGGCTGAATTCCCCGCGGCGATCGCTGCGCAATTTCTTGTAGCCATAGCCCAGTTGCAGCGTGCCATAGGCGAAATCACTGCCGGTGATGTTGCGCGGCTCTTCACCGTTTTCGACACGAGATACATCATCTTCGCGCAGGTCATCTTTAGAGGAGCCGGACAGCTGATAGGTCTTGTACGAGAGTCGGGCACGCAGATCATGGGCGCTATTGCTCGTTTGATGAAAACGATAGCGAGTTTGCAGATCCAAACCCGTCTCAATCCCGGATATTGCTTTACTGGTTGTGCCAAGCTCTACCTCGAAGGGTTCCCCGCCGGCGAGGGGGCTCAGGATTTCATAGAGCAATACGGATCTGTCGCGGGCCGAGCCGTTGTTGATGTTGCTGTTGGGCGCAATCGTGAATGACAGATTGGTCTGCCACGGATTGCGCTGTTGGACGTGTTTGAAATCACGCGCGGCGCGGGCTTTGTGTTGCTTTGTAGGCGCGACTTGGGCGGCCCGCCTCAGCCATAGCTGGGCGCGGGTGCGTTTATCGTCTGACGACAACGCCTGTGCCATCAACAGGGCGGCGGTATATTTTTGCCCGTCAGTTGTTGCGTATTTCCAAGCCGAGCTAGCAGCAGCACGCGCTTGTGCGTATTGCTGCTTCTCGCGCAAAACGGACGCACGGATCAACAGTGCGGCCACGTCATTTGGGTCACGCACCAAAAGCGCATCTGCAAATGCAAGTGCGCGGTCAAACTGGCCATTGCGCAGGTTCAGCTCGGCCGCGATGCGCATTTGGTCAGGTGCAAGGACCACAACGTTTTCAGTATTGCTGCGCGCGGATACAGGCGCAGATGCGACCGCAACCACGCCTGCCAATAGTCCGCACGACAGCTTAAAAATGCCGGATCGCATTATGTCTTACTCGGGATCGTTGCGGTATACGATAAACCCTGAGGTATCGCGGAAACCGTCACCGCTTTCCAAGACATAGACACCAACGATTTCATCGGGGTCTTCACCGGATACAATCGCGTAGAAAGTGCCTTCTTCGTAGATGCTTGCCTCGCCCTCATCGTTGACGATCTGCGACTGGATTTCTGTCACAATCTCGCCGTTGGTATCCAGAACATCAGGGCCAATGACAAACAAGACATCAGGGATTTCAGTCACACCTTCGCCGAGAGAGTTTGCAACCTGCTCTGTGATGTCGACCCCGTCGAGATTGAAAACCCGACGATCGGTGATCTCGCCTTTGACGCCGTCCCCCAGAATGGTCTGGCCATCGTTAAAGTCGTCATGATCAATATCGACAGTCACGTCAGCTGTGGTGTATTGCAGCCCACCACCCTGGCTGTTGTCGCGCAGACCAGCCGAATGTCCCCTGAAAGTTGCTTGCAGGGTGTCGGGCAACGTCACTTCGGTGTCGCGCTGGTAGATGAAGCCACCAAAGCCATAGTCAACATAATTGCCCGTGCGCACGATAGCGAACTGGGTTGTCGGCCGTGTGTTGCCGTTGCTGTCAGTCACGCTGTTTTGGCTCACGCCGTAAACAGCGCGGTACCTAAGCTGATTGATGCGTTCTTCGTTGACAGGATCGATTGCAACAGTCGGCGCTTCATAAACCTGAAACCGCCCTTCGCCGTTGGCTTTGAGGCTGAGCGAGCTTACCGCGGTGCCGCGGTCGTAAGGTCGGTCGCCGTCAAACGCGATGTTATCAACCGTAAAGGTATCGTCCGCGCTATTGTAGGTCATGCCGGTGGCAAAGCCGTTGCCACTATCGACGCCGTCACCGTCGACGCGGGCTTCAGACCGGAAGATAGATGCATTTGGCGAGGCACCTTGGGTTCCGGGGGGGATGCCATCACGGTTGATCCCTGTGCCTTCGCCGTCGCCAACAGTTTCCCCGTCTGTGACGCCGCCGCCGTTATCGGTGGTGTCGTCTTCGGTTTCAAACGGGTTGCCGCCGCTACACGCGGCAAGGCTCGCCATCAAAGCGAGGCTTAGGAGTTGCGTTTTCATGATCTGCCCTCAGAAAAGCTATACTTGTTTTTTGCCACAATCGCTGGCGCACGGCTGGGTTGTCAACGGCGCGTGCATCCGCCTGCGAAAAATCCCGTTCACCATGACGAAAATACAATACCGCCTATTGCGGTTCCTGCCCGCCCGTCCGCCAGATATAGTAGGGGCCGAATCCACCTCATTCCCGTCACAAGGACCGCCCCCATGCCGATCAGCCCAGAACAACAAGCCGAAATCGACGCGCAGCGCGCCCAGAGCAAAACAACCCTGCGTGCGGTCTCGGAAGGGATGGAGGCACATCTGTATACCGCGCACGAAGTGCTGGATCACGGGTTCATCCGCGTCATCGACTATATGGGCGACGACGCCGCGATCTGTCAGGCCGCCCGCGTAAGCTACGGGAAAGGCACGAAATCCGTGCAAAACGACGAAGGGCTGATCCGCTACCTGATGCGCCACTGGCACTCCACCCCGTTCGAGATGTGCGAGATCAAGCTGCACGTCAAACTGCCCGTATTCGTCGCCCGCCAGTGGATTCGCCACCGCACCGCCAACGTCAACGAATACTCCGCCCGCTATTCGATTCTGGACCGTGAGTTCTATATCCCCGAGGCCAGCCACATCAACGCGCAGTCCGTGGTGAACAATCAAGGTCGAGGCGGCGTGCTGGAAGGGGCCGAAGCCGCCCGCGTGCTGGAGATTCTCAAATCTGACAGCAACCGTGCCTACGACCACTACGAATCCATGATCGCGCAGGAAGGCCCCGACGGCGAGCCCCAAGACGGCCTCGCGCGTGAACTCGCCCGCATGAACCTGCCCGCCAACATCTACACGCAGTGGTACTGGAAGGTCGACCTGCACAACCTCTTCCACTTCCTGCGCTTGCGCGCAGACGAGCACGCCCAATACGAGATCCGCGTCTACGCCGATGCCATCTGCAAAGTAGTGGCGGACTGGGTGCCAGCCGCCTACGGCGCGTTCGAGGACTACCGTCTGGGCGGGGCGACCTTGTCTGGGAAGGCGCTGGACTGCGTGCGGCGGATGTTGAAGGGGGAGGAAGTGACGCAGGAGAACAGCGGAATGAGTAAAGGAGAATGGCGGGAGTTTGAGGGAGCGCTTAAGTGAGCCTCGAAATTGCGCGCTTGTCTTATGAAGTTTCAAAGTCGCAATTAGTGAATCAAAAAGAAGATTTAAAGAATCTCCGTAATCAAGCATCTTTCTGCGCTGCGATAACTGGTCTCATAGGGACAGTTTTCGCTTCATTGGGGACAAGCCTTACTTTGGAGAGTTTTACATCACGTATCGGTTTGCTCAATGATGGGTTTGAGGGCTTGTTTGTGGTTTTGACTTTCGCGATGTCAATTTGCTTCTCTATCCTCGTTATGACAACTTGGAGAAAGTGCACTTTTGACTTCGACGTGAATTGGATACTTGCCCAAAATGAACTTGGAAGAACAGATGAGGACATATTAATCCAATTGTCAAAAGATGCCGATAAGTACTTTAATGAGAACGAAAGAGTTCTTGATGAAACTAAAGATAATCTTTGGTGGAGCTTAGTGCTTTCTTGGTGCCAGATTCCGGCGTGGATTCTGCTGCTTCTGACCTAGTATTATTCTTGGGGCCACAGTTGGGAAAAGATAAAGAAGACGAAAAGCAACCGGTCGGGTTTACTAGCCGAAAGACTACGCGCCGAAGGGCTAGTGATAATGGAGAGATCAGAACCTACATGGCGACCCGTGGGCAACGTAAAGTTGATCAAGAGCCTGGAAAATGGAACGATAAGAAAAAGAGTCCTTCGAAGAGGGAAAAGGAATAGATGTGACTACTGAAAAGAAGCCGCCGCCGCCAACGTCCGCGAAGCCGACAATAAGGTCGATAAACGACGGAAAAGGCGGGAAGAAATAACAAGCGTAGGGTGGGTGAAACCCACGCGCAATGGATGGGTTTCACCCACCCTACAGCATATACAACTGTCCAACCAATGCCCAATCTCTGATTGGGCAGCGCCCGAACCGCCCCCGTTTTGCCGAAGGCAAACCTACGGTTTGACGCAGGCGCTTCACACTAGCCCCTCGGTTCGGGCGCGGTGCTTGATGTTGAGGTTCAGCCTAATTAATTCTGTTTAGAAGGCGCGCTTTGTTTATTGGGGATCAGCCCGAAAACCAAAAAAGCTGGACACAAAGCCCAGCCCTCGGCAAAACTACCTGTAACAAATCAAAACAACAGGTGTAGCATGTCAAAATTCAACACACTGGCGCTGGTCGCAGCCTTGGGGATGGTCTCAGCGATCCCGAACACCGCAACGGCAGAGGTGAAAATCTACCCCTATGCCGCCTCGCATAACTATTGCCCCGCAGGGCTACAGCCCGTCTCGATCGACGGGGTCATCTGCTGCGGCAAGCCCAACACGCGCACCAGCTATCAGTCCACCATGTCGCACCCCGTGGCCAAGAAAAAGCACCACAAGGTCGTGCAGAAAAAGCGCCACGTGCGCCGCGCAAAAGCCCAGTGCCAGCTTGGCACCAAGGGCTGCACGTTCGACTGAGTTATAACGATCTAGAGAAGCGTGATGTCTGCCGCCATCTGGCGGCCATCGCGGCCCTCTGACATCTCAAAGCTGACCTTTTGATCATCGGCCAGACCCGTCAGGCCCGATTGCTCTACGGCCGAGATGTGGACGAACACATCATTGCCGCCCCCCTCGGGCGCGATAAACCCGTAACCTTTTGTTGTATTGAACCACTTTACGGTACCCGTTGGCATCGTCTTCACTCCTTGCTATTTCGGGCAGAGCCAAAATTCACCGGACCTGCCGACGGCCCGTTGGTCAGAGCCGACACAACAAGATTTTGGGCAAAGTCCGAGAATTTCAAGGATTGGGAAAAAGATTCTGCGCATATCGGCAAAATGCCGCGCCAGTTGAGGAGAAATTAAGCGATGATCGAGCTGTTTGGTTTGAAAAACTGTGACACCTGCCGCAAGGCGATGAAGGCATTGCCTAATGCGACACTGGTTGATGTGCGCGCAGATGGTGTGCCGGATGCGGTCATGGCGGCGGCCTATGCGCAGTTCGGTCAGGCGCTGGTCAACACCCGCTCGACCACGTGGCGCAATCTGGACGAGGCGGCGCGGGCCACCGATCCGCTGGACCTACTGGCGCAGCACCCCGCTTTGATGAAACGCCCGCTGATCAAAGCGGGCGATCAGCTGTTTCTGGGATGGTCGGCCAAGACGGCCGAGGAGGTCGCGGCGCTTTAGCCCGCCCGCCCGCGTAGGGCGCGGTCAAACGAAAGCGGCCCCGCACCTTTGATTACCAGCACGACCAGCAAGAAGATCCACAGCGCACGTTGATCCATGATCAGCCCGTCCGGGATCTTGTCAAACCATGCGCCCAGCACTTTGGGGTCGCCCAGTCCTCCGTGGCCGTAGAGGTCCGTCAGCGATTGCAAGATCACGAACCCGATCATGCCCAGAGCGGCCAACCGCGTGAACAGCCCGACGACAATCAGCACGGGCAGGATAAACTCGGCCCATGTTCCCGCCAGCACAAAGAGCGTGTGGAAGATGGTGAATTGGTCGACGTCATAGCCGACGGCCTCCATCATGCGGGGGAAAATCTGTGCGTAGGCACCGACTGAAGGCGTAAAGATGCCCAACAGCCCGTCACCGATTTTAGTGAGCCCCGAAATCCAGAAATACATAAACAGGATTGCCGCAAACAGCAGGCGGGCAAGCGTCGGCAGCAGCCAGTCGGCACGCTCAAGCCGCAGGGTGATCGCGTGATAGAGGTTCAGGAGGGCAGTCATTCAAGTATCCTTTTCGGGAGGGCAGAACGCGTGGGCCTGCAAGGTCAGCGTGAGGGTCGTGGCAAAATCAAAATCAGGAGCGGCCGCGGTGGCTTCCTCGACCGCTTGTCCCAAAGGCAGGGTGCGCAGCGCGTTCAGCCATGTCGCGGCCCCTGTGGGCAGCAGATGCACTTCGGGGTCGAATTCGGGGCGGGTAATCAGCACAGCCTGACCCACGGGTTGCGGGGCGGGGGCGCTGTCGTCATAGGCACGCCGCCACAGATCATAAAGCGGCCAACGCGAGCGCAAGATACGCGTTGCAGGCGCGAGGGTGAGCGGCAGATCGTTCAGGATGTCGGGGGATTGTTGCAGAAGGCGCGCGTCAAATGCGTCCGCGTCCGAGGCGTGATACGCCGCACGGATCGCCAGATCCAGACGGGCCACATCACCGAGGTATCCAAGATGCGCAAGCGGCTCGAACCCTTCCAGAAACGCGGGAAAATCAGCGCCGTAATGCATCATCAACGGTGATTTCGGGGGATGCGCACGTATATGCAACGGCGCCAGCGTATCAAAGTTTTGCGCACCCAGCAGGTTGCGGACGGTGGGAAAGGCCAGCTTCATCGCTTCGGTCAGGGACACGGTGACATTGTTGCGGTAAACGTCGTACCGCCGCCCCGCAGGCGCACCAGCACCGTCCAGCAACCCGTCAGGCGCAGGGGTGGCCGCGTCCAGCAAGGCGGCGCGAAATTCGCTTTGGGTGACGTGCATCAGTTGGCCATGACCTGCGCGAGGGCCGCAGCGGCGCGGTCGGCTTCATCGCGCAAAACGGGCCAGTCGGGCACATCCGTGTCCCATTCCACCAACACAGGTTTGGGACCCGAGCGCGCAAGCGTATAATCCAACAGTGCCCAAACGGGATCAACCACCGCCGCGCCGTGGCTGTCGATCAGCAAGGGCGCACCGTGATCGTCGTGGTCCTCGTCATGGCCGCCCACGTGGATTTCGCCCACAGCCTCCAGCGGGTAGGCATCGATATAGGCCTGTGGGCTGAGGTTGAGGTTTGTGGATGAAACGAAGACGTTATTCACATCCAGCAACAAACCACATCCTGTCTTGTGGACAAGAGCAGCAAGAAAGTCGGTTTCCGAATAGGTGCTTTCGGCAAAAGCGAGATAGCTGGAGGGGTTCTCCAACAGCATCTGGCGGCCCAATGTGTCTTGGACTTGCGCGATATGGTCGGCCACGCGGGTCAATGTGGCATCGGTATAGGGCAGGGGCAGCAGGTCGTTCAGAAACTCGGCCCCGTGGGTGGACCACGCAAGATGTTCGGAAAAGCTGGCGGGGGATGTGCGGTCCAGCAGGGTGCGCAGCCGCGCAAGGTGGTCTGTATCCAGCGGCGTTTCCCCACCGATCGACAGCCCGACACCATGTACAGACAGCGCAAAGTCATCGGCCAGCGCACGCAGTTGCGCGTGTGGCCGGCCACCGTCGCCCATGTAATTCTCTGCATGGACCTCGATCCACGAAACAGGGCCAGGCGCATCGCGCAGATCGTTGAAATGTTGGGGTTTATAGCTGACGCCGACACCGTTAGGCAGGCGGGTGGCAGGGGAGGATTGGTCAAACATCGTGTCGCCCTCCAGTCCGAATTTACGGGTCACAGAGCCCCGCATTGCGCGGGGCTTTGTGGGAATGATTTATGCGGGCAGGTCACGGTCCAGCGCTTCGAGAGAGCCTGTCCGCGCTGTGCCGTCTGCCATGGCGGGCAGCTCGATGCTTTCGCAGGTGCCTGCGTCAACAAGCGTCCATGCGTTGCCTTGGTAATCAGTGACGGATGTCCCTGCGCATGTGGTGCCGGGACCCGCGGCGCAATCATTGGCACCTGCGACAGACACGCCATAGCATTTCTCTTTGGCGGCGGCGTCAGCCGTGGTTGCGGCACCTGTCATGGATGTTGCAACTGCGCCTGCGATGGCAAGAGTTTTCAGTGTTGTGGACATCGGGTGTCTCCCTTTTCGTATGAAGTCGTGTTGACGTTTGGTGAAGCCAGTAAAACAGCTCGCCTGTTTAAAATCTACTCACGAGACAGTGTGTCACAGGGGCGTCATGATACGCGCCAAAAAATAAAGAAAAATCCGCCTACCTATGCGGAAAATTCTGCATTTTGTAACAAAAGAGGGGCGCGAGGCCCCTCTGAGATGCTCAATTGTTACAACAGGTCCGGCGCTGTGGCCTCACGTTTCAGGGCGGCTGTAACATCATCCAGCCCCTGCACCGAGGTCTGTTTTTCGCCCAAGCGGCGCACGGATACGGTGCGTTCGTCCACTTCGCGGTTTCCCACGGCGAGGATCACGGGAACTTTCCCGACCGAGTGTTCGCGCACCTTGTAGTTGATCTTTTCGTTGCGCATGTCCGCCTCGGCGCGCACGCCTGCGCTGCGCAGCTGTTCCACCACTTCGGCCACATATTCATCCGCGTCCGAGGTAATAGAGGCGACAACCACCTGACGCGGGGCCAGCCAGAAGGGCAGCTTGCCTGCGTGTTCTTCGATCAGGATGCCGATGAACCGCTCGAAACTGCCAAGCGTGGCGCGGTGCAGCATGACGGGGCGGTGCTTGCCGCCGTCGGCACCCACATAAGTCGCGTCCAGCCGCTCGGGCAGGTTGGGGTCCACTTGCAGCGTGCCGCACTGCCATTCACGGCCAATCGCATCCGTCAGCGTGAATTCCAGCTTCGGGCCATAGAACGCCCCTTCACCCGGCAGCAGCTCGTATTCATAGCCCGCGGCGTTGCACGCATCGCCCAGCGCTTTCTCGACACGGTCCCAGCTTTCCTCAGTGCCGACACGCTTTTCAGGGCGGGTGGACAGTTTGATGGTCCAGTCGTTGAAGCCGAGATCCGAGTAGACAGACGCAAGGAAGGCGATGAACTTCGCCGTTTCGTCCACGATCTGGTCTTCGGTGCAAAAGATGTGCCCGTCGTCTTGGGTAAAGCCGCGCACGCGCATGATACCGTGTAAAGCGCCCGAGGGCTCATAACGGTTGCACGACCCGAACTCGGCCATGCGCAGGGGCAGGTCGCGATAGCTTTTCATACCCGTGTTGAAAATCTGCACGTGGCAGGGGCAGTTCATGGGTTTAAGCGCGTTGACGGTCTTTTGTGCCGCGTGTTCTTCGTCCACTTCGACGATGAACATGTGGTCCTGATAGTTTTGCCAGTGACCTGAGTCCTCCCACAGCTTGCGGTTCACCACCTGCGGTGTGTTCACCTCGACGTAGCCGTCGGCACGCTGTTTGCGGCGCATGTAATCCTGAAGCTGGGTGTAGACCATCCAGCCGTTGGGGTGCCAGAACACCTGACCGGGGGCCTCTTCCTGCATGTGGTACAGGTCCATCTCGCGGCCCAGCTTGCGGTGGTCGCGTTTGGCGGCTTCTTCCAGCATGTTCAGATGCGCACGCAGTTTTTCTTTGCCCGTAAACGCCACGCCGTAGATGCGTTGCAGCATGGCGCGGTCGCTGTCGCCGCGCCAGTAGGCACCCGCGATGGACATCAGTTTGAACGCGTCACCCGGCACTTGGCCCGTATGTTGCAGGTGCGGGCCGCGGCACAGGTCCTGCCAGTCGCCGTGCCAGTACATGCGCAAAGGCTCGTCGCCGGGGATCGCTTCGATCAGCTCAACCTTATAGGGCTCGCCCAAGTCTTCATAATGTTTGATCGCGCGGGCGCGGTCCCAGACTTCGGTCCGAACGGGGTCGCGTTTGTTGATGATCTCTTTCATCTTCTTTTCGATGAGGCCGAGGTCTTCGGGGGTAAAGCTCTCCTTGCGGTCAAAGTCATAGTACCAGCCGTCTTTGATGACGGGGCCGATGGTGACTTTTGTATCGGGCCAGATTTCCTGCACGGCGCGGGCCATAATGTGGGCCAGATCGTGACGCACCAGCTCGTTCGCTTGATCTTCGTCCGCCATGGTGTGGATCGCAAGGGTGGCGTCGGCGTCAATGGGCCATGCCAGATCATAATGCGCCCCGTTCACGGTGGCGCTGATGGCTTTCTTGCCAAGGGATTTGGAGATGTCGGCAGCGACTTCGCCTGCGGTGATACCGGCGTCATAGTGTCGGGCAGAGCCATCGGGAAGGGTGAGTGCGATTTGGGCCATGGGGCCTCCTCGTCGGTTTGGCGCCTACGAGACGCCCGGTTGCGGGTTATATGTGCCGCGGGTTTTGCCGCCCGCTGGCGGCCACGTCAAGAGGTGGGGCGTGCCAAAGGCTCCAGCCGCGCAGATAGTGTCAAATGTACCAGCGCCAGCACTGCGCCAAAACCCGCACCAATGCCCAGCGACACAAGGCCCAGCGTGTTGATCAACACGCCGCCCAGACTGGACCCGACGGCAGCACCCAGATAGATCGCCGCCGCATTCAGCGCCAGCACCACAGGCGCACGGTGACCCGCCAGTGTGATCAGCCGCGTTTGTTGCGCGGCCATGAACGACCAACTGCCCAGCGACCAGATAAACACCAGCACCATCAGCGCCACAGGCGGCAGCGGCAGCAGCGAGAACACAGGCAGCACGCTGGCCTGTATCAGGCACACAATCGTCAGCGTTACCCGCCACCCGAAGCGGTCGGACATATAGCCGCCGATCACATTGCCCGCCACCGCCCCGACGCCCGCGATCATCAGCATAAAGGCGATGCCATCACGGCCAAAGCCCATCGTCGCGCTCAGCAACGGGGCGATGTAAGTGAACAGAATGTACTGCGTCCCGATGAATGTGGCGGTGAAGGCGACGGCCAGCATCAGCCGCCCTTCGCCCAAGACATCGCGCAGATCGCGCAGGGTCACGGGCTCGAACCGCAGGCCCGCAGGCACGCGGGTCCAGATCAGCCACAGGCAGGGCAGGCCAACCGCGACAACCAGACCAAAGGCCCATCGCCAGCCGAAAGTATAGGCGATCCAGCTGCTGGCAGGGACGCCCACGACCTGCGACATGGTCAGGCCAAAGAAAACGGCGGCCAGTGCTTTGGCGCGCTGATCCTCGGGGCTGAGCATGGCAGCCACGGTTGCGGCAATCGGTGTAAACAGGCCCGCACCCGCTGCGGCCAGAACACGCGTCCCATTCAGCGCCATAATCCCCGGCGCGACAATCGACAGCGCTGCGGCCGCCACAAACATCGCCACCCCCGCCGCCAGAATGCGCCGCCGCCCCACCTGACCTGTGTAGGCCACCAGCAGCGGCGACAAGATCGCATAAGCCACGGCATAGACCGTCAAAAGCTGCCCTGTTTGCACGGGGGTCAGGTTCATATCCGCGCCCAACGGCTCCACCAGACCGATGATGCCGAAGGCACCGACACCGATCACAAAATTACAAACAGAAAGGGTGGGGATCAGCAATCGATCCGAATGGGGCTGCGTCATGGCGCTAGGGTAGCACCAATGCCGCCCCCCACAAGGGCCACCATCGCGCCGCGCCGCAACGTCGCAAATCCTGCGCTGCGGGCTGTTGAACCTCGCGCCGCGATGCGGCACACTCGCCCGTAGAAAAGGAAAGGTGCCGCCATGCCCAAGTATAACAGGACTTTCGACCTCACCCTCAATGACATCGAACTTCTGGAGGCGGCCCTGCGGGTGGTCGAACGCGATCTGTCTTTGGGCCGCGAAGGGGCCCGTGCGCTGCTGCCTGCGGCGCAAGGCGAAGACCACACAAGTGATATCGTGGAATTGCTGGGGCGGCTTCACAACCAAAAAGAATTCTATCGCCCCAATAACGGGCCTTATGTCAGCGGCTAACCCGCGGCATTGACGGCAGCGGCCACACGCATACGGCCCCCCAATTCCGGCGCAGGGCGTCCGGATCGGCGCGAAGCCTGACGATCATACCCAAGGCACGCCCCTAACTATTTTTGCGCGACCCGTTGCTCTTGGCCGTGCGTGCTGCGCATGATCGCGCAGCACAAAACGGGAGCACACATATGGCCGAGCCATCATATCTGGACACACCCCAAGGACGGCGCATCGCCTATCATTTGACCACGGGCGAAGGGCCGTGCGTGGTCTTCCTTGGCGGGCTGAAATCCGACATGGAGGGGACAAAAGCCATCCATCTGGAGGATTGGGCCCGCGCCACGGGCCGCGCCTTTTTGCGGTTCGACTATTCCGGCCACGGCCAATCCTCCGGCACGTTCGAGGAAGGCAGCATCGGCGATTGGCACGAAGACACGCTCGCCGCCATTGACGCGCTGACCGAGGGGCCAATCATCCCCGTAGGTTCGTCCATGGGCGGGTGGCAGTCGCTGTTGCTGGCACGTGCGCGGCCAGAGCGTCTGGCGGGGCTTGTCACCATCGCCGCCGCCCCCGATTTCACCGAAGACGGCTGGTGGGCGGGCTTTGACGCCGCGCAAAAGGCGCAGCTGGAGGCGGAGGGACGGGTCGAGTTGCCCTCGGACTACATGGAACCTTATGTGGTTACAAAACGCATGGTCGAGGATGGCCGCACCCATCTGGTGCTGCGCGACGCGCTGGAGCTGCCTGTGTCGGTTCGCATGTTGCAAGGCACCGCAGACACCGCCGTGAGCGTCCCCACCGCGACCCGACTGCTTGGTCATATCAGCAGCCCTGACGCGCAATTGCTACTGGTCAAAGACGCCGATCACCGCTTTTCCGATGCATTGTGCCTTGGCCTGATTGAACGCGCCGTGCAGGACGTCAGCGGATAAAGCACGCGGGGGGCAGCCTTATGTGGTGCAAAGCGCGGGCGTTCGGGCGCATGTGATCCGGCGCTGATCGTGCATCGCCTGCGCAAATGGATGAGAGGGTGGCCGAAATCAACACGCGGACAAAAAGGAGCCGTACCCATGGAACAACGCATCAGTTTGATCACGCTTGGCGTGCGCGACATGCAGGGCATCGCCGCCTTTTACGAGGCGCTGGGCTGGACCCGTGTCGAGACACAAGACGGAGTCGTGGCCTTTGATCTGATCGGGCAGACTCTGGGCTTGTACCCGCTGGAAAAACTGGCCGAAGACATCGGCCTAAGCGTGGAGGACATGGGGCGCGGTGCCGCGACCTTTTCGTATAACGTGCGCGACAAGGCGGATGTGGCCACGGTACTGGACGCCGCGCAAGCGGCGGGCGGGCGTATCCTGCGGGCGGCCTCCGACGTGTTCTGGGGCGGTCACATCGGATATTTTGCAGACCCCGAAGGCACCATATGGGAGGTCGCCCACAACCCCTATTCCGCGCTGGCCGACGACGGCAGCTTTCGCTGGAACGGCCACTGATGCGCACCCCCGCCAGCATGTGGAGCCTTGAGACACTGGGCCGCGTGCGCCTGTCCAAACATTTCTACATGCGGGATTTCCTGATGAGCGAGATCAGCGCATTCCACGGCATCCCCAACATCCCCGACCTACCCGATCTGGCGATTGAACGGGGCCGCGCGTTATGTACCCAACTGCTTGACCCGCTAGAGGAAACCTTTGGCCGCATCGCCATCCGGTCGGGCTACCGCTCGGCCACGCTGAATACTTTTGGAAACGAGAACAAGCTCAATTGCGCGCGCAGCGACAACCCGATTGAATGCCACATCTGGGATTGGGACGGGCCGCCCATCGCGGGCACGTCACTGGTGATCCCGTGGTTCGCCGACCAATACGAACAGGGGCGCGACTGGCGTGATCTGGCGTGGTGGGTCCACGACCATCTGCCCTATTCCGAGATGTGGTTCTTTCCCAAACTCTGTGCGTTCAACCTTGCGTGGCGGCCCGAGCCCCAGCGCACGATCAGCAGCTATATCGCGCCGCGTGGCATGTTGCTGCGGGCAGGTGCGCAGCCTGCCGAAGATCGCGCCACCCGTGCGCGACGCTATGCCGATTTCCCGCCGTTTCGCGGTATTGCCTACCCCTGAGGGCTTGCACGCGGGCGCGCATCACTGCATGCATGCCACAGCGTTCAAGAGTGAGAGTTCCCCGATGAAAGAGCCGCTGGTTTTACTGCCGGGCATGATGTGTGATGCGCGCCTGTTCGGCCCGCAAATCGCCGAGCTGTCAAGCGAGACCGCCGTGACCGTCGCCCCCGTGACCAAGGGCGAGCGGATTGAGGAGATTGCTTCGGGGTTGTTGGACATTTTGCCGAAACGCTTTGCGCTGGCAGGGGCGGCGATGGGCGGTGTGGTCGCGATGGAGATCCTGCGCCGCGCACCTGACCGTGTCAGCCGCATCGCGCTGATGGATACGCACCCGCTGGCCGAAACACCTGTGGTTGCCGCCAACCGCGAGCCGCAGATCGTCAAGGTCCGCTCGGGGCGGTTCGCGGATGTTTTGCGCGATCAAATCCCTGCTTCTGCCCTGGCCCCCGGCGCGTATAGAAGCGAAGTGCTTGCGCTGGTCGAGGACATGGGCCGCACCTTGGGGCCGGATACCTTTGTGCGCCAGTCGCGGGCAATGCAGCGCCGCAAGGACCAGCAAGGCACGCTGCGCCGCTGCAAAGTGCCTGCGCTGATCCTGTGCGGTGCCTATGACACCATCAATCCGGTCAAGCGCCATGAATTTATGGCCGAGCTGATTCCCTATGCCCACCTACAAGTGATGGAGCAGTCGGGCCACCTGCCCACGCTGGAGCAACCAGACGAGACGACAGCCGCGCTGCGCAATTGGATGACGCAGCCTTACGTGCTGCAATAACGCAGGTAGGGGGGGAGGCGCACCAAGCGGGCGCTTTGCCCCTGCAGAAGGCAGGGTAGACCGCGCCCTTCACCCCGTGCGGGGAAAGGGCGCAGCATTCAAACCAATCAAGCGGTTGATTGCTTCTTTTTGGCTGCTTTGCCTTTGGCAATCTCTTTCTGGCGGAACGCGGGTGGCACGCGGGCCTCGTGATCGTCGATGAAATCAAGGACAAGCGGGCGGATATTCGTGCGCCAGCTTTTGCCCGCAAAGATACCGTAGTGGCCTGCGCCGTCTTCGACGTGGCTGGCCTTCTGATCGTCCGGCACATTGCTGCACAGGTCAAGCGCCGCAATACACTGGCCGGGGGCCGAGATGTCGTCCTTGCTGCCTTCTACGGTCATCACGGCGACGGTGGTGATCTTGCCCATGTCCACCTTTTTGCCGTTCACGACGAACTCATTCGCTGCGATTTCACCGTTTTTGAAAATGCGGTCCACGGTCGACAGGTAGAATTCGGCGGGCATGTCCATCACGGCGAGGTATTCGTCGTAAAATTTGTTGTGCTTGTCATGCTCATGCGCCTCGCCTTGGGCGACACGCTGGATCTGCCCCATAAACGCGTCCTTATGCGTGTCCGCATTCATCGAAATAAACGAGCTGAGCTGCAACAAGCCGGGATAAACCTTGCGGCCCACGCCCGCGTATTTAAAGCCGACGCGCTGGATCATAAACTGTTCAAGCTGGCCCATTGTGACCGAGTGGCCAAAGTCTGTCACCTCGGTCGGGGCGGCGCTGGGATCAATCGGGCCGCCGATAAGCGTGAGCGTGCTGGGCTGCGCGTCGGGGTCTTCTTCGGCCAGATAGGCCGTTGCCGCCAAGGTCAGCGGGGCGGGTTGGCACACAGCAATGACATGCAGGTCGCTGCCAAGGTGGCGCATGTAGTCGACCAGATGCATGGTGTAGTCTTCGATGTCGAATTTGCCCGCACTGACAGGGATGTCACGCGCATTGTGCCAGTCGGTGATATACAGATCACAGTCGGGCAGCAGGCTGATCACGGTCGAGCGCAGCAGCGTCGCGTAATGGCCCGACATGGGGGCAACCAGCAAAACCTTGCGGCGCTTTTCCGTGCGCCCTTGCACGCGGAAGTGCAAAAGATCGCCGAATTCGCCCTTGATCTCAATTTCTTCTGTGACCATGCGGTCCGTCCCGCTGGCGCCAACGAAAGGGGGGATGTTCCAGTCGGGTTTGACCACCATGCGGCTGAAAGTACGCTCTGTGACCTCGCCCCACGCGCTCATCCATTGCATCGCGGGGTTGGGGAACATAGAAAAGGCAGGGTAGGAGGCCATCGCAAGGGTTGACGCGCCGAGCCACTGGTTGGTGTTTCGGATCGTTTCCATTAAATCGTAAGATGCCATGTAACGCATTGCGGTGCTCCTGAAAAATGACCCAACGCGGTTGGGTGCATCGGCTGTCGCACGCCCCGAAAGAGGGCGGCTGACGAAAATGCTGCAGGTGCAACATAGGGGGGAATGGTTAAGATGACAACTAAATCTACGGATGGTGGTGAACAGGGCGCGGAATCTCTGGCCCGAATGACCGAGAACCTGAACAAGGTGGACGCCCTGCGCGACCGGCTCACGCATATTCTGGCCACGCGCAATACGCATCAGGCGGCATTGGATGGCCCCAGTCAGGAGCTTTTTTCGAAGGCGGCAAAAGCCTATGTGCACGAGGCGATGCACAACCCCGCCAAAGTGATCGAACACCAACTGGCCTTCTGGTCCAAATCCGTCACCCATTTTGTCGAGGCGCAGCAGGCGCTGGCCAAAGGCACGCTGAGCGCGCCCGAAGACCGTACCGCCACCGACCGCCGCTTTGCCAATCCGATGTGGCAGCAACACCCCTATTTCAACTTCGTCAAACAGCAGTACCTGATGAACGCCGAGGCGATCGCGCAGGCGGTTGAAGACGTCGAGGACATGGCCCCGCACGAAAAGCAGCGCCTGCGCTACTTCTCGCGGCAGATCATCGACCTGATGAGCCCCACCAACTTTCTGGCGACGAACCCCGACGCGCTGCAACGCGCTGTAGATACCGAGGGCGAGAGCCTGATCAAAGGGCTGGAAAACCTGATCGGCGATCTGGAGGCCAACAACGGCGAGCTGATCGTGCGACTCGCGGATGAGGACGCTTTCGAGCTGGGCGGTAACATCGCCACCACGCCCGGCAAAGTCGTGTTCCGCAACCGCATGTTCGAGTTGATCCAGTTCACCCCCACCACCAAAAAGGTGCATACCACGCCGCTGGTCGTCTTTCCGCCGTGGATCAATAAATACTATATTCTAGACCTCAAGGCGCAGAACTCGTTTGTGAAATGGGTCGTCGATCAGGGCTATACCCTGTTCATGGTGTCATGGGTGAACCCCGACAGCAGCTACCGCGATGTCGGCATGGAGGACTATATCGAAGACGGCTACGTCGCGGCGTTCAACGAGGTCAAGGCGATCACAGGGCAGGATCAGGTCAACGCCGTGGGGTACTGCATCGCGGGCACCACGCTTAGCCTGACGCTGAGCCTGCTCAAGCAGCGCGGCGATACTTCGGTGAAATCCGCAACTTTCTTTACCGCGCTGACCGATTTCTCCGATCAGGGAGAGTTCCAGCCCTTCCTTACCGATGATTTCATCGACGGGATCGAGGCAGAGACCGCCGATAAGGGCATCTTGCCCTCGATCGTGATGGCGCGGACGTTCTCGTTTTTGCGCTCGAACGATCTGGTCTACGGGCCTGCGGTCAAAAGCTATATGATGGGCGAGACGCCGCCCGCCTTTGACCTGTTGTACTGGAACGGGGACGGGGCGAACCTGCCTGCCAAGATGGCCATGCAGTATCTGCGCGGGTTGTGCCAGCGCAACGAATTGGCCGAAGGCGGATATGATCTGTGCGGGCATCATCTTGTGCTGGACGAGGTCGATATCCCGCTCTGCGCCATTGCTTGCGAAACGGATCACATCGCGCCGTGGAAAGACAGCTTTCGCGGGGTGCAAAAAATGGGCAGCACCGACAAGACCTTTATCATGACCCAGTCGGGCCATATCGCGGGCATCGTCAATCCGCCCTCCAAAGGGAAATACGGCCACTATACCAACGACGATCTGTCGCTTGAGTATAGCGACTGGCTTGCGGGTGCTGCGTTTACCGAAGGGTCGTGGTGGCCGCGGTGGGAAAGCTGGCTTGATGCGCGATCGGGCGAGATGATTCCCGCACGTATTCCGGGTGCGGACGGTCGGGTTATTTTGGGCGATGCACCCGGAAGTTACGTTGCCGTAAAGGCAAGGGGCTGATTTCAAACGTGGTTTACCCATGGTAATGTAAAATGCTGCATTGCAGAATAAGCCTTGCAATGCCGCGCTGCAGCATGTATATCTCCTTGCAGACGCAGAAAGCTGGATGAGCCAGGCGGATGCGATCCTTTGATAAAATGCAAGGAATTATGACAATGGCAACTGCAACAACACCCGACATGACCACAATGCTCAAAGACATGATGGGCGCATTCCCCGTCGACACATCCTCTATGGAAGCGTCTTTCAAAACCTCCGCCACGCTGAGCGAAAAACTGTCCGGCGTAGCGCTGACAGCTGTTGAGAAATCCACCGAGATTTCCTCCAAGTGGACAAAAGACACTGTCGCGAAACTGTCCGACATGTCCAAAGCAAAATCCGAGCCTGCTGACTACGCAAAAGCGATGACCGATTTCGCATCTGCCTACTCAGAAGCGGCGGCCGAGCACATGGCGTCTTTCGCCGAAGTTGCGAAAAAAGTTCAGATGGAAACAGTTGAACTGATGATGGCCGCAGGCAAAGACATGTCCGACGAAGCCACAGCCGTCATGACAAAAGCCGGCGACGACGTAAAAGCCGCTGCCAAAAAAGCGACAACAAAATAAGTCAGGCCTAGGGCCAGACTTCGCACTCTTTACCGAGTGGGAAAATGAGGGGTGGGCTGCTTGCAGCTCACCCTTTCTTTTTGCGCATGCAGCGTCTAGGCTGCAACGCAGCACAAGGTCTGGGAGGAATGTGAGTGGCTGAGACGGGCAAACCCCTTCTGATTAAACGATACGCCAGCCGGCGGCTCTATAATACAGAGACAAGCGATTACGTGACGCTGGAAGATATCGCAGGCTTCATCCGTGATGGCCGTGAGGTCCAGATTGTTGATCTGAAATCCGGTGACGATCTGACGCGGCAGTATCTGTTGCAGATCATTGCCGAACACGAAAGCCGCGGCGAGAGCGTTCTGCCTGTTGCAGTCCTCAACGATCTGGTGCGCAGTTACATGACGGGCAAGGTCAGTGTTGTGCCCGAATTCTTGCAGCAGTCGTTTTCGATGCTGCGCGACGGGCAGGCGAAGGTCATGGAGAACATGAATTCCATGAACCCGCTGGCGAGCATGCCCGGATTTGACGCGATGCAAGCGCAGCAAGAGGCGTTCATAAAGGCAATGACGGGCGGTGTTGCCGGCGGGTGGCCAGGTGCCAAACCCGCGGAGCCTGCGGCCGAGGCTGCGCAAAGCACGGAAGATCTGGATGCGATCAAGCGGCAGTTGGCTGAATTGCAAGAGAAGCTTTCGAAGCTGAAGTAGTTTTTCGACGTTTCGGGAATTTGATTTGGGCGGGCCGCTGGGTCCGCCTTTTTCGTTTGGGGGTGGTTGTGGTGTGGATAGGGGGACAGCCCCCTTTGACCCAAGGGCAAATTCCCCCAAAGGATTTAAGGCCAGAAAAATAGGCGCGTGTCAGACGCCGAGGCGGTCGCGCAGGCTGTACCATGTCATGGCGAGGGCGAGCATGGGCGAGCGCATTGCGGGACCGCCCGGAAACGGAGAGGTGGGAAGGGCTGCGAGCGTGTCGAAGCCGTCTGTGTCACCCGCAATTGCTTGAGCCATAAGTTGTCCTGCGTGGGTGGCGGTCCCAACGCCATGCCCCGAATACCCCGATGCCGACAGGATGTTATTTGTGCGCATCAGATAGGGCAGGCGCTTCATCGTGATGCCAAGCGTGCCGCCCCATGCGTAGTCGATTTTCACGTCTTTGAGGTGTGGGAAGATTTGGGTCATCGGGCCGCGCACTTTGGCGGCAATGTCGCTGGGGAAGCGGTAGCCGTAGCTTTCGCCGCCGCCGAACAGCAGGCGGCCATCGGGTGAGCGGCGGAAGTAATTCACGACAAAGCGGCTGTCGGCGACGGCGACATCGCGGGGCAGCACATCGGCCATCCGGTCGCCCAAGGGTTCGGTTGCGATGATGAAGTTGTTGATGGGCATGACGCGGGCCGCCACGCGGCGGTTGAGACCGCCAAGGTAGCCGTTGCAGGCGAGGATGACGTGGTTTGCCTGCACATGGCCTGCATCTGTGCGCACGGTTGCGGGCGTGCCTTCGTCGATGTGGTGCACGGCACTGCGTTCGTGGATGCGGACACCTGCGGCTTTGGCTGCACGGGCCAGACCAAGAGCGTAGCGCAACGGGTGCAGATGTGCGGCGTCCGTATCTAGGATGCCGCCGAGGTAGTCGGGGGAGGGGCAGACGTCTTGCAGGGCGGCGTGGTCCAGTGTTTCGATGTGGGCGTAGCCGTATTTTTGGTCCAAATGCGCGGCATATTTGTGCAGGTGGCGCGTGTCGGCCTTGGTTGACGCGGTCCATGCCACGCCAGGTTTGAGCTGACAGTCGATGGCGTGCTCGGCGATGAGGGATTTGACGAGGGCCTTGGCGTCTTCGGCGAGGTCCCAGAGTTTGGCTGCTTCGGGATCGCCGACCAGCGCCTCCAGCGCGTCCTGTTCCATCCGCTGGCCCGAGCCCAATTGCCCGCCGTTGCGCCCTGATGCGCCAAAGCCCACACGTTGCGCATCCAGCAGCACCACATCGCGGCCCATTTGTGCCAGATGCAGCGCGGCAGACAGGCCCGTGTAGCCCGCGCCAATGATGCAAACGTCTGCCTTTTGTGCGCCGCGCAGTGGCTCGGACAGGGGCAGGGGCGTGGCAGTCGCGGCGTACCAGCTGGGCGGATAGTTGCCCGCTTTGTCGTTGGCGTAGAGAAGGTTCATACGTTCAGCAGCAAATGCTCGCGCTCCCATGGCGAGATGACTTGCAGGAACTCTTCGTATTCCGCCTCTTTGACGATACCGTAAACGCGGGCAAAGTCGGGGCCGAGGATTTCGTGCAGGGCGGTCGCCTCGTTAAAGCGGCGCAGGGCTTCGCCCATGGTCCGCGGGATGTCGCCGTCGCCGTCATAGGCATCGCCTTTGTATTCGGGGGCGGGTTGCAGCCCTTCCTTGAGGCCAAGATACCCGCAGGCCAGCGAGGCGGCGATGCCCAGATAGGGGTTGCAGTCCATGCCCGCCAGACGGTTTTCAACCCGCCGCGCCGCGGCGCTGGACAAGGGGACGCGAATGCCTGTTGTGCGGTTGTCGCGGCCCCATTCAAGGTTGATGGGGGCGGCGTGGTCTTTGACGTAGCGGCGATAGCTGTTGACGTAGGGTGCAAACACGGCCAGCGCGTTCGGCATGTGACTTTGCAGCCCCGCGATAAAGTGCATGAAGGCGGGTGTTTCGCTGCCGTCTTCGGCTGAAAAGATGTTGGCACCAGTCTGCGTGTCCAGCACCGAGTGGTGAATATGCATGGCCGAACCCGGCTCGTCCTCGATCGGTTTGGCCA
Organism: Sulfitobacter aquimarinus; assembly: GCF_040149565.1. Classification (NCBI taxonomy): domain Bacteria; kingdom Pseudomonadati; phylum Pseudomonadota; class Alphaproteobacteria; order Rhodobacterales; family Roseobacteraceae; genus Sulfitobacter; species Sulfitobacter aquimarinus. The sequence goes on from NZ_JBEFLO010000002.1 coordinate 395,480, forward strand.
TGAAGGTGGCATAGCAATCGTGGCGCAACGCCGCCTCGCGGATCAGGCGTTTGAAGTAAAACACCTCGTCCGCCAGTTTGACGGGGTCGCCGTGCAACAAGTTAATTTCCAGCTGGCCTGCGCCGCCTTCCTGGGTAATGCCGTCGATCTCGAACCCCTGCGCTTCGGCGAAATCATAGATGTCGTCGATCACGGGGCCGAATTCATCCACGGCCGTCATGGAATAGGCCTGCCGTGCGGCGGCGGGCCTGCCGGAGCGGCCCATCATCGGCTTGATCGCCTGCGCGGGGTCAAGGTTGCGCGCGGTCAGGAAGAACTCCATCTCGGGGGCGACAACGGGTTCCCAGCCACTGGCGCGGTAGAGGTCCACCACACGTTTGAGGACATTGCGCGGGCTGTATTCGACCACATTTCCGTTGCGGTCAAAGGCGTCATGGATGACTTGCAGCGTCCAGTCGGCGGTCCACGGGGCAGCCGTGGCGGTGGACATGTCGGGGCGCAGGATCATGTCTTTTTCGATGAAGCCTTCATCGCCTGCGGCCTCGCCCCAATTGCCGGTGATGGTCTGGTAAAAGATGCTGTCGGGCAGGTGGAACATATCCTGACGGGCGAATTTCGATGCAGGCACCGCCTTGCCGCGTGCAATGCCGGGCAGGTCGGGGATGATGCATTCGACCTCGTCCAGACGTCTGCCATCCAGATAGAGTTTCGCCGCCTCGGGTAGGCTGTCTTTCCAGTCGGCCATCAGGCCCTCGCTTTCCTCTTGAAAAAATTCACCATTTGAGTGGCAATTTGCGCGTTGTCATTGGGTAGGGTCAGATCGGCGCTGGCCGATGCCAGCTTTGCATCGGGCACCACACCTTTGCCGCGGTGGCGGATCAGCCCGTCAATAAAATCCGATCCGAACTCAGGGTGCGGTTGCAGCGTCCAGATGTGATCGCCGTAGGCCAGCATTGCGTTGGCGCAAAAATCGGAGCTGCCCACAACCTGTGCGCCCTCGGGCAGGGCGAGCACTTGGTCCTGATGCCATGCGTTCAGCACAACGGGCGCGCCGTCCATGGTGTATTCTGTGCGGCCCACGGACCATCCGCCGTCGAATTTCTCGACCTTGCCGCCCAAAGCTTGCGCGATAATCTGGTGGCCAAAGCACACGCCGATCATCGGCTTGCCGCTGGCGCGGATGTCGCGGATCAGCTCTTCGAGCGGGGGGATCCAGTCGTGGTCCTCATAAGCGCCATGTTTGGAGCCGGTGATGAGCCAACCATCCGCGTCCTGCGTGCCCTCAGGAAACGCGCCATCCACGACCGAGAATGTTTCGAACTCGAACCCGTGCCCGTCCAGCAGGGCGGTGAAGCGGTCCGAGTAGGTGCCGTGGTCTTCCAGCATCTCTTCGGGGGAGTGGCCTGTTTGTAGAATGCCGATTTTCATAGCTTACACCGTATCCAGATAAATTTCGACCTGCTCTGCGGGGCTTAGGTCGGCCATCGCCTCAAGCTCCTGACGTTTGGTCAGCACAAAGTTGCGGATCAGGTCGGGCGCAAAGATGCGGGCGATGGCGGGGTCATTCTCGAACGCGTCAATCGCGGTAGCCCATGTGTGCGGGATCTGCGGCAGATCGGCGGCATAGGCGTTGCCGGTGATCGGGGCGGGCGGCTCTGCCGCGTCCTCGATCCCGTTGATCGCGGCCCCCAGCACGGCGGCGAGCATCAGATAGGGGTTCACGTCGCCCCCCGATACGCGGTGTTCGATCCGCCGCGCCTTGTGCGACCCTGACGGGATGCGGATGGCCGAGGTGCGGTTCTCATAAGCCCAGCTGATGCCCGTGGGCGCGTGGCTTCCGGGGATCATCCTGTCAAAGCTGTTGGCATGCGGCGCAAAGACCAGCGCCGAGCCTGCCATCGCCTGCATACAGCCCGCAACGGCGTGGCGCATGGTGTCGGTGCCTTCCGGTCCGCCATTGTCGAATACGTTGTTCCCGTCCGCATCCAGCACCGAGAAATGCGTGTGAAGGCCAGAGCCCGCGTAATCCTTGTACGGTTTCGCCATGAAACTGGCCGCAAACCCGTGCCGCCGCGCGAGGCCCCGCACCAGCATCTTGAACAGCCACGCATCGTCGGCGGCACGCAGGGCATCGTCGCAATGCATCATGTTGATCTCGAACTGGCCCAATCCCGCTTCGGAGATGGCCGTGTCGGCGGGAATGTCCATTTCCTCGCAGGCGTCATAAAGATCGGTAAAGAACTCGTCGAACTGGTCGAGCGCCCGAATGCTGAGCGTTTCCGCGCCCTTGCGCCGCTTGCCCGAGCGGGGGCTCTCGGGGATTTGCAGCTTGCGACCACTGTCGTCGATCAGGAAAAACTCCAGCTCGACCGCGCAAACAGGGGTAAGGCCGCGGGCCTTGAACCGCTCCAGCACAGCGCGCAGGGCATGGCGGGGGTCGCCGTCGTAGGGGCGGCCATCCTCATGGAACATCCAGATCGGCAGCAAGGCAGTGGGCGCGTCGAGCCACGGCATCGGCATAAAGCCACGCTCGGTCGGTTTCAGCACACCGTCACGGTCGCCGCTCTCGAAGACCAGCGGGCTGTCTTCGATGTCTTCGCCCCAAATGTCGAGGTTGAGAACAGAAAACGGGAACCGCGTGCCCTCTTGGGTGATCTTGTCGGCAAAGCGCGTGGGAATACGTTTGCCCCGCGGCACGCCATTCAGGTCAGCGGCGGCCACACGGATGGTGCGGACGGTCGGGTTTTTACGAAGCCAGTTATGCATATATCACCATTAAGGGGGCTGTCAGTCGGCGGGCAAATCCACGCCCTATGTCCAGCACCACGGAATTTGATCAAATTCTACTACCTGATCAGATTAGGGCGCAAGCGCAATTTTTGGCGCCGCTCTTGGGGCAGGTGGCGGTTAAGGCGCTTGTTTGCCAATCCGAACACGCCGATCACCACCAGCGTGAGCAGGATGAAGTAGCCCGCGAGGATCGGGTAGGGGATGAACGGGTTGAACGTTTTGTCGGCAAAATAGCTGGCGTAATACAGCGCATCACCGCGCTGCTGCCATGCAGGAAAGCTGGAAATATAGACCAGCGTGGTGGCGTGAAACAGAAAGATCGCCTCGTTCGTGTAGGCAGGCCAGGCAAGGCGCATCATGGTGGGCCAGATCACGCGTTTGAACCGCGCCCAGCCCGTCAGGCCATAGGCGTCTGCCGCCTCCACATCGCCTTTTGGAATGGATTGCAGCGCGCCATAGAAAATCTCGGCCGAGTAGGCGGAGGTGTTGCAAAACAACACGATCAACGCGCCCAGCCATGCAGAGGTGAACGGATCAAAGAAAGGGACGCTCGATTTAAGGCTGAGGAAGACGAAATAGGCAAAGAAGAACTGGATGAACAGCGGCGAGCCACGGAAGACAAAGATAAACCATTCGGCAGGTTTGCGCAAAATGCGGCGCGGGCTGGCCTTGCCCAGTGCCAGCAAGGTGGCGGCAAAGAATCCCAGCGCCAGCGCGGTCATCCCGAAATACACGTTCCAGATCATGCCCGACCCGATCAGCGTGACCTGTTCACACAGGGTGAAATCCTCCCGCGGGAGGAGGCGTTCGCCGATGCCGACCGCCCGCAGGGCGTAATCCTGAATGGTCTGAATACACGACATTACGCCAGCTTCCTTTGCGCTTCTCCGCCCGTGGTGGCCTGACCACGGGTCAGGCGCGTCATGGCGCGGTCAATCACCAGCTCTGACACGCGGGTGAAGGCGAGGTAAAACACCAAGAGCGCCAGAAAATACCACATCCGCCAGTCGGCATGGGGGTAGTCGGTAAAGCGCGGTGTTTTTGAGCCGCCCAGCTCGCGCGCCCAATAGACAATGTCCTCGACCCCCAGCAGAAACAACAGCGGCGTGGCCTTGATCAGCACCATCCAAAGGTTGCCCAGTCCTGGCAGGGCATAGACCCACATCTGCGGCACCAACACGCGGCGGAAAATCTGGCGCGGAGACATGCCGTAGGCCTCCGCCGTCTCCAACTGCGCACGCGGCACGGCGCGCATGGCCCCAAACAGTACGTTGGCCGCAAAAGCGCCGAACACGATGGCAAAGGTCAGCACGGCAATGGCAAAGCCATAGGTTTCATGCACCCATTGCGGCGCAGTGCCGAGTGGCATCTTGGCGGCGGCACATACAATAAAATCATTGCCTTGGCGGATCGGTTCTTCCCACGCGGGGCACAGCGCCTTGTGGCGCAGGTACTCAATCCCTTGATCCAGCGCGATCACAAAGAACAAAAAGAACGCAATATCGGGGATGCCGCGCACAATGGCGATATAGGTCTTCCCGATCCAGCGCAGCGGCGCAATCTGCGACCGCGCAGCCGAGGCACCGGCAAAGCCGAAAGCAAGGGCGGCAGGCGCCGTAATCGCCAGCAAAGTCAGCACCGTCAGCACAGACCAATAGAGGTTCATGTGCTTGCCCGTCGTCAGGTAGCAACTGAACCAGCGCAGGCTGTCAAGTTGGGAAGGGTCGGTGCAGAACTGGAACATTCGGGGTGTCTCTTGTTGTCGCCCTTCACTGTCGGCAAAGGGGGCGTCTTGTCAACCACATGCGGCTTGGGCAGGGTGGGGGAAAAGGAGCAATCCATGCCATCATCCTCTCCCTCCGTGATCGTAATCGGCGCGGGCATCATCGGAGCGGCTGCCGCTTTGGCGCTGCAATCGGCGGGCGCGCAGGTCCGTGTGGTGGACGCGGGGGGCGAGACGGCGACCGACGCATCATTCGGGTGGATCAACGCCAGCTTTCACCACGATGCTGCGCATTACCGCCTGCGGGCAGAGGGCATTGCCGCGTGGCGGCGGTTGTCGGCGCAGATGTCGCTGCCGCTGACGTGGCAGGGCACCCTGTGTTGGGAGGAAACAGGCGCAGCCTTTGACGCGCAACGTGAGGCGCTACAGGCACTTGGCTACGCCGTTCAAGAGGTCGACCGCACCGAGTTTTCCAGACTTGAGCCGCATATCGCCACCCCGCCCGCGCGGGCGTTGCACTTCACCACCGAAGCCGCAGCCGACAGTCCACACGTAGCCCGCAGCCTGCTGGCCGAGGCGGTTAAACGCGGCGCGCAGCACTTGCGCGGCTTTCGGGTGGAAGGGTTCGAACAGTCAGCAGACCGCATCACAGGACTGCGCACGCCAGTAGGCACCTTGCACGCGGATCATGTTCTGATCGCCGCAGGCACAGGCAGCGAGGCACTGATGCAAATGGCAGGCACGCCCATGCCGATGCTGCACCGGCCTGCGTTGGTCGTGCGCACACGGCCCGTGCGACCGGTGCTGGCCCATATCCTTGTGTCCGAATTTGGCGAGCTGCGGCAGCTGGCCGATGGTAGTTTGCTCATGCCTGCGGCGGTGAACCATCAGGCCGATGCGTCGGAAAACGTGCCGGACGATCCGCAGGCTACGGCGGCGCAGGTGCTGACGCGGCTGTCATCGCTGCTGCCTGATCTGGCGCTTGATTGGGCCGAATTGACGCTGGCGCATCGTCCCGTGCCACAAGACGGGTTGCCCGTCATCGGCGCTGTGCGCGAGGGGCTGTATGTGGCGACGATGCATTCGGGCATCACGCTGGCGGCTGTTGCGGGGGAAATGGTGGCGCAGGAAATGCTGCGCGGTGTGTCCAACACGACGGCTGCGTTGTTGGAGCCGTATCGCCCTGCGCGTCTGTAGGGCGGGGGGGATGAGCGGGCCGCGTCCGGCCCGCTCTGGTCGTTCTATCAGATCAGAATTGCTCTGCTTCTGGCAGCCATTTGGCCAACAGTGCATTGAGCGAGCCATCCGCTTTCATGGACTGGATCGCTACGTTGAACTTCTCGCGCAGTTCACCGTCGCTTTCGCGGATGCCAAGGCCGATGCCGCCACCCAGCAGTTCGTTCTGCGCCAGCAGTTGCAGGTCTGCTTCGGCTTCGGCGATGGGCGCGAGGAAGGATTTATCGGCCAATACCGCGTCTGCTTCGCCGTTTTTCACGGCAGCAACAGTTTCTTCGGGTGTTGCGAATTCGACCAATGTCGCGCCGTCCATGGAGGCAATGTGGGACGCCTGAATGGTGCCTGTCTGCGCTGCGATCACGGCGGATTTCAGATCAATCTCGCCCATAGCAAGGTAGGAGGACGGATCGGGCAGGGTGTAGGCCTCGGAGAAGTCGATGACTTCGTCACGCTCGTCGGTGATGGACATGCCCGCGATGATCACGTCGTAGTTGCCGGAGACGAGGTTGGGGATGATGCTGTCCCACTCGTTTGTGACCCATTCGCAGGTCAGTTCGGCGCGTTTGCACAGCTCGTCGCCGACTTCACGCTCGAACCCGTCAACTTCGCCCGCATCGTTGAGGAAGTTATAGGGGGGGTAGGCGCCCTCGGTGCCCATGCGGATGGTTTTGGCGTGGCCGTCAGCCAATGCCATGCCCGCGGTCAGGGCCAATGCGGATGTCGCAAGGATCAGGTTTTTCATTGTGGTATCTCCCTTTGGTGTACCGTTTACTTTGTTTATGCGGCGTGGGTCGCAGACAGGAACCCGCGCAGTCGCTCTGATTTGGGCGCGCCGAACAGCGTGTCGGGGTGCCCTTGTTCTTCGATCAGCCCTTGGTGCAGGAACACAACCGTGTCCGACACATCTGCGGCCAGTTTCATATCATGCGTCACGATCATCATCGTGCGCCCCTCGGCGGCGAGGTCTTTGATGACCTTGACCACCTCTTGTTCCAACTCGGGGTCCAGCGCCGAGGTCGGCTCGTCAAACAGCAGCGCCTCCGGCTCCATGCACAAGGCACGCGCAATGGCGGCGCGTTGCTGTTGCCCGCCTGACAGTTGCGCGGGATAGACGTCGCATTTGTCGCCGATGCCCACTTTGTCGAGGTATTCGCGTGCGGCCGTCTCAACCTCGGCGCGGTCACGGCCCAGCACGGTCACGGGGGCCTCCATCACATTCTCGAGGATGCTCATATGCGCCCAGAGGTTGAACTGCTGGAACACCATGCTCAGGTTGGTGCGGATGCGCAGGACCTGTTTGGCATCCGCTGGGCGGCGGGCGTGGGCATTGCCCTTCCATGTCACAGGCTCACCCTTGAACAGGACATCGCCCTGCTGGCTGTCCTCCAGCAGATTACAGCAGCGCAGCAGCGTTGATTTGCCGGACCCCGACGACCCGATGAGCGAGATAACGTGCCCCTTCGGGGCCGCGATGTTGATGCCCTTGAGAACCTCCAACGCGCCGTAGGCTTTGTGCAGGTTCCGGATTTCGATCACTGGGGTGTCTGATGTCACGTGGGGCCGCCGTTTTTCTATATCGCACGGAATATGACGCGAGAATCGTCTTGAACGCAATGATCAAAGGCGGCTTCTTGCCCTTGGGTCAGCCTTCGACGCGTTTACGGGCTTGGGCGCTGTCCATATCGGTGATGCCAAGCAAATTGGCCACCAACCGCAAAAGCGCATCTTCTTCCTTGGCGCGCGTACCATCGGCCAGCACGACCTGCCACAGCGCCTCGATCACGGCGAGACGGTCATCGTAGGCCACGCAATCTTTGATCGCGCGGGTAAAGCGGACGGTGTCGGGGGCCTCGGTCTCCAGCTCTTCTGCACGGGCAAGCAGATCGTCGCGGTCGGTATCGTCAAGGCCGTAGCGGGCGGCGATGATGCTTTGAATGCGCGACCGCTCTGCCGCGCTGTAGTCGTTGTCGGACCGTGCAACCCGCACCAAAAGCGCCGTCAGCGCAAGGCGGGCATCTGTTTCAGCAAGCGGTTCAGGGGCGGGCGCCGTCAGGCGTTTCAGGAAATCAGCAAACATGAGGGTAACCTATGGCAACGGCACGGGATTACAATTGTCCCAGCGCATTTTTGCGGGCTGCTGCAATGTCTTCATTGCTCAGCCCCAAAGCGGTTTCAATCGCCAGCAGCTGCACCTCTTCATCCTCGTCGCGGTGGCCATCGGCCATGGCAACGGCCCACATCGCATGTCCCAGCGTCTTGCGGTCTTCATATGCGATCTCTTCGCGCAGGATCCTGGTGAATTCGGGCGTGCCGGGGGCGTCGCGCTCCAGCGCCTCGCATTCGGCACGCAGTTTCGCGGCCTCGATCGGGCCAAGGCCGAATGTGGCGGCCAGCGTTTTGTCGATCTGCGCGACTTCAGCGGCAAGATATTGTTTGTTGGCCAAAGCAACCCGCACCAGAAGTGCGCCCAAGGCCAGTTGGGCGTTGGGTTGTGGCAAAGGTTTACGGGCGGGCGCGCGGCGCGGGAAAAGACGTTCTAACATGGGGAAAAGTTTAGCTGAGATCGGGCAGCTTGCCAAACCGAATTGTATCAATGGCAATGCCTTGTGGATCGGTGTTGATGACCACTACGCCCGCAATCTCGGCAAGGCCCCGCGCGTGGATAAACCCAAAGGCGAATTCGCCCACCGGTGACACCGGAACATGCGCCAAAACGCTGCCGTCACGGCGCAGAAACAAGACCCGCGCCTGTCCGTCCTCGCCGCCCCGCACATCAAGGGAGAGCGCGGATTGATCACGGTCAAACAGGATCGCAATCGCGCCTTCGCCCTGCGCATCACGTTTGGGAAAACCCGCGTGGCCATAGCCGTTCAGCACGGTCAGCCCCATGAAATTCACCACCGACAGGTTCTGCCCCTCGGGGCCTGTCTCCAGCGTCAGCGGACCGTAGGCCGCGCCCTCAACCGCGTCATGCGTGCCGCGCGTGGCAATGCGTTGCCCCGCGAAATGCTGCCCGAATCGCGCACCCTCCAGCGCCAGCACATCGTCCACGGGGTAACCGGGGCCATAGCCTGCGCGGGTCTCGTCAAAGGTGATAACATCGGGCAAGACAAGGTCGTCGGGATCGACCAGACAAACGGCAGCCCCGCAGGCAAAGGCGGGCAGGGGCAGCAGGGCGGGTATGAGGGCTGCAAGGAGTCTCATCCCCGCAGCATAGCATAGTTACCCGTCGTAGCCTTCAACAATTATCAAACTGCCGTCCGACACGGTCATGCGGATGTCTTTGGCATTCTGGTAGCCCGGGCTTTCATAGCAGGCGACCGCATCGGCATAGCTGGGAAATTCGATGACCACAGTGCGCCCGTGCGCGGTGCCTTCGCGCACCTGCTGGGTGCCGCCGCGCACCATGAATTTAGCACCGAAATCGGCAAACGGTTTGGCATTTGCGGCGCGGTATTTTTCATAAACCTGCGCGTCGCGCACATCCATGTTCCCGATCCAGTATCCCTTTTTCGTCATGTGGTTCTCCCCCAAAGAAATGAATTGCCCCTAACGCAGGCTGGCAAAGCGTGCGCCCAGCCACTTGGCCTGCTCGGCCAAGCCGTAGGGCGGGTTTAGCACAAACATGCCGGAGCCTACCATACCGTGACCGGGCCGTGCGGGCGCAAAGCGGACCTCGTGGCGCAACGCGCCTTCGTGTTGCGCGCTAAGCGCCTCCAGCATCGGCACATGCGCGCCATTGGTCAAAATCGGATACCACAGGGCGATGATGCCCACATTCCATGCGCGGTGCAGCTTTGCGATATGGCGGAAAATGGCGGTATAGTCGTCCTTGATCTCATAGCTTGGATCAATCAGCAGCATCCCGCGGCGTGGCGTGGGCGGGCACAGCGCAAAAGCGGTTTCGAACCCGTCGCGCAGGTGGATTTTGGCCCCTGTGGGCGACATGGCAAGCTCAAGCGCCGCGTGTTCGCGCGGGTGCAGCTCTGCCAGATGGATATGGTCTGTGGGGCGCAGCAGATGTGCGGCGATCATGGGCGAGCCGGGATAGGCATCGGCACCATCGCTTGCGGCAATCGCGTCCAGAACGCGGGCGTAAGGATGATCGCCTTTAAACCAGCCACGGGTTTGCGCAATCCCTGCCGCCGCTTCACCCGTCTTGCGCGATTCCTCTGCCGCCAGATCATAAAGCGCACGACCTGCGTGCGTCTCCAGATATGTCAGCGGCTTGTCCTTGCGCGTGAGATAATCAAGCATCCACGCCAGCAGGCTGTGTTTGTGAACATCGGCCAGATTCCCGGCGTGATAAATATGTTGGTAACTGAGCATACAACGGGTTTAGCGGATGCCTGCCTGTGCGCAACGGCTAATACCGGCGGTGCGGGCTGCGTGGTGCAGGATCGGCTGCGATTGTGGTGTGATCCGTCGTTTAGCGGTTCTTTAGTAATTTGTGCCCATAATCCCGACTAAACGGGGGCGCATATGTCAATTGAATTTATCGGTCAGGATAACCAGTTTGGGGTGGCAACGCGTGACAACGTTGGCACAGCTGAAGGCCAGTCAACATTCGATAACCCGCCGCAGGGGTCGAAAGATCTGGTTGTCACGACGAAAGATGGCGACACGGATCCACGGCTTTTCGAGCTGGGCGATACCTATGATGTTAGTTGGGGCGGACAGGTCGGGGGTAGCACGATCATTGACGCTGTTGTTGTCCGCTCGGACCCTGTGGGAGCCGACGGCACCGCCGGCGTTATTGTCTTTGAGGGGGTGGACGAAAATGGTGAGGTTGCTCAGGTGATCTGGACACCCGGGTTTGATCTGGAAGGGTGGTATGCGGATAACTACAACCCGTCGGCAGAGCCGCAGTTTTATACGACGGATTCTAATGCGGCTTACGATCACAGATTTGTCTGCTTTGCGTCCGAGACTCGGATCAGGACCCCCGACGGGTCAAAGGCCGCTGGCGCATTCAAGCGCGGTGATCTTGTCTCGACAAAGGATGCGGGTGATGTCGCGGTGTTGTGGGTGGGTCACCGGATTTGCGCAGCAGTAGGGCCGAACGCACCTGTCGTATTTGCGCAAGGCGCAATGGGCAATACCACGCCTATACGCCTCTCTCAGCAGCACCGTGTTTTGCTGAAATCACCCTATGTGCAGTATTATTTCGGCGTGGATGAGGCATTTGTGCCCGCAAAATCCTGCGTCAACGGCGACGATATCCTGATCATCCCACAGCCGCGCGTTTGCTACGTCCACCTACTGCTAGAGAAACACCACGTCGTCTCGGCCGAGGGGCTGGAATGCGAAAGCCTGTTTCTGGGGGATGAAGCTAGAAAACTACTCTACGCGATGCCCGAGCTTCAGGAGATAAAAAGTGCTACATCCGGACCCGCGGGGGACAACAGGACCGCAAGGCGCGTATTGAAAATGGAAGAAGCGCGGCTTGTCCTGCACCACGAGCGATTGGATCGGACCTTGGGAAGTACCCAGTTTACGGGCCAGAATTTTGGCCTGCAAAGTCAAATGCTTTGAAGTAGGGGCGCGCTGAGGCCGTCTACAGCCACCATAGGCTTGCCCCTCAGCGCATGCCACGGCTTTGCTACCCAGCAACACCCCTGATCTGGCATCAGCTTTTGCGCCGCAACAAGATCGTCGGGGGCGCGTGGCCCTGTCCTGCGCGGTCAGTAGGGCACAAACGCATCTATCGCGGTCGCGGCGTCAGACCAGCCGCGACATTTCTTTGGCGGCTTTTACAAAACCTTCGAACAGAGGATGCGGCTGGAATGGCTTCGACTTGAGTTCGGGGTGGAACTGTACGCCGATGAACCACGGGTGGTCGGACCATTCCACGATCTCGGGCAGTTTGCCATCGGGGGACATGCCCGAAAAGGTCATGCCCGCCTTTTCCAGCTGTTCGCGGTAGGCAATGTCTACCTCATAGCGGTGGCGGTGCCGTTCGTCGATCGACGTGGTGCCGTAGACTTCGGCCACTTTCGAGCCTTCGGTCAGCGTGGCGTCATAGGCGCCCAGACGCATGGTGCCACCTTTGTCATCGCCGACTTTCCGCTCAACCTTGTGATTGCCCTGCACCCATTCCTTGAGGTGATAGACCACTGGTTCAAAACGCTTTTTACCGGATTCGTGATCAAACTCTTCCGAGCCCGCAGCAGACAGGCCCGCAACATTGCGGGCGGCTTCGATCACGGCCATCTGCATGCCCAGACAGATGCCAAGATAGGGGACCTTGTTCTCACGCGCATATTGCGCGGCCTTGATCTTGCCCTCGGTGCCGCGCTCGCCAAAGCCGCCGGGCACAAGGATCGCGTGAAAGCCGCCAAGATGGGCGGCGACATCGTCGGATTTGTCAAACACCTCGGCGTCAACCCATTCTACCGAAACACTGACGCGGTTGGCCATGCCGCCGTGGGTCAGCGCCTCTTTGATGGATTTATAGGCATCCTCAAGCTGGACATATTTCCCCACAATCGCCACACGAACCTGCCCCTCGTGATTGTGGATGCGGTCGTAAACGTCGTGCCAAACGCTCAGATCGGGGCGCGGGGCGGGGGAGATGTCAAAGGCGTCCAGTACGGCCTGATCCAGCCCTTGCGCGTGATAGGCCAGCGGCGCCTCGTAAATGGATTTCAGATCATAGGCCGCAACAACCGCTTCTTTGCGCACGTTACAGAACAGCGCGATCTTCTGGCGCTCTTTCTCGGGAATCGGATGTTCGGAGCGGCACACAAGGATGTCGGGCGCGATGCCGATGCTTTGCAATTCCTTGACCGAGTGTTGGGTGGGCTTTGTTTTAAGCTCACCGCTGGCGGCGAGATAGGGCAGCAGCGTCAGGTGCATAAAGATACACTGACCGCGTGGTTTGTCGTGGGCGAACTGGCGGATCGCTTCAAAGAACGGCAGGCCTTCGATGTCGCCCACGGTGCCGCCGATTTCGCACAGCATAAAGTCGACTTCGTCTTCGTCTACGGCCAGAAAGTCTTTGATCTCGTTGGTGACGTGGGGGATCACCTGAATGGTTTTGCCAAGATAATCGCCGCGGCGTTCTTTCTCCAGCACGGTGGAATAGACGCGCCCCGACGAGACGGAATCAGTCTTGCGGGCTGCCACGCCTGTGAAACGCTCGTAATGGCCAAGGTCCAGATCGGTCTCGGCGCCGTCGTCTGTCACGAAAACTTCGCCATGCTCGAACGGGCTCATCGTGCCGGGATCGACGTTGAGGTAGGGGTCCAGCTTGCGCAGCCGTACCGAGAACCCGCGCGCTTGCAACAATGCGCCCAAAGCAGCCGAAGCAAGCCCTTTGCCAAGCGAGGATACCACACCACCGGTGATGAAAATATAGCGTGCCATTTTAAGGTCTCTCCCGTGCGCGTCTTGCGTCTTAACTGCATCAATTGGGCCTGCGATCAACCGGCCCAAAGGGGTGCGAATATCGCACCGCCACGGGGGTTCAGTCTAACAGGATTCGGAACCTCTGCGCAAGCGGTCAGCCGCAACATCATGTTGCGCGCCGGCCGTTTCCCTCAAGGTTTTGAGTTTCGTCTGTCTAGTCGAGTGTCGGGACCAGCGGTGCGTTGTCGCCCTCGGACGGTGGCAACAGATTGTTCAGGTCAGGCGTCGGCACGTCGCTTTGGCTTTGTGGTGGGGGCGAATCTGTCAAACGGTCCAGAACCGACACACCAGCGGATTTTTGTGCAGACAGGATGGTCAGCGTGATCGAGGTCACAACAAACGCGGCACCCAGAAGCCATGTCACCTTGCTCATCGGGGTGGCTGGTGGCCTTCCCGAGTTCGCGCCGCCACCGCCGCCGCCAATACCAAGGCCGCCGCCCTCCGAGCGTTGCAACAACACCACGCCAATCAGGCCGAGCGCAAGAATGAGGTGGATGATCAGGACGACATTTTCCATAGGGGTACGGGCTGCTCTTATCTGGGTCTGTTCTGTTTGGGGGTATCTAGGCACATTTAGCGCCATGGGCAAGGGAGGATGCGTGTCTGTCTGCACCTATGCGATGGACAAGGCGGATTTTGCGCGGCACTCTGCGCGGTATGCCACATGATAGCCACGACCATGATCACCCGCACACCCTTTTGCCGCCAGCGCCCGCGCTGCGCGTCAAAGCGCTTGAAACCATCCTGACGCAGAAGGGGTTGATCGACGCAGACGCGCTGGATGTGATCATCGACACCTACGAGAACAAGATCGGCCCGCGCAACGGCGCGCATGTGGTCGCAAAAGCGTGGAGCGACCCTGATTTCGCGGCCAGCCTGCGCGAGGACGCGGATGCGGCTTTGCTGGCGCTGGGCTATTACGGACGTCAGGGCGAGCATATGGTGGTGGTCGAGAACACGCCCGAAACCCACAACATGGTCGTTTGTACGTTGTGCAGTTGCTACCCGTGGCCATTGCTGGGCATTCCGCCCGGGTGGTACAAATCCGACGCCTACCGCGCCCGCGCCGTGCGCGAACCGCGTGCGGTATTGGCCGATTTTGGTGTGACCCTGCCCGAAGGCACCGCCGTGCGGGTCTGGGATTCGACAGCCGAGGTGCGCTACCTCGTGCTGCCCATGCGGCCCGAGGGCACAGAGGGCTGGTCCGAAGACGCGCTGATGGAACTGGTCAGCCGCGACAGTATGATCGGCACGGGCATCGCGCAGGTGCCGACATGAGCCACCTCCAGATCACAAACTGCGCAGGCGACGTGAGCAGCCCCCACAATATAGAAGGCGCAGGCGACGTGAGCAGCCCCCACAATATAGAAGGCGCAGGGGCGTGAGCCGCCCCCACGACATGGGCGGCCGTTTCGGCGATGGCCCCGTGGTGCCAGAGGCCGAAGACGTGAAGTTTCACGCGGATTGGCACCAGCGTGCGCTGGCGCTGACGCTGGCCGCAGGCAGCCTTGGCAAATGGAACATCGACGTCTCACGCCACGCGCGCGAATGCCTGCCGCCCAAGGATTACACCGCCTTCAGCTATTACGAGAAATGGATGGGCGGGCTGGCCGCTTTGTTGGTGCAGACGGGTGTGCTGAGCGTTGAGGAACTGGCAGGTAAGTCCAAGGCGGAAATCAGCGCATTGGCGGACAAGAAGCTGACTGCCGAACAGGTTGCTGCTGTGCTGGCCAAAGGTGGCCCCGCGGACCGCAAAAGTGATGTAGCACCGCTGTTCAAGGTGGGGGACGCAGTGAAAACCCGCCGCTTGGCGCAGAATACATTCGTTGCGGGCGGGCACACGCGCCTGCCGACCTATGCCGCTGGCGCCAAGGGCCGGATCGAGCGGTATCACGGAACGCATGTTTTCCCGGACAGCAACGCGCATGGTTTGGGCGAAGCGCCAGAGCCGCTTTATGCGGTGGTCTTTCCGGCGTCCGAGCTGTGGCAGCATCCCGAACACCCCCGCGACGAGGTTGTCCTGGACCTGTGGCAAAGCTATCTGAAACCGTTATGACCCGCGCACCAGAGCCCGCCTTTCAAGCCCCGTGGCACGCGCAGGTCTTTGCCTTGACCGTGCATCTGAACGAGGCGGGGCATTTTGTCTGGGCCGAGTGGGCGCAGCGGTTTGGTGCAACGCTCAGGGCGCATGGTCTGGCAAAAGAGCTGAACGGCGGCGACGATTACTTTACCGCCTGGGTCGAGACGCTAGAAAGCTTTTTGGGCGAAAAAGACATGGCGGACCCAACCGCACTGGAAAAGGCGCGGGGCGCGTGGGAGCATGCCTATTTGTCGACGCCGCACGGGCAGCCCGTTACACTGGATGGCGCTGTTGAGCCCTGACGGCCTCAATCCGCCCCACCCACCGTCCCGCAGTCAGGCATCGACATCGTCCACATCCGCCTGACCCGACAGCGCACGGCGCACAATGCTCCAGCTGAGGCCGATGGCCAGAACAAAGCTGAGGGCAGCAAGGCCCAGCCAGACGTTAAAGCTTGGATCGTCAAGGCGCAGCACGCCCAGATCATAAAGGACCCACAGGCCCGCTCCGACAACCGCAAGCACCAGAATCATCCCGAACGCGCCGATGCTGCGCAAGGTCGCCCGCAGGTAGATGATATAGCCAATCAACAGCACCAGCCCCGTCAGAACCGCAATCGAGACATTCATCCCGCCATAGCTGCGCACCCATTGCACATAGTTATACTCGGTCGGGTTAAACGTCGCTGCCAACAGCAAAAACGCGCAAACCCAACGTAAAAGAAAGCCCATGATACCTGCTCCACCTCTATATTTTCGGGCAATATCTTAGGGGGTGGCGTAAAAGTCTATGGGAAAGGCGCAGTTTGCGGTTCCATGCCGCCGCCCGCGCCGCTATACGGGCGCGGGTTTGCAACACGCATGCTGCGCAGATGCGCAGGCACGGAAGGAACATCATGGCCAATGTAGTTGTCGTAGGCGCCCAGTG
This sequence comes from Sulfitobacter aquimarinus, assembly GCF_040149565.1. Classification (NCBI taxonomy): domain Bacteria; kingdom Pseudomonadati; phylum Pseudomonadota; class Alphaproteobacteria; order Rhodobacterales; family Roseobacteraceae; genus Sulfitobacter; species Sulfitobacter aquimarinus. The sequence goes on from NZ_JBEFLO010000002.1 coordinate 411,646, forward strand.
GGGCGACGAAGGTAAAGGCAAGATCGTGGACTGGCTGAGCGAGCGTGCCGACGTCATCGCACGCTTTCAGGGCGGCCATAACGCGGGCCACACGCTGGTCATCGACGGAGAGGTCTTCAAGCTGAGCCTGCTGCCGTCGGGCATCGTGCGCGGTGGCAAGCTGTCTGTCATCGGCAACGGCGTTGTGCTGGACCCGTGGCACCTGAAAAGCGAGATCGAGGGCCTGCGCGGCCAAGGCGTGAACATCACGCCAGAGACGCTGATGATTGCCGAAAACACACCGCTTATCCTGCCCATCCACGGAGAGCTGGACCGCGCCCGTGAAGAGCAAACATCCGTGGCCAAGATCGGCACCACAGGGCGCGGCATTGGCCCCGCGTATGAGGACAAAGTCGGCCGCCGTTCGGTCCGCGTGGCGGACCTTGCCGATGATGCGACGCTGGAACTGCGCGTGGACCGTGCCTTGGTGCATCACGACGCGCTGCGCCGCGGCTTGGGCCTGGAACCTGTGGACCGCGCCCGCCTGCTGGCCGATCTGCGTGCGATTGCGCCAAGCGTGCTGGAATACGCAGCCCCCGTTTGGAAAATCCTCAACGAGAAACGCAAAGCGGGCAAGCGCATCCTGTTTGAAGGGGCGCAAGGCGCGCTGCTGGACATCGACTTTGGCACATACCCGTTTGTGACGTCATCCAACGTGATCGCGGGCCAAGCGGCGACAGGCACGGGCATCGGCCCCGGCTCGATTGATTTTGTGCTGGGCATCGTAAAGGCCTACACCACCCGCGTGGGCGAAGGCCCGTTTCCGGCCGAACTCAACGATGCAGATGGCCAACGTTTGGGCGAGCGGGGCCATGAATTCGGCACCGTCACAGGCCGCAAGCGCCGTTGTGGGTGGTTTGACGCGGTACTGGTGCGCCAGACTTGTGCGACATCAGGCGTGAACGGCATCTCCTTCACAAAGCTGGACGTGCTGGACGGGTTCGAGACGCTGAAAATCTGTGTGGCCTATGAGCTGGACGGTGAGCGCCTTGATTACCTGCCCACCGCCGCTGATCAACAGGCGCGCTGCACGCCGATCTACGAAGAAATGCCCGGCTGGTCACAATCGACCGAGGGCGCGCGCTCTTGGGCGGACCTGCCAGCGGAGGCCATCAAATACGTGCGCCGCGTGGAAGAGCTGATCGATTGCCCCGTCGCATTGCTCTCTACCTCGCCCGAGCGTGAGGACACGATTTTGGTCACGGACCCCTTTGCGGACTAAACGCCGCAATTGATTTTCGCGGGGCGCGGACCATCTGATGTCCCACGCCCCGCGACCAAAGGAGAAACGCATGGCCCTGACATACAAAGCCCGCCGCCGCTGGTCGCTGTTTGTGCTGCTGATCGGCCTGCCTGTGTATATTGTCGCGATGATCTGGCTGATTGCCCAGTTCGATCGCCCGCCATTCTGGGTAGAACTCATGATCTATATCGGGTCAGGCGTGATCTGGGCGTTCCCGATGAAGGCAATCTTCAAAGGTGTCGGCCAAGCAGACCCCGACAACCCCCAAGACCCGCTGGCGTGAAAGCACCGATCCCGATTTTGCTCTGCTGTGCCACTTTCTGACGATACATAAAGGCCAGACAGCCAAAAGGCGGGTCGCTAAACCCGCCTTTTCTATTCTGACTGTCGGCGTCCTAGCTGGCCGCGCGGGCATCGGGTTTGAAACCGATCTGCTCGGAGGCTTGGAAACGTCCGCCGCGCAGCTTTTCGATTTTGCCTTCGCGCAGCAGCTTCCCGAAAGACCGCAGCCCGTCTTCACGGGTAAAGTTTTCTTTCTCGACCTGACGGACCTTGGTCATCAGTTGGGGCCGCGAGAATTCTGCGTGGCCTTCAACGAATGACAGATAGGCCGCTGCCGCCTCCAGAAGATCAGGCAGCTCTGTGGCCCCCACATCGCTTGCGAAATCCGCAAAGCTGCCTTCGACCTCTGGCATCTCGGCCTCTGGTGCAGCGGCTGCGGCAACGCGGCGCGGGCGTACAGGTGTCACGCGGCGCGGTTCTGTCGTATCAATCCGCTGCTCCGCCACCAGTTTGAGCGGGGCAGGCCGCGGCTCGCTTGGACGTTCAGTGCGGGTACGCTCGGAGCTGGCAGGGCGGCGGGGGCGCACAACACTGGCCAGATCGTCACGGTAGGGTTCGTCGCTCTCGATTGCATCATCGGTGGCACCAACCGCCTCATCCGCCTTTTTCGCGGCAACGGCAGCGCGCAGATGGGCAAACGCATCGCGGCGGTTCGAGCCTTCAGGCTCTTCCATCTGCTGTTCGGTTTCTTCCATCAGCCGTGAGAAACTGTCGTCCGCAACTTGATCAAGTTGCGCACGCGGGGCTTTGGTGGTGTTCTCGGCAACGTCCAGGTCGGGCGCATCGTCGGCGTCATCATAGGCGTCGAGGTCGTCATAATCGTCGTCGATATCATCCTGACCATCGGCCTGAATATCCGCTTCAAGTTCCGCCAGCTCGCGGGCCAGCTCCTCCTCGGCCTCGTCACTCAGCGACGAGGTTTTGGCAGTGGCCGCAGGTGTGTCGTCGTCATATTCCTCGAGCTGGCCTGCCTGAATGGCGGCTTCCAGCGTTGCGCGCTTTACCTTCAGAACACGGGTGCGCGGGGCGGCTGGTTTCGGGGTTACTGTACCTTTTGGCGCGGCGGCTTCTGCCGGCGCTGGCTCTTGCGCGTCCTCGAACAGGTTCTCCGCGTCAGTTGCCGCATCCGCAGGCTCGCCCTTACCCATTGCGGTCATGATATTGTCGCTCAGATCTTCGGCGTCAAAATCATCGTCAAAGGTGTCGTCCTGGTCCTGCTGCGTGCTGTCTTCATCCGCTGCATCGGCTTCCAGACGGCTCAGGATCGCGGAGATGTCGTCGTCATCGCTTTCCTCGTCGTCCAGCGCCTCGTCGGCTGTCGGGATGTCGTGGGCGTCGTCTTCTTCCAGCGCATCCTCGATGTCGCGCAGCGTGTCCGCCAGCACATCGGTTTCTTCATCCGCGTCCGCATCAGCAACATCCGCCAGTGCGGCGGCGGCGGTGTTGCCATCGGCGTGCTGGTCTTCGGAATAATCGGGGGCTGCGTCCTCGTCCGGTTGTTGGGACACAACCGCACGGATCCGCTTGAGCTTGTCTGCGATGCTATCGGCACGGACCTGAGCGGCGGCAGGCTGAACCTCGATCACACCGTCCTCGACGGTGTTGGTGTCAGTGCTGTCGGCAAAGAACGCCTCTACCTCGGCGTCAGGCAAGCTGGGCACGATGTCGGGTTCGTCGATTGCGGGCGCGTCTTCTACGTCAGCTTTTTCGGTATGGGCCACTTCAGGCGCTTCCACGATGTCGGCCATTTCAGGCGCGTCTTCGACGTCGGCGGCTTCGGGCTCCACGGCTTCAACAGCACCTTCAACCGAATCGGCGGCCCCATCGCGGGTGTCTTCGACTTCGGTGGCGGCATGGTCCGCTTCGGCCTGATCGGCTTGCACATCATCTGTGTCTGGCAGCTCAGCCGCATCAGACGGGGCAGGGTCCTTGGCAGCTTGTGTCGCGACAAGGGCGGCCGCCTCTGGCGCGTTGTGGGCGGACAGAACGATGCGTCCCTTGTCCTCGCGGGCCTCGACATGGCGTGACATTTCACGCTGGGCAATGCGGGCCAGCATCTGTGCGTCCGGCTGCGGCGGCTCTGCGCCAAAGTATCGGTCGTCCGAGGCCAGATCGCGGAAATACTCGGCAATGGCTTTCATCGTCCCGAAGGAATCATCGAATCCCTCAAGGGTGCACGAAAAAGTGCCATATGAAACGGTAAGTATCTTGTTGTTATTAATCATCGGATGCTCGTCCTCTGCGTCTTTGTGATGAGACGTTTACCATGTTATCCAAGACCAAAGCGGCCCGAAACTGTGCCAGACGCGGTATCATTGTGTGGTGATATTGTGGCCGCGCACCAATTTCGGCACAAAGGCGTATGTCAAAAGCGCTCATTCAAAGTTCCGATCCAATTACCCTTATCGGCGGGGGGCAGGCTACCGCAGCAGATATTGCGGAGGTGTTAACCATCGCGCCGAAACTTGTTGCTGTCGACGGTGGGCTGGTCACGGCCTTGGCCGCAGGTGTCACGCCGCAGGCTGTGATCGGTGACATGGACAGCGCCCCCCCAGAGGCATTGGCCCGTATTCCCGATCGCCATCAGCACCGCGTAAGTGAACAACAAACTACCGATTTCGACAAGGCTCTTCGGTCGGTGGCGGCCCCTGTGGTGGTGGGGGTGGGCTTTTGCGGGGGGCGGCTGGACCACCAATTGGCGGCAATGCACACGCTTTTGGCCCATGCGGATCGCCCCTGTATTCTGCTCACCCCGACCGAGGCTGTGCTGATCGCGCCGCCTGATCTGTCGCTTGATATGGCGGCTGGGGATGTTGTTTCGCTGTTTCCGCTGGTGGCGGGTGCAGGCCGCAGCACGGGGCTGGAGTGGCCGATTGACGGGCTGGCGTTTGACCCCGCCACGTTTATCGGCACATCGAACCGTGCGTTAGGGCCGGTAAGTTTGCAGATAGAGGCGGCGGGCATAGTGCTGATCGTGCCGCGCCGATACCTCAGCCCGCTGGTGGCGCATTTCGTGCAAGGCGGCGCGCGTTGGCCTGCTCGCGGATGATAATATACAGTCCCGCCGCGATGGTCAGCGCGATGCCGTAAGCGGCCAGCCTGTCGGGCAGCTCGTTAAAGACCCAGAACCCGATAAGCGTGGCAAAGGGTATTTCAAGATATTGCATGGGTGCGACCGTGGCGCCGGGCGCAAAGCGCAGCGACCACGTCATCAACAGATGCGCGCCCGTGCCAAGGACGCCGATGGCCAGAAGCATGCTCTGGTCGAAAGCATCGGGCCAAACGAGAGTGAGGGGGGCAAAGCCGGCCGTGATGCCCAACGCAATCACAGGGAGCAGCATAACCGTCGCAATGGTGCCGCTGACCGCCTGCAAGGTGACCGCATCCACGTGTTTTGCGATCTGGCGCGTGGTGAGCATAAAAAGCGCAAAGACAACGGCCACGCCCAACGGCAGCAACGCCACCCATCCGACATCGCGAAAGTTCGGCTGGATCACCAAAAGCGTGCCAATGAACCCGACACTACAGGCCGCTAAACGGTGCGGGCCGACCTCTTCGCCCAGCACAAAGCGGCCCAGCAGCAGCATGATGAAGGGCATGACAAAGGCGATGGCTACCGCATCGGCAAGGGGCAGGTATTTCAACGCAGAAAACATCAGCGCGATGCCCGCGATATGAAGCACCGTGCGCAACACCACCAAGCGCCACAGCTCCGCAGACAGACGCCACGGCATGCGCAGGGCAATCACCACGGGCAACAGCAACGCGGCCTGCACCGCAAATCGCACCAGAACCAGCTGCCCCAACGGGATGCTGGCCCCCAGCAGTTTTGCCAAAGCATCCGCAAGCGGTGCAATGATGCAAAACCCCAACATGAGGAGGATACCAAGGGCGGGTTTATCGGCGGTCATAGCGCAGGGGTAGAGCGCGCAGACAGCCGAAGCAAGGCCGCGCGTTGCGCAAATGCAAAAGGGCCGCGCTGGTTGCGCGGCCCCTCTCTGGCATTTCGGCAGATGGGTTACAAAAGAGCCAACAGTTTTTCGGCCGCTTCCTCGGAGGAGGCGGGGTTCTGACCTGTAACCAGCTTGCCATCCGTGGTTACGAAGCTGGCCCAATCGTCGCCGCGCAGATAGACGCCGCCGTTCGCCTTGAGCATGTCTTCGACCAGAAACGGCACGATATCCGTCAGGCCAACCGCGTCTTCTTCGGAGTTGGTGAACCCAGTGACCTTCTTGCCCGCGACCAGTGGCTTGTCGCCCAGCTTGGTATCTTTAAAGATTGCAGGCGCGTGGCAGACCGCGCCGATGGGCAGGTCCTTGGCGGCGAATTCTTCGATCAGGCGGATGCTGTCGGCGTCTGTGGCAAGGTCCCAAAGCGGGCCGTGGCCACCGGGGTAGAACACCGCGTCATAGCCATCTGAAGTAATATCGCTAAGCACGGCGGTGTTGGCCAGCGCCTCTTGTGCTTCTTTGTCATCTTTGAAGCGTTTGGTGGCATCCGTTTGTGCATCATCCGTATCGCTTTTGGGATCAAGCGGCGGTTGACCGCCTTTGGGCGAGGCCAGCGTGACCTGCGCACCAGCGTCCTTCAGCGTGTAATAAGGCGCGGCGAATTCTTCGAGCCAGAAGCCCGTCTTTTCGCCAGTATCGCCAAGTTTGTCGTGGGAGGTGAGGATCATCAGAATGTTCATGTCGTGTCCTGTCGTTTGTGTTCTCACGCAATAGCTGCGCATCACGAAGGCAACGCAGGCGACAGCCAAACGTTCCAACGCCAGCCCTGATAATTGTCATGACCGGACGTCAACAGTTGGGAACGTTCACCGCCAATCCGCCAAGGGAGGTCTCTTTGTACTTCTCGCTCATATCCGCGCCGGTCTGGCGCATCGTTTCGATGCAGGCATCCAGCGGCACCAAATGCGTGCCGTCGCCGCGCAGCGCGAGGCTCGCGGCCGAGACGGCCTTGATCGCGCCCAGCCCGTTGCGTTCGATACAAGGCACCTGCACCAGTCCGCGCACAGGATCGCAGGTCATGCCCAGATGATGCTCCAGCGCGATTTCGGCTGCGTTTTCGACCTGTTGCGGTGTGCCGCCCATCACCGCACACAACGCGCCTGCCGACATCGCCGCGGCCGATCCGACCTCGGCCTGACACCCCGCTTCCGCGCCCGAGATCGAGGCGTTGAATTTCACCAGCCCGCCGATGGCTGCCGCCGTCAGCAAAAAATCCTCGATATGGCTTTCTGACGCGCCCGGCACATGGTCGAGGTAGTAGCGCAAGGTCGCGGGCATCACCCCCGCCGCGCCATTGGTGGGGGCGGTGACGACCTGACCGCCTGCGGCGTTTTCCTCGTTCACGGCCATGGCGTAAACGCTCATCCAGTCGTTTATCGTGTGGGGGGCGGATTGGTTGAGCCCGCGTTCGGCCAGTAGGGCGTCGTAGATACCCTTGGCGCGGCGTTTGACGTTCAGGCCACCGGGCAGGGTGCCGTCCGTCTCAAGCCCGCGGTTGATGCAATCGTTCATCACCTGCCACAGCCGCGCCGTGCCACTGCGCAGCTGCGCCGCACCGCCGCGCGATTCCTCGTTGGCGCGCTTCATTTGGGCGATATTCTTGCCCGAGGCCTGCGCCATCTCCAGCATCTCGGCGGCGGATTTGAACGGGTAGGGGACGGGCGCGCCCTCATCGGTGTTTTTCCCAGCGGCAAGTTCCGCTTCGGTCAGCACAAAACCGCCGCCGATTGAATAAAAGACCTGTCGCAAGGTGACATCGCCCTGCGCGTCCGTTGCCATCAGAGTCATGCCATTGGCATGGCCTGTCAGCGGTGTGTCATAGTCAAAGACCAGATCGGTCTTCGGGTTAAAGCGCAGCGGCGGCAGGCCGTCCACGGTGATAACATGCGCCTCCTCGATCCCTTTCAGGGTCTTCTCGGCACGGGCCGCGTCGTAATCTTCGGGCGTGAAGCCCGCCAGACCCAGCACAGTGGCGCGGTCAGTCGCGTGGCCGACGCCCGTGAACGCCAGACTGCCGTGTAGCGAGGCGCGCAGCCCAGTAAACTGGAACGGCGAGGCGCGCATCATGTCCAAAAACCGCGCCGCCGCCACCATCGGTCCCATTGTATGGGAGGACGAGGGGCCGATCCCCACTTTGAACATCTCGAAGACAGATAGAAACATCAGGTGGCACTCCCAAACGGTGGATTGGCATAGGTTGGGTTGGTGAAAGCTGTCTGGCCCAGCCGCTTGGCGGTTTGCAGGGCGCGGGTGCAGGGCAATGCCTCAAGCTCCACCCAAAGCTGCGCCAGCGCGGTGTAGGTGGCCAGATCAAACCAATCGCGGCTGTGATCCGTAGGGTATCGCGCACACCACCGCAGACAGCCCCACAGATAGGACATCATGGCAGGGGGCAACACGCTACCAAATCCTGCGGGTAAATCGGCAGCCACCGCATTCCGGGTGGCCAATGCGCGGTCTACCAGTGCAGTGTCGGACGGTACCTCCGAATGATCAACCGCAAGGCAGATGATCGGTGACGCGTTGTCAGGGGCGTAGTGAGGCACATAGGTCATGGCGCTTTTGTGCCTGCCCGCAGCAAAAGGCACCAGCCTGAAAACGACCATCTGGCGGCCAATAGGACCTCACACGAAACGCGCCGATCGCGGGCACCGCATAATTGCCTCTCGCACCGCGTTCACTTCTTTCTTATAAGCGCGAGGGAATCTAAAGGGAGCTGCCCCATGTCCTCTGATCTGTCCCCCATCGACAAGGCGAAATTCGTCGCCGCCAAACGTGCCGCGCAATTTGTAGAAAACGGCATGCGTGTCGGTCTTGGCACAGGCTCCACCGCCGCGTGGCTGGTCCGTTGTCTGGGCGAGATGGTCCGCGACGAGGGGCTGAAAATTCGCGGCGTTCCGACCTCCAGCCGCACCGCGCAACTGGCCCGCGAAGTGGGGATCGAAGTGATCTCTCTGGACGAGGCAAAGTGGCTGGACCTGACCATCGACGGTGCCGATGAATTCGACGGCGACCAGAACCTGATCAAAGGCGGCGGCGGCGCGCTGTTGCAAGAAAAGATCGTGGCAACTGCCAGCGACCAGATGATCGTGATCGCGGATGTCGGCAAAGAGGTCGAACATCTGGGCGCCTTCCCGCTGCCTATCGAAGTGATCCCCTTTGGTTGGCAAACCACGCAGGCGCTGGTTGAAGAAACGCTGATCTCGATGGATGTGCTGGGCCGCTCCAGCACGTTGCGCATGAATGGCGACCGCCCGTTCATGACGGACGAGGGCAACCACATCCTTGATCTGCATCTAGGCCGCATCGGCAATGCACGGCAGCTGGCGCTGGTGATCAACCAGATGCCTGGGGTGGTCGAGAACGGCCTGTTCATCGACATCTGTGACACGGTTGTTCTGGGCTACGGCGACGGCCGCGTTGAAGTGCGCGACATCAACGAAGGCACCGTCGCAACCGAACGGCTGGACTTTGTCGAAAGCGACAATCTGTTCTCTGACCTGAGCGATTAAGCCCCCAAAACCATAAGCCCCGAACCCGGTAGCCGCACCATTCAGTGCGGCAGGCCAAGTGCGGTCACGCCTGACCTGCGCAGCCAAAGGACACGGCCCAGCAGCGTTACAACCCGCAGCTCTCAATGCGGTGTCGGGGCGATCAGTTGCGTCAAGGCCAGCAGCGCGGTCACGATCATCAGATCGGGTGCCCGCATCCGGAAGGCGCACATGGCCCGCACCCGGTGCGGCACCAGCGCACATGTTTTTGAGCGACGGCGATATGGTCATTACGCGCAGGGGGCGCTAGACAGTTCGTAAGGCATCAACATAGCGGAGAGACCCCATGGCTGACGATCAATTCGACTACGACCTGTTTGTGATCGGCGGCGGCTCGGGCGGGGTGCGCGCGGCAAGGGTGGCTGCGGGCGAATACGGCGCACGCGTCGGGCTGGCCGAGGAAGACCGCTATGGCGGGACTTGCGTGATCCGTGGCTGCGTGCCCAAAAAGCTGATGGTCTTTGCCTCAACCTACCGCGACATGTTCCAAGACGCCCGCGACTACGGGTGGAGCGTCAGCGACGGCCCCTTTGACTGGCACGTGTTTGCCGCCAAAATGCGGGCCGAGCTTGACCGTCTTGAAGGTGTGTACCGTAAGCTGCTCGACGGGACCGGTGTGGACAAGTTCGACGCCCGTGCAACGCTGAAAGACGCGCATACTGTCACCCTGTCTACGGGCGAGGAAAAGACCGCAAAGCATATCCTTATCGCGACGGGCGGCCGCCCTGTGCGTCCTGACATGAAAAACGCCGATCTTGGTCTGATCTCGGACGATATCTTTGATCTCGAAAAACTGCCGCGCTCCATGCTGATTATCGGTGGTGGCTATATCGCCTGCGAGTTTGCCTGCATTTTGCATGGTCTGGGCGTGGATGTGAGCATGTATTATCGCGGGGGCCAGATCCTCAACGGGTTCGACGACGAGACGCGCGCGCTGATTGCGGGGCAGATGGCGGCACGGGGCATCGACATGCAGCCGGGCTCAAGCGTGCTGGAAATGGAAGAGCGCGAAGGCGGCATCTGGACCAAGTCCACCCAAGGTGTCGAGAAAATCTATGACCACCTGTTCTTTGCCACGGGCCGTGCGCCCAATTCGAACGATATGGGGCTGGAGGAGCTGGGCATCAAATTGGGCCGCAACGGTGCGATTGAAGTCGATGAATACAGCCAGACCGCTGTGCCCTCTGTTTACGCCATCGGCGATGTGACCGACCGTGTGAACCTGACACCTGTGGCCATCCGCGAAGGCATGGCCTTTGTGCAGACCGTCTTTGGCGCAGAGCCGACGCCGGTAGATCACGAGCTGATCCCCTCTGCCGTCTTCACCCAGCCCGAAATGGGCACCGTCGGCCTGAGCGAGGAAGACGCCCGCGAGCAAGAGCCGATCGAGGTTTATGCCACATCGTTCAAGCCGATGCAGACATCCTTTGCGGGCCGTGAGGACCGCGTGATGATGAAGCTGATCGTGAGCCAGAAAACCCGCGTGGTGCTGGGCTGTCATATCGTCGCACCGCAAGCGGGCGAGATGATCCAGCTGGCAGGCATCGCCGTGAAAATGGGCGCCACAAAAGAACAGTTTGACCAGACCTGCGCGGTCCACCCCACCATGTCCGAGGAACTGGTGACCATGCGCACGCCGACGCGGACTTGATACCCCGACAGATTTTACGTTTTGCGGTGGGGCCGTAAATCAGCCAAACCTTGAAATAACGCGACAGACGACCAACTTAGATATCATACGACAAGCCTGCCCCGACGGGGCGACTTTGAAGAGGAAAATACATATGGCTGGCAACACAGGCGGTCCTTGGGGCGGCGGTGGCAATTCAGGCGGCGGCGGTAACGGCGGCGGCGGAAACAACGGCGGTGGAAACCGTGGCAACAACGGCGGCGGCGGCAATGGCGGCGGCGGCGGTGACAAGCCCCCAATCCCTGAAATCGACGAGCTGGTCAAAAAAGGTCAAGAACAGTTGCGCGTGTTGATGGGCGGCGGTGGCCGCACCAATGGCACCGGCGGTGGCGGTACAGGCGGCGGTGGTGGCCCCGCGCTCACCCGCGGCACGGTCGGTATCGGCGTGCTGGTGGCTGCGGCTGCATGGCTCTTCGCCTCGACCTATACGGTCCGCCCCGAACAGCAATCAATCGAGCTTTTCTTGGGTAAATTCTCGGGCATCGGCACCGAGGGCCTGAATTTTGCCCCATGGCCTGTTGTCACGGCGGAAGTCTTTGACGTCACCACCAACCGCACCGAGACATTGGGCATCAGCCGTGGGGGCAGTGGCAATGACGGCCTGATGCTGACCACGGACGAGAACATCGTCGACATCGACTTTCAGGTGGTCTGGAACATCAAAGACGCCGAGCAGTTCAAATTCTCCCTGCGCGATCCCGATGCTTCCGTGCGGGCGATCTCCGAATCCGCCATGCGCGAAGTGATCGCACAGTCCGAGCTGGCCCCGATCCTCAACCGTGATCGTGGTTTGGTCGAAGAGCAGGTAAAAGCGCTCATCCAGACGACGCTGGACAACCGCGAGACAGGCATCAACGTCCTGCGTGTCAACGTGAACAAGGTTGACCCGCCCTCGCGCACGGTTGTTGTGACCGATGCAAATGGTGCCTCGTCGCAGGTGTCTGTTGTGGATGCCTTCCGCGATGTGCAAGCCGCCGAGCAAGAGCGTGACCGGCTGGAGCGTCAGGCCGATGCCTATGCCAACCAGAAAACCGCCGAAGCCCGCGGTGAAAGCGCCAAGCTGCTGGAAGCGGCCGAAGGCTACCGCGCGCGCGAAGTCAACGGCGCCATCGGTGAGGCCTCGCGCTTCGAGGCGGTTCTGACCGAATATGCGGCCGCCCCCGAAGTGACCCGCAAGCGTCTGTATCTCGAGACGATGGAGAAAGTCTTTGGTGGCGTCGACAAGATCATCCTTGAGAATAACACAGGCGGCGGTGCTGGTGGGCAGGGGGTTGTCCCTTATCTCCCGCTCAATGAATTGCGCCGTTCCGGAGGAAACAACTGATGAATAAATCCAGTTTTCTGATCCCCATTCTGGTGATTGCCGTCGCAGGTATCATGTCGTCCGTCTTTGTCGTGGACGAGCGTGAAAAGGCGCTGGTTCTGCGCTTTGGCCAGATCAAACAGGTCGTGACCGAGCCTGGCCTTGGGTTCAAAGTGCCGATGGTAGACGAGATTGCGCGCTTCGAGGATCGTATCCTTTCGCTCGAAACGCCTGTGATCGAAGTCACACCCGCCGATGACCGCCGCTTGGAAATCGACGCCTTCGTGCTCTACCGCATCGACGATGTGGTGCAATACCGTCAGGCCGTGGGCTCGGGCGGTGAGAACCGCGCGGCAAATGACCTCAGCGGTATTCTCGAATCGCAAATCCGCGCCGTTCTGGGCTCGCAGGGTGTGACCTCCAACACCATCCTGTCGCCAGAGCGTTCCGCCCTGATGGACCAAATTCGCGTGCGCTCTGATGCGCGTGCGAATGCGCTGGGTCTTGAGGTCGTGGATGTGCGCCTGCGCCAGACAAACCTGCCCGAGCAAAACTTTGACGCGACCCTGCAACGCATGATCGCCGAACGGGAGCGTGAAGCCACGGACGAGCGTGCCCGTGGCCGTGAGGCGGCCCAGCGTGTGACCGCCCTTGCGGACCGTACGTTTGAGGAGATCATCTCGGAAGCGCGCCGCGATGCGCGGATCATTGAGGGTGAAGCCGACGCCGAGCGGAACCGCATTTTCGCGGAAGCTTATTCCAAGGACCCCGAGTTCTTTGAATTCTACCGCTCGCTCGCGGCATATGAGGAATCTCTGAAGGGTAATAACTCGACAATGGTTCTGTCGCCCGACAGTGAATTCTTCAACTACCTGCGCTCCGATCAGGGGTCGCGCTCGGAAGAGGGCGAAAACCGCTAGGACCGACAAATTAAAACTTCCGACAAGGGCCGCACCGCAAGGAGCGGCCCTTTGCATTTGGGCACAGGCTGCATCGCTATTTGCCCAAGGCTCAGATCGCAAACCCCTTTACATAGTCGCTTAGATGGATGCCAAAACGGCGTTGGAACGCCCGCCGCATACGTTGCAGATCGCCAAACCCGCTTGCCCGCGCGACTTGTTTGAGCGGCAGCCCGTCCGCGATCAACCCGCGGGCGTGATCCACCCGCACCCGTTCGACAAATTGCGCAGGCGTTTCTTGCAGATCACGTTTGAAGTGGCGGGTCAGGGTGCGCGGGTTCATGCCCGCCTCTTGCGCCAGCGCATCCAGCGACCAGTCCAGATGCGGTACGCTGACGATCCGCTCGATCAATCGGGTCAGCGCGCCTTGGGGCGCAAACTGGCTGGCTAGATTGATGGAGAACTGGCTTTGCCCGCCCGTGCGGCGCAGCTGCACCACCAGTTCGCGGGCAACCGACAGCGCAACAGAAGGGCCGCAATCGTCTCGGATTATCGACAAGGCCAGATCAATCCCCGTCGTCACCCCCGCAGAGGTAAAGACCCGACCGTCCGCGCAATATATCTGGTCAAGATCCCAAGCCACATCTGGGTGCTGTTGAGTATCCCTCTCCCGCGACCAATGGGTTGTCGCCGCACGCCCCTCCAACACCCCCGCCGCCGCCAAAAGCAAAGCCCCCGAACAGATCGAGATAACGCGCCCGTTGGGTTTGCGGTGCAGGTGGCTGGCGATCACCGCACGAACATGCGTGTCAGGCAGCAGCGCATCAATGCCCCGCCCGCCGGGGATCAGCAGATCGTCGCTGGCGGTATCGCCGGACAGCGCGGCGTCGGGCACCAGCCGCATCCCGCAACCAGCCCGCACCGCGCCTCCGTCAGCCGAGACATATCTGATGTCATACGCCTTCGCCCCCATCCGCATCGCGGTGTCAAAGGCCTGCGCCGGCCCTGACACATCGAGCATGTTGACATCATCAAACAGCAAAACATCAATGCTGCGGGTGCGCGGGGTGTCTGTATTTGATGCCATTTTGACATTGTAGACATGGTGGCCGCAATTTACCAATGGGTAACACCGTCTGAACAGGAAACTCACATGCGCAATTCGATGCTCTCGCGAAACGGGTCCTATCTGGGGCTGCTTGCGGCAAATACCATCCTTGGGTCATCGATGCCGATGTTGATTATCCTTGGCGGATTGGCGGGGATGATGTTGGCGCCGTCGGCGGCATTGTCGACACTGCCTGCGTCGCTCTCTACTCTGGCGGGGCTTTTTGCGGCGGCACCGTTTTCGTTGATGATGGGGCGCTGGGGGCGCAAGGCGGGGTTTGTTGCGGGCGGAGCTTGCGCGATTTTCGGCGCGTTGCTGGGGCTTTGGGCGCTGTTGAGCGGTAGTTTCGTGTTGCTGTGCATCGGCCATATGGCTTTGGGGGCAGCTCTTGCCTGTTACCAGTTTTTCCGATTTGCCGCAGCCGAGACGGTCAGCCCGCAATGGCAGCCGGTCGCCATCTCGCTGATGTTGACGTCGGGGTTGATCGCCGCATTTGTCGGGCCGCAGGTCTTCATCATGACGAAAAACGCGCTGGCACCCGTCCCTCTTGCAGGGGCTTACGCGGCCTTGGCGGTATTATCGCTGATCGGGCTGGTGCCGCTGGTGTTGACGCGCCTGCCGAAACCGCCCGCGGCCCCACCGCAAACTCTGCGCGCACGTTTTGCGTCCTTGTCGGTGCTGAAGGGCAGGCAAGTGCGCCTTGCCGTGGGCCTTGGGGCCGTGTCGCAGGGGGTGATGGTGTTTTTGATGGTGCCGACCCCGTTTGCGATGATCGGCTGCGGTTTCACCGAGGCGGCCTCAGGGGATGTGATCCGCTGGCATGTGGTGGCCATGTTCGCTCCCAGCTTTTTCACGGGCTTCCTGATCAAACGCTTCGGCGGTCAGCGGATCGCATTTGGCGGGGTCGGCCTGCTGGTGCTGGCGTCTCTGCCGGCCATGACGGGGCTCAGTATATCACATTTCTACGGCGCGCTTGTGTTGCTGGGCGTGGGGTGGAATTTCGGCTTCATCGGCGCGACCGCAATTCTGGCCACTGCGGTCCCCGAGGCGGAAAAGGCGATGGTGCAGGGAGCCAACGACACGGTGATCGCGCTTGTCTCGACCCTATGCGCCTTTGCATCGGGCGCTTTGGTCGCGGGATTGGGGTGGATTGTGCTGGCGGGTGTGTCGGCAACGCTGCTTGTTATTGCACTGATCGTGCTGCGGCGCGAGGCCCGTGTCCTGCCCTGACCCCTCATAAGCGAGGAGGGAGTGGCCGCCGCGCAGCGGCATAGCCGCGCACCGAGGAGCGGCCGCGCCCGCTCACAGCTGCGTCACCATTTGTTGAAATCGCGGCAAAGCTGCATATCTTATTGGTTGCGCAGGGCAGACGCACCATGCACCATGCTCTGTAACAGCCACAATCACGCCGGCCACCTCCCGATGCATCGGGAAAGGGCCGCGATCAGGAGACGATATATGCAGCCCAAAGCGGTCGCCCGGACACTTCCCCCCCAACACGCAACAGCGCTGCGCGCCGCCTTGATCGGGCTGATGGCCCTGTCATTATTGGTCCTGCAATCGGTAATGGCCTATGCCAAACCCGAAAGCCTGGCACCCTTGGCAGAAAAAATCAGCCCCTCGGTCGTGAACATCACCACATCCACCTTGGTCGAAGGGCGCACGGGGCCGCGCGGTATCGTGCCCGAAGGCTCCCCCTTCGAGGATTTCTTCCGCGAATTTCAAGACCGCAATAACGACGGCGACGGCACCGCGCCCGCTCCGCGGCGGTCTTCGGCGTTGGGGTCCGGCTTTGTCATCTCGGAAGACGGCTATGTCGTCACCAATAACCACGTGATTGAAGGCGCGGACGAGATCACAATCGAATTCTTTACCGGTTCCGAGCTGGTCGCGAAGGTGATCGGCACCGACCCCAACACCGACATCGCCCTGCTGAAGGTCGAGGCCGACGGCCCGCTGCCCTTTGTAAGCTTCGGCGACAGCGACGCGGCGCGTGTGGGCGACTGGGTTATCGCTATGGGTAACCCGCTGGGGCAGGGGTTCTCGGTTTCGGCTGGCATCGTCAGCGCCCGCAACCGCGCCTTGTCAGGCAGCTATGATGACTACATCCAGACAGACGCCGCGATCAACCGTGGCAATTCGGGCGGGCCCTTGTTCAACATGGACGGCGATGTGATCGGTGTGAACACGGCGATCCTGTCGCCAAACGGCGGGTCCATCGGCATCGGCTTTTCCATGGCGGCCAATGTGGTGACCCGCGTGGTTGACCAGCTCAAGGAATACGGCGAGACGCGGCGCGGCTGGCTGGGCGTGCGCATTCAGGACGTCACACAGGACGTGGCCGACGCCATGGGCCTTGAGGCTGCAACAGGCGCATTGATTACGGACGTACCAGAAGGTCCGGCCAAGGTCGCTGGCCTTGAAACAGGCGATGTGATCTTGTCATTTGACGGCGTCGAAGTGGCGGATACACGCGGCCTTGTGCGCCAGGTGGGCAACAGCCCCGTAGGTGCCACCGTTCGCGTCACAGTCCTGCGCGAAGGCAAAAGCCAGACCATCCCCGTGGTGCTTGGCCGCCGCGAAGATGCCTCTGGTGCAGCGGCGCCCGCAACCGAAGAGGAAGAAGCAACACCGACAGAGCCCGAAGTATCGTCATTGCTGGGGCTGACCATCACGCCACTTACCGACGAGATCCGCGAGGAACTGGGCGCGTCTGCCGACATGCAGGGGCTCGCAGTGACGGAAGTTGCCGAAGGCTCCGAAGCGTTCGAAAAAGGTTTGCGACCCGGTGACATCCTGACCGAAGCTGGCCAGCAAAACATCGCGACCATCGCGGACCTGAACGGCCGCGTTGATGCCGCCCGTGAGGCGGGGCGCAAGTCGCTGTTATTGCTCGTGCGCCGTGCAGGTGATCCGCGCTTTGTCGCGCTCACGCTCGAAGATCAGTAACATCTTCCAAGATAAAACAGAAAAAGGCGCCCCGGCGGAACGGGGCGCCTTTTTCATGTCCTGTGCAGATCACTGCGTGCGCGGCACCGCCACGATCCCCAACATCCGCGCTGTCTCAATCGAGAGGACATCGCTGTGCAATCCGTTTGCTGATTGAACCGCCAGCACCGCACGGCGGGTGGCTGCGTCCATATTGCCCGAAATCGCGCCCGCGTATTGCCCGCGCACCTGCAACGCACGCTGTAGGGTCGAGACGAACTCGACCGTGAAACTGGGCGGGCAGGGGATCTCGAACCAGCGGTCCATACGAGGGGTCACGATTTGCTGGCGGCTTTCCGCGCGGTAGACAGGCAGGGTTGCCAATGTGCCGTCGGCGTTGGTCTTGGCAGGGGTGACAAGGACTTGCTCTGTCACCGTCTCGACCACCGCAGGGGTCGGGATTTTGCCCCAGCAGGTGCCAGGTGCGGCCCCTTCGGGTGCCAGCCCGTTGCCGACGATCACGCCTGTCTTAGACACGGTCGTTGCCTGTAGACAGCCGCCCAGAACCGCCACGCCAAGCAGCGTGCAGATCAGGGGCCGTGCCCGATTGAAAATATGTGCCTGTGTCATAGCCCAATGCCTTTGGGTCTGTTTTCCCTGCGCCCAGAGTTAGCGGGTTTTACGGCATTTGACTAGAAGGACGGACAAGTGCGGCAACATGCGGCGCAAAAGGGGCTGGCGTGCGGCGGGTGGCTTGCGTAGAAAAGCGAAAGTAAAGAACACACAAGGGGCAAGTTTGATGGCCAAGATTACCTATGTCGAGCATAACGGAACCGAGCATGTGGTTGAGGTTGCCGCAGGCCTGACCGTTATGGAAGGCGCACGCGATAACAATATTCCAGGCATTGAAGCCGACTGTGGCGGCGCCTGCGCGTGCTCGACCTGCCATGTGTATGTTGACGATGCATGGGTGGAAAAACTGCCCGCAAAGGACGACATGGAAGAAGATATGCTGGATTTCGCGTTTGAGCCCGATCCCGCAAAATCGCGCCTGACCTGCCAGCTGAAGGTGACGGATGCGCTGGATGGTCTGCGCGTGAAGATGCCCGAAAAGCAGATATAATGACCACGGGGGCGCGGCGTCTGACGCGGTGCGTGTGGCCCCGCGCCGTGCGCCGCGTCCGGCATTCGTTGTGCGTGGTGCTGGTGTTGCTGGTGCCTGTTGCCGCTGCTGCGGAAACCATCACTTCGGCCCGCTATACCGAGCCTACAACACGCTATGCCCACGGTGTTCTGGGCGATGCGGTCGAACACGGCGCGCTGGAAATCGAGACGAAGAACAACAGCGGTGACGCGCTGTCGTCTGATACCAAGGACCGCAACACCCGATATGTGCTGCGCCTCCCCGTCGAACGCGTCTTTGAAGACACGCAGCCGCGGCTTGCCGATGTGGATGGTGATGGCAAACCCGAAGTGATCGTGGTCGAATCGCACCAGAACTTTGGCGCGCGGCTTGCGGTCTACACCTACAAACGCCTTTTGGCCGCGACTCCCTATATCGGGACGCGTAACCGCTGGCTGGCCCCGATCGGCATTGCGGATATGGATGGCGACGGCCGGATCGAGCTGGCCTATATCGACCGCCCCCACTTGGCCAAAACCCTGCGCGTCTGGCGCTTTGCCAATGGTGATCTGACCGAGGTTGCAACGCTTGGCAATCTGACCAATCACCGCATCGGCGAGCGCGACATCGCAGGCGGGCTGCGCGACTGTGGCTCAGGCACAGAGATGATCGTGGCCCGCGCCGATTGGCAACGCCTGATGGCCGTCACTTTCGACGGCAAATCACTGAAAGCCCGTGACATTGGCGGCCACACTAACCGCGACAGCTTTGCCGCAGCATTGGGGTGCAAATGAAACGCCTCGCCGCTTTTCTGCTATTGCTTGCCACAGCGCCCGCCACAGCTCAGGAACAGATCACTCCTGATGCTTTCATCGACCTTGTCCTGAAACGCACGCTTAGCTTTTCCAGCATTAGCACGGACAGGCTGGTCGGCGTCGAGGAGTTCTTGCGCCGCGATCTAACGGTTTGGGCCGACGAGTCGGGCCGCTGTACCTATGGCCGGATTGAACTGCGCGGCCCGCTTTTGTGCTTTATCTACGAAGACGCGCCAGATCCTGAAAACTGCTGGATTCCTTTCATGGACCAAGGCACGCTGCTGGTCATGGCCAACAGATCCCGTGAGGTGCAGCGCATCTCGGACATCAGCCAAGACCCCGTGATCTGCGAAGACACGCCGTCCTCCTGACTTCATTTTGCCCTTAAACTCAATCCCACAGGGGCCACGGGCAAAAGCAGATCAGGTGAGCGCCCGCCACCCGATGTCGCTGCGGCAAAACCCCTCGGGCCAGTCGATACCGTCGACCATCGAATAGGCCCGCTCGCGTGCCTGTGACAAGGTCTCGCCCCGCGCCGTGACGTTCAGAACACGCCCGCCGACGGCCACGATTCCCTCGTCTCGCATCGCAGTGCCTGCGTGGAACACCATATTTTTGCTGTCGCCTTCGAAACGGTCCAGCCCCCCGATGACCGAGCCTTTCTCATAGCTGCCCGGGTAGCCATTGGCGGCCAAAACGACCGTCAGCGCATGATCATCGGCCCAGTTCACCTGCGCTTCGTCCAGACGCCCTTCGGCGGCTGCCTGCAACAGGTCCAGCACCTGCGCGCCCAACCGCATCATCAGCACCTGACACTCAGGATCGCCAAAGCGCACGTTATATTCCACCAGTCGCGGCGCGCCGTCCTTGATCATCAATCCCGCATATAGAACCCCCTGATAGGGCGTGCCGCGCTTTGCCATCTCGGCCATGGTCGGGCGAATGATCTCGTCCAACGCCCGCTGGGCAATCGCATCCGTCAAGACAGGCGCGGGCGAGTAAGCTCCCATTCCGCCCGTATTCGGGCCCGTATCGCCGTCGCCCACACGCTTGTGGTCCTGAGCGGTGCCAATGGGCAGCACGCTCTCGCCGTCGCACAGAATAAAGAACGAGGCTTCCTCGCCTTCCATAAATTCCTCAATCACGACCTCGGCGCCGGCCGCACCGAATTCACCGCTGAACATATCGTCAATCGCATGCTCGGCTTGTGCCACGGTCTCGGCAATAATCACGCCTTTGCCTGCGGCCAACCCGTCGGCCTTCACAACAATCGGTGCGCCATTTGCCTGCACATACGCCTTGGCCGCCGCCGCATCGGTGAAGTGACCGTAGGCCGCCGTGGGCGCGTCACAGGCATCGCAAATTTCTTTGGTGAAGGCTTTGGAGGCCTCCAGTTCTGCCGCCGCCTTGGACGGCCCGAACACCAGTACACCAGCTTCGCGCAAACGGTCACCCACGCCAGCGGCCAGCGGCGCCTCTGGTCCGATGATCACAAAGTCCACGTTGTTGCGGGCGACAAATTCCACAACCGTGGCGCCATCGTTGATGTCGATGCTGGCGCAATCCGCGATCTGCGCGATGCCCGCATTGCCGGGGGCGACGATCAGCTTGTCACATTTGGGGTTCTGCATCACAGCCCACGCCAGCGCATGCTCGCGCCCGCCACTGCCCAAAATCAGAATATTCATGCCGCGCACTCCCTTGGAACTTATGCAGTCGCGTTTTATGCT
Organism: Sulfitobacter aquimarinus; assembly: GCF_040149565.1. Taxonomy (NCBI): domain Bacteria; kingdom Pseudomonadati; phylum Pseudomonadota; class Alphaproteobacteria; order Rhodobacterales; family Roseobacteraceae; genus Sulfitobacter; species Sulfitobacter aquimarinus. The sequence continues at coordinate 432,427 of NZ_JBEFLO010000002.1, forward strand.
GCACAGGCGGCAGGCACAAGGACGCGGCACATGGATCTGTTTGACGACGCACCAGACGACACCCCCGCAGGGGACAACAGCCCCGAATACACCATCGGAGAGCTGTCAGGCGCGATCAAACGCGTGATCGAGAATGAGTTCGGCCACGTCCGCGTCCGCGCCGAGGTCGGCCGCGTGAGCCTGCCACGCTCGGGTCATATGTATCTTGACCTCAAAGACGACAAAGCCGTGATGGCGGGCATCATCTGGAAAGGCGTGGCATCGCGCCTGCAAACCCTGCCCGAAGAGGGGATGGAGGTCATCGCCACAGGCCGCATCACTACATTTCCGGGCCAGTCGAAATACCAGATCATCATCGAAGACATCCAGCCCGCAGGCATGGGCGCGCTCATGGCGGTGCTGGAGAAACGCAAAGCGGCGCTATCCGCCGAAGGCCTCTTTGACGCAAGTCGCAAAAAACCGCTGCCCTATCTTCCCCACATCATCGGCGTGGTCACATCGCCCTCAGGGGCGGTGATCCGCGACATCCTGCACCGCCTGCGGGACCGCTTCCCGCGCAAAGTGCTTATCTGGCCCGTCGCCGTACAAGGTGCCAAATGCGCACCAGAAGTGGCCCACGCGATCGAAGGCTTCAACCGCCTCACGCCTGGCGGCGCACTTCCGCGCCCCGATCTGATTATCGTCGCCCGTGGCGGCGGCTCGGTCGAAGACCTGTGGGGCTTTAACGAAGAAGCGGTGGTGCGTGCTGCCGCCGCCTCCGACATCCCGTTGATTTCGGCTGTGGGGCATGAAACGGACACAACGCTGATCGACTACGCCTCCGACAAACGCGCGCCTACCCCCACGGCGGCAGCCGAACTCGCCGTGCCCGTGCGCGTCGAACTCCTTGCCTATCTTGACCAGCAACATGCCCGCCTCAGCCGCGCCCTGAGCCAAGGGTTGATCCAGCGCGGCCAACGCCTGCGCGACGTCTCCCGCGCCCTGCCGCGCCCCGACAGCTTGCTCGACACGCCGCGGCAGCGCCTTGACCGCGCAGGCGACAGGCTGATGCGCGCGGCCTCTCTTACCGATGCCGCCGCTCTGCGGCTGGAGCGCGCAACCGCCCGCCTTGATCCCGCCCTGATGGCGGGCGTGCAGCGCCGCAAAATGCGCCTGACGAATATCGCAGGCGGCCTGCGCCCCGCCACGCTCACCCGCAAATTGTCCCAAGACCGCGCCCGCCTGAACGATCGCGCCGCCCGCCTTGCCCCCGCCCTGATGCGAGAGCGCAAGCAGCAGGCCCAACGCCTGACCCGCACCACAAAATCCCTGTCCGAGGCCGCAAACCGTCAAATCGCCAAATGGCAAAGCCAGATCACCACAGCCGAACGCCTGCGCCGCACCTTGGGCTACGAGGCCACACTCGAACGCGGCTTTGCCGTGATCCGCGCCGATGAAACCCTCATCACGACCAGCGCACAGGCCACCACACACGACACGCTGACAATTCAATTCGCCGACAACACCGTCACCGTCCATCCCTCGAAAAAATAAGCCTGTCCGCCAAGCGCATATTTTTCTGGCTATAAATCCTATGGGGGAATTTTTGCCTTGGGCAAAAAGGGGGCTGGCCCCCGGCCACCGCCCGAGATCACACCCCGACTTTGGGCCCCAAGCACAGCATTTCTTGCGTGCTCTCATTGGCCTCAAACAAGGGCGTCACCGCAGGATCATTTTCGAACCGCGCAATCAATCCCTGTCGCCCCAGCTCAAAGCTCCAGCATTGCGGCTCTGGACGCTCTTCATAGGTGAAACAAATCAGCCCGTTTTCCTCGTACCAGACCCCGTCACGGCACTGCCCATCCAGAAACGACCACCGCACACGTCGGTCGGGCAAGTATATTTCCGCCCCGTAGGGCGCCGCCCCGTTCCCGTAATACAGCGTTTTGCCCCGCGTATAGGCATCAAACTCCTCTGCTGTCATGGTGGACTGGGCAGCAGCAGATTGGGCACAGAAGGCCGCGATGATAAATATGGCATATCTCATGGCGACAACCTGCCAGATGCACGGCGCCCTTACCAGAGCCGCAGCCCATAGGTTTCCGATCCGCCCCAATCCCCGCCTATCCACCGCGCAAAGAGCCGCCGAATTGTCGCTTTTCGCCTCAACGCCGTGCCTGCATTTTGCTACCAACAGGCAACAGACAAAGGGGCCTGCGCAATGGCATTGGACAATAAATCAAACGGGCCGGACAAAGGCGTGTGGAAATCCGGCAAAGGCAAAGGCCGCCGCCATACCAAAGGCCGCCAGCTTGAGGATCAGGCTTGGGGGCAGGTCCGCGATCTGCTGGACGCAGAGCCGCGCGACCGCGATCTGCTGATCGAACACCTCCACCTCATTCAGGACGAATACGGCCACCTTTCTGCCGCCCACCTGCGTGCCTTGGCCGAGGAAATGCGCCTTAGTATGGCCGAGGTTTACGAAGTCGCCACCTTCTACGCTCACTTCGATGTGGTGAAGGAGGGCGAGGTACCGCCCCCCGCGCTCACCATCCGCGTGTGCGATTCGCTTTCTTGTGAACTGGCGGGCGCGCAGGCGCTGAAATCCGCGCTCGAAGACGGGCTCGACCCAGCGGAGGTCCGCGTGCTGCGTGCGCCCTGCATGGGCCGCTGCGATACCGCACCGGTGCTGGAGCTGGGCCACGCCCATATCGACAACGCCACGCCAGAGAAAGTCCACGCCGCCATCGCGGCAAACGACACCCACGCCCACATCCCCGACTACGAGACATATGCCACTTATGCGGCCAACGGCGGCTACGCCACGCTGAGCGATCTGCGCAAGAACGGCGATTGGGAGGCGGTGCAGGAAAGCGTGCTGGCCTCTGGTCTGCGCGGCTTGGGCGGGGCGGGTTTTCCGTCGGGCAAAAAATGGGGCTTTGTGCGGGGCAATGCAGGGCCGCGCTACCTCACCGTGAACGGGGACGAGGGCGAGCCTGGCACATTCAAAGACCGCTATTATCTGGAGCGCACGCCGCATCTGTTCCTTGAGGGCCTGTTGATTGCCGCTTGGGCCGTCGAGGCGGACCGCTGCTATATCTACATGCGCGACGAATATCCCGCCGTGCTGGAAATCCTCTCCCGCGAGATTGCAGCACTAGAGGACGCAGGCGTTGTGGCGGCTGGCTATATAGATCTGCGGCGCGGGGCGGGTGCCTATATTTGCGGCGAAGAATCCGCCATGATCGAAAGCATCGAGGGCAAGCGCGGAATACCGCGCCACCGTCCTCCTTACGTGGCCCAAGTGGGCCTGTTCGGTCAGCCCACACTGGTCCACAACGTCGAGACGCTGCACTGGATCGCCCGCATCTGCCGCGAGGGGCCTGAGATTCTGTCTAGCGTCGAAAAGAACGGGCGCAAAGGCCTGCGCAGCTACTCCGTCTCGGGGCGCGTGGCCAAGGCGGGCGTTTATCTGCTGCCCGCGGGCTCGACTGTGATGGACATCATCGACGCCGCAGGCGGGATGGCGGATGGGCATAGCTTCAAGGCCTACCAACCGGGCGGCCCGTCTTCGGGCCTGCTGCCCGCACATATGAACGACATCCCGCTGGATTTCGACACGTTGCAGCCGCACGGCAGTTTCATCGGGTCCGCCGCCGTAGTGATCTTGTCAGAGGCAGACCGTGCGCGGGACGCAGCACTCAATATGCTGCGGTTCTTTGAGGATGAAAGCTGTGGCCAATGCACGCCCTGCCGTGTGGGGTGTGAAAAGGCGGTCAAGCTGATGCAGGCCGACACATGGGATCAGGGCCTGTTGGAGGAGCTTTCATCGGCCATGGTCGATGCGTCTATCTGTGGCTTGGGCCAAGCGGCCCCAAACCCGATCCGCCTGACGATGAAGCATTTCGCGGACGAGATTTGACCAAAGGACGACCCCTGTGTGATGCACGGGGGGCGCTCCTCCACCCTTTGACGACCTTATTTGTTTTGCACCACAAGACAGCGGCATCTTTGCCGTTTGAGCGTGGTGCATAGCTTTTGAGCCGACTGCCGCGTGTTGCGCCCGATGCGGCCAAAGAAGTATCCCTTTTTGCCCGACACACGGTTTTTTACATAAATCAAATCCAGCTTCTCACGCCGCACCGTGGCGCGGCACGAGCTTGTTTGCTGGCTGATCTTGTTACGCGCCGCCTTTTTGGACACACCAAATCCCAGCTGCACGCCCCATGGCTTCACAGGGGGCGGGGCGGGTTTGACCCGCTTTATCGGCGTCAGTCTGCGTTTGCGCGCCATCTCGCTACAGGCGGCATAAAAGCTCTTGGTTTTATCAAGACGGAAGTCGTGGTCTTTGGGGGGCGCATCGCGCCATTGCTCGGCCGTGAGGCCGGTGATGATCGGGACATAGTTCACTGTCTCGGGCGCCAGCCCCTTGCCCTCCAGAAATCCCGCCGCCCGCCGCTCACCTCCGTTATAGCCGATGGCGGCCATGCCTTCGTTGCCGTAGCGTTTGACCATCTCGGCCAGATATTGCGCGGAATGCTCCAGCGCGTCGGCGGGGTTGTAGGGGTCTTTCAGCCCGCGCAGCCGCGCCGTCGAGGGGATGAACTGCGCGATGCCGCGGGCGTTCGCGTGGCTCAGTGCGTTGGGATCAAAGCGGCTTTCCTGCCAGATAAGGCGGGCGAAAAAACCGGTGTCCAGCCCGTGACGTTTCGAGAAGACCTCGATCGCGTTGCAGGTGTCATGCACAAAATGCTCGGACCGGATGCAATGGGCGTGGCCCCATTTTCCCGTGCTGCATTTGGGCGCACGCGGGTCGGCCATCGCCGTGCCTGCCCAGATCAGGGATAAAAGGATCAAAACCAACCGCATAGGGCGTTGGTGACAACCCGCAGCAGGCTTGTCAATCGCGTGCCCTTCCATCCGCCACCCAGAGCGGTTAGATCAGATGGGTATATCAAGCCGGAGACCTGCCGCGTGGCGTTTTTCAAAAAGCTAAAAGACCGACTGTTCAACTCCTCCTCGAAGATCGACGAAGGGCTGGAGGCGATTGTCAGCGATGGCGGGCAGGTGGATGACGCCCCCGCGCAGATCACAGCAGAGCCTGACCCCGCAATCGCGGCGCAGGCCGAGGCAGAAGCCCGTCGTCAGGCAGAGCAGGCAAAGGCCGAGCAAGCCGAAACACAGGCCCGCGAAGAGGCGGCGCGGCAGGCCCAAGAACGCGCCGATGCCGAAGCGCAAAGGCTACAAGCACAGGCAGAAGCGGCCCGTCAGGCAGAGCGTGACGCCGCCGCATTGGCCGAACAGCAAAAAGCGGCCCAAGCCGCAGCGCAGGCCGCGCAAGATGCAGCCCTTGCCAAGCAAGCGGCACAAAAGCTTGCCCGTGCGGAACAGGCAGCGCAAGAGGCCGCCCGCGCAGAAGAAGCCGCGCAAGCAGCACTGCGCGCCGAGCGTGCCGCCGAAGAAGCCCGCCAGAAACAGGCGCAGGCCGAAGCGGCCCGCCGTGAGCAAGAGGCACAAGCCGAAGCGGCCCGTCTCGCTGCCGAGGAGGAAGCGCCCGCGCCCGAGGAGGCACCAGAGCCGGAAGCCGCGCCCGAGCCTTTGCGCACCACGCTCACTCCCGTCGCGCCCATCCTTGAGGGCAAAGAAACCGAAGAGCCTGCCGCCAAACCCGGCCTTCTTGGCCGTCTTATGGGGCGCAAAACAGCAGCCCCCGTCGTGCGCCGCGTGCTGGATGACGCCATGCTGGAGCAGCTGGAAGAATTGCTGATCACCGCCGACATGGGCGTTGATACCGCCCTGCGCGTGACCGCCAACATGGCCGAGGGGCGTTTGGGGCGCAAACTCTCGGTCACAGAGATCAAGACCCTGATGAGCGACGAGATCGCCCGCATTATGGAGCCTGTGGCCAAGCCGCTGCCGCTCTATGCCAAGACGCCTCAGGTGGTGCTGGTGGTGGGGGTCAACGGGTCGGGCAAGACGACGACCATTGGCAAACTCGCCAGCCAGTTCCGCGCTGCGGGCAAGAAGGTGGTGATTGCAGCAGGCGACACCTTCCGCGCCGCCGCGGTTGAGCAGTTGCAGGTCTGGGGCGACCGCGCAGGCGTGCCTGTGCTGACCGCGCCCCAAGGCTCGGACCCTGCCAGCCTTGCGTTTGACGCTATGGGTCGCGCACAGGAAGACGGCGCTGATTTGTTGCTGATCGACACGGCGGGACGGTTGCAGAACCGCGGCGACCTGATGGAGGAGTTGGCCAAGATCGTGCGCGTCATTCGCAAGAAAGACCCCGACGCGCCGCATAACACTTTGCTGGTGCTGGACGCGACAACGGGCCAGAATGCAGTCAATCAGGTGAAGGTCTTTCAGGAAATCTCGGACGTGTCGGGCCTTGTGATGACCAAGCTGGATGGCACTGCCAAAGGCGGTGTGCTGGTTGCACTGGCCGATAAGTTCGGTCTGCCGATTCACGCGATTGGCGTGGGGGAGCAGATCGACGATCTGCAAGCCTTTGACCCGCAGGAATTTGCTGACGCGCTCACTGGTTTGGACCGCTAGATGCCGCTTGGGGCATTGTCGTGACAGACTGGCTCATCTCGATCGAGGGGACGCAAACGGGGCATCATATGGCGCTGGGTCTGGCGCTTATGGCGGCGTTTTTGCACGCGGTTTTTGGCGCATTGCAAAAGGGGCGGCATGATCCGTGGCTGACGCGCGGTGCGATCGACGGCAGTTATTGCGTGATGGCAGCGCCCTTTGCGCTGTTTGTCGTGCCATGGCCCGAGCCGCATATGTGGCCTATTTTTGCGGGCGCTTGGGTGATCCACAGTATCTACAAACTCTTGCAGGCCGCCGCCTATACCAAAGGTGCCTATACGGTCGTCTATCCCGTCGTGCGCGGCACGGGGCCGCTCTTCACCGTGGTCGGTGCCTACCTGATTTTCAATGAAAGCTTTAACACCGTGCAGTGGATCGGGGTGCTGGTGCTTATGGCGGGGATCTTTGGTCTGGCGCTTTATAACCTGATGTATCTACAAACCGAGCGGGACACCCTGCGCGCCGCATTGGGGCTGGCGGTGCTGACCGGCGTGCTGGTCGCGATGTATACGACCTTTGACGCCTACGGGATCAGGGCCACGGCCAATCCGTTTACCTTTCTGGCGTGGTTTTTCATGATCGACGGGTTCTTGTTCCCGATCATCGCGTACCGCCGCTGGCACCGGATGGAGGACTCACCCGCCGTGGGGCCTTTGATGCAGCGCGGTGTGTTCGGTGGTGTGATCGCTTTCCTCAGCTTTGGCGCGATTATGATGGCGACACGCCTTGATAAGGTGGGCGAGGCCGCAATATTGAGAGAGACATCAACGGTTTTCGCGGCCCTGATCGGCTGGCTGGTTCTGAAAGAGACAGTCGGCCCGCGCCGCGTGATGCTGATGATGTTGATCGCCGCAGGGGCGGTGATTGTAGAATTTGGAGGCTAGTCATGGCGCAACCGCGCGAAATTAACCCGATCCTGAAGCAGGTATTGGAGCTGGGCCCCACGTTGGCCTTTTTCGTGCTTTATGTGCGGATCAAGGACGATGTTTTCAGCTTTGGTGGCGTGGAGTACACGGGCTTTATCGTGGCGGCGGTGGTGTTTGTGCCGATCTTGCTGATCGCGATGGGGATCTTGTGGGCGCTGACGGGCAAGCTGAGCCGGATGCAGGTGTTCACGGCCTTTATGGTGATCTTCTTTGGTGGACTGACGGCGTGGTTCAATGACGAGCGGTTCTTCAAGATGAAGACGACCATCGTCTACGGGCTGCTGGCGGCGATCCTTGGCATCGGGCTTTTGCGCGGGCGGTCGTGGTTGGAATATGTGATGGCCGATATGATGCCGATGCAACACGAGGGCTGGATGATCCTGACGCGGCGTCTGGCGCTTGCCTTTGCAGTGCTGGCCGTCGTGAACGAGGTGATCTGGCGGACGATGTCCACCGACGCGTGGGTCAAGATCGAAACCTTCGCCTTCCCCGTAGCGCTTATGCTGTTCCTGTTTTGGCAATTTGCCAAGCTGCAACCCTATGTCATCGAAGACGCGGACGGCGAGGGGTAGGCAAATCTTCGAAGAAGATTTGTGCACAAACTCTCTGAGAGAGTTTGACGCCCGGCCGATGCCTATGAGGCGCGGCCATTCAGGGGACCCTTGGGGGACTGAAGCCCGCGTATGACCTGTGATTTGCGGCGCAAAACTGCAGTCCACCGCGGCGCAACCTGTGGCTTGATCGCCCGCAGTTGTGGCAGGTCGAGCGCCCCGTTCAACAAAGCAGCATTCAACGCCATCACGCCGGGGCGTTTGTAGCTGGACCAGTGGCAAACCCTGTGTTGCGGCGGGGCAATATCGTAGCCAAGGCCCCGCAAACCTGCCAACGTCTGCGCGCAGCTGATCTGTATCTCGACCGTGTTGCGCGCCTGCAACCCGCGCCCCATGGTGCCGGATCCTGCGACGATTGCCTCGAACCCCAGATCGTAAAAGCGGTTTTCGCGTGATGTGACATGAAACAGGGTGGCTGCCTGCCCGCAGGGGGTGGCCAGCGCATGACGCGCCAACCCCAGATGTGCGGCCCCGTTCAACACAACGATCCGCGCCACATCGCCCTCGTTCAGATAGGGTAGGGCCGCCAGCACCAGTGTTGCCCCCAGCGAATGGGTGATCAAATGCACGGGACCACGCCCGCGCAATGCCCGCACCAGTTCGGCCAGGCGGACGGCACGTTCAAGCGCGTGGCTGTGCGCTGTGCGCAGCCCGCCACGGGCATGCCAGCCAAATGCGATGGCGGATTGGCTGCCGTCAAACACGCCCAGCCCTGCGGGCCAGCCTTGCGCGTGAAACAGCCGCGCATGAGGGCAGTGATCTGCAACAAAGGGCGAGTATTTGTACCCGTGCACCATCACCACCACAGGATCACGCCCTGCCAACCGTTGCGATAGCGCACTGGCGACCGGCTGGGCCGAGCCATGCAGACAAAGCCCTTGCACAGCGGCATTGATGCGGAGCAATGGCATTGCCCGTCCTTTTCCGAAGGCGCCCCCAAGAGGCGCGTGATGATCTGGGGTGTCGGACCACGATGGCAGCTTTGGATGAACATTGCGTTACATCCGCGTTCGCGCCTGTTGACCGCTGCGGGCCGATAGCCTAACCACTCAGGCGTGGCGATTTGTTACCGGATTGCGGGCCACGTTAAACATTCCGCTAAAAGGTCAGGATGAAAGCCCCCCTTTCGCTTGACCGCGTCTGGGGGTTTTTTGTTGCCCGACCCCATCCCACGGGCACAGAAAGGATACGTAATGAGCGACGATTGGAAACCAGGTACCAAGGCCGTACACGCAGGCACAAAACGCAGCCAGTTTGGCGAAGTGTCAGAGGCGATTTTCCTGACGCAGGGCTTCGTCTACGAGAGCGCAGAACACGCCGAACAGCGGTTCATTGCGTCCGGCCCTGATGAATACATCTATGGCCGCTACGGCAACCCCACGGTTGCGATGTTCGAAGAACGCATCGCGGCGCTCGAAGGGGCCGAGGACGGCTTTGCCACGGCTTCGGGCATGGCGGCCGTTTCGGGCGCGTTGATGTCGATGCTCAAGGCTGGCGATCACGTTGTTTCCGCCCGCGCCTTGTTCGGCTCGTGTCTCTATGTTCTCGAAGAAATCCTGACCCGCTATGGCGTTGAGGTCACCTTTGTCGATGGCACCGATCTGGATCAGTGGCAGGCCGCGATCCGCCCCGATACCCGCGCTGTCTTTTTCGAATCCATCTCCAATCCCACCCTGCAAGTCATTGATATCGAGGCTGTCTCGGCGCTCGCCCATGCGCAAGGTGCGCTGGTTGTGATCGACAATGTCTTTGCCACGCCCGTCTATTCGCGCGCGTTTGAGCAAGGCGCCGATGTGGTCGTCTATTCGGCCACCAAACATATCGACGGGCAGGGGCGCACCTTGGGCGGTGTCATCCTTGGCAGCACCGATTTCATTCGCAACACGGTCGAGCCTTACATGAAGCACACAGGCGGCTCTATGTCGCCCTTCACCGCTTGGGTCATGCTTAAAGGGTTGGAAACGATGCGCCTGCGGGTGCGGGCGCAAACGGCGACCGCGCAGGCGGTGGCACAGGCGCTGGAAGAGCACGCGGGGCTGAACGCGGTGATCTACCCCGGTCTTGCGGCGCATCCGCAAAACGCGCTGGTGCAGCGGCAGATGGGGGCAGGGGGCACCGTGCTGGCCGTGGATGTGAAGGGCGGCAAGGACGCGGCATTTGCCTTCCTGAACGCGCTGAAAATCGGGGTGATCTCGAACAACCTTGGCGATGCCAAGACCATCCTGACCCACCCCGCCACCACAACCCACCAACGCCTGCCCGAGGATCAGAAAGCCAGCCTTGGCATTGCGCCGGGATTGGTGCGGATCAGCATCGGTCTGGAAGAGGAAAGCGATCTGGTCAAAGACTTTTTACAAGCGCTAGATGCCGTAAAATAAGCGGGATGGGGCGGTATTCCCCGTTATCTTTGTTTAATTTTTGGCAATATGGTGCAGGACGCTTACATATGGGTTCAGACAGACAAGGGGGCGGACCCATGAATATCTCGACACCGATTGCACCTGCGCCAGACCGCACAGCGGCCGAAGCGGCACTTGAGACTTTGCGTGCTTGGGCCGCCACTGCGGATCAGACAGAGCTTGCCACGCTCGACCCTGCTGTGGCGCAGCTGCTGGGCGGAGGCGCGGCCTATCCTTTATTCGAACGCGACTATCCTGAAGATTTCGAGATTGAGCCGGAGTATAAGGCCAGCCTGCCGGACCTGCAAAACGGCCCCTCCAGCCTGATCAAAGGTGCCAACCAGCAAATCCAGCACGTCGGCATTTCGAACTTCCGCCTGCCCGTGCAGTTCGCCACCCGCGACAATGGCCCGCTGAGCCTGCAAACATCCGTGACAGGCACCGTCAGCCTTGAGGCGGACAAGAAGGGCATCAACATGTCCCGCATCATGCGCAGTTTCTACAAACACGCCGAAAGCACGTTCAGCTTTCAGGTGATCGAAGCCGCCCTTGATGACTACATCAATGACCTCGAAAGCTTTGACGCCCGCATCCAGATGCGGTTCTCTTTCCCGATGAAAATCGCCAGTCTGCGGTCGGGGCTGGAGGGGTATCAGTATTACGACGTGGCCCTTGAACTGGTCGAGACTGCGGGCGTGCGCCAGCGGATCATCCATCTGGATTACGTCTATTCCAGCACATGCCCGTGCTCGCTTGAGCTGTCCGAACATGCCCGCGCCACCCGCAACCAATTGGCGACGCCGCATTCGCAACGATCGGTTGCCAGGGTGTCGGTGCTTTTGGAAGACGGCGCAGATATTTTGTGGTTCGAGGACCTGATCGACGCCTGTCGCCGCGCCGTCCCCACCGAGACGCAAGTCATGGTCAAGCGCGAGGACGAGCAAGCCTTTGCCGAGCTGAACGCCGCCAACCCGATCTTTGTGGAGGACGCAGCCCGCCTGTTTTGCGAACAATTGCTCGCCGACACGCGCATCGCCGATTTCCGTGTCATCGCCAGCCATCAGGAAAGCCTGCACAGCCACGACGCGGTCAGCGTTCTGACTGAGGGACCGACCTTTGCACAATCCAGCTTTGATCCGAAACTATTCAACACATTGTTCCATGTAGGCTGAAACGGCCATTGTATTTAACAACATAGACCGCCCTTCGGGGCGGTCTTTTGCGTTTTCGCGGTGGGCTCGTTGCAGCAAACGGCAAGCGGCTATGCGTTATTGTCGGTGGTGCTGCGCTGCAGCATGGCCTAGTTTTGTTCTCAACACAGACACACAAAGTAACGAGCCGAGGCATCCAAAATGACCTATCAAACCGCAAACGATCACTCTGCCTTCCACTCTGCCGTTGGGGGCCTGCGCGCCGCGATCACGGCTGTGGGTGACGTGCTGAAATCCATCGGCAAAAGCTATATGGACGCATCGGTTGCGTCATCGCGGATGCACCTGATCCGGACGCTACAGGGTAAATCAGACGCCGAACTGGCCCATCTGGGGCTGAAGCGCGAAGACATCACGCGCCACGTGCTGCGCGATATCTACTACCTCTGAAGGGCCACGCCTTGCGTCTTTCTGCACGGGCATGGGCGGCGGTTGCTTGACACCTGACGCCGCCCGCGCCAACCCTGCGCGCATGGATGTGCGCCCGATAGGATACGTGATTGGCCTTTTGGTGGCGGTGCTTGGCGCCGCCATGCTGATCCCTTTGATGGTTGATCTGGCCGAGGGGCGCGGCCATTGGCCCGTGTTTCTTCAAAGCGGCATCATCACCGTCTTGGCGGGCACCGTCATCGCCCTTGCCTGCGCCAGCGGCGTCCGCGAAGGGCTGACGATCCAGCAAACCTTTCTTCTGACATCTTCGGTCTGGGTGGCGCTGCCGCTGTTCGGGGCCATCCCTTTCGTTCTGGGCGAAACGGACGCGCGAACTGTCGACGCGGTGTTCGAGGCGATGTCGGGCCTGACCACCACAGGCTCCACCGTGCTGGTGGGGCTGGATGATCTGCCCAAAGGGTTGCTGATCTGGCGGGCGATCCTGCAATGGTTGGGCGGGATCGGTATCATTGTTGTAGCGATGGTGTTCCTGCCCGAATTACGCGTCGGCGGCATGCAAATCTTTAAATCCGAAAGCTTTGATACTTTTGGTAAAATCCTGCCCCGTGCAGGGCAGATTGCCACGCAAATTTCGGGGCTTTATGTGGCGCTGACGCTGATCTGCGCCATGGTCTATTTGTATTTCGGGATGGATGTGTTCGACGCCACAGCCCACGCGATGACCACGATCGCCACGGGCGGGTTTGCCAATTACGACGCCTCGTTCGCCGCGTTTGCCGGCCCGCTGGAGTATGCGGCGGCTGGCTTTATGATCCTCGCGGCTTTGCCGTTTGTCCGCTACGTGCAGCTTATCAACGGGAACCCGATTGCGCTGTGGCGTGACCCGCAGGTGCGCGGCTTTGTCGGCACGATTGGCGTGCTGATCGTTCTGCTGATCCTGATCCTCGAAGATGGCGTGCATCTGGACCGCGAACAAGCCGTCCGCGAGGCACTTTTCAACGTCACCTCCATCATCTCGGGCACGGGCTATGCCTCGGTTGATTATATGAGGTGGGGCAGCTTCGCGGTGGCGCTGTTCTTCTTTATCGGACTGGTCGGCGGCTGTGCGGGCTCGACTGCCTGTTCGGTCAAAGTGTTCCGCTATCAGCTTTTGTTCGCCTCGATCCGTGCGCAACTGCGGCGCATCCGCTCGCCGCACGGCATCTTTACCCCGCGTTATGACGGCAAACCGGTAGGCGAGGACGTCCTTGCCTCGGTCATGACCTTCTTTATCTTTTTTGTGCTGACCCTTGGTATTGTGTCCGTGGCGCTTTCGATGACGGGGCTGGATTTTGTCACGTCAATTTCGGGGGCGGCGGCGGCTTTGGCCAATATCGGCCCGGGGTTGGGCGACATCATTGGCCCTGCGGGCAATTTCTCAACCCTCAATGATCCGGCCAAGTGGATTTTGACGCTGGCCATGTTGGTCGGTCGGCTGGAACTGATGGTCGTCTACGTGATTTTTACCGTTAAGTTCTGGAGAGCATAATGACCGATCCACAAACCCGCCCGCTGGGCGCGCAAATCTCGCATATGCTCAAGGCACGCGGCGTGGATGTGATATTCGGCATTCCGGGCGTGCATAATCAGGAAATGTACCGTGGCATCGAAGAGGCAGACATCACCCATGTGCTGGCCCGTCACGAACAGGGCGCGGGCTTTATGGCCGATGGCTATGCGCGGGCGAGCGGCAAGGTCGGCGTGGCCTATGTGATCACGGGGCCCGGCCTGTGTAATATCATGACGCCGATGGGGCAGGCCTATAGCGATAGTGTGCCTATGCTGGTGATCTCAAGCTGTCTGGACGAGGTGGCGGCGACACGCGGGCAACTTCACCAGATGCGCGACCAGCGTGCGGCGGCGGCAACCGTCTGCGACTGGTCCGAAGAGGCCGTGACCGCGCAGGCGGCCTATGCCCTGATCGACCGCGCCCTAAGCGAATTTGAACTCGACCGCCGCCGGCCGAAACATATTCAGGTGCCTATTGCCGCACTAGAGGCACCCGCCGTGGCCGCAGGTCCGCGCAGCACATTGACAGCGCCAAGTACACTCGGCATCGCGGCCTCTCTCGCACCGATCCTGACCGCCCGCCGCCCGCTCTTTGTCTTTGGGGGCGGGGCGGTCAGCGCATCGCATGATGCGCAGGCGTTGATGCAAGAACTTGGGGCTGCCTCCTTCACCAGCTATGCGGGGCGAGGGGTGGTTACAGCCGAAGACCCACTGCATTTCGGCGCGTCACTGGCGCGCCCCGACAGCGCCGAGGTCTTTGCGAAGGCCGATATGGTCGTCGCCGTCGGGACAGAATTGGCCGAGGTTGACCTGTGGCGGGATGAATTGGGCCACAAAGGTGAATTCATCCGCATCGATAAGGATACAGAGGTGCTGGCAGGTGGCCCCGCAGGCGTGCATGTGCAGTGCGATGCAGGTGCCGCCCTGCGCAAGCTGCGTGAGATGGCGCAAGGACACACGCCTGACACGGACTGGACCACAAGCGAGATCTCGACCGCCCGTACGCGTTGGCGTGCCGAGGTGGATGCGGAGCGCCCGGGCATTGTGCCACTATGTGACGCGCTGCGCGACGCGGTGCCCGAAGGTACGATGATCTATTCGGATATGACCCAATTCGCCTATGTCGCCAAAGAAGTCTGGGACATGGACCGCGCAGGCCATTGGCATCATCCTTATGGCTTTGGCACGCTGGGCTATGCCACCCCTGCGGCGATCGGTGGCGCGATTGCGCGGCAAGGCAAACCCACGATGGCGATCATCGGGGACTACGGTTTTCACTATACGGTGCAAGAGTTGGGCGTGGCGGTTGAACTGGGTCTAAGCCTGCCGATCATTCTGTGGGACAACGGCAAACTGGGCGAGATCGAGGACAGCATGGTCCGCGCCCAAATCGCGCCCAATGCCGTCGTCGCAGGCAATCCCGACTTTTGCAAACTGGCCGAAGCCTTTGGTGCGCAGGCGGTGGCACCAGATAGCATCGAGGCTTTCCAAGATGCCGTGCGTGATGCGTTCAACGCGGACGGGCCGACGCTGATCTACGCGACGCCAAAGCTTACGTCATAGAAACTCCGCCCGCGTCGGAGCCGTTTTTTTCGAAAAAAAACGGGGCGGAATTTTTGAAAATTCCGTCCCCCGGGGCTGGCGTTATTCCCAGCAACTTACCAATACGGTCATGCCGCTGGCCTTCTGCGACAGCTGGAAAGCGGTGAGGCTGGCCGCCCCGTCTGCCGCTGCGCCTGGCAAGGTCACGCCCGCATCCCCACTGGCAGCCACAACGGTCGCGGCATCCACCGAAAAGCTTACGTCGCCCGGCAGGGTCGGGCCGCCTTCAGGCGCGGCCGTCAGCATCCCGATCACCGCGCCCGTACGGTCCAGTACAGGACCACCCGCATCGCCCGCCCGCGCTTTGAGCGTGAGGCGGTTGATATTCTGCTCACCATCCAGACCGCGCACGTCCGCCAATGTGCCAAAGCTCATGGAAGGTGCGCTCAGCACTCCCTCGAACGAGTATCCGGCGACAGCGACTTCGCTGTGCAGGCGTGTTGGCGCTGCGGCAAAGCTGGCAACGGACAAGGGCGCAAGCGAGGCTTTTGGTTTCAGGAACGCCACACCGCGTGCTGCGTCATCTGTGATGATCTCTGCATCCGTGTCGCCATCCAACGTGATGCGCGAACAGCTTTGCACGGCTGCCGATGTCGTCGCGACCGTGCCCTTCGCGTTCACAAAAAAGCCCGAGCGGGACAGTTTCGGTTTGCGGATTTGCAGCCCTGAAATCATGTCGATCGACTGTTGCGAGGCATTGCCTGCCGTCGCGCTCAGCACACCGGGCATACGGGTAAAGCTGTTTTTCATTTCTTCCAACAGGCGTGTGCGGCGCTCTTCGTCGCCCGCAGGCCAGATCAGCGTAAAGCCCTTGATCTCGCCGTTTTCCAACGCCGCTTGGGTATAGCTGATCATGCTGCTGTTTTGGCCGACCAGCGTAAAGCTGGACTTCTTACGCTCACGCGGGCCATTCAGCGGCACGATCTCAAGGGTTTGCATGATTTCATACAGGCCAAACAGCGTGTCCTGATCGCCAGGTTGGCTGATCAGCAGCACGCGGGCGGCGACATCGCCGGATTGCTTGTATTGGGCAAAGGGCGGCTCGTAGCGCTCAAAGCTGACCACGCCTGTGGGCAGGGTCATCTCGATCCCCGCTTGGGTATCGCGCACCGTTTGCAGGCCAAGCCCGTCGAGCACGGCGTTATACTGTTTCTTCAACTCGGCACGTTGCAGCGTTGTCAGGATGCCCGTCTTCGTGAAGTTGTTGGCCTCTTGCCATGCTGCCATCGAATTGCGGGTGCCGCGTCCAAAAGACCCGTCGATCGCCGCTGTGTAAAAGCCGGCCCATTTCAGCATTACCTGCAACTGCTTCTTCTCGTCACGGCTCAGCGCGCGTTCCGAGCGTTGGGCCTCGGCCGGAGTTTCGTCTGCGGGCTGTGGTTCCGGCTCTGGTTCGGGTTGAGGCTCGGGCGTGGGGGCCACTTCTGCAACCTGTTCGTCAGGCGTTTCGGGCTGCGCGGCGGGGGCAGGGGCCTCGGGCTGCGCGGGCACGGTGCCATCAGGTGCAGCCACCGCACCGTTGCCCAACACATTTGCACCTACGGGCCAGAACTGTTGGCGCAAGCGGCTTGAGCGCTGGATAAAGCTGTCACGCGGGATCAACCCGTCGCGGCGATACTGGCGCAAGACCAGCTCGGCGTCGGCACGGCGGTAGGGGCCGACGACAACCGCATACCAGCCACCGCCAACTGAAAAGCCGTTCACGTCCTGCAACAAGGTCGTATAAGCCGTGGCACGGTCTGTTGCGCGGGTCAGCGATTGTTGCGCTTCGATCTGGATCCAGACGACTTCATCCGGGTTGTTGGACTGGGCAACGGCAGCGTTCGTAAACGCAAGCATCAGGGAAGTCAGGCAGATCAGGATAAGGCGCAGCATCAGGGCAATAGCTCTCATTATATTACTTTGCGGCACATAAACAGTATTTAGCGGTGATTCCCATATGATAATCAGGCCTTTCGAACAGATTTACCTGCCGTTGTGCCCAAGCTGCGGCATGTTTGCGCGCTGATTGACCCTAGCCCCGCGTGCCCCTAGTAAGAGCGTCAAATGGCAAAGGACGCATCATGGCTGACACTCCTCGTTCGTTTCAGGAAATTATTCTGCGGTTGCAGGGGTATTGGGCACGCCAAGGCTGCGCCATTCTGCAACCCTATGACATGGAAGTAGGGGCGGGCACTTTCCACCCTGCCACGACCCTACGCTCGCTTGGGACAAACCCTTGGGCCGCCGCCTATGTGCAGCCCTCGCGCCGCCCGACCGATGGCCGCTACGGCGAGAATCCCAACCGCCTACAGCACTATTACCAGTACCAGACCCTGATCAAACCCAGCCCGCCCAACCTGCAAGAGCTTTACCTCGGCTCGCTGGAAGCGATTGGCGTGGACATGGACCTGCACGACATCCGCTTTGTCGAAGATGACTGGGAAAGCCCGACGCTGGGCGCATGGGGCCTTGGCTGGGAGGTCTGGTGTGACGGTATGGAAGTCAGCCAGTTCACCTACTTCCAGCAGGTCGGCGGGCACGACTGCCAGCCCGTCTCGGGTGAGCTGACCTATGGGTTGGAGCGTTTGGCGATGTACATCCTTGGCGTGGATCACGTCATGGACATGCCGTTCAACGACCCCGACGCGCTGATCCCGCTCAGCTATGGCGATGTCTTCAAACAGACCGAAGAAGAATACGCCCGCTGGAACTTTGATGTGGCCAACACCGAGGTCCTGCTGCGCCATTTCGAAGAGGCAGAGGCCGAGTGCAAAGCCATCATCGCGCAAGAGCATGTGGACCCCAAGACAGGCAAGCGCATCGTCATGGCACACCCCGCCTATGATCAGGCGATCAAGGCGAGCCATATGTTCAACCTGCTGGACGCACGGGGCGTGATTTCGGTGACGGAACGCCAAGCCTACATTGGCCGTGTGCGCGCACTGACAAAGATGTGCGCCGACGCCTTTGTGCAAACCCGCGCAGGCGGCTGGTCCGAGGACGCGGCATGATGCCTGCGCCGCGGGAGTATCCGGTATGATGGGTAAATTTTTAGGGGGGTTCATCGTGATCTCAGCCTTGGCCGCAGGTGCGGCACTATACTATCTGCAAGTCTACGGCTTCTACCAAGAGGTCGACGCCCCCGCGGACGGGGTCGAATTAATCATGCTGGGCAGTGCGCAAGGCGAAGTCATTCCTACCGATGACTTCCAGGCCATTGACGCCGACAGTTCTCCCATTCGCTACCGTGCGTGTTTCACCACACCCTACAGCCTCGCGCTGATGACCGAGACCTTCCAGATGGTCGAAGACATGACCCCGCGCAACGCGCCAAACTGGTTTGACTGCTTCAACGCCGAGGCCATCGCGAATGAGCTGGCCGCAGGCACCGCGCTCACCTTTCTGAGCCAGAAGAACATCCATTACGGTGTGGACCGCGTGGTCGCGATCACCGAGGACGGGCGCGGCTATGTCTGGCACGAACTGAACGATTGTGGCGAAAAAGCCTATGACGGCACGGTGGTGGGCGAAGAATGCCCCGCCTTGCCGACCGCACCAACCGAATAACACCCCGAGGTATCCCCGTGGCTGATCTGCTGATTGAACTGTTCTCCGAAGAAATCCCCGCCCGCATGCAAAAACGCGCCTGCGAGGATCTGAAAAAGCTGGTGACCAACGGCATGGTCGAGGCAGGTCTGACCTATGCCAGCGCTGCCGCTTTTGCCACGCCGCGCCGCCTGTGTCTGACGGTCGAGGGCGTGCTGGACGCCAGCCCCCGCACGGTGGAAGAGCGTAAAGGCCCCAAGGCAGACGCGCCCGAAAAGGCGATCGAGGGCTTCCTGCGCGGTGCGGGCCTGACCCGCGATGATCTGGAAGAGCGCGACACGCCCAAAGGCAAAATCCTGTTTGCCAAGATCACCCGCGAAGGCCGCCCCGCCGCCGACATCATCGGCGAAGTGTTGGAGCAAACCATCCGCACCTTCCCATGGCCCAAATCCATGCGCTGGGGCAGTGGTTCACTCAAATGGGTGCGCCCGCTGCATTCCATCCTGTGCATCCTCAGCCGTGAAGACGGGGCCGAGGTTGTTCCGCTGGACGTGGACGGGATCGTGTCGGGCAACACCACCCGCGGCCACCGTTTTCTTGCGCCCGATGCTTTTACGGTCAGCAGCTTTGATGACTACACCGCCAAACTCTCCCGCGCTTTTGTCGTGCTGGACGCGGCTGCGCGCGCCGACACCATCTGGAACGATGCGACCAACGTGGCCTTTGCCAGTGGCATGGAAGTGGTCGAGGACGCAGGCCTGCTGGCCGAGGTGGCGGGCCTTGTGGAATACCCCGTCGTGCTGATGGGCCGCATCGGGGATGATTTCCTCGACCTGCCGCCGGAGGTTTTGCAGACCTCGATGAAAGAGCACCAGAAATTCTTCTCCGTCCGCAACCCCAAGACAGGGCGGATCGAGAAGTTCATCACCGTCGCCAACCGCACCACCGCCGACAATGGCGCGACGATCCTTGCGGGTAACGAGAAGGTGCTGAGCGCCCGTCTGGCCGATGCGAAATTCTTCTGGGACAACGACTTGCGGGTGGCCCAATCGTCAGAGGGGATGGCCGCGTGGGTCGAGAACCTCAAGAACGTGACCTTCCACAACAAGCTGGGCACGCAGGCCGAGCTGATCGAGCGTATGGCCGTGCTGGCCCGCGAACTCGCCCCGATGGTCGGTGCAAACGCAGACGCCGCCGAGCAAGCCGCGCGGATCGCCAAAGCCGACCTCAGTTCGGAAATGGTTTACGAATTCCCCGAACTCCAAGGCCTCATGGGCCGCTACTACGCTGCCGCCGCTGGCCATAGCGAGGAGGTAGCGCAAGCAGCCGAGGAGCATTACGCCCCCCTTGGCCCGTCAGATGATGTGCCCACAGCACCCGTTTCCATCGCCGTGGCATTGGCCGAAAAGATCGACAAGCTGACAGGCTTCTGGGCGATTGATGAGAAGCCGACAGGCAGCAAAGACCCGTTTGCGCTGCGTAGGGCTGGGCTGGGGGTTATTAGATTGGTTTTGCAGAACGGTTTATCACTTCCGTTAAGCGACTGGCTCTATTTCGGGCTTTCCTCACACTTGGTATGGCTGAAATCTAAAAACCCTTTTGATATGTCTGCGGACAAGCCTTGGATTGAAATGACAGTGGAAGAGAGAGAGGAGAGGTCAGAAAAAGATCTTCGTGCAGCGGACTGGTATTCTGCGCAGGCTGCGAAGTTATCTAATTGGACTGGTCTGGACCTGACGCCTGATAGAAATTCGATTGACCTCCTCGCCTTCCTCCACGACCGCCTAAAAGTCTACCTCAAAGACCAAGGCATCCGGCACGACATCATCGACGCCTGTATCGCGATGGAAGGCAACGACGACCTCACCCTGCTGGTCAAACGCGCCCGTGCGCTTTCTGATACGCTCAAAACCGACGATGGTGAAAACCTGCTGCAAGCCTTCAAGCGGGCCAACAACATCCTGTCTCAGGCCGAGGCGGGCAGCAACATTGAATACTCCCACGGCGGCGACATCAAATACGCCGAGACAGAGGAGGAACGCGCGCTGTTCAAGGCGCTGGACCAAGCCGACAGCGTGATTGCGCCCGCCATGGTGGCTCAGGATTTCTCGACCGCCATGTCGGCGCTGGCCTCGCTGCGGCCTACGCTGGATGCGTTTTTCGACGCGGTGCAGATCAACACCGATAATGACGTGGTGCGCCGCAACCGTCTGAACCTGCTGGGCCGTATCCGCACGCTATGTGCCTCCATTGCGGACCTCACGCGCATCGACGGCTAGTTGACGTAGTAGCGCACAGTGTAAGCAAAGGCTTGCCCTGTGCGCGGATGCCCTTATGCTGCGCGTGAAACCAAAAGGTGCCGCAGTGCAGAAACCCCGTGCAGAATAATCCAGATACCACGCTGATTACACAAACAGCGCCTGTCGCCACCGATACCCACGGCGGGCGGGCCAAGTGTTTGCAACGTCTGGTGCGGCTAGATCTGCCCGTGCCGCGCACCATCGCGCTGTCGTTTGCAACGGTCGAGGCGATTGCCAACGGCGAGCTGCCGGACGTTGACTGTATCGTTGACCAATTCCCGAATGACGCGCTGCTGTGCGTACGCCCGTCCAGTCAGGACCCCGATTGGGGCGGGCCGGGCGCGGTGCTCAACATCGGGATGAACGACGCACGGTTCGCGACCTATAGCGCCAATATGGGCGAAGACGCCGCCGCCGCGATCTATACGCGCTTCATCCAGTCCTATGCCATCAACGTCGCCCGCCTTGACCCCGATATGTTCGACGATGTCGAGGCCGAAGGCCGCGCAGGGCTGGCCCAAACGCTCGCCGCTTACGAGAGCGAGACCGACGAGAAGTTCCCCCAATCGCGCCGCGTCCAGCTGGCGGCGGTGCTGTTGTCGATGGCGCGGGCGTGGAACGGCACCTCGGCGCGGTTGCTGCGGCAGGCCAAAGGCGCGCCGCTGGATGCGGGGCTGGGCCTTGTGGTGCAGCAGATGATTTTTGGTCTGGGGGCAGGACATTGCGGTTCAGGCGTCCTGCAATTGGTGAGCAGTGACACAGGCGCGCCGCAGGTCACGGGCCGCTATCTGAGCCAAAGTCAGGGCCGCGATGCACTTGCGGGGGATTCCGCCTCGCTCTACCTCACCCGCGACCCGCGTGGCCCCGCACTGGAAGAGGCGCTGCCAGAGGCGTTTCAGACGCTCAAAGACTATGCCACCTTGATGCGCAAACGCCTGCGGGCCGAGATGCAGGTCGAGTTCGCAATCGAAGACGGCACCGTTCACATCCTCGACGGGGTGCGGGTGCAACGTGCATCCCGTGCGGCGGTGCGGATCGCGGTCCAGCTGGCGCAGGACGGTGTGATCAGCCGCGAAGAAGCCCTGATGCGCGTGCAACCCGGCCTGCTGACCGAATTGCTGCACCGCCAGATCGACCCCTCAACGCGGCGCGATGTGGTGGGCACGGGCATCGCCGCCAGCCCCGGTGCGGCCACGGGCCGTCTGGTGTTTGATTCCGCCGAAGCGCAGGCCAGCGCCGCGCGCAAGGAAGCCTGTATTCTGGTCCGCCGCGAGACGACCTCGGAGGATGTGCGCGGGATGCATGCGGCCACCGCCGTGCTGACCGAACGGGGCGGGATCACCAGCCACGCGGCGGTGATTGGCCGTGGCATCGGGCTGCCTTGTGTGGTGGGGGCCTCGACCCTGACGTTCAATCAGGTGGAGCAGACAATCACCGCCGCGGACGGCCGCGTCTTCCGCGCAGGCGATGAAATGACGGTCGATGGCTCGACGGGTCAGATCCTTGCGGGGGCGGCCACCTTGCAAGAGGCGGCTTTGGACGAGTATTTCCAGACCTTGATGCAATGGGCGACAGACTGCGCCGATATTCAGGTCCGCGCAAATGCCGACACGCCTGCGGACGCCCAGACGGCGCGTAATTTCAACGCGACGGGGATCGGGCTGTGTCGGACCGAGCATATGTTCTTTGACCAAGGGCGGCTCACGGTCATGCGCGAGATGATCTTTGCCGATACATCGGATGGCCGCCGCGCCGTGCTGGAGCGGTTGCTGCCCATGCAGCGCGACGACTTTAGCCAGCTGTTCCGCATCATGCAGGGCAGCCCCGTCTGCATCCGCTTGTTTGATCCGCCCTTGCACGAATTCCTGCCCGTCGACAAAGCAGGGCAAAGTGCCTTGGCCGATGCGCTTGATCTTCCGCGGTCCCATGTGACGCGGCGGATCGAGGCGATGCGGGAATACAACCCGATGCTGGGTCTGCGCGGTGTCCGCCTTGGCATCACCGTGCCCGAAATCTACGAAATGCAGGCCCGCGCTATTTTTGAGGCAACCGCAGAGACCATTCAGGACGGCCGCGACATCGTGCCCGAGATCATGATCCCGCTTGTGTCCGCCCGCCGCGAGGTCGAGATCGTGCAAACCGCGATAGAGGCCGTGGCCAATGCCGTGCGTCAAGAGCGTGGCGTGGCCTTTGACTACCGCCTTGGGGTCATGGTCGAGACTCCGCGTGCCGCTCTGCGCGCCGCAGAGATCGCGCCCCATTGCGCCTTCCTCAGCTTTGGCACCAACGACTTGACGCAGATGGCCTACGGCCTGTCGCGTGACGATGCGGGGCGGTTTATGTCCGATTACGTGCGTCAGGGTGTGTTCGACGAAGACCCGTTCCACACGCTGGATCATGACGGCGTGGGCGAATTGTTGAAGCTGGGGGCCGAACGTGGGCGCATGGCGCGGCCCGACATCACCCTGTCGGTCTGTGGCGAGCATGGCGGCAACCCCGAATCAATCGCATTTTGCCGCGCAGCGGGCTTTGACTATGTTTCATGTTCGCCGTTTCGCGTGCCTGTGGCGCGTCTTGCCGCAGCGCAATTGGCTATCTCCGAAAAAATATCCAAGCATTAAGGGGGCTTGGCCGCGTGCCCTTGGGCTTGTCGGCACGAGGCCGCGCATGTTCTAATGCGCGGGTTGCAGCCGCGCAGGCCACGCCTTAGGTGCCGCAGCGATGAAACGACGCTGGAAACGATGATGAATTTTACTGTTCGGACTTTGATGGCTGCAGGGCTTGTGATGGCAACTGTTGCTTTGCCTGTAAGCGTACAGGCCAACACCACGGCCAAGGCGTTGGCCAAGATCGAGGCACGCGGCCTTGCGAGCGCCGCGCCCCGACAGCTCAAGGCGCTGGCGACTCCTCCCGTTGCGGCCGTAACAGGAACAGCGACCGACAAGGTCTTTACGGCCAAATGGCTGTCTGCCCAGCCAAAGCCGACCGGCGGGGCCGAATTCAAATGCCTGACAGAGGCGCTCTATTTCGAGGCGCGGGGCGAGACGCTCAAGGGGCAGTTCGCAGTGGCCGAGGTGATCCGCAACCGCGTTAAATCCAAACGCTTCCCGAATTCCTATTGCGGTGTGATTAATCAGGGGACGGGGCGTAAATACGCCTGCCAGTTTACCTATACCTGCGATGGCCGCCCCGAGATCGTGTCCGAGCCTGCCGCCCACGCCCGCGTGGCCAAAGTGGCGCGTGCCACGCTGGACGGCAAATCGCCTGATGTGACGGACGGGGCGACGTTCTATCATACCACTGCCGTGAAACCCAGCTGGGCCTCCAAGTTCAAGCGCACGGCGCGGTTTGGCGTGCATCTGTTTTACCGCCGCGGCGCACGCGTCGCCAGCAACTAAGACGCCCGCACTGCTTGCGGGCAAAGCTGGCGCCAATCGCGGGCATAGGGGCGCATCCGGACCTAGACCGGCGTTGTGTGGCGCGATACACGCGCTGTATATTCTTTGCCGCGGAGTAATCCTATGACCACCGAGACGCGCCTTGCCTTTGCCCACCCGTCCGAGCGGGCGGCGGCCACAGCGACCAGCGATGTGCTGGACCGTATTTCGGTGCGCGACCACACGGTAGAGGTCGAGATCGGTGCCTTTCAGGCCGAGCGCGGCGTGACCCAGCGCATTTGCTTTAACATCGCCGTCGAGGTGCAACCGCTGAGCGGCCCGATTGATGACGATGTTGATCGGATCCTGTCGTATGACCGCGTGACGGAGGCCATTCAGGCGGCTTTGGCCGTGGAGCGCTTGGCCCTGCTCGAGACACTGGCCGACCGCGTGGCCGAATTGATCCTTGCCGAGCCGCAGGCCATGCGGGTTTTTGTGCGCATTGAAAAGCTGGACCGTGGCCCCGGTGCCTTGGGTGTCGAGATTATGCGCGCCAAAGACAGCACGCCATCCCCGACCGAGGTAACACCCGATGTGCCCGAACAGCCCGAGTTGGTGTTTCTGAGCAATGCAGCCATCGCCGCGCCCCATCTGAACGGTTGGCTGGATCAGCTGCACGGATTCGGGCGGCCATTGGTGTTGTGTGTGGGGGCCTCTGACAGTGCGGCGCCACAGGTGGCGCATAAAATGGCGCAGCGGCGGATTGATCTGCTCGCGATCGAGCAGAACGCATGGGTGCTGGCTGCCCGCGATGACCGCTGTGTGGTGGTCGAGACGCGGACCGAGTTGGAGTGGGCGATGAAGAACGGCCAGACCTGTGTTTGGGCACCGTCGAAGATTGTGTTGGACAGTGTGGACACGCCCTCGGCCCAGCCCCGCGATGCGGTGGCGTTGGCCGCGTGGTTTGCTGCGACTTTCGAGGCGCGGGAGATGTTGGTGATTGGTGCCGACCTGCCCGATGACGCGCCAGTGCCGTTGCGCGCTGTTTCAGTTGATGCAAAGACGCTGCCACATGCCTAAGATCTACTACCGCCCCTTGGTAAGCTGCGATGTTGCTCGGCCTGATGGTGCGTTGCAGCTGGGTGGCGGATGGGGCTGGTTCACGCATGTAGAGGTTTTGCAGCGTGGTGTGGCACCGCGTGTTGTGCCTGCGTGCGACATTCCTGACACCGCACGGGGGGCGCTCCTCGCTTCACGCTCCTCGCTGGGGGGCGGGCGGCCGCAGATCATGGGGATTGTGAACGCAACGCCTGACAGTTTCTCGGACGGGGGGCTGCATGCGGCGGCGGATGACGCGGTTGCGGCCGGTTTGGCGATGGCCGCTGCGGGCGCGGATATTCTGGACATCGGCGGCGAATCCACACGGCCCGGTGCCGTGACAGTTGACGCGGACGAAGAAGCGGCGCGGGTTGTGCCTGTGATCGCAGGCTTGCGGGCGCAAGGCTACGGGGGGCAAATCTCGGTTGATACGCGGAAGGCGCATGTCGCGCAGGCGGCGTTGGCGGCGGGGGCGGACCTGATCAACGATGTGTCGGGCTTTACCTATGACCCTGCTTTGGCGGATGTGGCTGTTCAGGCGCAGGTGCCTGTCTGCGTGATGCACGGCCCCGTTGATCCTGCGACGATGCACCATGATCCGCAATATGATGACGTCTTGCTGGACGTGTATGATTTTCTGGCTGGTCAAATCGAAATGCTGGAAGCCAAGGGCGCAGACCGCACCCGCATCATTGCGGACCCAGGCATCGGTTTTGGCAAGACCCAAGAGCATAATCTTGCGCTATTGGCACGGCTGAGCCTGTTTCATGCGCTGGGCGTGCCTGTGCTGCTGGGCGCATCGCGCAAGCGGTTTATCGGCACGATTGGCAACGCACCCGAGGCGCGGGACAGGATGGCAGGCTCAATCGCGGTGGGGCTGGCAGGGATTTCACAAGTCGCGCAGATTCTGCGCGTGCATGACGTAGCGCAGACCGCGCAGGCCATTGCACTTTGGCGCGCGAGCATGGCAGGATGCTGATATGACAAAACTCTTTGGTACAGACGGCGTGCGCGGCACGGCCAATATTCACCCTATGACCGCCGAGATGGCGTTGCGCATCGGCGCCGCCGTGGGCCGGTATTTCCGCCGCGATGGTGCGTCTTCGGTTCACCGCGTGGTGATCGGGAAAGACACGCGCCTGTCGGGCTATATGTTTGAGAACGCGCTGACGGCGGGGCTGACCTCAACGGGGATGAACGTGCTGTTGCTGGGGCCGGTGCCGACGCCGGCGGTGGGGTTGCTGACACGCTCCATGCGGGCCGATCTGGGGGTCATGATTTCGGCCAGCCATAACCCTGCACAAGATAACGGGATCAAGTTTTTCGGCCCCGACGGGTTCAAGCTGTCCGATGCGGTCGAGGCCGAGATCGAGGCGCTGGTGGCGGAAGGTGTGGAGCCCACAACCGCGCCGCAAATCGGCCGCGCCAAGCGGATTGACGACAGCCGCTTTCGCTATATCGAGCGGGTCAAGTCGAGCTTTCCGCGACAGATGCGTCTGGACGGTCTGAAGGTGGTCATTGATTGCGCCAACGGCGCAGCGCACCATGTGGCCCCGATGGCCCTGTGGGAACTGGGCGCGACAGTGATCCCTGTGGGCGTATCGCCCAACGGCCATAACATCAACGATGCCTGCGGCTCGACCCATCCGCAAACGGCGGCCGAGACTGTGGTAGCGCATGGGGCAGATGTGGGCATCTGTCTGGACGGTGACGCGGACCGCGTGATCTTGCTCGATGAAAAGGGGCAGGTGGGCGACGGCGACCAGTTCATGGCGCTGATGGCAGCCCGCTGGAAGGCAGAGGATCGGCTGAAGGGCGATGCTTTGGTTGCCACCGTGATGAGCAATCTGGGGCTGGAGCATTTTCTGCAAGCCAAAGGCGTGCGGCTGGAACGCACCGCAGTCGGCGACCGCTATGTGGTAGAGCGGATGCGGCAGGGCGGCTTTAACCTTGGCGGCGAGCAGTCGGGTCACATCGTGATGACCGATTACGCGACCACAGGCGATGGTCTGATGGCGGGGATGCAGTTTCTGGCCGAGATGATCCGCGCCGAGCGACCCGCGTCGGAGTTGATGCACCAATTCGAGCCGGTGCCGCAGGTGTTGGAAAACGTGCGCTTCAGCGCGGGGCAGACCCCGCTGGAGGACGCGCACGTGAAGGCCGCGATTGCGCAGGCCGAGTCCGATCTGGCGCAAGATGGGCGGTTGTTGATCCGTAAATCAGGGACCGAGCCGCTCGTTCGGGTCATGGCCGAGCATGAGGATGCCGCGCTGATGGCGCGGGCGGTCCGCGCGGTTGTGGTGGCTGTTGAGGATGCGGTGAAAACGTGACCTGAAGGCGCAGGCCAAGGCCTGCACAACATGTTTTTGCGCGCATCCGGCCGCAGCCGATGCGCGCAGGAGGAGGCCCTAGCGGCGGAAGAGCCGTCGCAGGGCGCCATATTGGCTGAGGCCCACGCCGATCAGGATGAGCGTCATGGCCAGCAAGAGCGAGCGGGGCAAAGCTTCGCCCAAGATCAAGCTGCCCAAGACCACAGACCAGACGGGGACCTGATAATTTACCAGTGACATGAACACTGGACCCGCGCTGCGCACGACAAGCACGCGCAGGAAATTCGCACCTGCGGTTGGGATCAGCCCCAGAAACGCCAAAACGGCGAGAATTTCTTTGGACGGGACCGGGGGTGGCCCTTCCACCGCCCAAGCCAGCGGGACGGTGATGCAAGCACCGATCATCAGCAGCACAGTCGCGAGGCCGATGGGGTGCGCGGCGGGCAAGCGGCGCAGCATGATTGACCCGATAGCATAGCAGCTTGCGGCCAGAACGCAGGCGATGCGGCCCGAGGTTTCAAACGCGCTGCCTGATGTCTCGAACGCTTGTGCGCCGATCAGGATGACCACGCCGACAAATCCGATCACAAACCCGATGGTTTTGCGCAGGGTCATTTGTTCGCCCGCAACGGTGAAGTGGGCGAGGGGCAGGACGATAAGCGCCACGGCCGCCATGGAAACGCCCGCAAAGCCCGACGTCACATACTGTTGCCCCCACGCCAGCAGCGAAAACGGCACAGCCGAGCTGAGCCCGCCGATAATCACCAGATTGCGTTTGTCTGCGCCAGTGGTCGGCGCCCCAAACAGCGGGCAGCCCAAAGCGGCCCAGATCAGCCCCATCAGCACAGCGGCGAAAGCGATGCGCGAGGCGGCAAGCCAAAAGGGCGGCATGCCTCCGGCAAGCGCCACTTCGGTCACCATGAAGGTGCCGCCCCATGTGAGGCCAAGGATCGCGATCATAAACCAGCTGAGCGGGGTGATGTTGGGGGAGGTATTCATTCGTCCAGATACGGGGAAAGGCAGGGTGGGCGCAAGGGGTGCGGCAATTCGGACGGGAACGCGGTGCCGTGTCTGCGGGTTTGTCTGGACGTGAATCTGAAAAGGACACGAACGATGGATATATCCATGCTGATCGGTGCGATGGCCATTACCACTTTGCTGGTGGCGGCGGGCTTTGCCTATTATTCCAAGACTGAAGTAGATCGGCGGATGAGCGACCTTGGGGCGCGCAAGTCGGCCTTGGCGGCGGATCGAGATTAGCAGGCTCGTCTTAGAATGCGTGTGGCGGCCGTTTGAATGCAAAAAGGCCCGAGGGAAACCTCGGGCCTTTCGCGTGATAGTGAAGGCTTAGTTCTTTGCTTTGTCGACCATTTTGCCTGCGGAGATCCACGGCATCATGTCGCGCAGCTTGCCGCCGACGATTTCGATCTGGTGCTCGTCGTTGGAGCGGCGCGACGCTTTGAGCGTTGGCTGGCCAACAGCGTTTTCCAGCATGAAGTCGCGGACGAATTTGCCTGTCTGGATGTCGCTCAGGACTTCTTTCATGCGGGCTTTTGTTTCGTCATAGGGCAGGATGCGCGGGCCGGAGACGTACTGGCCATACTCGGCTGTGTTGGAGATCGAGTAGTCCATGTTCGCGATGCCGCCTTCATAGATCAGGTCCACGATCAGCTTTGTCTCGTGCAGGCACTCGAAATAGGCCATCTCTGGCTCGTAGCCTGCTTCAACAAGGGTCTCAAAGCCCATGCGGATCAGCTCAACGATACCGCCGCACAGAACGGCCTGTTCGCCGAACAGATCGGTTTCGCATTCTTCGCGGAAGTCGGTTTCAATAATGCCCGAGCGGCCGCCACCGATGGCGGAGCAATAGGACAGGCCGATTTCCAGGGCTTTGCCTGATGCGTTCTGGTCAACGGCGACAAGGCAAGGCACGCCGCCGCCTTTGGTGTATTCGCCGCGCACAGTGTGGCCGGGGCCTTTGGGTGCCATCATGATGACGTCAACGCCTGCTTTCGGCTCAATCAGGCCGAAGTGTACGTTCAGACCATGGGCGAATGCGATTGCAGCGCCTTCACGGATGTTGTCGTGCACGTATTTCTTGTAGGTGTCGGCCTGCAGTTCGTCGGGCATTGTGAACATGATTACGTCGGCCCATGCGGCGGCAGAGGCGATGTCCATCACCTTGAGGCCTTCGCCTTCAGCTTTTGCAGCAGAGGGCGAGCCTTCGCGCAGGGCGACGACGAGGTTCTTGGCGCCTGAGTCGCGCAGGTTGAGAGCATGGGCGTGGCCCTGTGAGCCGTAGCCGAGGATCGCAACTTTTGCGTCCTTGATGAGGTTTACGTCGCAGTCACGGTCATAATAAACGCGCATTGGAATCTCCTTGGTTGGATTGAACTGGGGTGCAACATAGCGGGTGTTGCGCGGGGCGCTAGTGTTGGTTTATGAGTTTAGAAAGCAAAATAAAGAAAATCATGCGCTATATGGGCCTTTGCTGGAAAAATCATGCTTGAAGATGCGGATCGACGTTTGTTGCGTTATTGGCAGGCGGAGCCGAGCCTGAGCCCTGCGGAGTTGGGCGCACGTGCGGGGATGAGCGGGGCACGGGCGGCGCGGCGGATTGCGCGGATGCAGGACTTGGGTGTGGTGCAGGGCGTGGGCGCGGTAATTGACTGGGCGGCCCTTGGCTATACGGTTGAGGTTTCGCTGAGAATTACGCTGGATAAAACGCAAGGCAATGCGTTTGATGTGTTTCTGGCGCAGGCGCGGGATGTGCCCGAGGTGATCGAGGTGCAGACGTTTTTGGGGCGTGTGGATGTGCGCCTGTCGATCATTGCGCGGGATATGGCGCATTATCAGCAGATCTACCGCAGCTCTATTCTGACCTTGCCGCATATTTCCGAGATTGAGGCGTTGATGCATGTGGCGCGGATTAAAACGAGTGAGGGGCTGCCGTTGTGAGTGAATTAGATGCGATTGACGCGCAGCTGCTGCGGGCGCTGGCGCGGGATGCGACGCAAAGTGCGGGGGCGTTGGGGCGGGCGCTGGGCCTGAGCCAGCCTGCCACATGGCGGCGGATCAAGCGGTTGGAGAGCGAAGGCATCATCACCGGCCGCGCCCTGCGGTTGGATGCGGAAAAGCTGGGCTTTGGGGTCACGGTGTTTCTGGGGGTAAAGCTGGCCTTGCGGGGCCGCGTCAGTCTGGAGGATTTCGAACGGGCGGTCATGGCCATTCCGGAGGTGCAGACCGTTGAGCATGTCCTGGGTCTGTATGACTACCGCCTGCGGGTTGTGGCCCGTGACCTGCCCGATTTCGAGCGTGTTTTGCGGCGCCGTATCATGACCCTGCCCGGTGCGGGGGAGGTCGAGGCGAATGTGTTGCTGAGCGAGGAGCGGTTGGCGGGACCGCTGTAATGTCTATCAAAGGAAACCTGCGGGCGCGATGTGAACGTCTGCCCCTGTGATAGGGGCGCGGTGCACCCAAATAGACTTTGCCAAAAAGGCCCCCTGTTTCTATGTCCCAGAGTGATAAATTTGGTTGGAGGATCAGAAATGGCATTGCTTGATACAGTGGACCCGCAAGGGTTGGAGGAATTTTCGGTTGTGTTCACGGACCGCTCGCTCAATTCCATGAGCGCGGCGTTCCAGAGCGTGATGCGCGATATTCACGAGATGTTGTGTGAGGTGTACGGTGCGGCTTCTGCCGTGGTGGTCCCCGGGGGCGGCTCTTACGGCATGGAGGCCGTAGCCCGCCAGTTCGCCCGCGACCGCGATGTGCTGGTTGTGCGCAACGGCTGGTTTTCCTATCGCTGGAGCCAGATCATCGAGACGGGCGGGCTGACCGCCAATACAACTGTGATGAAGGCCCGCCCCCAGGGCAATACAGCACCTGCGCCCTACGCCCCTGCGCCCATCGAAGATGTGGTCACGGCAATCCGCACCGACAAGCCTGCCGTGGTCTTTGCCCCCCATGTCGAGACATCGGCAGGCGTGATCCTGCCCGACGACTATATCGCCGAAATGGCCGCAGCCGCGCATGAGGTGGGTGCCTTGATGGTGCTCGATTGTATCGCGTCGGGCTGCGCGTGGGTGGATATGGCCGCACTTGGCGTTGATGTGCTGATCTCGGCCCCGCAAAAGGGGTGGAGCGCGCAGCCCTGTGCAGGTCTGGTCATGTTGTCGGATCGTGGTGTCGCCCGTCTGGGCGAGACGACCTCGGACAGCTTTGCCATTGATCTGGGCAAATGGCATGCGATCATGCAGGCCTATCTGGACGGCGGCCATGCCTATCACGCGACCATGCCTACCGATGCGCTGCGCGTGTTCCGCGATACGATGCAAGAGACCCGCGACTACGGGTTCGACCGTCTGAAGGAAGCGCAGTGGAAGCTGGGTGAGGGCGTGCGTGCCATGATGGCCGAAAAAGGCATCGCCTCGGTGGCCGCCGAGGGCTTTGGTGCCCCTGGTGTTGTCGTCAGCTATACCGATGATCCTGATGTGAAGACGGGCAAAGCCTTTGCCGCGCAGGGCATGCAGATCGCTGCAGGTGTGCCGTTGCAAGTGGGCGAGCCTGACGGCTTCAGCACCTTCCGTCTGGGCCTGTTTGGTCTGGACAAGCTGTATGATGTCGACGGCACGCTGGGCCGTTTGAAAACGGTTGTCGACAAGGTTCTGTAACAGGCGCGATCTGGCGCCCGTGCTGGGCCGTTGTTTCACGCTGCGGTCCGGCCTCTAACCACGCCAAATTTCTTTGCGAAGGCCAAAAGAAACTCTATTGCTTATCTGTGGTTTCGCGGTAGCTTCTAGGTCTTGGGAGGATACTTTAATGAAAACAATGAACTCACTTTTGTCTGGCGCGGCCATGGCATTCGCACTTTCACTGGCGGGCCCCGCTGCGGCGCAGGATTGCCCGCGTGGCGATCTGGACAAGCAGTTTTGCGATGTGGACGGCGATCTGATTGCAGATACGCCCACCGATGTGGCCGATCAGGTTGATCCTGACACGCTGATCTTTGCCTACACACCTGTTGAAGATCCCGCGGTCTACAAGGAGGCGTGGTCCGATTTCCTGACGCACCTCGAATCAGAAACCGGCAAAAAGGTCGTCTTCTTTCCGGTCCAGAACAACGCCGCCCAGATCGAGGCGATGCGGTCGGGCCGTCTGCACATCGCGGGCTTCAACACAGGTTCCAATCCGCTGGCTGTGAACTGTGCGGGCTTTAACCCCTTTACGATCATGGCGTCCAAGGACGGCAATTTCGGCTACGAGATGGAGATCATCACCTATCCCGGTTCGGGCATCGAAAAGGTCGAGGACATCAAGGGCAAGCAACTGGCCTTTACCTCGCCCACGTCTAATTCGGGCTTCAAGGCACCCTCCGCGATCCTGAAGGGTGATTTTGACATGCTGCCCGAGCGTGACTTTGAGCCCGTCTATTCGGGCAAGCACGACAACTCGATCCTTGGTGTGGCCAACAAGGATTACATGGCGGCCTCTATCGCCAACTCGGTCAAGGCCCGTATGCTGAGCCGCGATGTCATCACCGAGGATCAGGTCAAAGTGATCTACAAATCGCAAACCTTCCCGACCACGGGCTTTGGCACGGCGCATAACCTGACGCCCGAGCTGAAGGAACAGATCAAAGGCGCGTTCTTTAACTTTGACTGGGAAGGCACATCGCTTCAGGCCGAGTTCGAGAAATCGAACGAGGGGCAGTTCCTGCCGATGACCTACAAGGAATTCTGGGAAGTGATCCGCAAAATCGACACCGCAAACGGTGTCAGCTACGCGTGTGAATAACACGTGATCTGGCGGACCTTCGGGTCCGCCTTTTTCAACCATAATTGAACTTGGGGTAGGGGGGCTTTCATGCTGCGGCTTGAGAAGCTTGTGAAGACGTATAAAACTGGTGATCAGGCGCTGAAGGCGGTTGAGCTGGAGATCCCCGAGGGGCAGGTACTGGCGCTGATCGGGCCATCGGGGGCGGGCAAGTCCACGCTGATCCGCTGTATCAACCGTCTGGTCGAGCCGACATCGGGCAAGGTGTATCTGGGTGATGTTGAACTGACGGGCCTGTCGTCGGGCGCGTTGCGCCGTGAACGGCGCCGCATGGGCATGATCTTTCAGGAATACGCGCTGGTTGAGCGGCTGACGGTGATGGAGAACGTCCTGTCGGGCCGCTTGGGCTATGTCGGGTTCTGGCGCAGCTTCCTGCGCCGCTTTCCACAGTCCGACGTGGACGAGGCGTTTCGCCTGCTGGACCGTGTGGGCCTTGCCCATATGGCGGACAAACGCGCGGACGAGCTGTCGGGCGGGCAACGCCAGCGGGTGGGCATCTGCCGTGCGCTGATCCAGAACCCTGCGCTGTTGCTGGTGGATGAACCCACCGCCTCGCTTGATCCCAAAACCTCGCGCCAGATCATGCGCCTGATTTGCGAGCTGTGCAAAGAGCGCGGCTTGGCCGCGATTATCAACATCCACGATGTGGCGCTTGCGCAGATGTTTGTGCAGCGCGTCATCGGCCTGCGTTTCGGCGCGGTGGAATTCGACGGCCCGCCAGAGGGGCTGACCCCTGATGTGCTGACCACGATCTACGGCGCAGAAGACTGGGAAGCGACCATCGAAAAAGTCGACGAAGACGAAGACGACGTCGAGGCGGTCGCATGAGCGAGCTGGACAACCTGGTCGGCAAGCCGTGGCGCAAGCCCGCTTTCATCAAACGGCCATGGCTGCGCTGGGCGCTGCTGATCGGGGCGCTGGCTTATCTGGTCGCGGCCTACATGACCATCGACGTGAACTGGAACCGCGTCTACGAGGGGCTTGAGCGCGGCAAAAAATTTGTGCTGGCTTTCACCAGCCCCGACTTCACCACCCGCTCGTCCGATATTTACGAGGGGATGCTGGAAAGCATCATCATGACCATCGCGGCCTCGGTGGTGGGCATCGCCATTTCGATCCCCATCGCGCTGGGCGCGGCGCGCAACATCGCACCTTTGCCTGTCTATATGGTGTGCCGCGGCATCATCGCCGTCAGCCGCGCGCTGCAAGAAATCATCGTCGCCATCCTGCTGGTCGCCATCTTTGGCTTTGGTCCCTTGGCGGGCTTCCTCACGCTCAGCTTTGCGACGATAGGGTTTTTGTCAAAGCTGCTGGCCGAAGATATCGAGAGCATGGACCGCGTACAGGCCGAAGCGATCAAGGCCTCGGGGGCGCGTTGGACGCAGTGGATCAACTACGGTGTGCAGCCGCAAGTCATGCCGCGCCTGATCGGGCTCAGCATATACCGCGTCGACATCAACTTTCGCGAAAGCGCGATCCTTGGGCTGGTCGGGGCGGGGGGCATTGGTGCCACGCTGAACACCGCCTTTGACCGCTATGAGTACGACACGGCGGCGGCGATTTTGCTGATCATCATCGGGATCGTTATGGCGTTGGAATATCTGTCAGGCGTCATTCGGGCGAGGGTGCAATAATGCCGGTACAAGACCTTAAGGGCCAGAAAATCTGGCAGCGCCGCACGGGCCGCGAAAGCATCTCTCATTGGGTGTTGTGGCTGATCGGTGTGGCGATCTTTGCCTATTGCTGGCAACAGATTTCCGCCTCGACCACATGGTTCTTTGTCTGGGATGCGCCGCGCATTGCCGATGACATCTGGACCCGTGCGACCCCGCCGCGCTGGGAATACATCACCCAGTTGGGCAAGCCGATTTGGGATACGCTGAACATCGCGACGCTGGGCACGATCTTTTCGCTGTTGCTGGCAGTGCCGGTGGCCTTTCTGGCGGCCAGCAATACCACGCCGTCCAAGCTGTTTGTCCGCCCCATCGCGCTGCTGATCATCGTCGCGACCCGCTCTATCAACTCGCTCATCTGGGCGCTGCTGCTGATCGCGATCATCGGGCCGGGTGTGTTTGCGGGGGTGGTGGCCATCGCTATCCGCTCGATCGGGTTCTGCGCCAAGCTGCTGTATGAGGCGATTGAAGAGATCGACCAGACGCAAGTGGAAGCCGTCACCGCCACAGGAGCCTCACGTTGGCAGGTAATGGCTTACGGCATCGTGCCGCAAATCCTGCCGGCTTTTGCGGGCATCGCCGTGTTCCGTTGGGACATTAACATCCGCGAATCCACCGTGCTGGGCCTTGTGGGCGCGGGCGGCATCGGATTGCAGCTTTCGTCCTCGCTCAACGTGCTGGCATGGCCGCAGGTGTCGCTGATCCTGCTGGTGATTTTGGCGGCAGTCGTGATCTCGGAATGGGTGTCGGCCAAAGTGCGCGGCGCGATCATTTGACGTTCGAGGAGGCTTTCGCCGCCTATGAGGCCGTGCGCCAGCGTTTGCCTGCGGCACGGCCCGTTGCAGGGTCCGTGCGGTTGGACAACCTTGATGCGCTGGCAGGCGATATGGACGTCTTTATGCTGGACGCCTTTGGTGTTCTGAACATCGGGGAGACCGCGATTGACGGCGTGCCAGAGCGCGTGGCGGGCCTACAACGGGCGGGCAAGCGGGTGATCGTCGTCTCCAACGCCGCGGGCTTTCCCCACGCCAATCTGATGGAAAAATACCAGCGCCTCGGTTATGATTTCGCCCCCGAGGACGTCATCACCAGCCGCAAGGCCACGCTGCACGCGCTGCACAATATAGCACCTGTGAAATGGGGGCTGATGGCCACGCCCAGCCTTGGGCGCGGCGATATTGAGCCGTTTGACATGGTGTATCTCGCCGAAGATGCCGCCGAATACGACTCGGTTGACGCCTTTGTCCTGCTGGGCAGTGCGGTCTGGACGGACACGCGCCAAACCATGCTTGATGCGTCCTTGAAACGCAATCCGCGCCCCGTTTATGTGGGCAACCCCGACATCGTAGCCCCCCGCGAAACCGGTTTTTCGGTTGAGCCGGGCCATTTTGCGCACCGTCTTGCCGATGCCACAGGCGTCGCACCGCAGTTCTTTGGCAAGCCGTTTGGCAACATCTTTGATCTGGCATTCGCTCATCTGGGCGGGGTAGACCGCAACCGAACCGTCATGGTGGGCGACAGCCTGCACACCGACATTCTGGGCGGGCAGGCTGCGGGGGTAAAGACCGCGCTGATCGCGGGCTACGGATTTTTTGCCGGTAATGATGTCGAGACATCCATCGCAGCGTCAGGCATTCGCCCCGATTATATTCTGGACCGTCCCTGAAGGGCGGCGCACCCGTCCTGAATATGACTTGAGGGTGCGCCGCAATCTACGCTCAGGTAATCGCGTCCAGAATCCGCGCCCACGAGCGGATGCCTTTGTGGAAGCTC
Organism: Sulfitobacter aquimarinus; assembly: GCF_040149565.1. Taxonomy (NCBI): domain Bacteria; kingdom Pseudomonadati; phylum Pseudomonadota; class Alphaproteobacteria; order Rhodobacterales; family Roseobacteraceae; genus Sulfitobacter; species Sulfitobacter aquimarinus. The sequence continues at coordinate 469,598 of NZ_JBEFLO010000002.1, forward strand.
TCCATGTCGTATTTTTCGTTGGGGGAGTGGATCTGGTCGTCGTCCTTGCCAAAGCCGATCAGCACGGGCGGCGTGCCGAGGATGTTCTGGAAATGGCCCGCGATGGGGATCGACCCGCCGCAACCGATATAGGCGGCGGGCACGTTCCATTCGTCGCTAAGTGCTTTCAGCGCCTTGCCAAAGGCGGGATCGTCTGTCGGCGTGCCCGAGGCGCGGCTTGCCCCGTGGCCCGTCCACTCGACCGAGCAATCAGCGGGCAGCATCCCTTCCACCATGGCACGGAAGTTTTCGCGGATAACCAGCGGGTCTTGCCCCTCGACCAGTCGGAAAGAGATTTTGGCATGGGCCTGTGACGGCAGCACGGTTTTGAACCCGTCGCCCTGATAGCCGCCGCCGATGCCGTTGACTTCGCACGTGGGCCGCGACCAGATCATCTCGAGCGGTGTGCGGTCCTGTTCGCCCGCAGGCTCCGACAGGCCGACATCGCCCAAGAATGCCGCGTGATCAAAGGCAAGGCCCTGCCACTGGGCCTCCAGCTCGTCCGACAGCTCTGGCACGCCGTCGTAAAAGCCCGGCACGGTGATGCGGCCCTGATCGTCGTGCAGGGATGCGATGATACGTGACATGACGCGGATGGGGTTCATGGCGATCCCGCCGAACATGCCGCTGTGCAGGTCTTTGGTGGGGGCCGTAATGGTCAGCTCTTCGCCCAGCAAGCCGCGCAGCATGGTCACAATCGACGGCGTCTTGCTCTCGAACATGCCTGTGTCGCAGATCATCGCAAAATCGGCGCGCAACTCTTCTTTATGCTCCTCCATGAAGGGCACCAGCGAGGGCGAGCCTGATTCCTCTTCCCCCTCGAAAAAGAAGGTCACACGGCAGGGCCAGTCGCCATGGACGGTCTTCCACGCGCGAAAAGCCTCGATAAATGTCATCAATTGGCCCTTGTCGTCCGCCGCACCGCGGCCACGGATGACGGGGCCTGCATCGGTTTCCTCAACGGCGGGGTCAAACGGGTTGCGGTCCCACAACTCAATCGGGTCCACGGGCTGCACATCGTAGTGGCCGTAGAACAAAAGGTGCGGCCTGCCGTCTTCGGGGCCCACATGCCCCACCACCATCGGGTGGCCCGGCGTTTCGCGTTTTTGTGCATCAATACCAAGGCTTTGCAGGTCGGCCACTAACCAGTCTGCCGCGTCCTGACAGGCGTCTTTATAGGCCGGATCGGTCGAGATGGACTGAATGCGCAAAAGCTCCAGCAACCGCTCGGTCGCGGCGGGAAGGTCGGTGTCGATCTGGGAAAGGACGGCGTCGAGGGACATAAAAGTGCTCCGTTTATCAGGGATTTGGCGCGACCCTAACAGCGCGGTAAGCGATGTCCAGTGGCGCGGTTTTCCAATCGGAAACCCGCCTGCGACACATCGCGCTGGATTGCGTATTGATCGACTTGGAACCGTTCTATATTTCCCCTTTGTAAATACCGCACATGTTGTGTGGCCTACGATGGAGACGCGCATGACTTATTCGGAACAGCTTGATGCGGCGCTTGCCCGCCTGCACGACGAAGGCCGCTACCGCACATTCATCGACATCGAACGCCGCAATGGCAATTTCCCCCACGCTGTCTGGACCAAACCCGACGGGACGGAACAGAACATCACCGTGTGGTGCGGCAATGATTATTTGGGCATGGGCCAGCATCCCGTCGTGCGCGAGGCCATGCATGAGGCGATTGAGGCGACGGGCGCAGGCTCGGGCGGGACACGCAACATCTCCGGCACAACGGTCTATCACAAACGGCTCGAGGCCGAGTTGGCCGATCTGCACGGCAAGGAAGCGGCGCTGCTGTTTACCTCGGCCTATATCGCCAATGATGCCACGCTCAGCACGCTGCCAAAACTGTTTCCGGGGCTGATCATCTATTCGGATGAATTGAACCACGCCAGCATGATCGAGGGTGTGCGCCGCAACGGCGGGGCCAAGCGCATCTTCCGCCACAACGATGTTGAGCACCTGCGCGAGTTGCTGGCTGCCGACGACAGCGACGCACCCAAGGTGATTGCGTTCGAATCGATCTATTCGATGGACGGCGATTTCGGCCCGATCGAGGCGATCTGCGATCTGGCGGATGAATTTGGCGCGCTGACCTATATCGACGAAGTGCATGCCGTGGGCATGTATGGCCCACGCGGGGCAGGGGTGGCCGAGCGTGACCGCCTGATGCACCGTCTCGACATCATCAACGGCACATTGGCCAAAGCCTACGGCGTGATGGGTGGCTATATCGCCGCATCCGAGAAGATGTGCGATGCGATCCGGTCCTATGCGCCCGGATTTATCTTCACCACCTCGCTGCCTCCCGCCGTGGCCGCAGGGGCCGCCGCCAGTGTCGCCTTCCTGAAACGCGCCCCTGAATTGCGCGAGCAGCATCAAGCACAGGCCGCAGCGTTGAAACTGCGTCTCAAGGGGCTTGGCCTGCCGATTATCGATCACGGCAGCCACATCGTGCCCGTGATGGTGGGTAACCCCGTGCATACTAAAATGCTGTCCGATATGCTGCTGGACGAGCACGGTATTTATGCGCAACCCATTAATTTCCCGACAGTCCCACGCGGCACAGAGCGCCTGCGTTTTACGCCGTCTCCCGTGCACGGACCGCAAGAAATGGATGCATTGGTGACTGCAATGGACGGTCTTTGGGCGCATTGTGCGCTGAATCGTGCCGAATTGGCGGGATAGTCCTGCTAAAACTCGCTAAAGCGATTGCGCTGTGTTAGGTTTCTATCAACAAGTGACCGTGACGAATCAATGGTTTCTTGTCCCACAGGACAAGTGGGTAAATAGACGGGACTAGGGCAGTAGTTATGATTGGGCGTTGGGCCTCCAAGAATAAAAACAGCGATGCGGCAGAGCAGACGGGCTTTGACGCGTTCGAATTGCGTCTTGGTGATCTAATGCGGGGCGAGCGTGCGACGCTTGGCAAATCTCTTTTGGATGTGCAGCGCGAACTGCGGATCAAGGCCTCCTACATCGCGGCGATCGAGAATGCGGACCCTGACGCGTTCGACACCCCTGGTTTTATCGCGGGCTATGTGCGGTCCTATGCGCGCTATCTGAACATGGACCCCGACAAGGCGTTTGATGCGTTTTGTGCCGAAAGCGGCTTCAGCGTGGCCCACGGCATGTCGGCCAAAGCTTCCGTGGTGAATAAACCCACCCGCGAAGACCGGCTGAGCCGGCAAGCCGAACATGATATCTTCTCGCGTCCCGCGATGCCCTTCGCACCGGATGGTGAAGGCTTTTTGGCGCGGATCGAACCTGCGGCCATCGGGTCGATGGGGGTGCTGGTTGCCTTGATCGGTGCCATCGGTTTTGGTGGCTGGACCGTAATGCAAGAAGTGCAGCGCGTGCAGGTTGCACCCGTTGACCAGACGCCTGTTGTTCTGTCCGATCTTGACCCGCTGCAGGCCAACGCGCCGACAGCAGCATCAGGTATCGCAGGTGTTGACGTTACAACGCCTTCTCCGCTGGCCGATGCGCCGCGGATCGAGGCGCTGGACCGTTTGTACCGCCCTGCCGCATTGGATGTGCCTGTAATGGTTGCGCGTGACGCACCGATCGCGTCGCTTGACCCGCGCACCAGCGGCCTGTTCCAATCGCCCGCCGTTCCAGCCGATCCGCTGACGGGCGCAATTGACACCGCCGTGCAGGACGCATTGGCCGACGAGGATACGCTGACAGCGGGCCTTAGCATTCCACAAGTTGTTGAGGGGCCAGCCCCCGCCGTTCAGGTCATCGCCACGGGCGAGACATGGGTGCGTGTGACAGCGGCCGACGGCTCAAACATCTTTGAAAAAGTCATGCAAAAGGGCGACACGTTCAACGTGCCTGCGCTGGAAGAGCCCCCCGTGCTGCGCACAGGTCAAAGCGGCGCTGTCTATTTTGTCATGAACGGCGAATTCTTCGGCCCCGTTGGCGGCCGCGGCAGCGTGACGTCGAATGTACCGCTGCAACAGCAGGCTTTGGCCGAACTGTATGAGCCTGCGGTGCCAGGCGATGACAGCGCGCTGGAAACGCTTGTGGCGGAATTGCGCGCCGAAGCGGCAGGGCCGTTGCAAGAACCCGCCGAAGATCAGTAAACCCGATCTAATCCCCATTTATCACACAGCTTTGCATTGCAGTGCCCCGCCTGCGTGGCTACTTAAGTCGTGTCTGAACTGTCTGGTGAGGTTGGCATGTCGCTGAATCATATTCGTCCTTGGCGCAACATCTATCGCCGTAAATCGCGCCAGATTATGGTGGGCAACGTCCCTGTGGGTGGCGATGCGCCGATCAGCGTGCAGACAATGACCAACACGCTGACCACGGACGCTCCTGCGACGATTGCGCAGATTCAGGCCGCCGCCGAGGCAGGCGCGGACATTGTACGCGTCTCTGTGCCCGACGTCGAAAGCTCGGCCGCGCTGAAACAGATTGTGCGCGAAAGCCCCGTGCCCTTGGTCGCCGACATCCACTTCCATTACAAACGCGGGATCGAGGCCGCCGAGGCGGGCGCCGCCTGCCTGCGCATCAATCCCGGCAATATCGGTGATGAGAAACGCGTCAAGGAAGTCATCAAAGCCGCCCGCGACAACAACTGCTCGATCCGCATTGGCGTGAATGCAGGATCGCTGGAAAAGCACCTGCTGGACAAATACGGGGAGCCATGCCCCGACGCGATGGTCGAGAGTGGCCTGGACCACATCAAAATCCTGCAAGACAACGACTTTCACGAGTTCAAGATCAGCTGCAAGGCCTCCGACGTCTTCATGGCCGCCGCTGCCTATCAGCAATTGGCCGAGGCCACAGACGCCCCCATCCACCTTGGGATCACCGAGGCAGGCGGGCTGATTTCGGGCACTGTCAAATCAGCCATCGGTATGGGCAATCTTTTGTGGATGGGCATCGGTGATACGATCCGCGTGTCCTTGTCTGCCGATCCCGTGGAAGAAGTGAAAATGGGGTTCGAGATCCTCAAATCTCTGGGCCTGCGCCACCGCGGTGTGAACATCATTTCCTGCCCGTCCTGCGCCCGCCAAGGGTTCGATGTGATCAAAACGGTCGAGACGCTGGAAAAGCGGCTTGAGCATATCAAGACCCCCATGAGCTTGAGCATCATCGGCTGTGTCGTCAACGGCCCCGGTGAGGCGCTGATGACGGACGTGGGCTTTACCGGTGGGGGGGCTGGCTCCGGCATGGTGTATCTGGCGGGCAAGCAAAGCCACAAACAGGATAATGCCAGCATGGTCGATCACATCGTCGAGCAGGTCGAGGCACACGCCGCCAAGCTGGAGGCGGAGAAAGCCGAAGACGCCTAGCGCATCCCGAGGCCCATCTGCATCAACATCTTACGCACAGGCGCCGCGCCATAAAGTGCGCTAAGCCCTGCGGCCCGCGCATCCCGCGCCAGCGTGCTGCTGGCCTGTGAGGCGCGGTTGAGCAGGTCAATCCCGCGCACGCGGAGGGTAATATCGCCATAGCGGGCCTTATGATACGCTTCCAACATCTTCGCATCGCCCAACCCCTCGGGCCGCTTGATCGCTAGATCCAGCAGCGTCGCAATATCGCTGAGTGACATGTTCAACCCCTGCGCCCCGATGGGGGGCATGACATGGGCCGCTTCGGCGATCAGGGCCACGCGCTCGGCGCTGAGCCGTTCAGCGTGCTGTGTGATGATGGGCCAGACCTGCCGCTGACTGACCAGTTTCAAAGGCCCGAAATGATGGGTTGAGCGGGCCGAGGCTTCGGCCTCGAACGCGGCCACATCCATCTCCATCCGCGCTTGTGCCTTGGGCCCATCGTCCATCCAGACCACGGCAGAGCAAGGCTTGCCTTCGCGGTCGGGCAGGGGCACCAACGTGAAGGGACCGCCCGTGCGGTGCACCTCGGTCGAGACGTTGTTATGCGCAACCTCATGGGTCACAGCAAAGACCAGCGCCTTTTGCCCGTAGCGTTGCGTGTTCACGCCGATGTCTGCGGCCGTCCGCATGGGCGATCCGCGTCCGTCTGCGGCAATCACCAGTTTGGCGGCGATGCGCGTGCCATCGCTCAGCGTGACCTTGGCCCCGCTTTCGCGGGTGAACAGCCGCGCCGTGCCCACACCTGCGCGGAAATCAACGGTGTCTAACGCGTGTAGCCGCTCCAGCATCTCGCGGCGCAGCAGCCAGTTGGGGAAATTCCAGCCAAAGGGCTGGTCCGAAATCTCGGAGGCGTCGAATTCGCGAGTGACACGCGGCTCTGGCTCGGACCCGCCTGCGTCGATGATGCGCATGATCTGTAAAGGGGCTGCATGGGGGGCGAGTGCGTCCCAAAGCCCTGCACGCTCAAGCAAAGTCCGCGCAGGTTGCAGCATCGCGGTCGAGCGCAGGTCGGCCCCGTCCGCTGCACCGTCTGTCACCGGCGGCGTAGGGTCCACGCAGATCACGTTGAAGCCTGCGGTGCCAAAGGCCGCCGCTGCGGTCATGCCTGCAATGCCGCCGCCCGAAATCAGGATGTCACATGTGCTGTCCATGGGTGCCTACCGCGTCAATTCGTTCAGGAAAGAAGATAGGTCGTCGGTGTGAAAATGCACATGCGATCCGTCGGCGCGTTTAGGGGCCACATGGACCGTACGCATCCCCATGTCATGGGGAGCTGCCAGATTACGCGGATCATCCTCGAACATTGCGGCGCGGGTCGGGGTCAGGGTGTCGCGGGTGAAGATCCGCTCAAACGCTGCCCGCTCGGGTTTGGGGAGGTAGTCGGCATGTTCAACCCCGTAGATGGCGTCGAAGATGCCCGACAGGCCGCGGGCCTCCAGCACACGCTCGGCGTAGGGGGCGCAGCCGTTGGTGTAGACAATGCGCCGTCCGGGCAGGGCGCGGATGCGGGCGGCCAGTTGCGGATCGGGCGTCAGGCTCTCCATCGAAATGTCGTGCACATCCGTCAGATAGGGCGCAGGATCAACGCCATGCTCGCGCATCAAACCCGTGAGCGTGGTGCCATAGGTTTCCCAGTAATGCTTGCGCAGGCGGTCGGCCTCGGGCTGGTCCACGCCGATGGTGTCCATGATCCACGCCCGCATCCGTACCTCGATCAGGTCGAACAGGCGCGCAGAGGGCGGGTACAGCGTGTGATCAAGGTCAAAGACCCAAGTATCCACATGAGAGAAAGCATCGCGGGGCATGGGCCTTTGGTAGGCAAGGGGGGCTAGGCGTGCAAGGGGTCTTTGGATAAGGTGCTGCGAGTCAAACAGAAAGGGCTGCGCCATGCCCCCCGCCTATACTGCCGGACGCTCTGGCAATACCGATGCCTATTCGATGATCCTTGATGCGATCGACACGGGCACCTACCGCCCCGGGAGCCGTCTGGTAGAGAGCGAGCTGGCCGAGCGTTTTGGCGTCTCGCGCACACCCATCCGCGAGGCGTTGCAGCGGCTCGAGACGCAATCGCTTCTTGCACGGGACGGGCGCAGCCTGATCGTGGCCTCGCTGGATCACAACCAGATGGCCGAGCTATACGTTGTGCGCGGAGAGCTGGAAGGGCTGGCCGCCCGACTGGCCGCCCGTAACGCCACCGAAGAAGAAGTGCGCCTGCTGCGCGAAATGGTGACAGAGGATGACGCGCTGGTCGAACACCCCGCCGCCTTGGCCCGCGCCAACCGCCGCTTTCACAAGCAGATCCACCTTGCCTCGCATAACCGATTTTTGGTGCAACAACTGGACCTTGTGCATCGCTCTATGGCGTTGATGGCGACAACGTCGCTGGCGGTTGTCGGGCGCGGGGAGATTGCGCAAGCCGAGCATGACAAGATCGTCGCCGCAATCGAGGCACGGGACGGGGATGCCGCAGACGCGGCATTGCGGGCGCATATCTCTGTCGCGTTTACAACACGGCTCAAGCAAGAGGCCGAGGCCCGAGAGGCCGAAGCTTAATTCTGCTCGGCTGCGGCGATGCCGTGTTCGGTTTTGTCCCAAAAATAGGGCGCAAAAACCATTTCCTTGACGGCCTTATAGGCAGACAGGGCGCCCATCGGGAAATACAGCGGTAGCGTCAAAACATAAATCAACAGATGTCGGTGCTGCGGCCCCGAGACGGCGACCATCGAAATGCTCAGGTTTACCACTTCGGTCACGATAAAGATCCACGCCATCGTTGAGGCGGCAGACGCACCCAATGTCGCGGCTACGGGATGCTCGAACCCTGCAAGCGTGATCCAGAACGACCACAGCAGCGGCGCCAGCGCAAATTGCGCAAAGGTAGCAAACAGCAGCGTCTGCACCCCCCAGAACCGCACAAACCCCAGATCCCGCATCAACGCGGCGGGCGCACGCATATGCACCAACCACGTGATCGCAAACCCTTTGAGCCAGCGTGAGCGTTGTTTGATCCAAGGCCACGCACGGCAATTGGCTTCCTCATAGGTGACGGTGGGGACCAGTTCGGTGACATATCCGTGGCGGGCGAGCCGTATGCCCAGATCGGCGTCTTCGGTCACGTTATGGGCGTCCCATCCGTGCAGTTTTTCAAGGATAGAGCGGCGGAAAAACAGCGTGGTGCCGCCCAGTGGAATGACCAGCCCCAAGCGGGCAACGCCCGGCAAAATCATGCGCCACCACGTCGCGTATTCAATGGCAAAGCACCGCGACAGCCAGTTATTGCGCGGATTGTAATAGTCCAGAACCCCCTGTAAACACGCAACATTTGCGGGCGCATCCTGAAAACGGGTAACGATCTTTTCGATCTGATCTGCCTCTGGCGCGTCCTCTGCATCCCAGACGCCGATGATAGACCCGCGGCAAAAATCCAGCGCATAGTTGAGCGCACGGGGCTTTGTCGTGAGGTTGTTTGCCCCCGGAACTTCGATCACCGAAATCCAGCCCGGCATGTCGGTCCGCGCGATGGTGTCACGTGTGACTGTGTCGTCGGCCTCAAGGACCAGAACGACCTCTAGCAAGGATTTGGGATAGGTCAGGCGGGTCAGACGCTGGATCAATTTGCCAGCAATCTCTTTTTCGCGCAGCAAAGGCACCAAAATCGATACTTTCGGCAAGGGAAATACCGAACGGTTCGGGGGCCGCAGGGGCGGGGTCTTTTGTGACATCTCGGAGAGTTGAGCGATGAACGCCGCGGTTTTCAGCGCCGTACTCATCATCAGGGTGACGAAGGCGACGACCACGCCGATGGTGAACATCCAACGTGGCTCCAGCAGGGTGGCAATGACAAAGACCGCAAGTAACGCAAAGACAAACGGTTTGCGCAATGGCGCATCGGGGTCCCAACTGCGGCAACTTTGCGCGGCAGGGACGCGGGTCGCGGCCCGTTGCGCCAGCTCGGCCCCGTAAAGCGTACCGATATGGCTGCGAATTTGATGCTCGTCCACCAATACGGGCAGCATCCGCCGCCCTTTGCGGCCCAAACAGGCACATAGCTGGTTGAAATCATCGGGGTGCGCGGTCCCGACCAAAAGCACATCACCCATCTTCATCCACGGCACACACCGATGCGTCAGGCACAGCGCAGAGGGAAGCGCATCACTGATCGTGACATCCGGCGGGTCGGCATACAGATCTGCCACAGGAATATTATGCTGCCTAGAGACCATTTGAAGGATCTCGGAGCTGCTAGCGAGCCCTTCGGACACAAGAATTTCGCCCAAAGGTGCATCAATGTGGCGCTGCAAATCCAGCGCGTGAACGAGGTCGCGTTGTGAAATATGGCCTGCGTTGACCATCACCCGACCCAGCGGCAGCCGAACCTTTGGTGGGGCAACAGCCTGTGGGTCGGGCAATCGCAGGTAGAGTTCGCTCATCGCGGTTTCACCCAAGATCGTTTCAAATCAGTTAAGACTATCGCAAAGAAGTCTTAAGGATCTGTTAATCAAGGGCTGACCGCGTTGGGCGTTAGGCGCGGGCCGACATGGCCTCCGCAAAACGCTCGAACAGGTAGTAGCTGTCTTGCGGACCAGGAGAGGCCTCGGGGTGGTGCTGGACCGAATAGACAGGGCGACCTTCCATGCGGATACCGCAGTTTGAGCCGTCAAACAGCGAGCGGTGCGTTTCGACCACGCCTGCTGGCAAGGACTGGCTATCAACCGCGAACCCGTGATTCATAGAGGTGATCTCAACCTTACCCGTATCAATGTCTTTAACGGGGTGATTGGCACCGTGGTGGCCATGGCCCATCTTGACCGTCGCGCCGCCAAGGGCAAGGGCAAGCATCTGGTGACCCAGGCAAATCCCAAAAACCGGCAGCTCGGTTTTGTCCAACACGTCACGGATCATCGGAACAGCATAAGCGCCCGTGGCTGCAGGATCGCCCGGGCCGTTGGACAAAAAGACACCGTCAGGCTGATGCGCCATGACATCTTCGTAAGTTGCGGAAGCAGGCAGCACGGTCACATCGCAGCCCGCCGAGGCAAGGCAGCGCAGGATGTTGCGTTTCGCGCCGTAATCAATCGCCACAACCTTGTGTTTGGGCGCGGTTTGCGGGACATAGCCTTCGGGCCACGCCCACCGCATCTCGTTCCAGCGATAGGATTGCGCACAGGTGACATCCTTGGCCAGATCCATCCCTTCAAGGCCCGCAAAGCCACGGGCAGCGGCGACAAGCGCCTCAATATCGAAATTCCCGTCGGGGTCATGGGCAAGGGCAGCATGGGGCGCGCCCTGCTGGCGGATGGTGCGGGTCAGGCGCCGCGTGTCGATCCCGCCGATGGCGATGCGCCCGCGTGCGGCCAGCCATGCGGATAGGTCTTGCGTCGCACGCCAGTTGCTCGGCTCGGTTGGCATCCATTTCACAACCATGCCAGCGGCCACCGGGTCTGCTGTCTCGTCATCTTCGGCATTGGTGCCTGTGTTGCCGATATGCGGGAAGGTAAAGGTCACGATCTGGCCCGCGTAGGACGGGTCGGTCATGATCTCCTGATACCCCGTCATGGCAGTGTTAAAACACATCTCGGCAACGGTCTGCCCCGTTGCGCCAAACCCGACGCCGTAAAATATCGACCCGTCAGCAAGGGCAAGGCAGGCGGTGGGGTGTGCAGGAACAGCGGTGGCCATGGTCATATCCTTTGAGCAGAGGCAGGGCGGCAGGCCCGACCGGAGGGGCAAGAGCGCAAGGCTCTTGTGGCGGCAAACGGGTGCAACCTATAGCGCAGTCGGGGGAGGGTCAAGATTTAGCAGAAATGAAAAACTTATGTATAACAGCGCCTTAGCGCCACCCTGCCGCATTGCATGTTCGCGGCGGTTTGGGTAGTGTCCCCGCTCTTGTTCCCGATAACCCGAGTGAGGCACCTCATGGACCTGCGTACCCGTATCAGTACAGAGTTGAAGCAAGCAATGAAAGACAAAGCAGCCCAGCGGCTGTCGACGCTTCGCTTGGTAAATGCTGCGATCAAGGACAAAGACATCGCGGCGCGTGCCGAAGGCACCGACGAAGGAGTGGGCGAAGGTGAAGTCCTCGCGATCCTTGGTAAAATGGCGAAACAGCGGCTCGAATCCGCCCGCGCCTACGAAGAGGGCGGGCGCCTTGATCTGGCAGAGCGCGAGCGCGAAGAGATCGAAGTGATCGAGGAATTCCTCCCGCGCCAACTCTCCGAGGATGAGACGAAGGCGGCTGTGGATGCTGTGGTCGCGCAAACGGGTGCGACATCCATCCGCGATATGGGCAAGGTGATGGGCGCCCTGAAAGCGAAATACACAGGCCAGATGGATTTTGGTCGCGTTGGACCCATGCTCAAAGAGCGGCTGTCGAACTAGTCGCGCTTCAGCGCCCGCAGCAGATCGTCATACAGGGCGATCCGCTCTTCTTCGCTCAGAAACGCACCAATCTCGACCTCGCGGCCCTTGCCGCGCAGGGTGACGTAGTGGGGTACAGGACCCTCGCTCTCGTATTTGGTGACCTGCGTCCAATAGCGTTCGCAATCCCATTCCTGCACATCGCCCTTGGGGTTGGTGCGCACCAGCACGGCCATGCGGTCCCCCAGCACCAATTCCTCATTGATCTGGCGGACCTTGTGGTTGCGCTGTAGCGCCCAGAAAATTGCCCATACCGCCGCAAGGGTAAACGGCAACATTCCCCACAGAATGGGCGAGCCCAGCAAGGGCAGCACAGGGATCGAGATCAGCGTAAAAGTGGTCAGCACAAAGGCAGCCATGCCCCGCGCAGGCAAGGAATTATGCGGCCAAAGCCGCATCGTCTGCGGCGTGCTCTGGGGCGGTGAGGTCCATTCATAAGGCATACCCCCTTGTACCCCGATCGCCCGTGCGATCAATGCGACAATAAGTGCGGGGCTACCTCGGGCGCTGGAGCAAGAGATGCCAAACCGCACGCACTGCCAAAACGCCGACCATCGCCAATGCCCCCCCTTCAATCAGCACAACCGGACGCATATCCCCGCCATAGCCCGATCCGTCTGGCCCTAGACCCAGAACAACCGCAGCGGTCATCAACGCAACAACCCCCTGCACCAAAACAACATCGACCCGCATGTCCGCCTGCGGGCGCGCCCACTCCACCACCCAATACAAAAGCGTCAGCAGCATTACCCCAAGAACGGCGTACCCAAATAGCGTCAGATGCACGACATAATAGGTGTCCTGATCATAGGCGGTACTCTCCAACGCGCCCCCCGGCGGCATCGCAGCCACGACCAGAACAGCCATCATCCCCGCGATGCAAAGCACAAGCAGCATCAGCATCCCCGCAGGCCCCACGCCGCGCATCGCGGCAAACGCCTGCGGCCCCAGCAGAACCACACAAATGATAAACACAGACATCAGCACCACCCCCTTCTTTATTTTGCCCTTAAACTCAATCCCGCACCCTCAACCCGCATAACGGCAAAGTTCGAGCGCCACAAAAAAAAGGACCCCAACCGCCGTTGGAGCCCTCTGCCTTTTATGCAGTCAGCCTTGGCTGACGCTGCTGGTTTAGTGGTGGGATTTGTCCCAATCCGCTTGTACCGGCAGCTGTTCGAACGTGTGCTCTGGTGGAGGGGACGGCAAAGTCCATTCCAGCGTGTCTGCATACTCGTTCCATGGGTTGTTGGCCGTGACGCGCGCGCCGCGTGTCAATGTCCATGCCATCACACCAAAGAAGAAGATGAACGAGCCGAACGACAGGAACGCGCCCATGCTTGACCACCAGTTCCAGTATGCAAACGCATCAGGATAGTCGATGTAGCGACGTGGCATACCCTGACGACCCAAGAAGTGCTGTGGGAAGAATGTGAGGTTCGCACCGATGAACATCGCCCAGAAGTGCAGCTTGCCTGCCCATTCAGGGTACATGCGGCCCGTCATCTTCGGCAGGTAGAAGTAGATACCCGCAAAGATCGTGAACACGGCACCAAGGCTCATCACATAGTGGAAGTGCGCCACAACATAGTAGGTGTCGTGGTAATAACGGTCCACAGCGGCCTGCGACAATACGATGCCTGTCACGCCACCAACGGTGAACAGGAACAGGAAGCCAAAGGCCCACAGCATCGGTGTCTTGAACTCAACAGAGCCGCCCCACATGGTCGCGATCCAGCTGAATACTTTGACGCCAGTCGGGACCGCAATCACCATCGTCGCCAACATAAAGTAGGCCTGCTGGTTCAGTGTCATCCCGACTGTGTACATGTGGTGTGCCCACACAACAAAGCCCAGTGCACCAATCGCGATGATCGCCCAAACCATCGGCAGGTAGCCAAAGATCGGCTTGCGCGCGAAGGTCGCAATCACGTGAGAGATGATGCCGAAACCTGGCAGAATGATGATGTAGACCTCCGGGTGGCCAAAGAACCATAGGATGTGTTGATACAGAACCGGATCACCACCGCCAGCGGGGTCAAAGAAGGCAAAGCCAAAGTTGCGGTCCATCAGCAGCATCGTGATCGCACCGGCCAGAACGGGCAGGGACAACAGGATCAGCCACGAGGTCACAAAGATCGACCACGAGAACAGCGGCACTTTGAACAGGGTCATGCCGGGGGCACGCATGTTCAGGAATGTCGTGATCATGTTGATCGCACCAAGGATGGATGACGCACCAGAGACGTGAACCGCGAAAATCGCGAAGTCCATGGACATGCCGCCTTCTTTCACGGACAGCGGCGGGTACAGAACCCAACCCACGCCAGAGCCGGCCTGACCGTTACCACCGGGCATCACCACCGAACAAACGGCGAGTGACGTACCAGCAACATAAAGCCAGAAGGACAGGTTGTTCATCCGTGGGAACGCCATGTCAGGCGCGCCGATTTGCAGCGGCATGAAGTAGTTGCCGAAACCGCCGAACAGGGCAGGGATCACGACAAAGAACATCATCAGAATGCCATGACCGGTGATCAGAACATTCCAAAGGTGACCGTTGGGCGTACAGGTCGCGGCGGAATCGGCGATGAAACGCGCGCCTTCCATACACATGTACTGAACGCCGGGGTTCATCAGCTCGAGACGCATGTAGATCGTGAATGCGACAGAGATGAACCCGACAAATGCGGAGACGATCAGATATAGAATACCGATGTCTTTATGGTTTGTGGACATAAACCAGCGCGTGAAAAATCCACGCTCGTCTTCATGGTCGTGCCCGTTAATGGCTGCGTCTGCCATGCGGTGCCTCCTTGGCTTGGTATTGAAATTCGCAATGCGGCTGTTGGCAAAACGCATCACGGTCTTGGAATGTCTTCTAAAAGCATGTGCACCGCCGCGCAATGGGCGCGATGGTCGCAGGCCCAAGTATTTTCAAGGCAACTGGACCCAATTTTATCAATGGTCTCCGAAATCGGTCGCTCGGGTGCAGCTTACGGTGTTTTTGCACCCTTCAGTTTTGAAAAAGTTAACCGCCGAGTAATCCCTTGATGCGAATTTACCGCTGATCAAATTGATTTGGAAAGAACGCGTGGACACCAGAGAACACAACATTGGCGAGCTAACGGCGGACGGGCTGCTGTCGGGGGAACCACAGCGTGCGCCCTCAATCAATCGCGTGATCGAGATGATGCCCGGTTTTGTCTATGTTTTCAATCACCAAACCTTTTCCAATGAATATATGAATCGCTCGATTGCGGCCTATCTGGGGTATTCCAGTGCCCAGATTCAAGCATTGGGGGATCAGGTGTTGGCACATATCGTTCACCCCCATGATTTCCCCTCGGTTGCCAGCAACATGGAGCGAATCGCGCAGCTGAAGGACGATGAAAGCCTGACCATCGAATACCGTGTGATCAGAAAAGACGGGGCGATACGGTGGTTGCGTTCGGTCGATACTGTGTTTGACCGCTGCCCCGAGGGGCGTGTCTTGCGCCATATCGGCTCTGCCACTGACATCACTGTCGAAAAGACCAACAAGGACGAACTGGCCGCATTGAACGTGGAGCTGGAGGCCAAAGTCATCGCCCGCACCGCCGAGCTTGCTATGTTCAACGCAGAGCTGGAAGAACGGATTACCGAACGCACATCCCAACTCGAAGATGCGGTGGTAGAGCTGGAGCAGCTGACCTTTATCGCGACCCACGACCTGAAAGTGCCTGCCAATAACCTCAGCCGTTTGGCGCTGATGCTGCAAGACCATCCCGACCAGCCCCGCGAAGAACGGGTCGAATTGGTGCGATGGATCAACACCAGCGCCGCGCAGCTGCACAGTAAGATCCACGGCCTTGTTCTGGTGGCGCAAATCAGGCTGAGCAGTGCCTTGCCCGCAAAAATGTTCAACCTGC
This sequence comes from Sulfitobacter aquimarinus, assembly GCF_040149565.1. Lineage (NCBI taxonomy): Bacteria > Pseudomonadati > Pseudomonadota > Alphaproteobacteria > Rhodobacterales > Roseobacteraceae > Sulfitobacter > Sulfitobacter aquimarinus. Next base: position 485,325 of record NZ_JBEFLO010000002.1, read on the forward strand.
GTGATGAGGTGATGGCGACGATCGGCAGCCTGCAAAAGGCGATGGGGCAGAATGCACTACCGGTCATTGTGGATGTTGCTCCGCAGATCGAGGTGTTCTTTGCGCGGTTCGAGCTGAGCAGCATTCTGTCGTCAATCCTTGATAACGCCGTGAAATACGCAGCGCCCGACCGGCCGCTTTCGATCACCATCCGCGCGACTGAAGTGGACGGTCGGGTTACGCTTGCGATTGCGGACAACGGCACAGGGATCGATGAAGCCACCGACAGTGGAAAAGTATTCGGCCTGTTCCAGCGCGCCCACAAGGCGCCGGCTGGTAACGGCATCTCGCTTTATTGTGCCAAGCGGATGCTGCAACACCGCGGCGGCAGTATCACGCTGTCCGGTACCCGCGGGCAAGGCGCAGAATTCCAGATAAACTTCCCAGACAAGGATATTCAACATGACTCTGATTAAACGCATATTGCTTGTCGACGATGACACCGTGACGAACATGCTGCATCAACGTGTGATCGCCAAATCGGGCCTGGTAGAGGTGATAGACGTGGCCACAGACGGTCAGGAAGCGTTGGATATTCTGAACGCCGACCTCACCGCGCACCGCCCGCTGCCCGAGCTGATCTTTCTCGACATTAATATGCCCGGCATGGGCGGTTTCGAGTTTCTGGAGCAATACCCGAAGCTGAACGTAGAAGCGGATGCGCAGTTGATCATTGTGATGCTGTCGACCTCTCTTTTGCCCGCCGACCACTGGCGCGCCGAGGCTGATCCAAACGTGCACAGCTTTTGCGACAAACCGTTGCGGTTAGAAAACCTGATCACCTTGATCGAGGAATTTCAGCCCGAAGATGCGGAAGGGCGCTCTGTCGCCTGACGCCGTGTCAGGATGGCGTGATGATTTGCGGCGCTTCGCCAAAAATCTGCGCAAAACTGCGCAGCAGGGCCAGGTCAACATCGGGCAAGGTTACGGGCAGGCCCAGATCAACAAGGCTGGTGACCCCGTGTTCGGTAATGCCGCAGGGCACGATGCCTGAAAAATGGCTCAGATCGGGGTCCACATTGATCGAGATTCCGTGAAAGCTGATCCATTTGCGCAGGCGGATGCCGATGGCCGCGACTTTGTCTTCGGCCATTGATCCGGTTGCGGTTGCGGGCTTTTCGGGCCTCGGGACCCAGACGCCCACGCGCCCCTCGCGGATTTCACCCGTCACGTTGAATTCTGCCAATGCGGCGATGACCCAAGCCTCTAGCTGTTTGACAAAGGCACGCACATCATGCCCGCGTGCGCCCACATCCAGCATCACATAAGCGACCCGCTGTCCCGGCCCGTGATAGGTGTATTGCCCGCCGCGCTTTGTCGCGTACACATCAAAGCGGTCCGGCTCACGCAGGTCGGCGTCTTTGGCCGAGGTGCCGGCCGTGTACATCGGCGGATGCTCGACCAGCCAGATACACTCCGCCGCCGTGCCCGCGGCAATATCGGCAACACGCGCCTCCATCGCCTGCTCGGCAGTGCGAAAGTCGGTCAGGCCGGGGGTGATGATCCATTCTATCATGCGTGAAGTCTAGGCAGGGCAGGCGCGGTCACGCTGGTGCCGCCTCGGCCCGTTCCTGTACCAGCTTGTGCAGCATTTGTGCATAGTTTTCCGCCCCCTGCGCGCCAGTCAGCAGGTATTTGCCCTCAAACACCATTGCAGGCACGCCGCTAATCCCGCGTTCGGTCCAGAATTGCTGGCGTGCGCGGGTTTGGGTGGCGTGCGATCCGCTCCCGAGAACGTCGCGCGCTTGATCCGCGTCCAGCCCGACGGAGTGCGCCACCTCGACCAGAACATCCGTATCGGAAACATCGCGCCCAGCCGTGAAATGCGCGTTAAACAGCGCCATCTTCAGCGGGTGTTGCAGGTTATGCTCCTGCGCCCAGTCCAAAAGCTGGTGCGCGGCGAAGGTGTTGACGATGCGCGAACTGTCCGAATAGGTGAAGTCGATCCCCAGATCAGCGCCAATCGCCAACAGCTGCGCACGGTTCTGCGCGCTCTGTTCGGGTGTAGCGCCGTATTTCTCGGCGATATGTTCGCGCAGGTTCTGCCCTTCGGGCGGCATGTTCGGGTTCAACTCAAACGGATGCCAGCGGATGAACGCGCCGATTCCCGTCGCGCCAAGCGCCTGTTCCAGCTGGCGAAATCCGATGATGCACCACGGGCACATCACATCCGATACGATGTCGATTTGAAGGGGGGGGATTTCAGCTGTGTCTTGGGGCATGGGGCTCTCTACCGATTTTGTGCCAACCAAGGGTCTATGTTTTCGCCGCCAAGCGCAAGGGCAGAGGGCTGATGTTCGAAACAGTACGAATTGGTGCAATTTGCCTCTTGAGGTACAGCGCCGCCCGCGCTATTGGAACGCACCATCCATGGCGTGCGGTCGTGGCGGAATGGTAGACGCGCAGCGTTGAGGTCGCTGTGGGGTAACACCCGTGAGAGTTCGAGTCTCTCCGACCGCACCAATTATCTTTCTTCGAAAGCAATAAGTTAAGTGCGATCAGTGGTTTGTCTCGATCTTTGTGGTACACAAGGGCGGTACACACAGGAATGCGCATGGCTGGTCCTCAGAAAAATAAGAAAAGCGGCATCTACGAATATCGTGTTCGCGTGCCCGCTGATGTCATCGAAGCTTTTGGCGCAGCGAACATAAAAAGGAGCCTCAAGACTAGAGACCCTGTCGAGGCCAAGCGCCTTTTCAATCTTATGCACGGCGAGAACGAGGCTATTTGGGCGCAGTTGCGCGTTGGTGTGGTGCAGCTGAGCCAAAGGCAAATGGTTGCACTAAGCGGTGAGTATTATCGCAAATGGTTGGAGACCTTCCATGAGGATGCAGGAAGTACAGCAGCCTATCAGAACCTCACCGAAATGACCGAAGGCCTAGCGGACGACCATGAAAGGCTGGCGGTTTGGTATGGAAGAGCGACTGATGCGCTACTGCTTTCCAAAGGGTTGAAAATTAGCAGTGAACAAAGGACGGCCTTGCTGCGTGAGATGTATAAGGCTGACCATCAGGCGAGGCGACAGCTTCAGAAGAACACTGAAGGCGATTACAGGGATGACCCAGACGGGAGCAGATATCCGGAGTGGTCTGCACCGAATGCCGCTAAAGACGTTCGACCAGAAATCGAAGACCAGTCACTAGTTGCATTCTTTGAATGGTGGAAAACAACGCACCTTGCCGATGGTAAGGCACCCAAAACAATTCAAGATAGCCGCCAGAAGCTCGACAGCTTGATTGCATTTGTGGGACACGGCGTGGCTGAGAGGGTTACCAAGCAAGATATAGACAGGTGGTGTGAATATCTAAGAGATGAGCAGGGTTTGGCTCCACGAACCATCAGCACCAAATACCTAAGCGCAGTGAGGGCAACTTACCGAACCGCTATCGAGAAGGGCCGCACAGACCATGACCCTACCAAAGGGTTCAGTTTCAAGTATCGGAAGAAGCCAAGGCTGCGTCCTAAAGGATTTACGGACGACGAGGCCAAAAGTATCCTTAGAGCCGCTCTAGACCCGTCGAGATTGCCGACAGGGATGCACGACCACAATCAAAGAGCGATTAGATGGTTGCCATGGATATGTGCCTTAACTGGGGCAAGAGCAGGTGAAGTAGCCCAACTTAGAGCTAGTGATCTCAAAATAGACAAGGGAGTCTACTACTTTTACATCACTCCGGAAGCTGGACGCGTGAAGACTGGAAACTTTCGGCAAGTGCCGCTGCACCCACAACTATTAGAACAAGGCTTGGTGGATGTGTTTGAAAAGCGGGCTGGTATGTATGTCTTTGCTGATATCCCTGAAGCTAAAGAAATTGGGGCTAGAGCTGGGGGTGTCTATGGGAAAGTTGCCGAATGGATCAGGTCTGAGGTGGGCATCACAGATCCCGAAGTTTAGCCAAACCATGCTTGGCGGCATAGGTTTGCAACGGTAGCTCGAGAGGCGGACATTGCACCAGAGTATAGCGATGTGTTGAAAGGCCATGAAGACGGGCGGGCGGCAGCAAGCTATGGAGAAACCCCTGTAGCAGTTCTGTACCGAGAGCTTTGTAAAATTCCGAAAATTGAGCTGGGTGATGATCTGGCCACTTAAGCGCTTACACATAATGAAGGATATCGAAGATGAACCGAATGAATGTCTTTGTTTCGCTAATAATTGCAGTCTTGTCTGTCCCTTCGATAGGTTGGTCCCAAGATGTTCTTGATGGTGTCTATGAAGGCCAAGGCCAAGACGGTGGACAGGTTCGTATGATTGTCGATGGGAAAGACGTTGGCGTAAGCATAAAAATGAAGGGGTGTTTTGGGTACGTCGAAGGATACTTCGCGAACAACCGAAAGGGGGACACTTTTTTACTGTCCTCTGAGTACAAAGAGGACGGCTGCGCGATAGCGATTGGCCAGCATGGTAAGTTTGCTGTGTCGTTGCGCCAAGGGCCAGAGTGTACTCAGCTTCACGGTGCGGCTTGTAGTTTCAACGGTTGGCTCGACAGGGTCCGGTAGCCACCTCAACCATTAAGCGCCACCATTAGAAGGAAACGACGAGTAGGTGCCCACCTTAGCTACTAAGAGGCAACCTAAGTCGTTCTTTTGACTGGTCCGCAGCCTTGCACTCGCAGGTCTCCTAGGAGGTCTGCGGGGGCCTTTGGCGCTTCTTAGCTATACACCCTTAGGGTCTACATTTTGTAGAGGCTGGCGAACGGGCTGGTCTTCATAAAACTCACATGCGGACCATGAAATGACCCAGAAAAACAACGCTGAAGCCTTAGCGAAAACAAGGCGAACCAAGCTGAAGATCAGCAACATTAAAACCGACCCAAGCTCCTTCCAGTTCAGGAAGCACGGTCTCGACCCTGCGCACGTCACAGAACTCGCGGCGTTGGTGAAGAGGGGCGTTGTTCTCGACCCGATGGTGGTCTGGAGGAACCCAACAGATGGATACTACTGTGTCCTTGCAGGCCACCACAGGCACCAAGCGTATCGCCGCAACTGCAAAACAGCGGCTGTGCAAGTTGAAGTATTCAGTGGTTCGTTTGAAGAAGCACAAGCATACGCACTGCGATCAAACACAAAGAACCAACTGCCAATGACCACCGAAGAACGGCAAAACGGCGCATGGCGGCTGGTATGTCAACGGACGGGCGAACATGAATACCCACTGAGCATCGCGAATACTGCAAGAAGCGCGGGTATAAGCACCTCTCAGGTATCCAATATGCGCAAGGTGCTAGAGCGTCTACATAAAATGGACGAGCATATTCCAGAAACTTGGTTTGAAGCGCTAGGTCGAACAAAGGATGAAGAGGATCCAAGCGATGACGAGGCCCGTCTAGAGGCTCACTACGCGAAGATGGACGCGGCTTTCGGCTCTGCACTCACAGAAGCAGGGCGGCGGTGCCCAGCGGCGTTGGGAAAACTGTTTGCCTGCCGTTTGGGGCCTGACTTTCATACCGTTATGAGCTTTGCCGCGTACGATGCAGATTACGATCCCGACCATGATTATGAAGACGACCTACCGTTTTAGGGGGGACCAAACAAACAGCAAATATCTGAGCCCCTATCTATAACGGCGTGAAGGCGTTTCTTCCCCCATACCCTTCGAGGAGGGGGTGGCCCGCCCAGATCGGCGGTGATCCGTGGCCACTGACGCCTACACAGCGATGGGCCTTGAGATGTATTCAGGAGCTGAACTATGTGGCCAAGTACGACAAGCGGCGCGTGTGAAAATCTTCACTACCTAAATTACTCTTGGGTAGTCGCGTCCCTTTTTCCCATCTACCCGCAAAGATGGTGGGCATGTCATAGGTGAGGAGAAGCTGGTCTTACCATGATACTCAGAACCACAACAGAGGCCGCCATAGGCCATGTGCAGGGCGTCAGGGAGAAGTGACGCAGAAAGCGCATCTCAACGCTCTCAGGGCCACACAGGCGCTCTATGGCGGGGCTGGTGTAAGATAGGCAGGGGGCGTGGCGGATGAATGTCAGCGTGGTGATGGAGTGGGGCAGGTAGGCGGATAACCATGAAAAGCATTCCCTTAAGTGTTGTTGTGCAAGTTCTTGGCATCGATATCAGCCTGAATTGATTTCGCTGCCTTAAGGTTATCGCCCGCCACAGCACAGCAAGTGGTAAAGCTCTGTCCGTAAAGGTATAGTGCAGCGGACAGCCTGAAGTTGACTTGATTTCTGTCCGTAAGGGTTGATCGTTTTTATCGGACACGCATATCAAGGGACAGAACCTTAACGAACACTCAAGGAACAGCATGTCCCAGACCATTCTATATGCCCGCGTCAGCACTGCGGACCAGAACATTGACCACCAGAGAACCCAAGCAGAGGCCGCAGGCTTTGTGATCGACGAGGTGATCGCAGATCATGGCGTTTCAGGTCTCAGCACCAAGTTGTCGGATCGAAAAGAGGGCAGGCGGCTCTTTGACAAGTTGAGGCGAGGTGACGTGCTGGTCGTACGGTGGGTGGACCGACTAGGGCGAAACTATCAGGATGTGACTGACACAATCCGTGCCTTCATGCGGCAGGGTGTCGTCATCCGCACGGTAATCAACAACATGACGTTCGACGGAGCCACTACAGATCCGATGCATGAGGCCGTGAGCGACGCTCTCATTGCGTTCATGGCTGCAACGGCACAGGCTCAGGCAGAAGCAACGAAGGAGGCCCAGAAGGCTGGAATACAGGCCGTAAAGGGCAATCCTACGAAGTACCGTGGGAAGAAACCGAGCTATGACCAAGGCATACTCGAAACGGTGCAAGAAATGTTGTCGCAGGGGCAGGGGGCCACAGTGATTGCGAAGGCTACCAGAATATCGCGACAGGCCGTGCTGAGGATAAAAGAGAATCCAGTAGCAGCGCAGGCAGCGATTGAAAGGTGGAGCACTTAGACTAACGGGTTCGCTCTAGTATTTATGTTTCTCACCTTTGAGTTGCATTTCGCATTGCAGAAATCTGATTTATGCTGCTGTTTGTACGTGTATTTTTACTGAGGTGATTTCTCCAAATGGCTACTTTGAATGTTCAGAGACAAAACGCTGATGCACTAAGTATCGAACTTGCTGAAGGGGAGGCACTCTATGTGCTGGGCGCAAATGGATCTGGCAAGTCAACACTGCTCTTCAACTGGGGCAAGCAGGACAAGACCTCACACCTTATTGCGGGCAACAGAGAAATTAGCTTTGCTTCAGCCGCTATTACGACCAGCGCTCAGCAGAGTTCCAAGCAGGAACAGTACGCCAGAAGCTCGATCCAAGGAAATAGTGAAGCCCGTTTTTCTCGGCAATACCATAACAACGCCGATTGGCTAAACGGCCTACTCTTCAGGTTGAAATCACGGGGTGACTATCTCTATTCCGAATACTTTGAGGCAGACAAGGCGGGCAATGATGCTGAGAAGGCACGGATTGCCTCGGAGATGCCTATCGATTTGCTCAACTTAGCATTTATGTCTGCAAATTTGCCGATCAGTTTGAATTGGGACGACAAGTCGAAGCTGAACGTCAAGAAGGAAGGTATTGAAGGCGAATACGGGTTCAACGAGATGTCTGACGGTGAGCGGTCCGCTTTCATTATCGCCGCGAGCGCTATCCTTGCCGGGCAAGCCGCCACTATTTTCCTTGATGAGCCAGAGAGACACCTCCACAGGTCAATCTCTAGTCCATTGCTCTCATATCTTCGGCAGATACGACCAGATCTCAAATGGGTTATTTCAACGCATGACCTGAGCCTGCCAAGAGATCATCAAGACGCTCAAATTCTTATTGTCTACGCTTTTGACGGCTCAAACTGGCAGGCGGAAAAGATCGACAATATTGGCTCTCTCGATCCGTTAGTTGCAGAAGCGATCTACGGAGCGCGTGAAAAGGTCATTTTTGTTGAAGGCGATGCGGAAAAAAGTTTGGATCTGCCTCTTTATAAATTGTTCTTTGCAGGGGCGACCATTGTGCCGTGCGGAACATGCAAGGATGTCAGAAACTCTGTAATCTCGCTAAACAATTCGAGTGGCCTTCATCACATGCAGGCAGGCGGCATTGTCGATTCCGATAACCGTCAGGACCTAAGTACATTACAGGCCGAAGGTATTGCGGCTTTGGGTGTCTACGCGATTGAGTCAGTTTACTATCATCCAACTGTAATTGAGGCGGTTATTCCAATAGCAGGGACAGACGTAGCCCTTTCAGATGTCCTAGCCGGAGCCTGTGCTTCAATATCTGATGACAACATTGAGGCCCTAGCAAAGGACGCAGTCTATAAATCCTTTCGACAGGAGTTTGAAAGCAAGCGGATAAGTGCAAGTGAGCTAATGGAGAAAACAGCAGACTTTCAGATCACTTTTGACGACCCGACCGCAAAGCTAAATAGACTTAAAGAGGAACTGAAGGCGCTAAGGGAGTCTGGGAACTGGGAAGGCTTGATCCAAAAGATGAAGATCAAATCTACTCCGTCCACAAAACAAGTTGCAGTCACGCTCGGTTACAAGGGGACTAAGCAATATGAAGTTGCTGTCCAAAAGCTGCTGATGAAGGGTGATGCGTTGCGTAGAAGCTTAGAGGCGGTCATTCCAAATCCAGTTCCAGAACCTGCAGCCAATGCGCCCCAACCCAGACGTAGTCCTGCAAGCTGAGTGAGCTGCTGATCCACTGTCGTAACTTGGTGGTGCTCTTGGGTGGCCTCATTTTTGCTCTTTGGTTGGGTGGAGAACTGATAGCATTGATAAAAACGCAACCTAGCAGGGGTAGTCGAAATGCGTTCCTATTATCGCAAAAAGCTCAACAGATTGATTGGCGCTGCCGGAAAAGAGGAGTTCATCCAGCTTCTGTGGGCAACACATATATTACAATCAGACAATCCCGAACCCGCAAGAAAATTCATCCAGTCTGACACGATTCCTAAGGGTGCAGAAACTGTAGAGATGTGGGACGAGCTTTCGATAAGGCCTTGGGAAATTGAAACGCTCGCTAACGAACTGATGACGGTCCGCAAAAAGAAGACCACAAGGAACGGAAGGACGCGAACACTTCATTGGGATCATTTCCAAGCTGCTGCCCAGTGTGTCAACTGGCTAAGGCATCTCGAAAATGCTGAATTTAGCATACAGAAAGAACGCCAGGACGTCTTTTTTGAGATGGGGCGGATCGCAGCTCGGCAATTCGATTGGCAACGTGGGTACGTGAATGTTCCTCAGTTTTATCGGAACGTCTATGTCTATGGTCAGGGAGAATGCGCGGCATATTTCGAGCGCACACATGGCATTTCCCTTGATCGCTTTGTTCATATTGGCTTCATGCTTTACGTTCTTCTGACTCAATACCCTGTAATCCGAAACAACGATGTTTGGGGGCAGATGGGGATCAAACCATATGAAGTTGAACGTGTCTTGTCATTGGTTGCGCTTCCGTATCCTCAAGCGGCAAAGCAGGCGCGAGAAAACCGTCGAGGAGTTATTCATACCGCTGACAAACCTAGCATATTGCGGCAGTCACCCTGCCTCAGGTTCGGCGAAGAAGGCGAAAGGATACGTGCTCCATTGCCTGATTTGATCCTCGAGAGAGTTACATCGGGTGTATTCTACGATGTGGTAGGAGGCGGCGGGCCAATTAGAGATGACTATGGTAAGCGGTTTGAGGACTACTGTTTCAACTATTTAACCACTTCACTTCCCAACTCGAAGTGGACGCGTGAATTCGACTACCGCAAGAAACCAAATTCCTACGCATCTCCAGACATTCTTTGTTTTCTGGAAGGGGAAATAGATATTGCGATAGAGTGCAAAGCTACAAAGATGTCACATCAGGCGATGTTCGGAAGAGACCCTATCGCAGCTAGAGGGTACGAAGACATGACGAAAGCGGTGTTTCAGATTTGGAGATTCTTTTCCCACTGCCGCCGTGGCTTTTCTGGCCTGTCTGTTACCCCAGACGCGGTAGGTGTCGTACTCACGCTAGATAATTGGCTAGAAATGTCGGAGCCTCTAAGGAGGCTGGTGTTTAAAGGTGCGGAAGAGATGGCCTGCAAAAAAGAACCGTTAATCACGGAAGAGGATCGTAGGCCAATCCCATTCGTCGCAGCACCTGAACTAGAGAGGACTTTGACTGTCGTTAGCGAAGCCAGCTTTAAAGAGGCTCTAATTTCGTCCAACACCACAGAATTTCTAGGTTGGCGGCTGGATACTATAGCTCACAAGCTACCTGTGGAGGCGGACAAAGATAAGCGAAGATATCCATTCGCAGATGATCTAGGGCGATTGCTACCTTGGTGGGAAGATCGAGGGCGTAAACCTCCCACTTTCTGAAAGAGGCCTTTCGGTCAGATGTCACGACGATTATTGGTTCTTATTTTTCGTCCAATGGGCGGACACAAGGATGGTACACAGCTCTTGAAGGGGAGGGGCTAAAAGTATATTAAAACAACATCCTATAAGAACACCTCAAGAGTTCGAGTCTCTCCGACCGCACCAATCTATCTTCCTAAAATGCAATTGTTTGCGGCGAAGCCGATGGGTCGATCGTCTGTTGATGTTGCGTGCAGGAATGCGCATCCCTTACCCGACCAAGTTGAAGAGCAGTATCTATGTTTACCTTGTCGGCGCAGCGGCTGACGTGGCAAAAGCTTGTCGTCAGACGCCAATCAGAAAAAGCACCGGGACCAGAGATATTGCCAAAGCCAAGCGCCTGTTTGGCTTGACGCACGACGCGTAAGGCAATCCGGACGAGTTACAGACAAGCTACTCCAGTCTAAAGACCGATAGGCAATCTAGGCCAAAGAACAGATGTTGTCCGCGAAATGCACTAGGCCGATGCCAAAGTTCCACTCCAGAAAAACGCTGCGGGAAGAGGAGTGCAGAAGCTCCGCATACCGCTCGCACGAAATACCTTTGCACAGTAGCCGTAAACGCAAAATTCATCTGTGCGAGGCATAGCTATGCCTGTTGCAATTCGGTGCGCAATGCCCCTTTGGGAGCGGAATGGAATGAAAACGGCCATATTCATATCGGCAGCAATGCTGACCACGGCGGCATTGCCTGCTGTTACCCTTGCGACCCAGCCCGCGCCAGATCGCGACGGCTTGGCGCTGGTCGTCGCAGCCCCTTGGGGGCAGCCCATCACGGACGTCCTGGCGGCATCTGGTGTCCCCGAAGCCTTCCCCGATCGTGCGCCCTTTGGGGCCTTTGTGGTTTTGTCCCATACCGACAGCCTTGAGCGTCTTTATCAAAGCGGTGCTTGGTTTGTCCTGAACGGAAAGAAGATATTGGAATTATGCTGAAAAACGCTTCAAACCCCGCCCTGTCGGCAAAAATCTGGACCAGTGAAGAGTATTTGCGACAGGCGGTCAGCTGGTTGCTGGTGCCGCTGTCTCCTGCTGCGGCCTTCTTTCTGAACAGTCTGGAGATGTGGTGGGTGTTTGCCATTGCAGGGGGCGCTTTGGGCCTGTTGGCATGGGCCAGCAGCCAAATGTCGGACTCGCTGCGCAGCTATGTGCTGAGCTTTACGTTCGTCGGCCAGTGCATTTTGTTCACATCCGCCCTGGTCGGGCACAAATGGCAGCTGGATTCGCATATGATGTTCTTTGCGATCCTCGCGATTGTGTCGACCTTGAACAGCGCGCGTGCGCTGCTGCTGGCGACAGTTCTCGTTGCGGTCCATCACCTCTCGCTGAGCGTTCTTCTGCCACGGATGATTTTTCCAAGCGCGGATTTGGTGCAGAATATAGAGCGCGCCGCATTTCATGCCGCAGTGGTGATTCTGGAAACAAGCATCCTTATGGTGAGCCTTGTGAAACGCAGTGCGGCTGAACAGGCGTTGAAACAAGAGCAAAACGAATCCCGTCAGCAAGCACAGGCCGCTACTCAAGCGGAGCAAGAGGCGAACGAGGTGCGTAAAAGTGCGGAATACGTTGTCGAGGTGCTGGAGCGCCACCTGAGCGATCTGGCGGACGGCAGGCTGGACAACGAGATCGGCGGAAACTTCCCCGCGCAGTACATCCAGCTGCGCGAGAGCCACAACAGCGCCATCCGGAAACTGGGTGCCACAATCAACGAGGTAACGCAGACCGCAAAGCGGATCGAGATGAATATCGGCGAGATGAGCGCTGCCACCACTGATCTGTCGCGCCGCACTGAAACGCAAGCCGCCACACTGGAAGAGACTGCCGCAGGGATGCAGGTGATCGCAAGCTCGGTGGACGAGGCCGCAAGCAAGGCCAAAGACGCGCAGCAGGGTGCCACCGAAGTGCGTAACGAAGTCATGGCCAGCGGAGAGATTGTCAAAGGTGCCGTGACGGCGATGGAAGGGATCGAGGCATCTTCGACCCAGATTTCCAAAATCATCAACGTGATTGACGACATCGCGTTCCAGACTAACCTTCTGGCCCTGAACGCGGGCGTCGAAGCCGCGCGTGCGGGCTCTGCCGGTAAGGGGTTCGCGGTGGTCGCCACCGAAGTGCGCGCGCTTGCGCACCGCTCTGCCGAAGCTGCAAAAGAGATCAAAGGATATATCAAGCAAAGCACCGATCAGGTCACATCAGGTGTCGATCTGGTGGGGCAGGCGGGCGCCTCGATCGAGGCGATCGTGAACCAGTTCAACGAAATTGCGGACTCCGTCTCGCAGGTGGCCAGCCGTTCGGGCGATCAGGCGCAAGGCTTGGATGAGATGAATTCGAGTGTTGGAAACCTCGATAAAGTGACCCAGCACAACGCAGCAATGGCGGACGAGCTGTCGACCAAAGGCATGCGGCTGGCGGCAGATGCCAAAAGCCTGCTGGATTTGATGCAGGCCTTCCAGACCAGCCAGACGGTGAATCTGGCGCACCGAAACGCGGCCTAGGGGCCGTTGCGCCGTGGCCGCAGCTTGGGCTATTCCTGGGTTGTGCGGGCAGGGACCCGCGGCGTGATAAAGGGCGGTAAAGACATGAGCGCATTTGACGAGGACTTATTTCTAAAGGGTTTAGCGCAACGCAAGGCGACACTGGGCGCGGAGTATGTTGAAAAGAACCTTGCCGCCGCCGATGATTTTACGCGCCCTTTCCAAGAGGCGATGACCGCGTGGTGCTGGGGCTTCGGCTGGGGCGATGACGTGATCGACGCCAAGACGCGCTCGATGATGAACCTGTCGATGATCGGTGCGCTGGGCAAGATGGCCGAATGGGAAACCCACTGTCGCGGGGCTCTTGGCAACGGGGTGAGCCACGATGAACTGCGGGCCATCATCCACGTTATCGGCATCTATTGCGGTGTGCCGCAGGCGTTGGAATGTTTCCGCGTGGCCCGCAAGGTGATCGAAGAAACACCCTAACACTGCGGGTGGCGCTATGGACGCCAGTCGCGATGGCGCCGCTTGGCCTGCCCTTACCTGTTGGCTAGGCAACGAAATGCCCCCCGCGCAGGTGGCGCGAGGGGCAGGGGCGTTTAGGCCGCAAGCCATGCGCGGGCGCGGATATCCTCAAACCGCTGGCGGCGCAGGATCCGGCCATCGCGAAACACTGGCCCCAGCGCGTCGGCCCCTTGCGGGATATTGGCCGCAGGCCGTGCTACCAGCGCACCGTGGTCACTGCGCATCACGCCTTGCTTGCCGCGCCGCGAGGTTTTGGAGCCCTTGGCAGTCACCGGATCTTTGTAGACATCGTGCCATGCGCCGCCGCGATAAATCGCCGAAGCCTTCATCGCATAGCCAAAGCTGTCGCGGTCAAGCTTTTGCAGCAACCCGCCGCCCATGCCAAAGGCGATGTTGGAGATGGCCAAACCCTGCGCCATCATCGCCTCCATGATCGCGAGGATCGAGTGTTGATCGACACCGTCGCCTTGAATCACCCGCACCTTGTCATTCAGCACGCGGTAGCCTTGGGCGTTGGTGGTATACCCGAATTGAACCATCAGCGCCTCGATCACCTCGGGCACAATCGCAACGGGGTCACCGCTGTCGGGACGCACGACCAGCACGCCGTCACGCGCCAGCACTGCCTTGCGCAAGGCACCACCCCAATAGTCACGGATCGCCCGCATCAGGTCGTAACTATCTGACACACAGGCAATTATGCCGGTTGGGTTCACCTCCAGAAAGCGCCGCATCTGGTCGCACTCCCCCGCCACACCTGCGGCGGTCATGGTCGAGTGTTCGGTCGCGGGGATCGAAAAGCCAGCCATATCCGCGCCGTAGACATTGCGCGCCACAACCAGCCCGCCGATGGTGTCGGTGCCTGCTGCGTTCACAAGGTGCGCCGCACCGCCAATGGCCGCTGCATCCGCACTGGCGGCACCACGGGCACCAAAGTCGTGCAACTTGAACTCGGCCCCGTCCACAGTCCCATCAGTCATTTCCATACGGGTCCGAATGGAGCGCATGACGCTGTGCGACAGGCTACACACGGTCGAGGCATACCAGACCGCCCGCAGCAATCGAGTCTCAAGATAGGACACCAGCCAGAAACAGGCAGGGTCGGTGTTTTCAATCCGCACCTGCGGCACGGCGACGGGGGCGATGGTGCCCTCGGGCAAAGCTTCGATCAGCACGGGCAAACGGCCGCCGTGCGCGTCGATAATATGCTGCCACCCTTCCACAAAAATCTCGAACCCGTGGGTGCGCAGAAAGGGGGCGGCTTCGTCCAGCATCACTTGGGTTACGACCTCACCCGCCAGCTTTGCCAGCTCGATCTGCAAGCCGAAAAAGACGACGTGGTCGATCTGCCCCCACGCGCGGCGCGGCTCGATATAGGATGACACATATTCGGTGCCCTCGGGGTATTGAGTGAAGTGGGAAAGTTTGTAGCTGTCGGTGTCAAAGATCAGATTTTGCGCATCAACAGCGGTATCAAACAGCGCATAAGCGCTGGCGTTTCGTGTGGTCATTGTCCTGTTCCTCCTCGGATTTGGACGGTCTGCGCTGTGGACCTCCCACAGCGGTAGGGTCTGCACGATACGCTCGCGCAGCAGCGATCTTTAATGCGCCATCAGGATGGACGCATAGGCAAAGGGCACTTCGGGAACCATCGCGTGGATGATGTCAAAGTGGTCCTCGAACAGCGTGTCGGGCGTGATCTCGGTGATCGGCACCCATTCTGCGGCTTGCGCGTCACTGCCCGATTTCAGTTTCTCCAGCTTGGCGCGATCTTGCAGCTCAAAGACAAACGCCTCGGTCCGCACCCAGCCTTTTTCCGAGCGTTCAGGATGGTCAAACACCCGCCGCGCCCGCATCCGCCCGCGCATCGCGCCGCGTGGCATGTCCAGCCCGGCTTCCTCGTAAAGCTCGCGCAGGGCTGCATCCTGGGACGTCTCGCCGGGGTCAATGTGGCCACCGGGCAGGGCCCAAAGCCCGCGGCCCGGATGCGCGCCCCGTTTGACCAGCAGTACATGGCCCGATTGCACCACCACCGCATCGGCGGTGTTCACTGGGATCGGGTAGCCATAAACGGCCTCGGCCGCTGCCGTGCGGGCGCGGTAGTTGCTCACGAATTTGCCCTCGTCGCGGATGGTTTGCACTGCATCTTTGTTGGCGTCTATCCACTGGGTCACGGGCGCGACATGGGCCGTGCCAAAGCGGGCGGGATCGTGTGTGCCGAAGAACAGCGCCTCGCGCAGGTCGGTGGCGTTCAGAATGGCGGTGCCGTCTTTGGTGGGGGTCGCATCCAGCATTTTCCACGTCGGGAACCAACTGAGATAGCGCGAGGATTTATCCTTCTCGAACCCCGTCAAAATGACATCCGTCGTCGCAGGATCAAGCCCTGCCTTGCGCATATGCGCGGTCACAGCGGTGCGGACATTGGTGGTCCATGCGCGGTCATTATAAAGCGTGTCCACCAAGGGAAGCGTCGCCACAGGTTTATCCAGCGCAGCGGTGCCCGCCATGATGAAATCGCGCCGCTCGGCGTAGGTAAAGGGGTTCTTCCAGGAGCGCGGGCGATACGCGCTGCCCACCAGCAACAGGATACTGTCCGCCGCGTCGAGTGCGCGGGTGACGACGTCCATATGTCCAAGGTGAAAGGGTTGGAAACGGCCGATAAATACAGCCAGAGTCTGTTTGGTCGTCATAGCGTGCGTCCTCCGCAACGATGTCTGTCCGAGACCTCCTCGGATAGCGGTATCCTATCCAAAGCGCTGACAGATTTCAACCACGACATGCAAAACCCCGCCATGCATTTGCTGCAAGGCGGGGTTTCGTGTCGCGATAACAGCGGCTTAGACCGCAGGCGTAAACCGTGCATCGGCTGGAATAATCGGCGGTGCGTCGTTCGTCTCGGCGATGCCATAGCCCGCGGCGCGCTTGTAGGCGGCGGCATGTTCGGCCATCTCGGCGTGGGGGATCACGTCCTCGATCCGCTCGAATTGCCCGCCGCAGCGCTGCTCGACCACGTCGAGGATTTTATCCGGTCCCGCAGAGCGGTTCATCAGGATGATCTTGGAGGTCGCGGGCAGCATTTCGGCCTCGTAAGCCTGCAAGGCGTCTTCGGTCAGGCCGTGCTGTAGGAACCGCGCCACCAGTTTCCGCGCATCCGTAATGCCCGCGCCCGCCCCGTTGGAGCCGACGGGATAGGCCGCATGGGCCGCGTCACCCATCAGCGTGGTGCGCCCGACCGTCCAGCTGTCCAGCGGGTCGCGGTCCACCATCGGGTATTCGAACACCTCGTCTGTGGCGCGGATCAGGGCAGGGGCATCCAGCCAGTCAAACTTGATCTGCTCAAACGCGGGCAAAAAGTCGTCCAGATTTGCGGCGCGGCTATAGTCTTCCTTGCGGAAGGCATCGGCCTTGTCGACCTGCAGGTTGCAGATCCAGTTGATTGTGGCCAGCTCCGTCTGCGGGTCAGGGGCCGAGATGGGATAGCTGACAAAGCGCAGGCCCTCATGCCCGATCAACACCATCGACGCGCCGCTTAGAAACGGCTTGGCCTGCGTGGTGCCGCGCCACAGAACCGCGCCGCTCCATTTGGGCGCGGCCTCTTGCGGCTGCATCTGGCTGCGGATCGCGGAATGGATGCCGTCCGCCCCGATGATCACGTCGCCGCGCACCGTTTTGCTTTGCCCGTCGCGGCTGGATAGGGACAAGACGGCCGCGTTGTCCTCTTGGGCAAAGCCTGTCGCCTTCCACCCCGTCTGCACCGCGTCCGGTCCCGCACGGCGGATCACCTCATCGTAGAGCATCATGTGCAGCCGCCCGCGATGCACCGAATAGGCGGGCCAGTCATAGCCCGCGTCATGGCCGCGTGGTTCGGTCCAGACATGCAGACCCTTTTTGGTGTAAAACCCGTAATCCTTCAGGCGGATGCCCACCTCGTCCAGACGGTCCTCCAGCCCCAGTGCGAAAAGCTCGCGCACGGCAGAGGGTTGCAGGTTGATGCCCACGCCCAAGGGGCGCATCCGGGCGGCGGACTCAAAGACCTGAAACGGGATGCCCACCTGATGACAGCTCAGCGCAAGCGCCAGCCCTGAAATCCCGCCACCTGCAATCAATACCGTCATCGTATCCCCTTTTCGTTGTTGCGCTGTTTTAACGATCCTGCGCGGTCATTTGCAATCGTCCGCGCGGCACAGTGCAGGGCGGGGCGTGGCATTTCGCTCTGCCCGCTCAAGATATAGGGGGGATTTGCGCGCAAACCGCATGAAGCTGTTTGCGTAACAGGGTATTCCCCTTGTATGCTGGCGCGAAAATAGAGTGTGAAGACCCTGATCCAGAGCTGCGGCAAACCGCAGACGGCGTACGAGGGGTTCGAGTCTGAGGAAAGCCAAGTGAAACCAATGTTTCGGATCGGGCTGCGGGGCCATGCAGTAGCGGCGGCGGTGCTATGCGCCGGCGCCATCGGGGCGCAAGCCGCAGATGTACGGCTGAGCGGTGATGTAGGGGACGACCTCAAGGACACGCTGCGCGGTGGATCGCTGTTGGTCGAGCAGACCTTGCTGGAGGAAAATAAACCGTCGGCCTCCGAGATTTTGGCCGCAGCCCAAGCAGATTACAAACGTCTGTTGGCTGTGCTTTATGACAACGGACATTTTGGTGGCAGCATCAGTATTCTGGTCGATGGACGCGAAGCGGCAGGTATCGCGCCGGTCAATCCACCCGCCAGCATCTCGAAGGTGCAGATCAAGGTCGATGCGGGGCCGAAATTCCGCTTTGGCAACGCCCGCATCGCGCCTTTGGCCAAGAACACCACGCTCCCCGATGGCTTTGCCACTGGTGAAACCGCCAGCTTGAGCGTGCTTAAAAATACCGTCTCCGCAGGCGTTGACGGGTGGCGCAATCGCGGCCACGCCAAGGCCGAACTTGCAGGGCAGGAACTGACCGCCAATCACCCCGAACGGCGCATTGATGCCGCCCTGACCCTGCGGCCCGGTCCGCAATTGCGCTTTGGCCCGCTGCTGATCTCGGGTGAGACGGACGTGCGCCACCAGCGCATCATCGACATCGCGGGTCTGCCCGAGGGGGAGGTCTACTCCCCCGAAGAGCTGCGTCTTGCCACGGACCGCTTGCGCCGCACCGGAGCCTTTAACGCTGCCGTCCTCACGGAGGCCGAGCAGATCGGCCCGAACAACACGCTGCCCGTCACCGCCCAGATCATCGACGCCCCCAAGCGCCGCATCGGCTTCGGGGCCGAGCTTGCCTCGCGGGATGGATTGGCGGTCAGCGCCTTCTGGCTGCACCGCAACCTTTTGGGCGGGGCCGAGCGGCTGCGCCTTGACGGTGAAATCAGCAGCATCGGCGGTGACACAGGCGGCACCGATTACAGCCTGTCCGCCCGATTTGACCGTCCCGCCACCTTTAACGAGGATACAAATTTCTTTGCGCTCGCCAAGCTTGAGCAATTGGACGAGGAATCCTTTTTCTCGCGCCAGCTTGACATCGGCGCGGGGATCGAGCGGCGGGCCAACGAAAAACGCACCTACACGCTGGGCCTTGGGCTGCGCACGGCGCAGACCCGCGACGCCTTTGGCGAGAATGAATATACCCTGCTGACCGCCCCTTTGGGGACCGTATTTGATTACCGCGACAACCCGCTGAATGCGCGCAAAGGCTATTACTTCAAGGCCGATGTGATGCCCTTCCTTGCGCTGTCAGGCTCGGACAATGGCGTGCGCAGCTTTGTCGATCTGCGCGGCTATCACACGGTGGGCACAGCGCGCCCCGTGACCTTTGCCTTGCGCGGTCAATTCGGATCGGTCGCGGGGCCGGACCTGTCCGAAGCGCCCGCCGACTACCTGTTTTACTCGGGCGGCGGCGGCACCGTGCGCGGCCAATCTTATCAGACCCTTGGCGTGGCCGTTGGTGATGACACCAGCGGCGGGCGCAGCTTTCTGGGCCTCTCTGCCGAAGCACGGCTGAGCGTGACCGACAGCATCGGCATCGTGGCCTTTGCCGACGCAGGCTACATCGGAGAGGAGCAGTTTTATGACGGCTCTGGCATATGGCATTCGGGCGCGGGGCTGGGCCTGCGCTATGACACCGCAATCGGGCCCATTCGGCTGGACGTGGCGGTGCCGACGTCTGGCCCCGAGGACGAAGACGACTTTCAGGTTTATATCGGTATAGGGCAGTCGTTCTGATGCGTATGATCCGCCTTGCTCTCGCTTTTGTTGCCGTACTCTTTGCCGTGCCTGCCTACGCACAGGAGGAAGACAAAGGCTTTCTCGTCTCCAAAATTCAGGAGCTTTTGAGCAGTGCGGGCCGTGACGTGCAAATCATCGGTTTTCGCGGGGCGCTCAGCTCTGCCGCCTCGTTCGACCTGCTGTCCATTGCCGACGACGATGGTGTCTGGCTCACGATGGAGGATGTCGTTCTGGACTGGAACCGCTCTGCGCTGTTGCGCGGGCGGCTGGAGGTGGAGGAGCTGAGCGCCGCGCGCATTGATCTGCCCCGCCTGCCAGTGACCGAGCAAGATGCGCCGCCAAGCGCCGAGGCCACGCCGTTTACCTTCCCCACGCTGCCCGATCTTCCTGTGTCCATCGACATTCAAAAGCTGCGGATCGCGCAACTGGATGTGGGCGAACCGATCGTGGGCGAGGCACTGCGCCTGCAGATGACAGCCAATGCGCAACTCAACAGTGACGGTCTTGTCGCGGAATTTGTGGCCAGCCGTACCGATGGCAAACGCGGTGACTTTGATCTGGCCGCGATCCTGTCACGCGATGCGGGCACACTGGATCTGACGCTAAAGCTGAGCGAGCAGGAAAACGGCATTGCGGCCACTGTGCTGGCCATCCCGAACGAACCTTCGGTAGATTTGAGCGTGGTGGCAAACGGCCCGCTGGATGATCTGGTGTTCGATCTGCAAATCGACACCGACGGGTCCGAGCGTTTGGCGGGCGAGATTGCGGTCAAGACAACAGGCGACGCAGCAAACCCCGACCGCCGCATCGTGGCCGATATCGGCGGCGACATCACGGCGGTGATCGCGCCCGAATACCGCGATTTCTTTGGCCCTGATGTGGGGTTGAAGGCCGACGCGCTTCTTGCGGCGGACGGGTCGGTCTCTGTAGACCAGCTGGATCTGCAAGCGGCTGCCGTTGACCTGCAGGGGCAGGTGCGCCTTGACGCTGACAAATGGCCCGCGTTCATCGACATCGAAGGCACCGTGGCCCGCGCCGATGGCAAAGCGGTCTTGCTACCGGGGGGCGAGGGCGACGTGGCGCTCGACCGCGTCACGCTGAACATCGACTATGATCTGGATGCGGGCGAAGCCTATGAGGCGCAATTTGACATCACCGACCTGACCAGCGCTGCGGCCAGCATTGCGCAGACCACGCTACGCTCGACAGGGACGCTGACGGGGGCCAATGGCGCCATTGGCCAGCTGCGCGGCGCGGTGCAGTTCGGCGCACAGGGCGTGACCCTGACGGACCCCGCGCTGGCCGAGGCGGTTGGCACGGATGTGACAGGGCGTGCGGATATCAACTACCTTACCGACCAGCCGTTCCGCATCAGTGCGCTGGCGCTTGAGGGGGCGGATTACAACCTGCAAGGCGATCTGGAGTTCAGCGGCCTGGGCGCGGGGCTGCAAACCACACTGGACGCTGTGCTGAACGCCACCGACCTCAGCCGCTTTTCCGCGCTGGCGGGGCGCGAATTGGACGGTGCCACATCGCTGACCCTCAAGGGCAGCGTCACACCGCTAAGCGGGGAGTTCGACCTGCAAGCACAGGGCACGGCCGAGGGGATCAAGACGGGCATCGCGCAAGCTGATGCGCTGCTCGAAGGGCGCACAGATGTGCAAATGAATGCCATTCGCAACGTGAACGGCACCTTTCTGCGCGGGCTTGAGTTGAGCAATGCGGCCCTGCTGATGACAGGCGAGGCGCAGCTTGCCACCGCCTCCAGCCGGGTGGACGCGGATATCGTGCTGCGCGACATCGCGGTGGTGCTGCCGCAATACGAGGGCCGCGTGGAGCTGACGGGCAGTGCCATAGGCGACACCGAAGGCTGGCGTGTGAATGTGGATGCGGATGGTCCCTATGGTGCCAATGTCAAGTTGGACGGGCTGGCCACAGGACCAGATGCGGAACTGGCCTTTACCGCCGCCGTGCCGCAGGTGCAGGATTTTGCGCCAGAGGTCACAGGGCCGCTGAACGCTGCGGGCACCCTGCGTCAAACGCCGCAAGGCTGGATGCTGCAAACTGATGCAAACGGGCCTTATGACGCGACTGCGCGGATCAACGGATTGATCACGCCCGCCGTGGACATCAATTTCGATGTGTCCGTGCCCCAAGTCTCTCGCGTGGTGCCCCAGGTCAGCGGCCCGTTGCGCGCCCGGGGGCAGCTGCGCGTGACTGATGCGGGCATTGTGATCGACACAACCGCAAGCGGCCCCTACGGCGCTCGGGCCAAGGTTGCAGGGCTTGCCACGGGCGACAACATGGCGCTTGATTTCGATGTATCCGTGCCCAACGTGGCACCGCTGGCCCCGGGTGTGAACGGACCGCTTTCGGCCAATGGCACCCTGCGCCAGACCCCTGAGGGGCTGGTCGTGCGCACCAATGCCTTTGGTCCCTACAGCACCCGCGCCTCGGTGAACGGTGTGGTGACGGGGGCGGATGCGGGCGTGGCCTTTACGCTCAATATGCCCAACCTCGGTGCGCTGGTGCCCAAGGTCAGCGGCCCGCTGAGCCTTGACGGGCGGGCGGACAAGACGCCTGCGGGCTGGCAGATCAACACCTCGGCCCGTGGCCCTTCAGGTACCCAAGCGCAGATCGCGGGTCTGGCCCGCAACGATGGCACGCTGGACATCGGGATCAACGGCAGTGCGCCCTTGGGCCTGTCCGCGCCCTTCATCGCGCCGCGTAGCCTGCAAGGTCAGGCGCGGTTTGACCTGCGCCTTGACGGCCCCGCGGGGCTGGAGGCCCTCAGCGGAACCATCCAGACCACAGGTGCCACGCTAACCGCGCCGAACCTGCGCGTGGCGCTGGAGGGGATCAACGCAACCGTGCAAATGGCCAACTCCCGCGCCACTGTGGACATGACCGCACGGGCCAGCAATGGCGGCGACATTGCCGTGAACGGCACCGTGGGGCTGTCGGGGGCACAGCAGGCGGATATCGACATCGCCCTGCGCAACGTGGCGCTGATTGATCCGCGCCTTTACCGGACCTCGATCAGCGGAGCATTGGGCCTGCGCGGCCCGATTTCAGGCGGGGCGCAGATCAGCGGCGGACTCACGATCAACGAGACATTTGTGACTGTCCCCTCGACGGGACTGACCAGCATTGGCGACATTCCGGACATTACTCATGTGGGCGCGTCCTCTGCCAACCAGAGAACACGCGCCCGCGCAGGGCTGTTGGATCAGGGCAGTGCCGCCAGCGATAATGTTACCTCCTCGGGCGGGGGCAGTGGCGGTTTTGGTCTGGATATTCTGGTCGACGCACCGGGGCGGATTTTTGTGCGCGGGCGCGGCTTGGATGCCGAGCTGGGCGGGCGCTTGCGTCTGACGGGGACGACCGACAACATCATCTCGACAGGCCGGTTCGAGCTGGAGCGCGGGCGGCTGGACATCTTGGGCAAACGGTTTGATCTGGCCGAAGGCAGCGCCCAGTTTCAGGGCGATTTTGTGCCCTACATCCGCTTCGTCTCGACCACCTCGACCGACACGGGCACCGCCAGCGTCATTGTCGAGGGTCCGGCAGACGCGCCCGAAGTGACCTTTGAAAGCTCACCTGCAGGGCCGCAGGACGAGGTGCTGGCCCAACTGTTGTTCGGGCGCAACCTGTCCGAGATTTCAGCCTTTCAGGCGCTGCAACTGGCCAACGCAGTGGCCACGCTGGCAGGGCGCGGCGGCACCGGCGTGGTCGGCAATCTGCGCGACCGCTTTGGTCTGGATGATCTGGACGTGACCACCACCGACAGCGGCGAGACGGCATTGCGCGTGGGCAAATACCTCAGCGATAATGTTTATACAGATGTGACGGCGGCGTCTGACGGAACGGGCGAAGTCTCGCTCAACATCGATCTGACGCCCAACCTGACGGGACGGGCGACACTGGGATCGGACGGAGATTCATCCATCGGGATATTCTTCGAGAAAGACTATTAACCCGCAGGGGTGAAGCGCCCGAAGGTGCCGCGTTTGAACAGCAGGCCGTCAGGCTCATCGGGCTGGGTGGCGATATGGGTGATCTGGCCCAGAATGATCGAATGATCCCCCGCGCCATGCACCGCATATGCGTCACAATGGAAGGTGGCCAGACACCCGCGCAGCGTAGGCGCGCCGTTGGGACCTTCATCATAGGGGTAGGGGGCAAAGTCATGCCCTTGGGCTGCAAAATGGCGGGCCAGTTCGGTTTGCTCGGCGCTTAATACATGAATGCAAAACGGGGTCTGCCCTGCAAAGGCATCATGACGTTTCGAGCTGCGCGCCGCCGACCACAGCACCAGTGGCGGGTCCAGCGAGACAGAGGAAAACGAATTCGCCGTCATGCCCAAAGGTCCCTGTGGCGATTGCACAGTGATCAAAGCCACACCAGTGCCAAACTGCCCCAAGGCGCGGCGCAGATCGGTGGTGCGGGTGGGGTCGGGGGTAAAACTGTTCATGTCGGTCTCCAATGGGTTCAGCGGTGCCACGCAACGCGGGATTTGTCCAGTGGGTTCGGGGGGCGGCATTGGCGCGGTCGGGCGCTCTGCGGCACTCTGCCACGCAGGCATGTGGCGGTGTTTGGATCGCTGCCCGGCAAGAACGGCAAAAGGCGCCCCCGAAGGGACGCCTGTTACATCACCGCATGTGCGATGATGATTTACTTGTTCATACGGTTGGCGATCAGATCATCCACCACCGACGGGTCCGCCAGCGTCGAGGTATCACCCAACGCGCCGAAATCATCCTCGGCAATCTTGCGCAGGATGCGGCGCATGATCTTGCCCGAGCGTGTTTTCGGCAGCCCCGGTGCCCACTGCAACAAATCGGGAGAGGCGATGGGGCCGATTTCCGTGCGGACCCATGTGCGCAACTCGGCGCGCAGCTCGTCTGTGTATTCCTCGCCGCCCATCAGGGTGACGTAGCAATAGATGCCTTGGCCCTTGATCTCGTGCGGGTAGCCGACAACGGCGGCTTCGGCGACTTTGGGGTGAGCGACAAGGGCGCTTTCGACCTCTGCCGTGCCCATGCGGTGGCCCGAGACGTTGATCACGTCATCGACGCGGCCCGTGATCCAGTAATCGCCGTCTTCGTCGCGTTTGCAGCCGTCACCGGTGAAGTAATAGCCGGGGTAGTCGGCGAAATACGTCTTCTCGAACCGCTCGTGATCGCCCCAGACGCTGCGCATCTGGCCGGGCCAGCTATCGGCGATGCACAGCACGCCTTCTACGGGGTTGCCTTGCAGTTCTTCCGCAGTGGTGGGTTCCAGCACGACCGGTTTGACGCCAAAGAACGGCTTCATTGCCGAGCCGGGCTTCATCGCATGTGCACCGGGCAGCGGGGTCATCAGGTGGCCGCCTGTTTCGGTCTGCCACCATGTGTCCACGATGGGGCAGGTGCCGCCACCGACGACGTCATTGTACCAGTTCCACGCCTCGGGGTTGATCGGCTCACCCACGGTGCCAAGGATGCGCAGGCTGCTGAGGTCCGATCCTTTGACGTGGTCGTCACCTTGCGCCATCAGCGCACGGATGGCTGTGGGGGCGGTGTAGAACTGGTTCACTTTGTGCTTTTCGCAGACCTGCCAGAAGCGGCCCGCATCGGGATAGGTCGGAACGCCCTCGAACATGACGGTCGTCGCGCCATTGGCCAGCGGGCCATAAACGATATAGCTGTGGCCCGTGACCCAACCCACATCCGCCGTGCACCAGAAGATGTCGCCGTCCTTATAGTCGAACGTCGTCTCGTGGGTCAGCGCGGCATAAACCAGATAGCCGCCGGTTGAGTGGACGACGCCCTTGGGCTGACCCGTCGAGCCCGAGGTATAGAGGATGAACAGCGGGTCTTCGGCGTCCATCGCCTCAGGTTCACAGGTGGCCGAGGCAGTCGGGGCCAGCGCGGTATAGTCCACATCGCGCGCCTCGTTCCATGCCACATCGCCACCGGTGCGGCGCACCACAAGGCATTTGACGGAAGCGTCGCAGGTCTCCAGCGCCTTGTCGGCGTTGGCCTTCAGCGGCGTGTTGCGCCCGCCGCGCGGTGCCTCGTCCGCGGTGATCACGACCTTGGCTTCGGAGCCATTCACACGGGCAGCCAAAGCATCGGGCGAGAAGCCCGCAAAGACAATGGAATGGATCGCACCGATGCGCGCACAGGCCAGCATGGCAAAGGCGGCTTCGGGGATCATCGGCATATAGATGATGACACGGTCGCCTTTGCCCACACCCATATCCTTGAGGATATTAGCCATTTTGCAGGTGCCTGCATGCAGGTCTTTGTAGGTGATGTGCAGGGCGTCGTCTTCGGGGCTGTCGGGCTCCCAGATGATGGCTGTCTGGTCGCCGCGTGTTTCCAGATGGCGGTCGATACAGTTGGCGGCGACGTTCAGCTGCCCGTCCGCGTACCAGTTGATCTTGACCTGACCCAGCGTGAAATCCACGTCTTTGACTTGGGTAAAGGGTTTGATCCAGTCCACCCGCGCCCCTTGCTCGCGCCAGAACGCATCGGGGTCGGCCAGCGACGCGGCATACATCGCGTCATATTTGGCCTCATCAACGTGGGCAGCAGCGGACAGGTCGGCACTGGGCGGATAGGTTTTTGCTGTTGTGGACATAAAAGGTCTCCTCCTGGGGGCGGCTGCGTCATCTATGTGCGCTAGTTCGCCGGTGTTTGGGCCGACCTTATGGGCTGTATGCGGGGAAGGGAATATTGGGTGGCGGTGGGGGCGGTGACTTCGGTAAAGAAATTTCCCAATTCTGGTAAATCTTGTAAATTCATCCTCGTTAGCGCGCACGGGCCTTGGGCGTACGCGCCGTCAGTCGGGGCTTGGCACCGCCAAGATCACGCGGTAGGCTCTGCCCCAAGCGCACCGTGAAGGACGCGCACCAAAGGGAGAAACCGATGAATAAATTTCTGAGCGGCGCAGCCGTCTGCGCACTGAGCTTTGCATTTGTATCCGAAGCCGCTGCAACCGAATGGAACGTATCTGTCTGGGGCAAACGCCGCGCGTTTACCGAGCATGTTGAAAAACTGGCCGAACTGGTTTCGGAAAAGACAAACGGCGAATTCACCATGAACGTCAGCTACGGCGGCCTGTCCAAAAACCGCGAGAACCTTGACGGGATCTCGATCGGGGCGTTCGAGATGGCACAATTCTGCGCGGGCTATCACCGCGATAAAAACCGCGTTGTGACCGTGCTGGAACTGCCGTTCCTCGGCGTTGAGAATCTTGAACAGGAAGTCGCGATTTCCAAAGCCGTTTATGCCCACCCCGCCGCGACCGAAGAAATGGCGCAGTGGAATGCAAAACTGCTGATGACGTCGCCCATGCCGCAATACAACCTTGTCGGCACCGGCGCTCCTCGTGCCACGCTGGAAGATTTCAAAGGTATGCGCGTCCGCGCCACAGGCGGTATCGGCCAAGCCTTCGAAGCCGTTGGCGGTGTGCCCACATCCGTGACAGCCACCGAAGCATTCCAAGCGATGGATTCGGGCGTTGTTGATACGGTTGCCTTCGCACAGCACGCCCACCTCAGCTTTGGCACCATCAACGAGGCCGACTGGTGGACAGCCAACCTGAATCCCGGCACGGTGAACTGCCCTGTTGTGGTGAACATCGACGCCTATGAAGGTCTGTCGGACGCGCACCGCGAAGCACTCGACAGCTCGGTTGACGAGGCGCTGGACCACTATCTGGCCAACTACGGCGAACTGCTGCAACGCTGGGATAGCGTGCTGGAAGAAAAAGGCGTGGAAAAAGTCGAGATTTCCGATGATGTGATCGCGTCCTTCCGCTCCACCGCGGCGGACCCGATCCGCGACAAATGGATCGCCGACATGGAAGCCCAGGGCATGCCGGGTCAAGAACTGTATGATCTGGTTGTCAAAACACTCGCTGACGCAAAAAGCGGCAGCTAAAGGGGCGGGGCACACCAGCCCTGACCGCTGAAAACACTGGGCTGCGCGGGACATCGCGCAGCCCTTTTTGCACATGATTTTAAACAAGGGGGCGGGCCGATGGCGGGATCAGCCGCAGTGCTGGAAGACTCCAGCATCTTAAGCAAACTTGACCGCATGCTACTGCCGCTGGAGCGCTTTTGCGCCCTGCTGAGCGGGCTTGCGATTTTTTCACTGATGTTTCTGGCGGCCTATTCCGTCACGGCGCGCAAATTCTTTGCCAGCCCCTTGTTGGGCTACGTCGATTATATCGAGGCGGCGATGCCGATCATCGCGATCATGGGCGTGTCCTATGTCGCACGCGACGGCACGCATATCCGCATGGACATGCTGGTCAACGCGCTCAAGGGTCGCGTCTTGTGGCTGTTTGAGCTGGTCTCGGTGCTGTTGATGCTGCTGCTGATCGTGGGCCTGACCTACGGCGCATGGGAGCATTTTGACCGCTCGTTTGACTGCGCGCGCCCGTTTTGTTCGCGCGATAGCTCGATTGATGTGAACCTGCCGATCTGGCCCAGCAAGATCGTCGTGCCGTTTGCCTTTGCGGTGTTGATCCTGCGGCTGGTTTTGCAGGCGTGGGGCTATGCGCGTGCGCTGGTGCTGGGCTTGGAAAGCCCTGTCGCCGTGCCTTTGTCGCTGACGGTTGAGCAGCAGGCGATGGCAGAAGCCAAGATGATGGAAGGGGCGGACTGATGGAACCGATTGAAATTGGCCTATGGGTCTCGGGCGGTATGCTTCTTATGGTCGTGCTGGGGATGCGCGTGGCCTTTGCCGCTGGCCTTGCTGGGTATGTCGGGCTGATCTGGCTGCGCTGGAACGGCTTTGACTACGACCCGGACCGTTTCTGGAAAGCGGTTGAGATCAGCACAAAGATCGCGGGCCTTACGCCGCACTCCAAAGTCTCGGCGCAGGTTCTGAGCCTGATCCCCGTCTTTATCATGATCGGCTATCTGGCCTATCACGCCAAGCTGACGACCGCGCTGTTCGAGGCGTGCAAACGCTGGATCGCGTGGGTGCCGGGGGGCTTGGCTGTCTCGACCGTTTTTGCCACCGCAGGCTTTGCGGCCGTGTCGGGCGCGTCTGTGGCTACGGCGGCTGTGTTTGCGCGGATCGCCATCCCCGAAATGCTCAAGATCGGGTATAACAAGCAATTTGCGGCGGGAGTTGTGGCTGCTGGGGGCACGCTTGCCTCATTGATCCCGCCCTCGGCCATTTTGGTAATTTACGCAATTATCGTTGAGCAGGACGTGGGCATGTTGCTGTTGGCGGGGTTCATCCCCGGTATGTTCAGCGCCATCGTCTATGCCGCGCTGATCATCGGCATTGCGATGATCTGGAAGAACGTGGGCCCGCCCGTGACCGGCTTTACATGGAAAGAACGGTTCGAGAGCCTGCCGCCTGCGCTGCCCATTGTGGCCGTGGTCGTGATCATCATCTTCTTTGTCTACAACCCCTTTGGCGACGCATGGGGCACCCCGACCGAGGGCGGCGCCGTGGGCGCGTTCATCGTCTTCCTGATGGCGCTTTATCGCGGGATGCGCTGGGCCAAGCTGAAGGAAGCGTTGCTGGAGACGGCCAAACTCACCGTGATGATCTTTACGATCATCTGGGGCGTGCTGATCTATGTGCGGTTCCTTGGCTTTGCAGAGCTGCCCGATGCGTTTTCGGACTGGATCACCTCGTTGGAGCTGGCGCCGATTGTGATCCTGATCTGTATCCTGCTGGCTTATGCGGTGCTGGGGATGTTCATGGATGCGATCGGAATGCTGTTGCTGACGCTGCCTGTAGTGTATCCGGCGGTTATGGCGCTGAATGGCGGCGAGATGGTGTCGGCTGCGGATAGCGCCTTTGGCATGTCGGGGCAGATGTGTGCGATCTGGTTCGGGATATTGGTGGTGAAGATGGCCGAGTTTTGCCTCATCACCCCTCCGATCGGTCTGAACTGCTTTGTGGTGGCGGGCGTGCGCGATGACCTGACCGTGCAAGACGTGTTTCGCGGTGTGACACCGTTTTTCATCGCCGATGCGGTGACGATCGCGCTGTTGGTGGCGTTCCCCGCGATTGTGCTGTGGTTGCCGTCGCTCGCGAACTGAGCTTTGCCCATGGCGCGTCTTGGCGTGCCGTGGGGTATCTTGTTGTCTAAGGGAGGGATTGCGATGACGTTTAACAGTTTTTCTGCCGGGCTGGTGTGGCTTTGTGGTGCGACAAGGGCATGTGCCCTTGCCGCTACGCTGCTCCTCGCTGGGGGGGCGCAGGCGCAAACGGCGGCGGAGTGCATCGCGCCGCAAGCGCAGCAGTTGATGAATGCCTGCGCTGCAAAGGACTACGAGAAAGCGGATGCCGGGCTAAACACAGCGTGGAAATCCGCGAAATCATTTGCCGATGCAATCGGGCAGGGGGCGGCCTTGCTCAAAGCGCAGCGTGCCTGGCTGGCCTACCGTGATGCGGCCTGTGCCGTTCATGCCAGCCCGTTCGAGGGCGGCTCACTCCAGCCGCTGATCCGCGCGACCTGTCTGTCCGAACTGACGGCGCAGCGCACGCGCATGTTGCTGGAGTTCAACGCCTATTGAGGCGCGGGCCCGCCGCCCTCGCCGATGTCCCAGAACAGGCCGGCCATGATCTCCAGCCCCTCACGGCAGATGGATTTCAACACATGCTCGTCCGGCGCGTGCTGGTTGCACCCCATATAGCTGTGCGGAATCCACACCGTCGGCAGGCCGAGAATATCGGCAAAGCAATCATTGGGCAGCGAGCCCGCCAGATTTGGCAGCACATGGGGTGCTTTGCCCGTTGTCTGCGTGATCGAGCGTTTCACATAACTGACCCAAGGATGGCCCGGCGCAAGGCGTGTAGCGGCAAATATGCCTGCCTCCGACGGCACAACCTCCACCGCTTCAAACCCGCCCGCATCCAGATGACGGCGTAGCGCAGGCAGCACGCCTTGGGCATCTGTCCCCACCACATAACGCAGCTGGCAGGTCGCCCGCGCATAGCCCGATATCGCGTTGAGCGGCGCTTCGGGCGTGCCTGACTTCATCGCCAGCACCGCAAAGCTGTTCCAACCGTAGGCGCGCTCGGCGGGCGTCAGCGTTGCTTCGCCCCAATCCGTATCAATCTGCGGCCCCGCGCCGCCCGTGCCACCCACGGGCAGACCCGCAAGGGCTGCGCGAATGTCAGGTGTCAGGCTGTCGGGGCGCCATTCGGGAATGCGCAATTGGCCACGGGCATCCGTGATGCTGGCCAGCGCATGCGCAAGGATCATCGCAGGGTCGGCCAACAGCCCGCCCCAATTGCCCGAGTGATGCGCGCCGTCCCGCAAATCCACCACCAGATCAAATCCGATCCCCCCGCGTGATCCCATAAACATGGTCGGCACATCCGCCGCCAGCCGAGGCCCGTCTGACGCGATCAGCACATCCGCCGCCAATGTCCCTGCGTGCTGCTGCATCATCTGCGCAAGCCCGGGGGAGCCGATCTCTTCGCTGGTTTCCATCACGATCTTGACGTTAAAGCCAAGGCGCCCGCGCTGGGCCAGCACCGTCTCTAGCGCCATGATGTTAATCAGATGCTGCACCTTGTTGTCGGCACTGCCGCGCCCGTAAAGGGCGTCTCCTTCATCGCGCAGCTCAAAGGGGGCACGCCCCTCGCTCCAATGTTCGGCCTGTCCCAGAACGACATCCCCGTGACCGTAGATCAGGACAGTGGGCAGGGCCGCGTCCTCAATGCGTTGGGCAAACAGGAAGGGGCCGCCGCCCGCCACAGGATTGTCGTGGCTTGTGCAGGCAAAGCCCGCCGCCTCCAGCCGTGGGCGGATCGCTTCGGTCAGGTAGGTAGCCAGCACCGCCAGCTGATCGGGGTTCTGGCTTTCGCTCTGGTAGCGGACCAAATCGGTCAGCTCATGTTGCAATTGCCCGCTATCAAATCGGGCGGCGGCGGCGGCAAGGGTTCTTTCGCGTGTCATGGAGGCAAACCTATCGTCAGAAGCACGGCGGGCCAATAGCCGCGCAGGGCATTCGCGCAAATACCTCTGGGCCACGTGCCGATGGAATTGCCGCGCAGCGGACACCAATGCCGATGTTACCCAAGCCGGCATTTCAAACGCAGCTGATATAGATCGGCGCAAGCCTTCCGAGCCTGGATGCGGTGGTGCCTGCGTCGGGGGGGGGAACTGGTCACACTTTACGCGGAGCGCAGTGGGCCTGAGCCATGACCGCCGGGGGTAAACCGGGGTGGGCTATAGCAGGGTTGACAGGTGGAGCATTTTAATTAACATGATAAGTAATTGAGGAGCCCGTGATGCCGCATTTCCAGATCGACTATTCCGCCAACCTTGAAGATGTCGTGGACATGGGCGCACTGTGCGAGGCTATCCGCGCAGCGGCTGTGCAGATCGAGACATTCCCCATGGCAGGCGTGCGCGTGCGGGCCACGCGGGTCGATCACTATGCCATCGCTGATGGCAGCCCGGCGCACGGTTTCATCGACCTGTCGATCCGCCTGCGCGAAGGGCGGCCAGAGGCCGTGAAACAAGAGGCCGTGACCCGCATTTTCGACACGCTCAAGACGTTTGTCGCCCCCGCGCTTGCCACCCGCTCCATCGCGCTTTCGGCCGAGATGCGCGATATAGATGCGGGCCTGTCCCCCAAGCACGGCACCATCCGCCACCATTTGAAGGATACGCAATGACCGCTTTTGACACCAATCTGGAAAAGCTCGAAACCCTGTTGGCGCGGTTCCGCACTGACGGCATCCCCAACCGTATCGCGGGCGGTGATGTGGCGGGCAGTGGCGGCGTGTTCCAGACCCGTTCGCCAGTGGATAAATCACTGATCTGCGATGTCGCCCGCGGCACAGCAGCCGATATTGATGCCGCGGCCAATGCGGCCTCTGAGGCGTTTGTGACGTGGCGCGACATGCCCGCACTAGAGCGCAAGCGCATCCTGATCCGCGTCGCCGAAGGGATCGAAGCCCGCGCCGAAGAGATCGCCCTGTGCGAGTGTTGGGACACGGGCCAGACGATCAAGTTCATGTCAAAGGCGGCCCTGCGCGGTGCCGAAAATTTCCGCTATTTCGCGGATCAGGTGGTACAGGCACGCGACGGCCAAAGCCTGCAATCGCCCACGCTGATGAACATCACCAGCCGCGTGCCCATTGGCCCCGTGGGGGTCATCACGCCGTGGAACACGCCCTTCATGCTGTCCACATGGAAGATCGCGCCCGCCCTCGCGGCAGGCTGCACCGTGGTCCATAAACCCGCCGAAGCCTCGCCCCTGACCGCGCGGTTGTTGGTCGAGATCGCTGAGGAGGCAGGCCTGCCAGCGGGGGTTCTCAACACCGTGAACGGCTTTGGCGATGATGCGGGCCGTGCGCTGTGCGAACACCCCAAGATCAAGGCAATCGCCTTTGTGGGCGAAAGCAGCACGGGCAGCCTGATC
Organism: Sulfitobacter aquimarinus; assembly: GCF_040149565.1. NCBI lineage: Bacteria > Pseudomonadati > Pseudomonadota > Alphaproteobacteria > Rhodobacterales > Roseobacteraceae > Sulfitobacter > Sulfitobacter aquimarinus. The sequence continues at coordinate 518,291 of NZ_JBEFLO010000002.1, forward strand.
ACCAAGCAGGGGGCAGATACGCTCAAACGAAACCATCTGGAGTTGGGCGGTAAAAACCCTGTCATCGTGTTTGATGATGCCGATCTTGAGCGGGCCTTGGACGCGGTGATCTTCATGATCTTCTCGATCAATGGCGAACGCTGCACCTCGTCTTCGCGCCTGTTTGTGCAAGATACTATTCGCGAAGAATTCGAGGCCAGGCTGGTCGCACGGGTCGAGGCGATCAAGGTCGGGCATCCGCTGGACCCCGCCACCGAGATCGGCCCGCTGGTCAGCGAAGAACACTTTGCCAAAGTCACCAGTTATTTCGACATCGCCCGCACCGACGGCGCGACCATCGCCGCAGGCGGTGAGGTTGTGGGCAGCGAGGGATACTTCATCCGCCCCACGGTGTTCACCAACGCCACCAACGAGATGCGCGTCGCCCGTGAGGAGATTTTTGGCCCTGTCCTTACCTCGATTCCCTTCAGCACCGAGGAAGAGGCGCTGGCGATGGCCAATGACACCGACTATGGTCTGACGGGCTATCTCTGGACCAATGATCTGACCCGTGCGCTGCGCTTTACCGACAAGCTGGAGGCGGGGATGATCTGGGTAAACTCCGAGAACGTGCGCCACCTGCCCACGCCCTTTGGTGGCGTAAAAAGCAGCGGCATCGGCCGCGACGGTGGTGATTTCTCGTTCGATTTCTACATGGAGCAAAAGCACGTAGGCTTTGCTACGGGCCAGCATAAAATCACGAAACTAGGAGCGCTCTGATGCCTGTACCCGCGCCGAACCTGTACCCTGATTTCAACACCATCCGCCTTAGCCATGCCTGTCTGAATGTGGCCGATCTGGATGCCTCGCGTAAATTCTATACCGAGATTTTAGGCCTGCAAGTGACGGATGAGGACGACAGCCACATCTATCTACGCGCCATGGAAGAACGCGGGCATCATTGCATCATCCTGCAAAAATCCGAGCAGCCCGGCACGGTCGAGGTGATGGGGTTCAAAACCTTTGACGAGGATGATCTGGACCGCGCCGAGACGTATTTCCAGTCCAAAGGCCGCCCGACCCAATGGGTGGACCGCGCCTATCAGGGCCGCACGCTGCTGACATCCGACAACCACGGCATTCCGCTGGAGTTCTATCACAAGATGGACCGCCTGCCGCCGATCCACCAGCAATACGCGCTGTACCGCGGGGTGAAGCCGCTTCGGATCGACCACTTCAACTGTTTCTCACCCGATGTAGATGCCAGCGTGGCCTTCTACAGCGATTTCGGCTTTCGCGTGACGGAATACACCGAAGACGCCGAGAGCAAAAAGCTGTGGGCCGCGTGGATGCACCGCAAGGGCGGCGTGCATGACATGGCCTTCACCAACGGCACGGGCCCGCGCATGCACCATGTAGCGTTTTGGGTGCCGACCCCGCTTAACATCATTGATCTGCTCGATCTGATGGCGACCACGGGTTATGTCGATAATATCGAGCGCGGACCGGGGCGGCATGGGATTTCCAACGCCTTTTTCCTCTATATCCTTGATCCTGACGGCCACCGGATCGAGATCTACTGCTCGGACTACCAGACCGTCGACCCTGATATGGAGCCGATCCACTGGGACCTCAAGGACCCCCAGCGCCAGACGCTGTGGGGGGCGGCAGCGCCCAAAAGCTGGTTCGAGCACGGCACGCGGTTTGTGGGCGTCGACACGTCAGCGTCGCAGATCGCAGCCAGCCCGATAATCGCCCCGTAGGGGCGTCATTGTATTGGAAGACCCCGTAAGGGCGTCACTGTATTGAAATGCCCCGTAGGGGCGTCACGGTATCGGAATAACCCGCAAAGGCGTTGGGAGAATACCCCCCAACGCCTGTGCCCTCAGGTAATCACATCAGGCGTGATGCGCCCGATTGTCTGCTCCATATCCGTCAGCGCCACCGCTGCGGCCCAAACGGCGGCCAATGCGGTTTGCGGGTCTTGGCTGATGTCGCCGCCCAAGCCCGAGAACTGTTCAAGATACACGCGGATCGTGGCCCCTTCGGTCCCTGTGCCCGACAGGCGGAACACAGCGCGCGCCCCGCTTTCAAACATAATCCGCACGCCTTGATTGCTCGCGACAGACCCATCTACCGGGTCGGTATAGGTAAACTCATCCGCCGCGCTGACCGTCAGGCCCGCGATCTGCTGGCCCGGCAGCTGCGGCAGTTTGGCGATCAGCCCCTGCATCAAGGCGTTGGCCTTGTCCGATGCGACGGCTTCAAAATCATAGCGTGAATAGTAGTCGCGCCCGTATTCCGCCCAATGCGTGGCCATGATCTGTGCAACCGACTGCTTGCGCACAGCAAGGATGTTGAGCCATAGCAGAACGGCCCAAAGCCCGTCCTTTTCGCGCACATGGTCCGACCCCGTTCCGGCACTTTCCTCGCCACATAGCGTCACCTTGCCCGCATCCAGCAGCGTGCCAAAGAACTTCCAGCCCGTTGGCGTCTCATACGCAGGAATGCCAAGCCACGACGCCACGCGGTCTGCCGCCCCGCTTGTCGGCATCGAGCGGGCGATCCCCGCCAAACCGCGGCGATAGGCAGGGGCCAGATGCGCATTGGCAGCCAGTACGGCAAGGCTGTCAGAGGGGGTGACATAGGCACCGCGCCCCACAATCATGTTGCGGTCGCCGTCCCCGTCCGAGGCTGCACCCAGATCAGGCGCGCTGTCCGACATCATCTCGGTCATCAAATCCTTGGCCCAGATGGGGTTGGGGTCGGGGTGGCCCTTGCCAAAATCCTCGGAGGGGGTGCCGTTGATGACAGTGCCAGCGGGTGCGCCCAGCATTTCCTCCAGAATTTCGGTTGCGTAGGGGCCCGTGACCGCGTGCATCGCATCAAACCGCATGGTGAAGCCAGAGGCAAAGAGCGCACGGATCGCGTCAAAGTCGAACAGCGTCTGCATCAACGTGCTATAGCTTTCCACAGGGTCCACGACATGCAGGGTCATACTGCCCAGTCGGGAGATGCCGATGCGGCTCAGATCCACGTCATCCTTTTGCGTGATGTGATAAGCGTCCAGCGTTTTGGTCTGCGCAAATATCTGGTTGGTCAGCCCTTCGGGCGCGGGGCCGCCGTTTTCGGAGTTGAACTTGATGCCGAAATCCGCGTCGATGCCGCCGGGGTTATGGCTGGCCGACAGGATGAACCCGCCGTCCGTCTGGTTCATTCGGATCAGATGCGACACGGCGGGCGTTGATAGAATACCGTCACGGCCCACGATCACCTCGGCTGCGCCATTGGCGGCGGCCATCCGCAAAATGATCTGGATCGCCTCGCGGTTGAAATAGCGCCCGTCGCCGCCCACCACAAACCGCTTGCCCTGTGCGCCGCCAATCGCGTTTAGCGTGGCCTGCACAAAATTCTCCAGATAATTCGGCTCCATGAACACACGGGTTTTCTTGCGCAGCCCGGATGTGCCGGGTTTTTGCCCTTCGATCGGGGCGGTGACGGTGGTGTAGGTGGTCATTATCTGCCTTTCACTTGGCGCTATCTGATGCCTGTATAGGCGGTGCAGCCACGCGGCGCTAGTTTTAGGAACCCTGCAGATGAGCCGCCTGCTACTGCGGGCGCTTGTATTTGCCTGACGCGTTGGATGGGGTAGGGGGAACGCCCCCTTGGCCAAACCCGATTTGTCGCTTATGTCACGACACACAAGGCCCGCATCAGGCGGGCGTGATGGACACAAACAAGGCGAGACGACGCGACCATGTCTGATGCAAACCAGCCCGCAGAACAACCGCCACACCGGCCCAATCTGGGCCGCGCCATGGTCGTGCGGGCCTCACGCCTATCCGTCGCCCCGATGATGGACTGGACCGACCGCCACTGCCGGTATCTGCATCGGTTGATGAGCACGCAAACCCTTCTTTATACCGAGATGGTCACCGCGCCCGCGCTGGTGCGCGGCGGCGCGTTGCATCTGCTGGATCACAATCCTGCCGAACACCCCGTGGCCCTGCAGCTTGGCGGCTCCGACCCCGCCGAACTGGCCGAGGCGGCGCGCATCGGCGCACAAGCGGGCTATGACGAGATTAACCTGAATGTCGGCTGCCCCTCTGACCGTGTGCAATCAGGCGCATTTGGCGCGGTGCTGATGAAGGACGCGGCGCTGGTGGCGGCCTGTGTGGGCGCGATGCGCCGTGCTGTGGATGTTGAGGTGACGGTCAAATGCCGCATCGGCGTGGACGACCAAGACCCCGAATACATCCTGCCCGAATTCCTCAGCCGCATTGTCGCGGCGGGTGTTGAACGCGTGACGATCCACGCCCGCAAAGCGTGGCTGGACGGGCTTAGCCCCAAGGAAAACCGCGACATCCCGCCGCTCGATTATCCGCTGGTTCACCGCATGAAAGAGCTGTTTCCCAATCTGCATATCTCCCTCAATGGCGGGATCACCACGTTGGAGACGGCGCAGGCGGCGCTGGACGCGGGGCTGGACGGGGTGATGATCGGGCGGGCGGCCTATCACCAACCCGCCGACATCCTGTGTCGGGCCGACCGCCTGATCTACGGGACCGGCACCGACACCACAGCCGAAGCCACCGTGCTGGCCATGCTGCCGTATATCGAGGCGCATTTGGAGGCGGGCGGCAAGCTTGGTTCGGTCACGCGGCATATGCTGGGGCTGTTTGCGGGCCGTCCGGGTGCGCGGGTGTGGCGGCGGGTGCTGTCGCAGGGCGCGCATCTGCAGGGGGCGGGGACTGCGCTGGTCCGCGACGCGCTGGAGCAAACACAAGAGCAAACCGCACTGGCCGCCGCCGCCCGCGCAGTGTAGCAACACCTTAACACATTCCACACCGCAAGGAGACGCGCCATGCCAGACACAATTTTGCTGATACAAATGGCAGTTATGCTGATGGTCATCGGAGCCTTTGCAGGCGTGCTTGCGGGGCTGTTGGGCGTGGGCGGTGGCATCGTTCTGGTGCCTGCGTTTTTTTACGCCTTCCAGACGCTTGGCTATGGCGGTGAACAGTTGATGCAGCTGTGTCTGGCCACATCTTTGGCGACGATCATCGTCACATCCGTCCGTTCGGTCCTGTCGCACAATAAAAAGGGCGCGGTGGATTGGCAGATCTTGCGCAGCTGGGCCCCCGGCATCGTGATTGGTGCAGTGATCGGCATGGTCGCCGTCTCGGGCCTGCGCTCCTCAACGCTGCAAGCGATCTTTGGCGTGCTGGCGCTGGTGGTGGGCTTGTACATGAGCTTTGGCCGCGCAGAGTGGCGGCTGGGTGAGGCAATGCCCAAAGGTGTGGCGCGTGCTGGTCTGTCGCCTGCCGTTGGCTTTTTGTCGGTCTTGATGGGGATCGGCGGGGGCAGCTTTGGCGTCCCGTTGATGAGTCTGTATAACACGCCGATCCACCGTGCGGTGGCTACGGCGGCAGGCTTTGGCGTGGTGATTGCCGTGCCCTCGGTGATCGGGTTTTTATTCGTTGAGATGGACGCCGCGTCCAAGCCGCCTTTTACTGTTGGAGCGGTCAATCTGGTGGCCTTTGTGCTGGTGATCGCGATGACGCTGATTACCACACCCTACGGCGCACGGCTGGCCCATGCGATGGATCCCAAACCGCTCAAACGGGCGTTTGGTGTGTTTCTGGTTTTGGTGGCGCTCAACATGCTGCGCAAGGCGCTGATGGGGTGACGGGGCCGGACGGGTATACCGTTTACGATCACGATTCGCACACCGCTGCATGGAGCAAGGCCGCAGCCGACATCGCCCGCACCATCGTGGCACAGCCACAGATGCGCGGCCCCGACAATCTGCGCCACGGTCAGACGTGGTTTGTAGGTGTGGATGCGCTGCCCAATGCGGCAGACGGCAGTATCGCAGGCGTGCCACTGCGCGGCCCATGGCAGAGCGCGGTGCCGGAGCTGCCGCTGCACCCTGCGCAACTGTCGATCATCTATGAAGGCTACCCCAAACAGGACGCCGGCGAGAGCGACGCAAACCACCGCTACCGACTAAACCGCTGTGCGGCGCATGTGGACGGCTTGCTGCCCGTGGGGCCAGATCGACGCCGCTTTGCGCGTGAATACCACGCTTATATTCTGGCCATCCCGCTGGGAGACTGCGCTGCGGCCCCCACCGTTGTCTGGCCCGCAAGCCAGCAGATCATGCAGGCGGCCCTTCGTAGGGCTATTGGCGATAATCCCGCCGACCAGGTCGATATTACAGAGGCTTACAAACAGGCCCGCGCCCATGTGTTCGAGGTATGCACCCCAGTGCCGCTGCTGTTGCGGCAGGGGCAATCCGCGCTGCTGCATCCGTTTTTGCTGCATGGCACGCAAAGCTGGGGCGCGCACCGCGATCCCGACGGGCAGGGCCGCATGGTCGCCTTCTTTCGCCCTGAATGCGCAGGCGGTGCGTCAGAATGGCTACAACTGTAGCTGTTTCGTCGCGGCGCACAATAAACTTACCTTTGCCCCATTGTTGCCCCAAGCCTTTGGCATGTACGCTTGTGTAACGCCCCCGAAAGAGGGGCATCAGGATTTGAGGCAGAAGATGAAACAGACCATGACCGGGCCTTTTGGCTATGTCGCGTATTTCAATTCAACAGGGAAATCCCCTGCGCAGTTTCCTGCTCTGAACATTCCCGAATGCGATTTCGCCCGTGCCGGTGCCCAGCAGGCTGCAAACAGCCCTCTGCCACCCCGCGTGGTGGCCCTGCCGCGTCAAACGCGCCGCCGCGCAGCGATTGCGATGTTCGGAACGCCAGAGCGCCGCAAAAACTAGGGCTTACGCGCCAGTCGGGCGGCCCGCCCGCCGCGCCGTTTGGTCAGCGCACCCGCACGGGTGGGCAGTTCATCCATCACCGCACGGCGCACCTCTGCGCTCATCCGCGACCATGCGCCAATCTCGTCTATCGAACGCAGGCAGCCCGTGCACAAACGGCTTTCGGGGTGGATCACACAAATCTTGATGCAAGGGCTTTCGATCTCGGCCCGCTTCCAGATCTTGTCACTCATGTTTCGGCCTCCTGATTGCGGCGCACAACGGCCAGCCTGTCCAACACACCTTGCAGGATATAGCCAGCGGCGACATGGTCGATCACTTCCGAGCGCCGCCGCCGTGATGTATCTGCCTCCAGCAACGCGCGTTCTGCGGCGACGGTGGATAGCCGCTCATCCCAATACCCGATGGGCAGGGCAGGATGCAGCCTGTCAAAGTTGCGCGCAAAGGCGCGGGTTGATTGGCATCGCGGACCTTCCGAGCCGTCCATATTGAACGGCAACCCAAGGATCAGCCCGCCAATCCTTCGCTCTGCGATAATCTCGCCCAGCCGCGCCGCATCAAGGCCGAATTTGCGGCGCTTCACGGTCTCAAGCGGGGTGGCGATAGACAGGAAGCTGTCGCTGACAGCCACGCCGATGGTCTTTTCCCCCAGATCAAGCCCGATCAGGGCCTGCATTGCCGGCAGGCTGGCGGCGAAATCCTCGATCCGATCAAAAATCATTCGACCACCCCCGCCTTGCGACCTGCGGCGTTAATCAACTCAATCGCGCTCTGGTCGCCTGCGAAGACCTCAACCGCGTTGGCATGGATCGCCGCCGCGCGTTCCCATTCGCCCAAAACGCCCAGTGACGAGATAAGCCTTGCCCAGTCGCGTGCAGGCCCGCCCTCGGTGGCGAGGCGTTCTGACAGCCCCACAACCATGCTGCCAATCATCTCCATCCGCTCGGCGGGGGTCATCTCGGCTGCGTTTTCGACATCTGCTGCCGTGGGGCCACGCTGCGTGCCGGTTCCGATGTCGGGAACAGAGTAGTTCACGCCGGCAAGCTGGGCCAGCTCCTCGATCTGTTCAAGAATGGGGGGGATCCACGGCGCATCAGCGGGACCCGCCCGCAGCAACTGATCCCAGATGCGGAACGCCTGATCGGGCCTGCCTGTCTGCGCCAGCATCAGCCCGATATAATACCGTGCCGTGCTGTTTGAGCGGTCCTTGACCAATGCGGCCCGCAGGCTCATCTCGGCCTCGGGCGAGACATAGCCGCCCGCCGCCAAAATCCGCAACTCTCCCAAATCAGCAAGCTCTTGCGGGCTGGCACCGCCTGCCTTCAACTCGACCAGTCGCGCCTGCGCCTGCACGGCGGCGGCATAATTCCCGATGCGCCGTTCTTGCTGCGCCAGTAGCGCGTGGCCCTGTTGGTCGTCTGGCCGCGCTGCGACCGTCTCACGCAGTTGCGCCATCAAGGCGCGGTAGCGGTCGTCCATCTCGGCAGGGTCCACAAACGGCGGAAGCGAATCCTGGGCCACCGATTGCGCGGGCCGCGTTTTGCGAACTTCTTCGGCAAAGGCGATCCGGTCCTTTAGCGCCATGTCGCCATAGCCTGGCGCGCCCAACCACAGATAGCTGGCCAGACTGCCCACCACGCCAACAGCTATGATTGCCAGCGCGGCGCCGACAGGGGCGCGGTGCTGTGTGCTGTCTTCGGATTTCTGCGCCTTGTCGGCAGCGATCAGGCGGCGTGCGATTTCGGCGTGCACCCGCTCGGCGTCGTCTTTTGTGACCACGCCGCGGGCCACATCACGGTCAACCTCGGCCAATTGCGCACGGTACACTTCTATGTCCGAGGCCGTCCGCGATCCCGTATCGCGCCCCGCACCGCGCAGAACCGCACGCACCAGAACGGCCGCCACACTCACTGTGATCGCACCCGCAACAATCCAGAAACTCACCACGGCACCCGCCTCCCTCGTTTTGCCAGATGTAATACGCCCGCGCCCCGACCAAAAGGGGCGATTGCCCACCCCGCGACGAATAGACACCGCCCGAATTTGCCTGCTTGCGGGGGATGTCGTAAATTAGCTAACAAATGCCGCGAAGAGTATCCTCTTTTCCGTCCGCTTCACCATGAAGGACGTATGCGGGCCGCTGTGCCCGAATCCAGACAACTATTGCCGCAGGGAACACCCGTGATGAAGAAATACTCCGTATTTGCCGTGGCACGCGAAGCGATGCGCCACCACACCGGTTGGACCCGCGCATGGCGCGATGCAGCCCCCAAGAAACGCTATGACGCGATTATCATCGGGGCAGGGGGGCACGGCCTCGCGACGGCGTATTATCTGGGCAAGAACTTCGGCATCACCAATGTGGCGATTTTGGAAAAGGGCTGGCTGGGGGGCGGCAACACGGGCCGCAATACGACCATCATCCGATCCAACTATTTGCAGGATCCATCGGCCGCGATCTATGAAAAGTCGCGCAGCCTGTACGAGACGATGTCGCAGGATCTCAACTATAATGTGATGTTTTCCCCACGCGGCGTCATCATGCTTGCACAAACCGAACATGAGGTGCGTGGGTACAAGCGGACGGCCCATGCCAACATGTTGCAAGGTGTGACCACCGAATTCATCCCCCCCGCGCGTGTCAAAGAGCTGGTGCCGATCATCAACATCGAGGGTCCCCGCTATCCCGTGCTGGGCGGTTTGTGGCAGGCCCGCGGCGGCACGGCGCGCCACGATGCAGTGGCGTGGGGCTATGCGCGGGCGTGTTCGGATATGGGCATGGACGTGATCCAGCAATGCGAAGTCACGGGCATCCGGTCCGAGGGTGGCAAGGTCACGGGCGTGTCCACCAACCGTGGCGACATCGCCTGTGATAAACTGGGCATGGTGGTCGCGGGCCACTCGGGGCACCTTGCCGATATGGCGGGCTTCCGTCTGCCCGTGGAATCAGTCGCCCTTCAGGCGCTGGTGTCCGAGCCGATCAAACCTTGCATGGATGTCGTCGTGATGGCCAACACAGTCCACGGCTACATGAGCCAGTCCGACAAGGGCGAGATGGTCATCGGTGGCGGCACGGACGGCTACAACAACTACACCCAGCGCGGCTCCTTCCACCATATCGAAGAAACGGTCCGCGCATTGGTCGAGACATTCCCAATGGTCTCCCGCCTCAAAATGCTGCGCCAATGGGGCGGCATCGTGGACGTCACGGGCGACCGCTCTCCCATCCTCAGCAAAACGCCCGTCGACGGCGTGTTCATCAACTGCGGCTGGGGTACTGGCGGCTTCAAAGCCATCCCTGGCTCCGGCTGGGCCATGGCCGAGCTGATGGCAAAGGGCTACTCACCCCTCACCGACGCCTTCGGGCTGGAGCGGTTCGTCGAAGGTCGCTTCATCGACGAAAGTGTTGCAGCGGGGGTAGCGCATTGATGTATGCACTGTGCGCACCGCGGATGTCTGAAGTTGTCGGAAAAGGATGGAACCTTTCGGGCGCCTTGTCTGTTGTTAATGAAACAAACAGACCAAAGGAACAAAGAACATGGCACAGCAACAACCAGCCGTTGAACGTCAGAATACAACCACGACAACAACCACAACCGGCGGTGGCTCCGGCATGGGTTTCATTGTCGGCGCGCTTGTCGTGGTGGTCGGCGTTCTCGCATATTTCGTCTTTGGCGGCAGCTTTGAAGGCGCGGGTGCAAACGATGTCAACATCACCGTCGAAGGTGCTGCAGACGCCGTTGAAGGCGCTGCAGACGCAGCAGCAGGCGCCGCTTCGGAATAAAACCACCACCAATCCGGTGACGAACTTGACGGCTGTCTCTTTCTCAAGAGACAGCCTTTTTGCGTTATGGCAGCGGACCCTTTCGACCGCCGCTCCCTGTCATTCTTCAAAGTCTGGAGACTGCCCATGCTGATCGTATCCTGCCCCAACTGCGGCATCACAGCCGAGGAAACCGAATTCCACGCCCACGGCGAGGCGCATATCACCCGCCACACCGTAGGCTCCACCGATGACCAGATGGAAACCTATCTGTTCATGCGCAAAAACCCCAAAGGCGTGCATTTTGAGCGCTGGCGCCACCAGAACGGCTGCGGCAAGTGGTTCCACATGGCGCGTTGCACGATGACCCTCGAAGTCTTCGGCACCTACAGCGCCCAAACCTACACCCCGCCCGAAGAATTACTCGCTCAAATCGACGCAAAACGCCCCGGTTGGCGCGACGCCATCTGATGTCCCTTCTTTTCTTTGCCCTTAAACTCAATCCCGCATCCACAACCCGCGCTGGAGCCGATATATGAGCACCCGTCTCGCCACTGGTGGCCGCCTGCTGAACAAAGCCACCCCCGTCAAATTTCGCTTCAACGGACGCCACATGAGCGGCTTCGAGGGCGACACACTCGCCTCCGCCCTGCTGGCCAACGACCAAATGCTGGTCGGCCGCTCGTTCAAATACCACCGTCCGCGTGGCATCGTGGCCGCTGGTCCCGAAGAACCCAACGGTCTGGTCAACCTCGGCACCGAAGGCAATTTCGAGCCGAACGCCCGCGTCACCACGACCGAGCTGTTCGAGGGTCTGCGCGCCGAGAGCCAGAACCACTGGCCCAGCCTTGAGTTCGACGTAGGTGCGATCAACAAGCACCTCAGCCGCTTTTTGCCCGCAGGCTTTTACTACAAGATGTTCATCCACCCGCGCCCCTTGTGGAAGCATGTCTACGAGCCGATCATCCGCCACTCTGCTGGCCTTGGCCGCGCCCCGAAGGCCCGCGATGAAGACACGTACGAGCATTTCTATGCCTTCTGCGATGTGCTGATCGTCGGTGGCGGTGTTGCAGGGCTGGAAGCCGCCCGCGCCGCGGCCCTGTCCGGTGCCCGCGTGATACTGATGGAGCAAACCGCCCATTGGGGTGGCCGCACGCCTGTCGACGGGGGCGAGATTGACGGCATGCCCGCGCAGGACTGGATCGACGCGACGATTGCCCAGCTTGAGGGGATGGAGAACGTTACCCTGCGCACCCGCTGCATGGGCGCAGGGGTCTACGACCACGGCTATGTGCTGGGATACGAGCGGTTGACCGACCACGACCCCGACGCGATCGGCCCCCGCCACCGCCTGTGGCGCGTGCGAGCAGGGCATGTGATCACGGCAACGGGGGCGATTGAACGCCCGCTCAGCTTTGCGGGTAACGACATTCCCGGTGTCATGCTGGCCGCCTCGATGCGCGACTATGTGGTCAATTACGGCGTCTCGGTGGGCGACCGCACGGTGGTGGTAACCAATAACGACGATGCCTACCTCACGGCGATTGCCCTCAAACACGCAGGCCTCGACGTGCCTGCCATCATCGACGCCCGCGTGCTGCCGCAAGACAGCGAAGCAATGGCGCAGGCAAAGGCGCTGGGCATTCGTGTGCTGATGGGCCACGGTATCGCCTCGGTCAAAGGCGGCAAGCGGGTGACAGGCGTTGCTGTCTGCTCCCAAGCGGGCGAAGGCGCGGTGCTGGAAGAAATTCCGTGTGACGCCGTTGCCATGTCAGGCGGGTGGAGCCCTGTTGTCCACCTGTGGTCCCACTGCGGCGGCAAGCTGTTCTGGGACGAGGCAAACGCCTGTTTCAGCCCAGACCCTGACCGCCCGCCAAAAGGTGCGGACGGGGGGCAGTTTGTCTCTACCGCAGGGGCGGCCTCTGGCAGCTTCGCGCTGGATGATCTGCTCAACGATGCTTATGCGGCGGCTGATGGCACGCTGCGCTGTCTGGGCATGAAACTGCCGCGTGGCACCAAAGCTTCCCAAGGGGAGCGGCGCGAGGAAGCGCCCATGGCTCCCGTCTGGTTGATGCCGCAAGGGGCCAGCGTGAAGCTGCGCGAAAAGGCGTGGCTGGATTACCAGAACGACGTCAAAGTTTCGGACGTGCGGCTGGCTGCGCAGGAAGGTTTTGTCAGCGTCGAACACGCCAAACGCTATACCACTTTGGGCATGGCGACGGATCAGGGTAAATTGAGTAATATCAATGGTCTCGCGACCCTTGCTAATGCTTTGGGTGAAGATATACCCACCGTGGGCACCACCACTTTCCGCCCGCCGTATCACCCCATCTCGATGGCGTCGATCGGCGGTGAGGCACGCGGCGCGGCCTTCCAGCCCGTCCGCCGCACACCCATGCATGACTGGAACGAAGCGAACGGCGCCGAGTGGGAGCCTGTCGGCCAATGGCGCCGTCCCTATGCCTACAAGCAATCAGGCGAAAGCACCCATGATGCCGTGATGCGCGAAGTCACCAACACGCGGACGAACATGGGCCTGCTCGATGCCTCGACCCTTGGCAAGCTGGTGGTTAAGGGGCCGGATGCAGGCAAGTTCCTTGATATGCTTTACACCAACATGATGAGCACGCTGAAGATCGGCAAATGCCGCTATGGGCTGATGTGCAACGACAACGGGTTCCTCATTGACGACGGCGTTGTCGCCCGCATCGACGAGGACACATGGCTGTGCCACACGACCACGGGCGGCGCGGAATCGATCCATGCCCATATGGAGGAATGGCTGCAAACCGAATGGTGGGACATGAAGGTCTATGTCGCCAATGTGACCGAGCAATATGCGCAGGTCGCCGTGGTGGGCCCTAACGCCCGCAAGGCGCTGGAAAGCCTCGGCGGCATGGACGTCAGTAAAGAGGCGCTTGGCTTTATGGAGTGGGCGGACGGTGTGATTGGCGGCTTCAAGGTCCGCGTCTACCGCATCTCCTTCTCGGGCGAGCTGAGTTACGAGATCGCGGTCGATGCTAGCCACGGCCAGGCCTTCTGGGATGCGCTGATGGCTGTGGGGGCCGATCTGGGCGTGATGCCTTATGGCACCGAATGCTTGCACATCCTGCGGGCCGAGAAAGGCTTTATCATGATCGGGGACGAGACGGACGGCACCGTCATCCCCCAAGACCTTGGCCTGCACTGGGCGCTGAGCAAGAAGAAAGAGGACTACCTTGGCAAACGCGCCCACCAGCGCAGCCATATGGCAGACCCGAACCGCTGGAAACTGGTGGGTCTTGAGACCACAGACGGCAGCACACTGCCCGACGGTGCCTATGCCGTGGGCGAGGGGACCAACGCCAACGGTCAGCGCAAGATGATCGGGCGCGTCACTTCCAGCTACCATTCACCCACGTTGGGCAAGGGGATCGCCATGGGGCTGGTGCATCACGGGCCTGACCGCATGGGAGAGGTGCTGGAGTTCCCCGGAACTGACGGCAAAACCTACAGCGCACGGATCGTCGATCCGGTGTTCTATGACAAAGACGGGGAGAAGCAAAATGTCTGAGCCAGTATCCGCTTTGAACGGCGCGGCCTTTGCCACGGGCATCGCCCAAATCACTGAGCTGGGACCACGCGGCATGATCACCCTGCGCGGCGACCTGTCGGCCCGCAGCTTTACCAAAGCTGTCGCGTCTGTGGCAGGTGTGGCTGTGCCAGACATCCGCACCTGCGCCCAAAGCGGCACAGACGGAATCGCGTGGATGTCACCCGACGAATTGCTGGTCATGTGCGACTATGCCGAGGCAGGCGAGAAAGTCGCGGCGCTGAATACCAAGCTGGCCAAACAACATGCGCTATGCGTGAACGTCTCAGACGCTCGCGCGGTGTTCGAGGTGCGCGGCCCTCGTGCGCGGGAGGTTATGGCCAAACTCGCCCCCGTTGATCTGGCCCCCGCCCAGTTCACCACCGGCATGTTCCGCCGCACACGCATCGCCCAAGTGCCCGCCGCCTTCTGGATGCCCGAGGCGGATGTGTTTCATGTGGTTTGCTTCCGTTCGGTCGCGCAATACGTGTTCGATGTGCTGGGCGTCGCGGCACAGCCCGGCTCGGAAGTGGATGCATTCTAGGGGCAAATCAGGGCATGTGCGGCGACGTCGCCTTGACCCTTCGGTGTAATCGGATAGGTTGGGGGAACTTCGACTTTAAGGAACCCAACCTATGCGCCGCTCTAAATCGAGAATTTTTGCCGCTTGTGTGGCGCTTGCCTTAGGGGCCACGCCCGCCGTATCGGCCGAGGCGTTCATGTATGAATGCGACATGGCAGACGCATCGCGCAGCCAAGGCTGGATTTCGCCCAAGATTGCGCTGATCTTTGCGAAGGACGGCTCTGTTAAGGCTGTGGACGCGGTTATCCTGCATTTTGCAGGGGGGCCGATCAAGGGCACGGTATTGCGCAATAACGCCAGCCGTGCGGTTGTGAAATGGACCGTGAAAGGGGCAAAGGCGGACAACGGCACCAGCTTTGCCGACTTTGATTACCGCGCCTCGATCGGCAAAAAGTCGGGCAAGGTCGATCTGACGGCCATCCCGCATGGCTATGACAAAGGGCTGCGCAGCGGGGGGAGCTGCAAGAAAAGAACGGGCTGAATTTGTACAGCATATCGGCGGGAACAGGGCTAAAGGGCATTCATCTTATGGTATCGCCTTGACGCGAGGCCAAAACGCCCTCCATTTAGCGGGATAGAAATCCCGTTAACAGGAGGCCCATATTATGGCTTTTGAACTTCCCGATCTTCCCTATGCCCACGATGCCCTTGCCGCCCACGGCATGAGCGCCGAGACGCTGGAATTCCACCATGACAAGCACCACAACGCCTATGTCGTGAACGGCAACAAAGCGATCGAAGGCACGGAATGGGCCGGCAAATCTCTCGAAGAGATCATCAAAGGCACCTATGACGGCACAGCTGTTGCGCAAAGCGGTATCTTCAACAACATCTCCCAGCTGTGGAACCACAACCAGTTCTGGGAAATGATGGGCCCGAACAAATCCGCCATGCCCTCCGAGCTGGAAAAGGCACTGGTCGAGAGCTTTGGCTCGGTCGACAAGTTCAAGGACGAGTTCAAAGCCGCAGGCGCGGGCCAGTTCGGCTCGGGCTGGGCGTGGTTGGTGAAGGACACTGACGGCGGCCTGAAGGTCACCAAGACCGAGAACGGCGTAAACCCGCTGTGCTTTGGCCAGACCGCGCTGCTGGGCTGTGACGTGTGGGAGCATTCCTATTACATCGACTTCCGCAATGCGCGCCCCGACTACCTGACCAACTTCCTCGACAATCTTGTCAACTGGGACAACGTCGCGTCCCGCATGTAATAGCAAGCGCAGCTCTCCCAGTGACCTTGCGCATGGCTTCGCCATACGCTGGGTGAACTGGGACAACGTTGCCTCCCGCATGGAAGCCCTAGGTTTCTTAACCTTAGAAACGGAAAGCCCCGCAAGCATATCGCTGCGGGGCTTTTTTTATGAAACCTGCGCGACCGGTCAGGCTAGAACCTGCGCCAAGCCCTCCAGCGCCGCATCGGCGTCCTCGACCCATGTCACAAACTCAAGCAAGCTGTCATCGGCAAACCCGCGCCCTGTGATGTTCTTCATCAACTGCATGAGCGGGTCCCAGTAGCCATCTGTATTCACGACGTAAATCGGCTTTTCATGCAGGTCCAATTGCCGCCATGTCAGAACCTCGAACAGCTCATCCAGCGACCCTGCGCCACCGGGCAGCACCACAAAGGCGTCCGCATTCATGACCATGACCTTCTTACGCTCGTGCATGGTTTCGGTGACGATGTAGGTGGTCAGGTCGGTCTTGCCGACTTCCCAGTCCACCAGATGCTGGGGGATTACGCCAAACGTATCGCCGCCTGCGGCTTGGGCGCTGCGGGCGACACTGCCCATCAGCCCCACATCACCCGCGCCGTAGACCAGCCGCCAGCCGCGTGCGGCAATGCCTTGGCCCATGGTTTCGGCCACAGTGGTAAAGGCGGGCGTGTCGCCGGCGCGCGAGCCGCAGAAGACACAGATTGATTTCACAGACATGGGGGACCCTTTGCATCGGTTTTCACGAAAATGGCATAAGCCGACCTGCGGCTTTGACCGATCCTACCCTGCGCGGTACAAAGCCTCAACGCGTGGAAAACGCGCAAGGCACAAAGGCGCGAATGAATGACCAAATTATCGGCAGCTTTAGGGGGCAACGCAGGCGCGGTTCTTGCGGGTGGGGGCATGTGCGTGGCTTTGGCTCTTGGCGCCTATATCGGGTTCGGCACGCCGATGCGCACGCCCGACAGCGACGCGGCCCCAGCGCCCACCGCACAACAAGACAGCTCCAGCGCCCAGACAGTCGACGCAGACCAGCTGGCAAGCGCGGAGCCATCCGCCCCCCTTGCCCCCAGTTTCGACGAATTGCGCCGTGAGGCGGATGGCACAACCATCATCGCGGGCCGTGCCGAGCCGCTCAGCGATGTGGCCATCTTGCTGGACGGAGAGCAGGTCGCCACTGCCAAAGCAGACGGGAGCGGCGGGTTCGCGGCCATTGCGGTGCTGGCCCCGACTGCGGCTGCGCAAGTGGTCAGCCTGTCCGCCAGCAGCGGAGAGGAGAAGACCGCCTCGTTGGATGAGATCATCCTTGCCCCTGCGGCACAACCCGTACAGCCCGCGCCTGAAGACGAAGCTCAGGCAGATACGCAGGCGCCCGCCGCGCCAACGCGAACGGATGCGCTGGCTCAGGCCGATACCGAATTGCCGGCTGCGCCAACCGATGGCGAGCCTGTGGCGCAGACCGAGACCACTCCTGCACCTGTGGCTGTGTTGAAATCCGACGCCAGCGGGGTGCAACTGTTGCAGGCGGCAAGGCCGCAGGCGATGACGGCGATTGCGCTGGATACCATCGGCTATTCCGATCTGGGCGCTGTGCAGCTGTCGGGGCGGGCGCAGGCGGATACGGCGCGGGTGCGGGTCTATCTTGATAATCGCTCGGTTGTGACGCTCTCGGTGGATGACGATGGCCGCTGGCGCGGCGATCTGCCGAATGTGGACGAGGGGATTTATACCCTGCGCGTGGACGAGGTCAGCGCGGAAGGCACCGTAAGCAGCCGCGTCGAGACGCCCTTTAAACGCGAATCTGCCGAAGTGCTGGCGCAGGCCAGTGCTGTGCAAGACGGCCCTGTGAAATCCATCACCGTGCAAACGGGTGCCACGCTGTGGGCTATTGCGCGTGAACGGTACGGCGACGGCACGTTGTTCGTGCGGGTGTTCGAGGCGAACGCGGACAGCATCCGCAATCCCGATCTGATCTATCCTGGTCAGATATTCGATTTGCCGAACTAAGGTGGCCCTTGGGGGCAAAGAGACCTATGTAGTCGGGTGACTGCATAGGAACCTACATGACCCGCGATACACCCGCCTCCAAAGACCAAGCCGCCCCAAACACATCTAGAACGGCACAGGCCAAACCGGCCATGACCGAAGAAGAAATCGCCACCGAGCAAGAACGCCAGTCGTCCCTGCGCGTGCTGCGCAAGGTGGCACCCTATCTGTGGCCTGCGGATATGCCGTGGGTGCGCAAGCGGGTGATCTGGGCGATGCTGGCGCTTGTCGTCTCGAAGCTGGTAATTGTCGCCACGCCGCAGTTTTACCGCGGTGCCGTCGACGCGCTGGCGGGTGAGGGCGTGCCGATGCTGGCGCTGGGGGCCGTTGGCCTGACTGTCGCTTACGGCATGGCGCGGCTGATGGGCGTCGGTTTCCAACAGCTGCGCGATGCGATCTTTGCGCGGGTGGCACAGCGCGCTTTGCGGATGCTGGCGCTTGAGACGTTCAACCACATCCACCGCCTTTCCATGCGCTACCACATGACGCGCAAGACCGGCGGCCTCAGCCGGATCATCGAGCGTGGCGTGAAGGGCGTCGAATTCCTGCTGCGGTTTTTGCTATTCAGCATCGGACCGCTGATTTTGGAGCTGCTGTTGATCGGGATCATCCTCACGATCCAGTTCGATGCCAGCTATATGGGCGTGGTGGCCGTCACCATCGCGTTTTACGTCTGGTTCACCTTTGCCGTGACCGAATGGCGCGTGAAATTGCGCCGCCAGATGAATGATCAAGACACCGACGCCAACCAGAAAGCCATCGACAGCCTGCTGAACTATGAGACGGTGAAATACTTCGGGGCCGAGGCCCGCGAGGCAGGTCGCTATGACAGCGCGATGGAGAAATACGAAGAAGCGGCGATCAAGACGAATTACTCGCTTGCTGCGCTGAACTTTGGTCAGGCGGTGATCATCACCGCAGGGCTGGTGGCCGTGATGGTCATGGCGGCTTATGGCGTGCAGGACGGCACGCTGACGGTGGGCGAATTTGTGATGGTGAACGCCTATATGATCCAGATCACCGTGCCGCTGAATTTCCTTGGCACGGTCTACCGCGAGATCAGGCAGGCGTTGGTGGACATGGGGCAGATGTTTGATCTGCTGGAACAGCCCGCCGAGATTACAGACAAGCCCGATGCGCCGATGTTGAAGGTGTCGGGCGGGCGGATTGAATTGAAAGACGTTGAGTTCGGCTATAACGATGACCGCCAGATCCTGAAAGGCGTGAACCTGACGGCAGAGCCCGGGCAAATGGTGGCCATTGTCGGCTCGACCGGATCGGGCAAATCGACCATCGGGCGGCTGTTGTTCCGGTTCTATGATGTGCAGGGCGGTAGCCTGAGCATCGACGGGCAAGACGTGCGCGATGTGACGCAAAACTCGCTGCATCGCCAGATTGGCGTGGTGCCGCAGGACACGGTGCTGTTCAACGACACCATCGGCTATAACATCGCCTACGGGCGCGATGGCGCGACCCAAGCCCAGATCGAAGAGGCCGCGCGGGCGGCGCAAATCCACGACTTTATAACCAGCCTACCCGAAGGCTACGACACCTCGGTGGGCGAGCGTGGGCTGAAGCTGTCGGGCGGTGAAAAGCAGCGGGTGGGCATTGCGCGTACGCTTCTGAAAGATCCGCCGATCCTGTTGCTGGACGAGGCGACAAGTGCGCTGGACAGTGAGACAGAGCACGAGATTCAGGATGCGCTGCGCCGTGCAGGCAAGGGGCGCACGGTTGTGACCATTGCGCACCGCCTCAGCACCATCGCGGAAGCGGACCAGATCATCGTGCTGGAGCAAGGTCATGTGGTCGAGCAAGGCACCCATGAGGCGTTGATCGCGCAAGACGGGCGGTATGCCCAGCTGTGGCATCGTCAGCAAAACGAAGAGTAACCAACCAGTCTTGAAGCAAATGTCAGGCCCAAGGGCCTGACGCCATATTTTGCGCGCGCCTGTCTTTCGGTCAGTCCTCAGGAGGCGGCAGGATTTACTCTGCTGCGATCGCCTTACCGGTGAGCTTGTCCAAAGCGCCGGTCATCATCTTGATGTATTTTGCGTCCTTTGGCAGGCCGTGGGTTTCGGCCAGTGTGGCGGGGCTGTGATAGGTCACGTGGACCACGCCTTTGTCATCGGCATAGGCCAGCACGCGCAACGGCAGATCAAGCCCCGCGGTCTGTGCGTCCAGCATGGCGGGGGTGCCCAGCTTTGGGTTGCCAAAAATCAACAGCTGCGTGGGACGCAAATCCATCTCGGCTTTTGTTGCGCCTGCTGCGTGATCGACGCGGGCAAAGACTGTGGCGCCTGCGCCCGTTACGGCGGCCTGCAAGCGGTCCATGGTTGCGGCGACACTGTGGGGGCTGGTTTTGTGGACCATTTCGGCCTGTGCCCCAGTCACGGCAAGCGTCAGGGCGGCAGCCGCCATCAGCGGTTTCAAAGCGTTACGCATCGGGTGTTCCTTTTGAGGTTCGGGAGATCGAACGATACCCCCCTTCACACAGGCCGTGCGAGGGGGGATCTGTCACAATAAAGTGAACAACCGCAAATTGAATAACCGCTCAGGCTTGGCCGTAGCTATTCGGCGGGCTTGACCCGGGTTGCGGGCTCAAAGCTGTCGTCGCTCCAGATCAGCTCGTTCGCGGGGGCGCGTTTGGCGTCGCGTTGCAGGGCCCAGTCGCGGGCGGCACGGCTGGCGCGACCCATCGACATACGCGCCAGCAGGCGGGCAATCCAGTGGGCATATGTGCTGGCCCAGACGCGGATCGCCAGCAGCGAGGGCGTCACCATCAGCGTCAGCACCGTCGCCACGCCAAGGCCAAAGACCACCGCCGTTGCCAGCTGCTTCCACCACAGCGCCGTGGGGCTGTCGATGGTGTATCCACCCTCGGCAAAGTCGAGCGATAGGCCGAACATCATCGGCGCAAGCCCCGCCATTGTGGTGATCGTGGTGAGCAGCACAGGCCGAATGCGCGCTTGGGCGGTGCGGATGATCGCCTCGATCCGCGGCATGTACTGGCTGAACTCCTGATAGGTGTCGATCAGGATGATGTTGTTGTTCACCACAATGCCCGCCAGCGCGACAATCCCTGTGCCTGTCATAATAATGCTGAACGTCTGGTCCATCACCAGCATCCCGATCAGAACTCCTGTGGTCGACAGCACCACCGCAACCAGCACCAGCACTGCGTTATAGAAAGAGTTGAACTGTGCCAGCAGGATGATGAACATCAGCCCCAGTGCCGCCGTGAAGGCCGAGCTGAGGAAGGCCTGGCTTTCGGCCTGATCTTCCTGATCGCCCGTCCATTCGAAGGTGACATCATCGGGCAGGGGGGAGGTGTCGAGCCATTTGGTAATCTCTGCAATCCGCTCGTTCGCGTTGACGGGGACCAGCCGCAGCTCCAGCCTGTCGTAGCCCGCTTGCAGATCGATGTCGCGTCCCGCTTCGGTGCGGTCTGTGACCTTGAATTTGTCGCCTTCGATCGTGGTGAAATCGGCATCACCCCCCGCAGGGCGCAGGGTGGCGAGGGTGGGCGCCTCGGCCGCGTCTTCGCCCGCGCGGGTGGCGGCGACGATCTTCATCAGGCCCGGTGTCACATCGGCCTTCACGTCCATATAGCGCTTCTGGTCAATGCGGTTGATCTCGGCCAGTTTCGGGACGGGAGTGCGGGTGATGAAATTGCTCAGCGGGATTAGCCCGTCGGGCGTGCGCACCTTGAGCGTATCAAGCGTGCTGAGCAGGCGGTCCTTTTCGGGCAGGCGCACGCGGATCTCGATCTCTTCGTCCGAGGTGTCGACCCGCATGGTATCCAGCAACAGCCCGCGCGTGACCAGTTGCACCATCGCCCCCACGCTGAGGACATCCGCGCCGTAGCGGCCTGCTTTTTCCACATCCACGTCGATCTGCCAGTCGATGCCGGGCAGGGGGCGCGTGTCTTCGATCAGGGTCAGGCCCGGCACGGCGTTGAAATAGGATCGCGCCTGCGCTGTCGCGGCAACCAGATCGTCAAACCGGTCGGCTTTGAGGCGCAGATGCACAGGCTTGCCCGAGGCAGGGCCACGGTCCAGCGACAAGACCTCGATCTGGATGCCGGGGATCGCGGCGAGGTCCTCGGTCAGCTCTGCGATGACGATATCCCCGTCCAGTTCGGGGCGCAGGGCGCGTTCTTCCCACGGGATCGTCTCGAACTGGACTTGGCCGACAAGGTCTTTGGGGGCCTGAGAGCCGCCCGTGTTGCTGTCCAGCCCGCCTTCGCCCGCAAAGGCGAATGCCGTGGCGATGCCGGGGTGGTCCAGTACGACCTGTTCGGCCTGACGCAGCAGATCGTCCTTTTCGCTCAGCGACATGTTCCCGCGGGCCAGCACATAGACGATGGCCTGCTCGGGTTCGGATTCCACAAAGAATTCGACGCCTTTGGAGTTGTTGCCAAAGAAGATCAGCGTGGTGCCGACAAAGACAAAGACGATGCCGCACATGACCAAGGGCATGACGGGGTTGCCCGTGATCGCCTCGATCATATGCCCGAAGAACGAGCGTTTGTAGCCTGCGTTGATGCGGTCGGGCTGACGGCGGAACAGCCGCGCCGCGATCCAGCGGCCCCATTTGCCCATGCGCGTCAGCACGGCAAACAGCGTTAGCAGGAACAGCATGAAACCACCCAACGCCACCAGCAGCACAGCCACCGCCACCATCACCAGCCCAAAGACAACTGCGAATGTCGGGATCACAGAGGTGAGCAGGTCAAGCCCGTCCATGCCTGCAAATTGCGCCCCGATCCACCCAAAGATCAGCCCTGATTGGCCAGCGCCCGCAGGCGCCAGCAAGGCTATCGCGGGAAAGATCATTACAAAAGCGGCAGGGAACAGCAACAGGTGCAGATACCACGGCAGCGAGGCGATCCGCTCCATGTTGGAGGCCATCCACTGCTCAAGCGTGCCGGTTACGCCGCCCATAACGGGCAAATAGACCAGCGCCACAACCAGCGAGGCAGACAGCACAAAGATCAGTGTCACAGGCAACATTCCCATGAATTGCCCCGGCACGCCGGGCCAGAAGAGCATCGGCAGAAACGCGCAAAGCGTTGTCGCGGTGGACGAGATTACAGGCCAGAACATCCGCTTGGCCGCGTCGACATAAGCCTCCATCGGGGCTTTGCCCTTTTGCTGTTGTTGGTCGGCGTATTCGACCACCACAATCGCACTGTCCACCAGCATCCCCACGGCCAAGATCAGGCCGAACATCACAATGTTCGAAATCGAAATTCCCATTAGCGCCAAGAAAGCGAAACACAAAAGGAACGATGTCGGGATCGCAAACCCCACCAGCAACGCCGCACGAATACCAAGGGCTGCCAGCACCACAATCATCACCAGCGCAATCGCCGTAAAGACAGATCCCAAAAGCTGTTGCACCATGCTGTCCACAACGCGGCTTTGGTCGTTGGAGGTGCCGACTTCGACGGCTGTGCGCAGCTCTTCGGGCCAGTTGGCGCTGCGCTGCGCGACCATCTCCTTTACCGCGGTGGCGGTGTCGATCAGGTTGAAACCTTTGCGTTTCACCACCTGCAACGCGACCGAGGATTCGCCGTCGAAACGGGCGGTGCCAAGGCGGTCTTCGAATGTGAGGTGAATATCTGCCAGATCGCCCAAAGTGACCACACGGTCGCCATTGGTTTTTACGGGCAGGTTATAAACATCGCGCGGCTCGTCAAAGCTTGACGGGATTTTGACCGAGAATGCCCCATTGGCGTTTTCGATTTCGCCCGCGGCAATCAGCTGGTTGTTGTTTTGGACCGTGCTGATCAGCTCGTTCGCGGTGACGTTATAGGCCTCCAGCTTGAGCGGGTCGATCAGCACCTCCAGCATCTCGTCGCGGTTGCCTGCAATGCCCGCCTCCAGCACCGCGTCCATGCCTTCCAGATCGTCCTGAAGCTGCTTGGCATAGCGTGCCATCGTGCGCTCTGGCACGGGGCCTGTTAGGTTGACGATGATGATCGGGAATTCGGAAAAGTTGATCTCGTTGATGGAATAGGTCTCGGCCCCGTCGGGAAACAGCGCTTCCGCCGTGCCCATCGCATCGCGCACATCCGCAATGATCGAGGTCTTGTCCCAGCCGAATTCGAACTCAAGCGCAAGGCCCGCATAGTTCTCGGCCGCCGTGCCTGTCATGGTTTTCAAACCGTCCAGATCGCTCAGCTCGGTTTCCATGGGTTTGAGCAGCAGAGTCTCGGAATCCGCGGCCGAAATGCCGGGGAAGGGGACGGACACAAACAGCGCGGGGATTTCGATGTCCGGCTCACCCTCTTTGGGTAGGGTGGTATAGGCAAAGGCGCCCACGACGAGGCTCAGCAGAATGAAGGCCAGCACCATGCGGGCGCGCGAGGCGGCCCAGTCGACGATACCCGTCATTGGGTTGCCTCCCACGGGGTCGGCGCGACCTGCACGCCTTCAATTACGTATTCCTGTCCCACGACGATCACATCCGCCTGCGCGGGCAGGCCCGTGACCCAGATGCCGTCGACCGTGTCGCGCACGATTTTGACCGCTTGGAACTGTACGGTGTTGGTTGCGTCCACCGTGCGCAGGCCGATGGTGCCTTCGGCATTCAGCGTCAGCGCGCTTTGCGGGACCAGATGCGCATCCGCTCCGGCAGAGGCGATCAGGATTTCCGCCGTCTGCCCGTCACGAATGGCCAGATCGGGGTTGGGGACTTCGATTTCGGTCAGGAAGGTGCGTGTCTGCGGATCGGCAGAGCGCGAGATAAAGGTCACCTTGCCGCGCACTTCGTTGCCGCCTGCGGCCAGTCGCGCACCAGCCTGCGCACCAATCGTCACGCGGTTAACCTCGGTTTCGGGCAGATAGCCAACCAGTTTGACGGGATCAAGCTGGATGATCGTGCCGCACAGCGCACCGGGTTGCAGTAGCGTGCCCAGCTCGGCTGTGTCGCTTTCCAACAGGCCGCTGAAGGGCGCTTTGATGACCAGACGGCCCAGTTCGGTCTGGGCCCCTGCTACGGCGGCTTGGGCAGCTTCAATCCCTGACTTCGCAGCCCGCAGGCCCGACTGGGCGGTGCTGACGCTTGCTTGGGCGGCGGCCACGGCGGCATCGGCACTGGCCAACCGCGTGGTCGAGGCAAAGCCGTCGGCATTCAGCCGCGACGAGGCGTTCTGGTTAATCAATGCCTCGTCCAGACGGGCCTGCGCCTCCAGCACGCGGGATTCTGATTCAGGGACGCGTGATTGCGCCTCGGAGAGTTGCGCCTGCGCCTGAGCCAATGCGGCCTGCCGCGTGCCTTCGTCCAGACGGCACATTTCCTGCCCCTGCGTGATCGAGGCCCCCTTGCGCAGCGGCTCTGACACGACAACGGCCGATGTCTCGGCGCGGACATCAACCTGCCGCGCCGCAGAGGTTTGTCCGCGCAGGACCACCGCGCTGTCGATTTGCTGCGCGGTGAGCGTTTTGACCACCACCCGCACCAACTGCGTGCTTTCCGGAACGGCAGAAGCCGCCTGATCCGGCGTTGCCGTTTCCTCGGCCTCTTCTGCGTCACTACCGAAAAATGCCATCAGGCTGGGCCGCTCGAAAATGGCCAGGTACATGAGGCCAGCAAGGATGGCGGCCGCGAGGAGGGGGAAGAAACGCATGTGGATGCCTCATATATTCAGCAGCAGGAGAGTTGGCGGCATAGGGCTCCGCGCGCGCCTGCAGATGGAGGCTGTGTACTGCATGGAACGTAAACCGACTAGTTCAGATCGGGGTTTTTTGCGCCTGATAGACCGAATTTTGCGGCCCCGCGCCGCTGGGCAATAGTGCGGGCGTGGTTCGCTTCGGTCTTGGCTTGGTCCTGTAGCTTCGTTAAGAGAGGCAAAACAGATTTGTTAAAGGTCACGCGCGGATGAGCAATAGCGACGGATTTATCGAAGAAGTCACCGAAGAGCTGCGTCGCGATCAGATGATGGCGAAGCTCAAGAAATATGGCTGGATCGCTGTCTTGGCAGTGCTTTTGATCGTAGGTGGGGCCGCGTTTTCGGAATACCGCAAGGCGCAGGCCCGCGCACAGGCCGAAGGTTTGGGCGATGCCGTTCTTGCCGCTTTGGACAGCGATGATGCCGCAGTGCGTGCCACGGCGCTGCAAGGGATTGAAGGCGGCAGTGCGCAAGCAGACGCCGTTTTGTCGATGCTGACCGCGTCCGAGCAACTTTCGGCGGATGATCTGGACGGCGCGATCGCCACCCTCAACGAGGTTTCGGTGAACGGGGATATTCCGCAGGTTTACCGCCAGATCGCCAGCTTCAAGGCGCTGACCCTTCAGGCCGAAACGATGGACGCCGACACACGCAAGCAGGGTTTCGAGGCTTTGGCCGCTGTGGGTGGCCCATTGGGCCTGCTGGCCCAAGAGCAATTGGCGCTGATTGCGATCCAGCAGGGCGACACCGAGGCTGCGATTGCAACCTATCAGGCGGTGCTGAATGATGCAGGCGTCACGCCAGACTTGCAACAACGCGCATTGCAGGTGATTGTAGCCTTGGGCGGGGAGCCTGATCTGACGTCGGGCCTCATCACTGAAAGTAACGGATAAGGATGTCGCGGGCGCGGTTTGCATGTATCAACGGGATACCGCAAACAGGGCATCACGCAGACCGGAGTGAGCAGGCAATGACACAACACAGCTTTTCAAAGCGCCGCACGGCCAAAAACTTTGCACCACGCAACGGCATGGTTCTGGCCCTGCTGGGCGGCATCACCGCGCTGACCGCCTGCACCGAGCCTCAGGTCGTGCTGCCCGGTGTGCGTGAAGATGTACGCTCGGTCCTGCAAAGCGATGACGGAATTGTGCAAGGGCAGGTGGAATTTGCGGGCAACCGAACAGCCAAAATTTCGTTGCCCCGGGCAAAAGCCAACGCCAATTGGGCGCAAACTCCGGGCAGCCCTGCGGCGCGGGTCAGCCACCCTGCTTTGGCCGCATCACCCGCGCTTGCGTGGTCGGCCCCCATCGGCAACGGCGACAGCCGCAAGTTCCGCATCACTGCCGCACCCGTTGTCTCCAATGGGCGCGTCTTTACCCTTGATAGCCAGTCCATCGTGACAGCCACCTCCACTGCGGGCGAAACCCTGTGGCAGGTTGATCTGCGCCCCGCGCGCGACCAAGAAGGCGACGCGACAGGCGGCGGTCTGGTAGAGGATCGCGGCACTGTCTATATCTCGCTCGGCTTCGGCGAGCTGGCCGCAGTCGAGGCCGCCACGGGCAAGGTGCGCTGGACACAGCAATTGGACGCCAGCGGTTCAGGCACGCCGACTGTGTCGGGCGATCTGGTCTATCTGACGTCTGGCGACAACACCGGCTGGGCGATCAACCGCAAAGACGGCACTGTTGCGTGGCAGGTCGGGGCTTCGGAGGACACCACAAACGTTCTGGGCGCTCCGGCCCCTGCGGTGACGTCCGATCTGGCGATCTTTGCCTTCGGCTCGGGCGAAGTGCAGGCCGTGTTCCGCCAAGGCGGGCTGAGCCGCTGGGACGCCTCCGTGCTGGGCAAACGGGCAGGCCGCGCGCTCAGCAACGTGTCTGATGTGACCTCGGCGCCTGTCGTGTCGGGTGACCGCGTCTATGTGGGCAACCAGTCGGGGCGTATTGCGGCGCTGGATGTGAACTCGGGGGCGCGGGTCTGGTCGGCGCGTGAAGGCGCCATTGGTGCTGTTTGGCCTGTGGGCGGTAGCGTATTTGCGATCAGCGACGTAAACGAGCTGATCCGCCTTGATGCCAGCGACGGCGCAAAGATCTGGAGCGTGCCGTTGCCGAACTTTACCGAACGCAAGCCTTTGAAACAAAGCCGCGTAGTGGCCCACCATGCGCCCGTTGTGGCAGGTGGCCGCGTGCGCATCGCCTCGGGCGACGGCGTGCTGCGCAGCTTTGATCCAGCCAGCGGGGCGCTTGCCTCTTCGGTTGAAATTCCCGGCGGGGCGACAACGGCACCTGTGATCGCGGGCCGCACGCTGTATGTTGTTTCGGCCAAGGGGCAGCTGTTGGCCTACCGTTAAAGGCGCAGACCTGTAACGCTGCGTTCTTCTAAAGCCGGGGCGTTGGGGTTTCGCCCCGCGCTTCTTTGCGCTATGGCGCGTGTCTAGACCCGTTCGGAGCATACCATGTCCTTCACCCTCGCCATTGTGGGCCGTCCCAATGTGGGCAAATCCACGCTGTTCAACCGCCTTGTGGGCAAACGTCTGGCTTTGGTCGATGACCAACCCGGCGTGACCCGTGATTTGCGCGAAGGCGCGGCACGGCTGGCCGACCTGCGTTTCACCGTGATTGACACGGCAGGCTTGGAAGAGGTCACCGACGACAGTTTGCAGGGACGTATGCGCCGCCTGACCGAGCGTGCGGTGGATATGGCCGACATCTGCCTGTTTATGGTCGATGCGCGGGTGGGGATCACGCCCTCCGATCTGGTATTCGCCGATATTCTGCGCAAACGCTCGGCCCATGTTATTCTGGCAGCCAACAAGGCCGAGGGCAAAGCCGCCGATGCCGGCGTGATTGAGGCCTATTCGCTGGGCCTTGGAGAGCCGATCCGCCTGTCGGCCGAGCACGGCGAAGGCTTGAACGATCTCTATACCCATTTGATGCCGTTGGCCGACGCCTATGCCGAAAAGGCCCGCGATGACGCGCCAGAGGTGGATGTTGATGTGGGCGAGGAAGACGATGACGAAGTCCGCGTGCCAACCCGTTCACGCCCGTTGCAAGTGGCCGTTGTAGGCCGCCCGAACGCGGGTAAATCCACGCTGATCAATCAGATTCTGAAAGAAGACCGTCTGTTGACGGGGCCAGAGGCGGGGATCACCCGCGATGCGATCTCGCTTACCACCGAATGGGCGGCGGATTTTGACAGCGAACCTGTGCCGATGCGGATTTTTGACACTGCGGGCATGCGCAAAAAGGCCAAGGTGCAGGAAAAGCTGGAAAAGCTCAGCGTCAGCGATGGCTTGCGTGCGGTGAAATTCGCGGAAGTGGTGGTTGTTCTGCTGGATGCCGAAATCCCGTTTGAACAGCAGGACCTGCGTATCGCCGATCTGGCCGAGCGTGAAGGCCGCGCCGTGGTTGTCGCCGTGAACAAATGGGACATTGAAGAAGACCGTCAGGCCAAGCTCAAAGAACTCAAAGAGAGTTTCGAGCGGCTGTTGCCGCAGTTGCGAGGTGCGCCGCTGATTACCGTGTCGGCCAAGACGGGCAGGGGCCTTGACCGTCTGCACCAGGCGATCATGCGCGCCTACGAGATGTGGAACCGCCGCGTCAGCACGGCGCAGCTGAACCGCTGGCTGTCGGGCATGTTGGAGGCGCATCCGCCCCCCGCACCCCAAGGCAAACGCATCAAGCTGCGCTATATGACCCAAGCCAAAACCCGCCCGCCCGGTTTTGTGGTGATGTGTAGTCACCCTGACAAAGTGCCAGACAGCTATAGCCGCTATCTGGTAAACGGGTTGCGGATTGATTTCGACATGCCCGGCACGCCGATCCGTTTGTGGATGCGCGGCCAGTCTGACGCGAACCCCTATAAGGGGCGCAAGAAGGCGGCACCGTCCAAACTGCGCAAACATATCGGCAGCAACCGCAACGATGGCAGCAGGTAACCGTTTCCTTTGCAGGAAACGGCCCGGAATTTTTGAAAATTCCGCCGCCCCGCTCAGCCGTTTCGTGCGGCCTTGAACGTCGGAAGGGCCAGCGCCAGTGCGCCGCCTGCCGCAAGGGCTGCGACTGTCGTGTTCTGGCCAAGGTTCTGCACAACGACCGCCACCAGCGCCCATATCACGGCGATGCCATAGGTCGGCGCGCGGCCCAGCTGGCTTTGCACCGCTGAGGCGATCACCAAGGCGAGGAAAATTGCGCCCAAGGCTGCGGTGCCTTCATCCACATACCCGTATCCTGCGGCCAACAGTCCAAGCGATACACAGGATGCCGCACTCAGCCAACCTGCGTAAAGGCCCAGCGGCCATGAGGCGAACCACTTGTCCTCCCGCGGGCTGCGGAACAGCGCAACGAGCGCCGAGACAAGCATGATCCAGATCAGGATTGACGCATAGACAGGGCTGGCCACGGCAACCGCCAACCACGCGCAGCCCACGGCCAGCGAGGGGATCAGCGCCTTGCGCATCTCGTGCCAGCCCCCATCCTCGCCGCGCTGCCACGCGCCATACCCCAAGCCTACGATGAGCCACAGATAGATCACCCCCCAAATCGCAAAGGCATAGCCCGCAGGCTGCACGGCAGGATCCTGTTGCGGAACAGGGAATTGGTCGGCGTCAAAGCCGCCAAAATCCGGCACAAAAAGCGGCGAAGCGGCAAAGAGGATTGCTAAAATGCATGCGAGAACGGCGGTGGCTTGACGTGACATCTGGACCTTTCTGGTCAAATCTGGAATTTCTGATCGAGATAAAGCGAAAAGGAAGAATGCCAATGGCACGGATCGCGATTTTTTGCGACGGCACATGGGACACCCCGAAAATGCCGCAACCAACCCATGTGGTGCGGCTGTGGGGCAAGACGCCCAACACCAACGCCCAACATACGCATTACTTCGAAGGGGTCGGCACTGGCGACGACACCCCCGGCTTTGTCGAAAAGATCGCCATGAAGGTCGGCGGCGGGCTGTTTGGCTGGGGGCTGAACGACCATATCAAAGCAGCCTACACCACCTTGTGCGAGCAATACGAGGCGGGCGACGAGATTTTCATTTTCGGCTTTTCGCGGGGGGCCTATACGGCACGTTCCTTGACGGGCATGATCCGCAAATGCGGGATCGTCGCAGACCCCACGGCGGCAAATGTCGACAAAGCCTTTGACCTCTACCGCTCTCGCGGGCACGCGCATCGGCCTGATACGCTCAGAACCTTGTCCGCACGGCGCAGCCTGTCGCCCCATGCGGCCACCTCACAACAGGATCTGGAATGGCGCATGGCGCATCCGTGGGACGATGGTGGCAACCACCACAAGGTCCAGATCGCCTATGTCGGGGTGTGGGATACGGTTGGCGCGCTTGGCCTGCCTGAGCCGATTTTGGGGCAGATCGCGACCCTGTGGAACAAGAAGTTCCGCTTTCACGATACCTCGCTTACCTCACTGGTCAGTGCGGCGCGTCACGCTGTGGCGCTGGACGAGCGGCGGATATTTTACAAACCGTCGCTGTGGACCAATCTGGAGGATACGGAGCAGGGGCCGGGCCTTAATCAAGGCGACACCAGCGACACGCGCCCCTACCAACAGCTTTGGTTTGTAGGCAACCACGCGATCCTTGGCGGCGCGACAGCAAAATCACGCGGGCTGACCGAAGACACGCTTGAATGGATAGCAGCAGGCGCACAGCAGGCGGGGCTTGAAATTGATATGCAGACCTTGCTGGACGCCACCCCCGATCCGCT
Organism: Sulfitobacter aquimarinus; assembly: GCF_040149565.1. NCBI lineage: Bacteria > Pseudomonadati > Pseudomonadota > Alphaproteobacteria > Rhodobacterales > Roseobacteraceae > Sulfitobacter > Sulfitobacter aquimarinus. The sequence goes on from NZ_JBEFLO010000002.1 coordinate 549,619, forward strand.
TTCCAACAGTGCAGAGCTGACGCGGGTGCCGTGGCTCTACACGGTTGCGGGGCATTTGTTGAAATGGCGCAGCGGGCCGGAGCATCCTATCGCACTGTCGGCCAGTGCGGCAGCGCGGATCAAGGGGCGGCGCGATTACCGCCCCAAGTCATTGCTCAGGCTGATGCCGGAACTCTTTGGCAATGCGCCAAAGGAGGACTAGGCCAGCGTGCCGTCCAGCGACAGTACCGTCTTGCCACCCAGATAGGGGGCAAGCACGGCGGGCAGTTGCACAGTGCCGTCTTCCTGCTGGCCGTTTTCCAGCACCGCGATCAGGCAGCGCCCCACCGCAAGGCCCGAACCGTTGAGCGTATGCACGAACTGCGGCTTGCCCCCCTCGGCGGGTTTGAACCGTGCATTCATGCGGCGTGCCTGAAAATCACCCGTGGTCGAGACCGAGCTGATCTCGCGGTAGGCGTCTTGTCCCGGCAGCCAGGCTTCGATGTCGTAGGTGCGGCGCGCGCCGAACCCCATGTCGCCCGTGCACAAGATCACCGTGCGGTAGGGGATACCCAAGGCCTCAAGGATGCCTTCGGCGCAGCCCAACATGCGCTTTTGCTCGGCGTCTGAGTCCTCCGGCAGGGTGATGCTGACCATCTCGACCTTTTCAAACTGGTGCTGGCGTAACATGCCCGATGTATCGCGGCCCGCCGATCCCGCCTCGGAGCGGAAGCACAGGGTGTGCGCGGTCATGCGGCGGGGCAGATCGGCGGCCTCCAGCACATCGCCCGCGACGGTATAGGTCAGCGGCACTTCGGAGGTCGGGACCAGCCACATGCCTTCTTCGGTTTTATAGCTGTCTTCGCCGAATTTCGGCAGCTTGTCCGTGCCATACATCGCCTCGTCGCGCACCAGCACGGGAGTGTTCACTTCCGTCAGTCCGTTTTCATCTACATGCGTGTCGAGCATGAACTGCGCCAGCGCACGGTGGATACGTGCCACGCCGCGTTTGAGCATGACAAACCGCGCCCCCGATGTTTTGGCTGCTGTCTCGAAATCCATGCTGGCCGCGACGCTATCCAGATCGAAATGCTCACGCGGGGTGAAGGCGAAGGTCGGCACATCGCCCCATGTCTTGACCTCGACATTGTCGGCCTCATCCGCGCCTTCGGGCACGTCATCGGCGGGGGTGTTCGGAATACGGGCCAGCATGTCGGTCAACTGGGCGTCCAGCTCCTTGGCCTCGGCCTGCATGGTGGCGACTTCGGCCTTTTTGTCGGACACCAGCGCGCGCAGGCGCTCGAACTCGGCCTCGTCGCCTTTAGCCTTGGCCGCGCCCACCTGTTTGGAGGCGGCGTTCTGGTCGGCCTGCGCCGCCTCTGCCGCCTGAATTTTGGCGCGGCGCGCGGTGTCCAGTTCCAGAACCTGCGACGACAGCGCCGCATCACCACGCCGCGCCAAAGCAGCGTCAAAAGCATCGGGATTGTCGCGGATAGCGCGGATGTCATGCATGGTGAGGTCCTTCGTTTGGTGAATCGTGTTCGGCGCTTATGGCCGATAATTTCCCGCCAGAATAGGGGGCACGCCCCGGGCGCCTACGGAGGAGCGGTTAATCTTCGGTAAACACCCTGTATTTAGGGCGCGGGGTCCTTGCAAACACCTGCACCCGCGCATAGGTTCTGGCGAACTCAACAGAAGGGGGCATGCGCCCCTGACAGACGCGTAAAAAGGACACCTCCATGGCAGGTATCGAGCAGTTTATCCCCCTCATTCTGATCTTTGCGATCATGTATTTCCTGCTGATCCGTCCGCAGCAGAAAAAGCTGAAGGACCATCAGGCGATGGTTGCAGCGCTGCGCCGTGGCGATCAGGTCGTGACCCAAGGCGGGATCATCGGCAAAGTCGTCAAAGTCAAAGAAGACGGCGAGCTTGAGCTTGAGGTCGCGGATGGCGTCAAAGTGCGCGTGATCCAGTCAACCATCGCGACCGTGATCAACAAGACAGAGCCGGCCAAGTAAGCCTGCACTCCCAAGTATAAGACAAAAGGCGGGCGGCTCATGCTCCAGATATCCCTTTGGAAACGCATTGCGATCTGGCTGACCTGTGCGGTCGGCCTTTTGCTGGCTATGCCAAATGCGTTTTACGGTCCCGTCGAGGGGCATAATGACGCCGTCAAAGAGATCGCGCTGTCGGGCAATACGCCCGAGTTGGAGGCGCAGCGGGCGCTGTGGCCTGATTTCCTGCCCAACGGTCTGGTTAATCTGGGTCTTGATCTGCGCGGCGGTGCGCATCTGCTGGCCGAAGTGCGGGTCGAAGACGTCTATGCCGCCCGCATGGATGCGATGTGGCCCGTTGTGCGCGATGCTGTGCGCGGGCTGACCCCTGTGAACGAAGTGCAATCCGAGGTGGGCACGCTCCGCTTTCGGTTGAGCGATGCGACCAAGATGGCCGAAGCGATGCAGATCGTGCGTGGCCTTGCGGTGCCTGTACAAACCCTGACAGGGGCAGGGGCCAACGACATCGTGGTGTCTGGCGACAATGGCATCATCACCGTAGCGCTGTCGGACGCTGAAAAAAGCGCCACGGACGAGCGGACAATGCAGCAATCGCTGGAAATCATCCGCCGCCGCATCGACGAGGTCGGCACGCGCGAGCCTACGATCCAGCGCCAAGGCACCCAGCGAATTCTAATTCAGGTGCCGGGCATCGGATCAGCCGCCGAGCTGAAAGAGATCATCGGCACCACCGCCCAGCTAACATTCAGCCCCGTTGTGCGTTTCACCACCGACGCCTCTGACAATGCGGGTTTCGGCAACAAGATCGTCCCGTCGCTGGATGATGCGGGCGTTTATTATGTGATCGAGCGTGCGCCTGTTGTGACCGGTGAAGAACTGGTCGATGCGCAGCCCAGCTTTGACCAGAACGGCGGCCCTGCCGTCAGCTTCCGGTTCAACACCAGCGGCGCGCGCAAGTTCGGTGACTACACGGCCGAAAACATCGGCTCGCCCTTCGCGATTGTGCTGGATGACGAAGTCGTCAGCGCCCCCACCATCCAAAGCCACATCCCCGGTGGCTCGGGCATTATCACGGGTAACTTCTCGGTCGAGGAATCGACGCGGTTGGCCGTGCTTTTGCGTGCGGGTGCACTGCCTGCCAAGCTCGATTTCCTTGAAGAGCGCACCATCGGGCCAGAGTTGGGTCAAGACAGCATTGATGCAGGCAAGGTTGCGACCATCGTCGCCTTCGCAGCCGTCTTGTTCTTTATGTTTGCGGCCTACGGAATGTTCGGCATCTTCGCCAATATCGCCCTCGTCATCAACGTAGGGCTGCTGTTCGGCTTGCTGAGCCTGATCGGCGCGACCCTGACCCTGCCGGGTATTGCGGGCATCGTGTTGACCGTGGGTATGGCCGTGGACGCGAATGTGCTGATCTTTGAGCGTATCCGCGAAGAGTTGCGCACCTCCAAAGGCCCTGCACGCGCCATTGCGCTGGGCTATGAAAAGGCGCTCAGCGCTATTCTGGATGCCAACATCACCACGTTCATCACGGCCGTTATCCTGTTCGCCATGGGGTCGGGTCCTGTGCGCGGCTTTGCGATCACGCTGGGGATCGGCATCCTTACATCCGTCTTTACGGCGATTTTTGTCACACGTCTGATGGTGGTTATCTGGTATGAACGCCGCCGTCCCAAAACAATCGAGCTTTGATATGCGCCTCAGACTTGTAAAAGAAAACACGAACTTCGACTTCTTCACCCGTTGGAAACTGTGGTTGGGAATCTCGGCGTTGATGGTGGTGGTTGCCGCGGCTTCGTTCGCTCTCCAAGGGCTGAATTTTGGCATCGACTTCCGCGGCGGGACAACCGTGCGCACGGAATCGCCGCTGCCTGTGGTGGTGTCGGAATACCGCGATGCCATGGCGGCGCTGGAGCTGGGTGACATTACGATCACCGAAGTTTTTGATCCGCAGTTTCGCGATGACCAAAACGTGGCCATGATCCGCATTCAGGCCCAAGATGACCAAGAGGCGGTGACCACAGAGGTGATCGAGGCCGTAGAAGGCGCGCTAAAGACCGTGCGGCCCGACATCAAATTTGTTTCTGTCGAATCTGTGGGGCCCAAGGTCTCGGGTGAGTTGATCAACACGGCCATCATCGCCGTGGTCCTCGCGATCGGGGCGGTGCTGATCTATATCTGGTTGCGGTTCGAGTGGCAGTTTGCAGCGGGTGCCGTGCTGGCGCTGGTACATGACGTGGTGCTGACGATTGGTGTCTTCTCGGAATTGCAAATCAGGTTTGATCTGGCGATCATTGCGGCCTTGCTGACCATCGTGGGCTACTCGCTCAACGATACGGTGGTGGTGTTTGACCGCGTCCGCGAGAACTTGCGCAAGTACAAGAAACGCCCGCTGAAAGAAGTCTTGAACATCTCGATCAACGAAACGCTGAGCCGGACATTCATGACATCCGTGACCACGCTGCTGGCGCTGATTGCGCTGTTTGTGCTGGGTGGGGATGTGATCCGTGGCTTCGTCTTTGCGATGATCTGGGGCGTGATTGTGGGCACCTATTCGTCGATCTTTGTGGCCACGGCGGCACTGCTGTACTTTGGCGTGAAACGCGATTGGTCCAAGACAGATCCAAGTGCCAGCGGCCAATACGCGAATATTGATGCCTGACATGCTTGCCTCGGCCTTCGCGACCGAGGGGCTTGTCTGGTTGGTTGCTGCGGTCTTTGTCGCAGGATTGGTGCGCGGGTTTGCGGGCTTTGGCTCTGCCATGATCATCATGCCTGTGGCCAGTTCGGTGTTGTCGCCTGTTGAGGCGGTTATTTTCCTGATTGTGGCCGAAGTGGTTGGTCCGCTGCCCAATGCACCCGCTGCATGGCGCGACGGCGCGCCGCGTGATGTGGGGCTGCTGATCTGCGGGGCGGTAATGGCGCTGCCGTTGGGCATCTGGGCGCTGACCTCGATGGATGCGACGGCCTTTGGCTGGGTGGTGTCGGGTTTGGTGATGGTGCTTTTGGTGCTGACCATGTCGGGCTGGCGGCTGAAGGGCGCGTTGACGACGCGGTTGACGGTGATGACGGGTGCGGTGGGCGGCTTTATGACCGGCTTTGCGGGGATTCCCGGACCGCCCGTCATCATGCTCTATATGGCGAGCAAACTGCCGATCTCGGTCATTCGAGCGAATTTTCTGCTGTATCTGGTGGGGTTGGATTTGCTGTTGTTCCCGATGCTGTGGGCCTTTGGCCTGATCAGTTGGCCCATCGTTTTGCTGGGTGCGCTGGTCGGCATCCCCAACCTTATTGCAAACATGTTGGGGGCGCGGCTTTTTGACCCCGCGAACGAGCGTCTTTTTCGGGGCGTGGCCTACCTTGTCATCGCAGCATCCGCTATCATCGGCCTGCCAGTTTGGAAGGGATGACCCATGCGCCTGAATGAGATTGTGTTTAACGACGCCAAACCAGTAGAGGGGTACGGCCCCGGTTTTTTCCGCATTGGCGGTCAGGTGATCGAGGGGGCGGTGATTACCGCACCCTCCGGCACGCGCACGTGGGGCGGCCTGGATGATGTGGCAGCCCTTGAGGCGCTGGTGCCGGAGACGGATGTGATTTTCATCGGCACAGGGGCCGAGATCGCCCATCTGCCCGCAGGTCTGCGCGAACAGCTGGAGCAGATGGGCGCGGGGATCGAGACGATGGCCTCCCCCGCCGCGGCACGCACCTATAACATACTGCTGAGCGAGGGGCGCCGCGTGGCCCTTGCCATGTTGCCGGTCTAGGCGGATGGGCCTGCGTCTGACAGATGTGGCCGTGGCCCGTGGCGGCGTGCCCGTCCTCAGCGGGGTGTCGTTTGCGTTGACCGCGGGTGAGGCGCTGGTGCTGCGCGGGCCCAACGGATCGGGCAAAACCACATTGATGCGCACGATTGCAGGGCTGCAACCGCCTCTGTCAGGACAGATTGAGGGTGCGGTGGACACGGTCGCCTATGCAGGCCATGCGGACGGGCTAAAGGCGATGCTGAGCGTGGCCGAGAACCTGCATTTCTGGGCCGCCGTTTACGGGCAAAGAGATATTGAACCCGCCTTGCAAGCCTATGCTCTGACGCCTCTGGCCGATCGGTTGGCAGGCACGCTGTCGGCGGGGCAAAAGCGGCGTGCGGGGCTGGCGCGGCTGATGGTAACGGGTCGCCCCTTGTGGGTGCTGGACGAGCCGACGGTATCTTTGGACACAGGTGCTGTGGCGATGTTCGCGGATGCGGTGCGGGCGCATCTGGCGGGGGGAGGTATGGCGCTGCTGGCCACACATATTAATCTAGGGCTAGAGGCGCAGGTGCTGGATGTCAGCGATCTGCGGGCGGCCCCCACGGCCCTTCACGGCGCCAGTGACGAGGCATTTTTATGACCGCGCTGTTGATCCGTGACTTGCGGCTGGCCATTCGTGCGGGCGGGGGCTTTGGCCTTGGCCTTGCGTTCTTTTTGATTTTGGTCGTGCTGGTGCCGTTTAGTGTTGGCCCGCAAAGCGCGCTCCTCGCTTCCATCGCCCCAGGTGTCCTGTGGCTCGGGGCGCTCCTCGCTTGTCTTCTGTCTCTGGATCGTCTGTTGGCGCTGGATTTCGAAGACGGCACTTTGGATGTGCTGGCCACAGCCCCTTTGCCGTTGGAGGCCGCACTGGCGGTCAAGGCGTTGGCGCATTGGATCACCACGGGGCTGCCTTTGGTCTTGGCTGCCCCCGTTTTGGGTATCTTGCTGAGCTTGCCTGCGGGCGGCTACGGCTGGCTTGTCCTGTCATTGCTGCTGGGCACGCCTGCGCTGTCGATGATCGGGACCTTTGGCGCGGCGCTGACGGTCGGGATCAAACGGGGGGGCTTGCTTATGTCGTTGCTGGTGTTGCCGCTCTATGTGCCGACGCTGATCTTCGGGGCCGAGGCGGCGCGGCGCGGCGCGGCGTTGATGGATGCGCAAACGCCGCTGGTGTTGCTGGCGGGGATCAGCCTTGGTGCTGTCGCCTTGCTGCCCTTTGCCGCGGCTGCCGCCTTGCGGATGACAATCAGGTGAGGGCGCAGTTGCCCATTGAGCCTTTAACAACGAAGTATTAGGGACCTCTCATGTCACTTTGGGAATATGCAAATCCGGTCAAGTTTCTGGCGCTGAGCGCCAAGGTGCAGCCCTTTGCCTGGGCTGTGGCGGCAATCGGTATCGGTGTCGGGCTGATCTGGGGGTTCTTTTTCACCCCTGATGATTTCCGTCAGGGTGCCTCGATCAAGATCATCTATATTCACGTCCCCTCGGCGTGGATTGCGGTCAATGCGTGGATGATGATGCTGGTGGCCTCGTTGATCTGGCTGGTCCGTCGCCATCACGTCAGCGCCCTCGCGGCCCGTGCGGCGGCGCCTGTGGGGCTGGTGATGACGGTGATCGGCCTGTTGACGGGGGCAATCTGGGGCCAGCCCATCTGGGGCACATGGTGGGCGTGGGATCCGCGCCTGACCTCGTTTCTGATCCTGTTCCTTTTCTATCTGGGCTACATCGCCCTGTGGGAGGCGATTGAGGACCCCGACACCGCCGCCGATCTGACCGCGATCTTGTGCCTTGTTGGCTCGGTCTTTGCGCTGATGTCACGGTACGCCGTGCTGTTCTGGAGCCAAGGGCTACATCAGGGCGCGACGCTGAGCCTTGATAAGGAAGAGAACATCTCGGACGTTTTCTGGCAGCCGCTGGTGCTGTCGATTGTGGGCTTCACGTTGCTGTTTATCGCGCTGGTGCTGTACCGCACAGGCACCGAGATCGCGCTGCGCCGTACAAAGGCGTTGGCCGTGCGTTTGGAAAGGGATGTCTGATGCCTGATTTGGGGAAATACACCGAATACGTTTTGCTTTCTTACGGGCTGTCGATCGGGCTGCTGGTGGTTCTGTTGGCGCTGACCCTGCGCCGTGGCCGCAAGGCGCGCACCGCGTTGCGCCGGATCGAAGAGGAGACCTCGCGCAATGGCAAAAATTAGCCCGATGATGATCGCCCCGCCGCTGATCTTTGCGGCGTTTGTGGCCTTGGCGGCTGTGGGCATGTACCGCGATGATCCCAATGGCATCCCGTCAACGATGATCGGGAAGGCGGCCCCCGGCGTGCCTGAAAAGCCGTTGCAGGGGTTTACGCCGCTGACCCCCGACATGCTGGCGGCGGGTCAGGTGACGTTGGTGAATTTTTGGGCCAGCTGGTGCCCGCCCTGCCGCGCCGAACATCCAAAGTTGCTGGAAATGCAGGCGCAGGGCATCAACCTGATCGGTATCAACTTCAAGGATACCGAACGCAACGCCGCGCAATACCTGATCGAGGACGACAACCCCTTTGCCGCTGTGGGCTTTGACCCCCAAGGGCGCACTGCCATCGACTGGGGCGTGACCGCCCCGCCCGAGACGTTCATCCTTGATGCGGACGGGATCGTGCTGTTCCGCTTTGCCGGTCCGCTGATCGGTAGCGACTTTGAACAAAGGTTCCTGCCTGCGCTGGAGGCGGCGCAGGGCAACTAGGCCCGTGGCTCTTTCCCACCCGCCGTGGGGGAGGGGCCGCTAGTCGTCCAGCAAGATCCGCGCGGCATTGCCTTTTTCATCGTCGTATTGGTCACTGCGCACGGTCCAGATAAAGGCGGCCAGACCCGCAGCCCCTAAAACGAGGGAGACGGGGATGAGAACGACAAGAACATTCATTGTGCTATCCTGATACGTTGAGCGTTGAGCAATACGGTAATCGAAGACGCCGACATTGCCAATGCGGCGGCCAGTGGGGTGGCGTAGCCTGCCAAAGCAATCGGAATCGCAATTGCGTTGTAGACCGCCGCAATCGCGAAATTCTGCGTCGACAGGTGCCGCGTCAGGCGGGCGATGCGCAACAGAAACGGCAGCTCGGCAAAGCTGTCCTTGAGGATCACCACATCCGACGCGCTGCGCGAGGCATCAAGCGCGGTTGCAGGCGCGATGGAGGCATGGGCCGCAGCAAGTGCCGCCGTATCGTTCAGCCCGTCACCGACCATCAAAACCAACGCGCCGTCCTCGGTGCGATCTTCCAAAAGACGCAGCTTTTCAGTCGGGCGCACGTCTGCTGTCACGGGCAGGCCCAAAGGCGCGGCAAAGCGCTGCGCGGGTGCGGGCGCGTCGCCTGTCACGATCTCGCAGGGCAGATCAAGGTTGTCGATGGCCTCGCGCACGCCGTCGCGCAGGGCTTCGCTGTTTTCAAAACGGCACGCAGGCCCGTCCGCGATTTGCAGCCCAAGGTCTGTGAACGGCGCACCGAGCCAGCCACCGCGCCCTAGCCGTACGGTTTGCCCGTTCCAGCGACCTGTGATGCCTTGGCCTGCGGTCTCTGAAATCCCGGTCACTTCGGCGGGGTGTACGTCTTTCAGCGCCGTGTCCAAAGCCCGCGACAACGGGTGCATGGATGCCTGAGCCAGCGCCTTGGCCACCTGCGCCTGCGCAGGCGTCAGCGTGTCGGGCAGGGCAACGGATGCGACGCTCAGCGTGCCGGTCTTGTCAAAGATCACCTGTGTGACCTCTGCCAGCCGCTCTAGTGCGGTGGCATGTTTCACCAGATAGCCCATCGCGAACAGGCGGCTGATCGCGGCAGTCGTCACCGCAGGCACGGCAAGCCCGAGGGCGCAGGGGCAGGTGATGATCAGCACTGCAATGGCCACGTTAACCGCATGGCGTATGTCACCTGTCGCAAAGACCCATCCCGCAAAGGCCAGCAGCGCAAGCAGATGCACGGCGGGCGCATAAATCTGTGCGGCGCGGTCGGCCAAGGCTGTATAGCTGTTGCGCCCGTTTTCGGCGGTCTCGATCATGGCTGCCATACGGCGCAGGGTTGTATCCTGTCCCACCACAGTGGCCCGCATCTTCACTGCTGCCGCGATGTTGATCTCGCCTGCCTGCACAGTTGCGTCTTGCGCCAGCTCGATCGCGGCGCTTTCCCCTGTCAGAAACGAGCGGTCCATCAGCGCGGTAGAGGACAAAAGCACACCGTCGACGGGAACCCTTGCACCTGTGGGGATCGACAGAATGTCACCAACGCTCAGCGCCGAGACGGCAACTGTTTCTTGTTCGCCGTCGGTGATACGTTGCGCGGTTTGCACCTCCAGTGCGGTCAGCTCTTTCGCGGCAGAGCGCGCGGCACTGCGCGTGCGGTGGTCCATATAGCGCCCGACCAACAGGAAGAATGTCAGCGATAGCGCGGCGTCGAAATAGGCATGTGCGCCGCTGTTCAAAGTCTCGAACAATGACATCCCCGCCGCCAGAATAATCGCCAGCGAAATCGGCACGTCCATGTTCAGACGGCGCTTGCGCAGGGCGCTCCATGCATTCTGGAAAAACGGCTGGGCGGAAAAGGCAATCACGGGCAGGGTGATCATCGCCGAGATCAGGTGGAAGAGGTCGCGGGTTGCGTCTGTTGCCCCCGACCAGATGGCCACGGACAACAGCATCACGTTCATCATCGCAAACCCTGCCACGGCCAACCGTGTCAGCAAGGCGCGGCCCGCATCATCGCCTGTGGCAGTCAGGGCATCAAGGTCGAGCGGGTAGGCCGTGAACCCCAAATCGTTCAGCGCGGCCAGAATCTCGGACGGCTCTATGGTGCCCGCAACCGTCAGACGCTTGAGCGACAGATTGACCCGCACGCCAGAAACACCGGGCAGGGGAGCGAGGCCGCGCTCGATCTTGCCGATGCAGGCGGCGCAATGAATTGTTGGCAGGGAGAACTGGAGGCTTTGCGACAGATCCACAGGCTCGGGCGTGGGGACGGCAACGCAGGCGGCGCAGGCGGCGGTCACGGGGCGACCTCGACGATCACCCGTTGCTGGAACAAGGTGCCATCGGCAGCCCGCAGTTTCAGCCGCAGGTTCCAGTTGCCCTCACCCGCGATGACCTGCGCCCGCAATGCCTGTCCGTCAAAGGTGAACTCGGGCGTCTCGTCGAACTGCACATTTGTGGCCCGCCCGAATGTGGCCTGTTCAACCACAGGCGCGACGGGGGTGCCGTCCTCCAGCACGATCAACGACAGGGTGTGGTCCGTCAGGGTCGCGGACACATCCCAGCCCAATGCAGTCTGGGCGGTGCGATTGGTGTCAAACGACTGGCTGGCAATGTAGGAATTGCGCACCTCAAGACCCGGAAAAGTGCGGACCGCCTGATAGGCGAGCGTGAGGTTCACGCCGATGATCACGGCAAAGGCCATGCAAAACCACATAAGAACGTGCCATCCTTTTATCTGTGTCATGGTTTTTCCCTTCCGTTGAAGATGGTTGACTGGTGGGCGGAATCGCCGCTTTCGCGGTCGGTGACCCAAAGGCGCAGCGGGGTGCTGGCGCTGGAGGCGGCGCTGTCTTGCGGGCGTGCCGTGACATAGACGCGTTGCAGGATTGTGGTGTCCGCGGGCACTTGCACAGCGACCGCTTGGCCTCTGCTTTCCAGCTCGATCCGCAATATCGCCTCGCTGGTGAGGTTCAGCGAAAAGGTGCGATCCTCGCCCAGTTTGTTGCGCAAACGCACGTCATAGATGTTGCGGATGGCACCGTCGGATTGCAGCACATAGGTCGGGTTGCGCACGGGGCTGACAGTCAGCTCGATGTCGCTGCGGATGAACAGGGCATAGACCAGTCCAATGCCAATGGCAGACCAAAGCGCAGTATAAAGCAAGGTGCGCGGCCGCAGGATGTGTTTCCACACGGGCTTGGGGGCGGCGCCTGCACGCTCGGCCGGTTCGTCCGACAGGGCAAAATAGTCGATCAACCCGCGGGGCTTGCCGATTTTGTCCATCACGTCGTCGCAGGCATCAATGCACAGCGCGCAGGTAATACACTCCATCTGTTGGCCGTCGCGGATGTCGATGCCCATCGGGCAGACATTGACGCAAGCCATGCAGTCTATGCAATCGCCTTCGGAGGCGTCCCGCTTTTTGCCACGCGGCTCGCCGCGCCAGTCGCGGTAGGCGACAGTGATCGTGTCAGGGTCCATCATCGCGGCCTGAATGCGCGGCCACGGGCACATATAGATGCATACCTGTTCGCGCATGAACCCGCCAAAGACAAAGGTGGTCAGCGACAGGATCGCGATGGTGATATAAGCAACGGGATGCGCGGTGAAGGTCAGAAGGCTGGCCAGCAAAGTGGGCGCATCGGCAAAGTAGAACACCCACGCGCCGCCCGTTGCCACAGCGATACAGAGCCAGACGATCCATTTGGTGATCCGCAAGCGCCATTTGCGGGCGGTCCATGCGCCTTTCCACAGGCGGACGCGGGCGTTTCGGTCGCCTTCAATCCAGCGCTCAACCAGAATGAACAAATCAGTCCAAACCGTTTGCGGGCAGGCATAGCCACACCAGACCCGCCCCAAGGCAGAGGTGAACAAGAACAGCCCAAGCCCCGCCATAATGAGCAATCCCGCCACGAAATAGAACTCGTGCGACCAGATTTCGATCCAGAAGAAATAGAAGCGGCGGTTGGCCATGTCGATCAACACGGCCTGATCAGGCAGGCTTGCGCCACGGTCCCAGCGGATCCACGGGGTCAGGTAGTAGATACCCAGCGTGACCGCCATGATCCACCATTTGAACGTGCGGAAGAAGCCCTTCACCTTGCGGGGAAAGATCGGTTCCTGAGGGGCATAAAGAGAGGGGACTGGACCGTCGGACATAGCTGTGATTCCTGTTTGCCGATCCAGAATATCGCAGGCCGCACCCGCGTACCTTGATCTGTATCAAGTCCTGCCCCCCGAAAAGACAGGTCTCTTCGGGGGGCAGGGGAACGGGGCCTCTGGTTAGGCCGGGGAAAGGTCAGAGGCCCTGTTTGATTTGGCGTTGATGGCTTATTCGCCACCGCCAAGCGCGTGCACATAGGCCGTGACCGCACGCACGTCTTCATCGCGCAGCCGCTGGCCCCACGCGGGCATAACGCCAAACCGTGAGTTGGTGATGGTCGCCGTCAGCGTGGCGCGATCGCCGCCATAGAGCCAGATTTCGTCAGCCAGATTGGGGGCGCCCATCTCCGCATCGCCCAGTCCTGTCTCACCGTGGCAGGCGGTGCAGTTATCCGCAAAAAGCTCGGCCCCTGTTTGCGCCAAAGGCCCCGCATTTTCAGGATGCGAAAGGGAGATGACGTATTCCACCACCGCCTCGATCTCTTCGGCTTCCAGCAGCTCGCCGAATGCGGGCATCTCGGACCAGCGGGCGTCCTCGTCCGTGTCGTTGCGCACGCCGTGGGCAACAGTCAGCATGATGTTCTCCATCGAGCCGCCCCAAAGCCAGTCGTTATCCAGCAAGTTGGGATAGCCAACGGCCCCCGCCGCACCAGAGCCGTGGCACTGCGAACACTGGGCGCGGAACACCGCGCCGCCACGGGCCACCGCATAGCGATTAAGTGCTTCATCTTGCGGCAAAGTCTCCATATCAGCGGCCAGCAGGTTGGTAACCAAATCGGCGTTCTTCGCGTCATGATCGGCGATGTCCTGCGCCACATTGGCCCGTGTGGACCAGCCCATCGTCCCCGACGTCGCGGACGAGATCATCGGCCATGCAGGGTAGGCGATGGTATAGCCGATGCCCCAGATGATCGTCAGATACAGCGTCCAAAGCCACCAGCGGGGCAGCGGGTTGTTCAGCTCTTCGATGCCATCCCAGCTGTGGCCAGTTGTCTCGACGCCGGTTTCGTCGTCAATCTTGCGGTCAGACATCGGTTGGTCCTTTCGCGTTTGCGGGGTCGGCTACGGGTTTATCATCGCGCAGCGGGATCATGCTGGCTTGGGTCCGTGCGTTGCTTTGGCTGGGCAAAAAGGCCCAGATGCCTGCACAGATGAAGAACACAAACATCGCAAGCAGCACCCAACTGTCTGCGAACTGTCGTAAAAGGCTGTAGGTTTCCATCGTGAAATCCTCTCTATCGGCTTGCGTCAGGGGTGAAGGTCGAGAAATCGACCATGGTGCCAAGCACCTGCAAATAAGCGATCAGCGCGTCCATCTCGGTCAGCTCGGGCTGGCCGTCAAAGTTGGACACAGCCGCACCCGGATACCGCTCGAGCATGGCATCCCAATCGGCGTCGGGATCGGCCTGCACGTTAAAGTCCGATCTGGCCTGTTCGATCTGCTCGTCCGTGTAGGGCACGCCGACAAAACGGTGCGTCGAGAGCAGCGCCTCGATGTGTTTGTCGTTGATCCGCGTGTCTGCAAGGAAGGCATATTTGGGCATGATGCTTTCTGGCACGACGGATTGCGGGTCACGCAAATGGTCCACATGCCAAGCGTCCGAATACCGCCCGCCCACACGCGCCACATCAGGGCCGGTGCGCTTGGAGCCCCACTGGAACGGGTGATCATACATGGATTCCGCCGCCAGTGAGTAATGCCCGTACCGCTCCACCTCGTCGCGCATGGGGCGGATCATCTGGCTGTGGCAGGTATAGCAGCCCTCGCGGATATAGATGTCGCGACCCGTCAGCTCCAGCGGCGAGTAGGGGCGCATGCCCTCTACCTCTTCGATGGTGTTTTCGAGCCAGAACAAAGGCGCGATTTCCACGATCCCGCCGATGGTGACGACCAACAAAGAGGCAGTCAAAAGCAGCGTCGGGCTTTTTTCAAGGATGGCGTGTTTGTCAAGAAAGGCCATTGTGGGCTCCTATTCTGCAGGGGTTGCGTGGGGCAAGGCGATGTCCGCGGGTTTGGCCCCGCGGATGGTCATGAACATGTTCCAGACCATGATCAAAGCACCGCCCAGAAACAGGATACCGCCCGTTCCGCGCACCACATACATGGGGTATTTGGCGGCCACGGTGTCGGCGAAGGAATTCACGAGGAAACCCTGATCATCGACTTCGCGCCACATCAGCGCTTCCATAATACCGGTGACCCACATGGAGGCGGCGTACAAAACGATGCCAAGGGTCGCGAGCCAGAAGTGCCAGTTGATCGCGGCCATCGAATGCATCTGCTTGCGGCCCCAAAGGCGTGGCGTCAGGAAGTAGATACAGGCAAATGTGATCATCCCGTTCCAACCCAATGCGCCGGAATGCACGTGGCCAATGGTCCAGTCGGTATAGTGGCTGAGAGAGTTCACAGCGCGGATCGACATCATCGGACCCTCAAAGGTGGACATGCCGTAAAAGCCCAGAGACAGCACGAACATCCGCAAGATCGGATCGGTGCGCAGCTTGTCCCATGCCCCTTGCAGGGTCATCAGGCCGTTGATCATGCCACCCCAGCTGGGCATCCACAGCACGATCGAGAACACCATCCCGAGTGTTGCAGCCCAGTCGGGCAGGGCGGTGTAGTGCAAATGGTGCGGTCCCGCCCAGATGTAGAGAAAGATCAGCGCCCAGAAGTGGATGATGGACAGTTTATAGCTGTAGACAGGGCGGTTCGCCTGTTTGGGCAAAAAGTAGTACATCATGCCAAGGAAACCCGCAGTCAGGAAGAAGCCAACGGCGTTGTGGCCGTACCACCACTGGGTCATCGCGTCCTGCACACCCGAAAAGACCTGCACGGATTTGCTGCCCCAGATGCTGACAGGCACCGACAGGTTGTTGACCACATGCAGCATGGCAACTGTGATGATAAAGGCCATGTAGAACCAGTTGGCGACATAGATGTGACGCTCTTTGCGGTTAAAGATCGTGCCCATGAAGACAACCAGATAGGTGACCCAAACGATGGTAAGCCAGATGTCGACGTACCATTCCGGCTCGGCGTATTCTTTGGACTGGGTGGCCCCCAGCAAATAGCCCGTGGCAGCCAGCACGATAAACAGCTGATAGCCCCAGAACACGAACCACGCCGTGTTGCCGCCCCACAGGCGCACCGCGCTGGTGCGTTGCACGACATAAAAAGACGTGGCGATCAGCGCGTTCCCGCCAAACGCAAAAATTACGGCGCTGGTATGCAGCGGCCGCAAACGCCCGAAGTTGGCATAAGGTTGCGCCCAGTCAAAGTTCAGCGAGGGAAAGGCCAGCTGAAAGGCGATGAACGTCCCGACCAGAAATCCCGCGATGCCCCAAAAGGCTGTCGCGATCACGCCAGCGCGGATCACACCATCTGCGTATGTGCTGTGCTGGACGACCGCTGGCTTGGGTTCATCGGTGTTGCGCAACACCCAGATAAACATGCCCGAAGCAATTGCCAGAATTAGAACGGCGTGTACCTGATACGCAATATCATGCGCCCAACTGCTGGCCACTGCCGAAAACAGCACCACCAGCGCTAAAAGAATGAGTTTCACATAGTCCATGACATGTCCCTGTTTCGCGTCGAGCCCCCAATTGGCGCTCCTGTTCATCGACAAGTCTTAGGAGCAGGTGAGGGGGGATTCTTTGATCTGGGTCAAATGCAGCGCAATAAACGCGCCGTTGGCTGGCTGCGTCTGCGCGGGCGTGCGGTCTTGATCTGGATCAAACGCAGCGCCTGCGCGAAATTGTCCTATGTCAAAGACGCCGCAGGATATTGGCTGCACCGTGCGGGTGTAACCCAGTATTTGAAAGGATGAGAAACATGACATACAGCGCCATCGCAACGGTCTTGCACCGTCCAGAGCAGTCGCCCGCCGCCCTTGAGGCCGCCATTTCATTCGCCCGCAAACACGACGCACATCTGCATGTGCTGTGCCTTGGCATCGACCAGACCGAAGCGGGGTATTATTACGCAGGGGCGCAGGCCTATGCCGTCCAGCAGAACTTTGAACACGCGCAACAACTGGCGCAAGAGGTCGAGGCCAGCGCCTTGGCCCGTTTGGAGGTTGAGGACATCAAATGGGACATACGGTCCATGACCGTGATGCCGGGTGGTCTGGCGGGTGTCTTCTCCAACACGATGCGGTTCTTCGATCTGATGTTCTTGCGCGCCCCCTATGCGGCCAAGCACAGCGATCTGGACCGCCAGATATTCGAGACCTCCCTGTTTAGCGCGGGCGCCCCCGTCATGATCGTGCCGGACGCCGCCAAAACCGATTGTTCGTTTGAACGTATCATGGTCGCGTGGGATGACGGGCAGCAGGCGTTGGCATCTGTCCGCGCAGCGCGGCCGCTGATTGTGCAGGCAGATATGGCCGAGATCGTCATTATTGATCCTGCCCCGCATGGCCCTGACCGCTCGGACCCGGGTGGGCGGGTGGCCACCTATCTGGCGCGCTCAGGGGCATCGGCGGATATTGCGATCATGGCGCGCAGCCTGCCGACTGTTTCCGCGCAGCTGCTACAAACGGCCACGGACCGGCAGATGGATTTGATTGTCATGGGGGCCTACGGCCATTCGCCCCTGCGCGAGGCGATACTCGGCGGCGCAACCCGCGATATGCTGCGTACAACGACCGTGCCGGTCCTCATGGCGCATTGACGTGCCTTAGGTGGTTCCCGTTTCACCGCGCAGCGCGGCCGCATCGGGAATCACCACTCCGCGGCGGCCATTCAGCACGATCAGCCCTGCCTTTTTCATTGCGGAGAATTGGCGGCTGACCGTCTCAATGGTTAGCCCCAGATAATCGGCCATCGCCTCACGGGTGAGAGGCAGCGCGATTTCTTTGCCGTCATCCTGCGCTCCCTCTACGGTGCTTTGGGTGCGCTTTTGGATCATCAGCAGAAAAGTCGCGATCTTCTCGCGTGCGGTTTTGCGCCCCAGCAGCAACATCCAGTCCCGCGCCGCATCCAGTTCATCCAGCGACATTTCAAGCATCCGCTGGGCAATATGAGGCGTGTCGCCCACCAGCTCCTCAAAGGCATCGCGGCGAAAGCAGCACAGCGTGACATCAGTTACTGCTGTCACATCATACACGGCTGTGTCGCGTCCTGGCCTGCCGATGAAATCGGATGGCAACAGCAGACCCGCCGTCTGCTTGCGCCCGTCTTCCATCAAAAGCTCGATTGTGGCTGTGCCGCTGACAACCGAGGCGACAAACGCCATATGGTCGCCGCTGAACATGATCGGCTGGCCCGCTTCAAAGGAGCGGTAGTATTTTATCGCCTCCAGTCGCGTGATTTCATGCGCGTCACAAGACGAGCAAACGGCGCGGTGCCGTATCGGGCATCCGCTACAATCGCGGCTTGGGCTGGCAGAGAGGTCCATTCGAAAAGTCCCGTATATATTCGGCGCTTCCAGCGCTAAATCACGCCTGTACAACAGGTTTATGGATACTGGCCCGCAAGAGCAAGCAAGGTCGCGGCCCAGCGCAGGGAATACACAGGCCTGCTTGCGCGCTCCGACCCGGTCGCATGATGCGGATACGCGTTGCAGGGGGGCACGCATGTTATTGTGCTATTGACCAAGGCCGATACAGATTTACCCAAGGACCAATACATAAAAAAAGCCCCCGCTGGTTTGCACCAACGGGGGCTTTTATTTCACTATCGCAAAGGCTTACTCGGCTGCGATGCCTTTGTTTGCTAGATCACGCAGCACGTAATGCAGAACGCCGCCGTGTTCGATGTATTCGATTTCGATCGCGGTATCGATACGGCATTTCAGCATGATGTTCTTCACAGAACCGTCTGCCATGGTGATCGTGCAAGGCACTTCTTGCAGGGGCTGGATTGTATCCAGACCGGAAATGCTCACCGTTTCTTCACCTGTCAGACCCAGCGATTTGCGGCTGTCGCCATTGGTGAATTCGAACGGGACAACACCCATGCCAACCAGGTTGGAACGGTGGATACGCTCGAACGATTCCGCGATGACGGCTTTGACGCCCAACAGGGCCGTGCCTTTGGCCGCCCAGTCACGCGACGAACCCGCGCCATACTGCTCACCCCCAAAGATAACCAGCGGTGTGCCAGCTTCCTGATGCGCCATTGCCGCGTCAAAGATCGAGGTCTGCGCGCCATCAGGCCCTTTGGTGTAGCCACCCTCGACGCCGTCCAGCATCTCGTTCTTGATGCGGATGTTGGCGAAGGTGCCGCGCATCATGACTTCGTGGTTGCCGCGACGCGAGCCGTAGGAGTTGAACTCACGCACGGGGACCTGACGCTCTACCAGATATTGACCCGCCGGCGTGGTTTCTTTGAACGAACCCGCGGGCGAGATGTGGTCGGTGGTGATCATATCTCCCAGGATCGCCAGCACTTTAGCGCCGTCGATGTTGGTGATCACGCCCGGCTCCGGCGACATGTTCTGGAAGTAGGGCGGGTTCTGAACGTAGGTAGAAGCAGGCGGCCAGTCATAGGTCTTGGCATCCGTGGTTTCCACGCCCTGCCACTTTTCATCACCCTTAAAGACATCCGCATATTTCGTTTGGAAAGCTTCGCGCGTCACGGTCTGTTCGACCAGCTCTGCCACTTCCTGCGTCGTGGGCCAGATGTCGCGCAGATAGACGTCATTGCCGTCCTTGTCCTGACCCAGTGGGCTATTGGCCAGATCGTGGTTCATGTCGCCGACAAGTGCATAGGCCACCACAAGAGGAGGCGATGCCAGATAGTTGGCGCGCACGTCGGGCGAAATGCGCCCTTCAAAGTTGCGGTTGCCCGACAGGATCGAGGTGCCGATCAGATCGTAGTCGTTAATTGCCTTGCTGATCGCAGGCTCCAGCGGACCGGAGTTGCCGATACATGTCGTACAGCCATAGCCAACCAGGTTAAAGCCGATGGCATCCAGATCTTCCTGCAGCTCTGCCGCCTCAAGATAGGCCGACACCACCTGCGAGCCAGGAGCCAGCGATGTCTTGACCCATGGCTTACGGGTCAAGCCGAGAGCCCGCGCCTTGCGCGCCACCAGACCGGCACCAATCATTACATAAGGGTTCGAAGTGTTGGTACAGGAGGTGATCGACGCGATCACAATAGAACCGTCATGCAGTTGATAGTGGCCGTCCTCGGTTTTCACGTAACCGCGCTTGTGGTTGCCTTCATCACCGGGGATATCCTGTGGCTCGGGCTGGCCGCCTTCACCTTCCCAACGCACCTCGGCATTGGCTGAGGCGTCTTTACCCTCGCGCACGCCTTTGACGTATTCTGCAAAGGCCGTGTGTGCAGAAGTCAGCGCGATATAATCCTGTGGCCGTTTGGGGCCGGAAATCGCAGGCACGATGGTGCTCATATCAAGGCTGAGCGTGTCGGTATAGATTGGCGCATAGTCCGCATCGCGCCACATGCCGTTTTCGCGTGCATAGGCTTCGACCAATGCAATGCGGTCTTCGTCACGGCCCGTGGTGCGCAGGTAGCGCAGGGTTTCATTGTCGATCGGGAAGAAGCCACAGGTCGCGCCGTATTCGGGCGCCATGTTGGCGATGGTGGCACGGTCGGCCAGCGGCAGCGTATCAAGGCCCGCGCCGTAGAATTCGACGAACTTGCTTACAACGCCTTTTTCGCGCAGCATTTCAACCACTTTCAGCACCAGATCGGTCCCTGTGGTGCCTTCCATCATCGCGCCTGTCAGCTCGAACCCGATAACTTCGGGGATCAGCATCGAGATAGGCTGACCCAGCATCGCGGCCTCGGCCTCGATCCCGCCAACGCCCCAGCCCAGAACGGCCATGCCGTTGACCATGGTGGTGTGGCTGTCGGTGCCGACCAGCGTGTCAGGGTATGCAACCTGTTCGCCGTTCTGGTCCGTATCGGTCCAGACGGTCTGCGCCAGATATTCCAGGTTCACCTGGTGGCAGATGCCCGTGCCGGGGGGAACCACGCGGAAGTTGTTAAACGCCTTCTGGCCCCATTTTAGGAATGTATACCGCTCCATGTTGCGCTCGTACTCGCGGTCGACGTTCATCTGGAACGCACGCGGGTTGCCGAATTCGTCAATCATGACCGAGTGGTCGATGACCAGATCGACAGGGTTGAGCGGGTTAATCTGCTCGGCGTCGCCGCCAAGGTTCACCAGCGCATCGCGCATCGCGGCAAGGTCGACCACGGCGGGAACGCCTGTGAAATCCTGCAACAGAACGCGGGCAGGGCGGTACGCGATTTCGCGCGGGTTGTTGCCGCCATTGGCACCCCATTCGGCGAATGCTTTGATGTCGTCGACGGTAACCGTTTTACCATCTTCAAAGCGTAGCATGTTTTCCAACACCACTTTGAGCGCGGCGGGCAGCTTTGAGAAATCACCCAAACCTGCGGCCTGCGCGGCGGGGATGGAGTAATAGGCAATGGATTGATCGCCCGCTGTGATCGTTTTGCGGGCTTTGGCAGTATCCTGACCGACGATGATTGTCATGCATGGCTCCAGTATGTGCAGTGGCTATGGTGTGGATTTGGCCTCGTAATGGCGCAATTCGTCGTGGTTTTCAACATCAAAGAAAGGCTTTGTATACCATTGTATGCAGTATTTTCGCGTTTTTGCGCAAACACACAGCCCACACGCGGCTCTCTCGAAACCTTGATTGGTTATTACAGCTGAACCACGGTAGTCAGGGGGCAGACATCGACGTGACAGGAATCACATGAAACCAGGCATCGCCCATTTCGCGGCCCTTCTTTTTGGGCTGACCTCCCCGCTCGCCGCCGAACAACGGCCCGTCGTGGTCGAGCTTTATACATCGCAAGGCTGCTCAAGCTGCCCGCCCGCCGATGCCATCCTGAGCGAGCTGAGCGGCAGGTCCGATGTGATTGCGCTGGCGCTGCATGTGGATTATTGGGACTATATCGGCTGGACAGATGAATTTGGCGATCCCGCCCATGCCAAACGGCAGCGGGCTTATGCGTCTTATGCAGGTCGCCGTTCGGTCTATACGCCCGAGATGATTGTGAACGGGCAGACCGATATCGTCGGGGCCAAACCGATGGACCTGTCCAAGGCGATTGCAGAGCATAAAGCAAGAGCGCCACGTATGACGCTGGAGGCAACGCGCAACGGCGATACGCTGACGGTCAAAGGCAGCGCGCTTGGTGATGCGGCGGTGCCGATGGACGTGCATCTGCTGCGGGTCATTCCCGAACAGCAAAGCAAGATTACGCGCGGTGAGAACCGCGGCAGCACCTATGAATACACCAACATTGCCCATGATCTGCAAAATCTGGGCAGCTGGGATGGAAAAAGCCCGCTGGACATGACGGTAAGCGTGACGGGTGACGCGTCCGTGGTTGTTTTGGTGCAAGAAGCAGATGCCGGCCCCATCGTGGCGGCGGCGCGGCTGGACTAACTGGCGGCCTTGGGCCGCCAACGGCGATGCACCCAGAACCATTGCGTCGGGTCATCGCGCACCCGTTTGGCCAGACTGTCGGTGATCGCCTGGGTCATGGTCATCGCGTCCGTGTGCTCCACGGGCGCTTCCAACACTGTCTCAAAGCTCAGACCGTCAGGTTGGCGAATGCCGTAAAACGGGATCAGCAGCGCGTCATAGCGCAGTGCCAGCTCGGCCGCCGAGGGGGCTGTGTTGGCGGGCTGACCCAGAAAGTCGAATTCCGGCGCGCCAAAGACGTGTTGGTCAAACAACAGCACCAATTGCCCGCCGTCCTTGAGGTGGCGCACAAAGCCCGCCGTGCCACGCCGCCCTTGTGGGAAAACAGGACCGCCAAAGGCCTCCATCGTTTTGACGTAATGGGCGTTGAAATAGGGGTTCTTCATATCACGGTAGAGCCCGCCGATATTCAGCCCCCGTGCCACAAGTGCAGCCCGCGTCGCCTCATAATTCCCGTAGTGACCGGTCACCAGCACCACGGGACGCCCTTCGGCCACCGCCGCCTCCAATGCGGCAGCTCCGTCGCCTGTCAGCGGATTATCCGCCAGCCGTTTTGGAAAATCGCGGGACGAGTAATTTTCGATAAAGGTGCGGCCCACGTTGTTGAGGCAGCGCGATGCGATCGCGTCTCGCTCGGACTGGGGCATTTGCGGCCAAATCAGCGCAAGGTTTTTCAGCGCGGCCTTGCGGTAGCCCGCCAACGGACCAATCGCCCGTTCCACCACCGCGCCCATGAACCGCACGCGGGTCGCATAGGGCAGCATCAAGGCCGCACGGATCAGCCCGACAATCACCAGATTGCTGGCGTAATGCCCTGCATTGCGCCAGAACGGCGGCTTGGGCTTTTGGGGGGCGGACTGAGGGGCGGACATGAATACCTGAGCAAGTTGCGTGGACCTTTCACATAAACCTTGCTGCCCCGTGCAACAAGGTGTCCTAGTCTTCGTCGTCATCCGGACTGACAAGGGTCAGATCGCCACGCTCCTCCATCTCGCGGATGGCACTGATGACAGCTTGCATCGCGGTATCGGCATCGTCGGCTTTGATCTTGCCCGAATTCTCGATGTCCTCGCGCATCTGGTCGGCCATACGCGCAGACATATTGTCGAGGATGAAATCGCGGCTGTCGCCAAAACCGGCGGCTTCGGCCCCTGCCATTGCCACGACAAGCGTGGCTTGTTCGACCTCGCGCAGGATGCGGGGAACGTCGCGCACGGGAACACGGTCGGGGATATTGCCGAAGGTAAAAATGGCTTTGCGCACGGCTGTGGCCAAATCTTCGTCCGTTTCGTCCAGTCCCGTCAGCACATCATTGCGCGTGGGCGTCGAGGATGAATTGAGGATCGCGCCCAACCGCTCCACCGCGTTTGCGTCGAAGGCGGGGATGCGCTTGTTATCGAGCTGTGCAGCCAGCGACAGGCCGATCCGGTCCACCGCGTCGGGCGTCACATCACTGGTGAGCGAGACGGCATATGTAATCTCACGCGCGCGGGGGCCGGGCAGTTTGCCCAGCAACGCCGCCGCAATCGGCACATCCAGCTTTGACAAAAGCACGGCGGCGACTTCGGTGCTTTCGCTTTCGATCATCGGCAGCAGTTCTTCAACGGTGAGGGCACGCAAGCGTTTCCACGGATCGCCCGCAGCCCGCACGCCCGCTTCCTTGCGCAGCCTCGCGGCGGTTTCGCGGCTGATCTTGCCGTCCAACGCCTCTAGCGCGCCGGCGATGCCGCCCGGAAAGGACAGGCCGATTGAATCGAGTGCTTCTGTGAATTCCTCAACCACCGCAGCAAGGGTGACACGGTCCACCACCCGCATGGCACCCATCTGTTGTGTCAGATGCGCCTGCAAGTCGGCGGGCAGATCCTCTAACGCAATCTCTGCGCCTTCGTTAATCAACAACCGCACAACAATCGCGGCTTTTGCACGCTGGCTAAGCGCGGGTTGCGGGATGATTTTGGGCATGCCCAGATCAGATGACATACCGGGCAGGGGGAGCAGATCGTTCATGGGCACCGTTCTTTTTGGCAGGGACGCTGTGCCGACAGGTGTGATGCAGAAAGGTAAAAAAGGACTGAAATACGCCGCTGTTTCTGTGTGTTTCGCAAAAGAAAACGGCGCATTCTTTGGAAAAAGAACGCGCCGCGTGTGATTTTATCCGTGCAGGTGTCGTCGGGCCTTACCAGTCGACGGTTTTGCCCGTTGCAATCGCCGTGCGCAGCGAGGCTTCGGCCCATGTGCCAGCGCCGTCATGGGCGCGGATTTCGCGCAACTGCTCCAGCGCGGCCGAGATTTTACCATCCGCGACAAAGCCTTGGCCCATGTAGGCCCGCGCCAGAATATTGGCGGGGTTCTTGGCCAGCGCTTGGGCGTAATATTCCATCGCCACGTCTGTGTTGCCCATCTTGCGATTGGTAAAGCCCAGATAGGTCAGTGTGCGGTCGTCATCTGCGGGCATCTGCGCCAACAGGTCCTGCGCATCCGTATAGCGCCCCACATAAGACATCGAGCGGACCTCTTGATACAGCTCGTCAACGGTCAGCGTATGGCCGTTTTTGCTTTTGCATTTCTTTGTGCTCGCGTCATAGACAAAGCCGCTTTCGCATTTCGGCTTGGTCGGGGTGGAGGACTCTTCGCCGTTGGCAAAGGCCGCGGCGGGAAGGGCAAGAGCGATCGAGGCTGCAAGAAGAATACGCATGGTGAAGTCTCCGGTTGAATGTCTGATGCCCTTGAAGCTAGGGCGCAATGGCACGCAGTAAATGCTAAATCGTCCTGCGCCCCATCACATTACTGTTGGATAGGTCGGTGAACCAGTGCGGTTCAGGTGGTCGTGGCCACGCAGCTGTGGCTTTCGGAATCGTAAACCGACCCGTCAGCGCAGGACATCGCCTGCTTGCTTTGGTTGCAGCCCATAGCCATCCCAAGCGAGGGAAGCAGCAGCAGGGCCGCGGCAGAAAGTGCAATCTTCATTTTCATGTCCATTACTCCTTTTGTGACATTGACCCAAGGTAACGCAAAACGGCGGAATTTCCAAAGAAATCCCGCCGTGTGCTTGTTTGTCGCTTTGTATTGGGGCGATCAGCCGGGGCTGATGCGCAATATTCAGTCGCCGAAAACGCGTTTGAAAATCGTGTCGACATGTTTGGTGTGGTAGCCCATGTCGAATTTCTCTTCGATCTCTTCAACGCTGAGTGCAGCCAATACTTCCTCATCCGCCAGCAGCTCAGTTTTGAAATCACTGCCGTGGTCCCAGACCTTCATCGCGTTGCGCTGCACCAGCTTATAGCTGTCTTCGCGGCTCACGCCCGCTTGGGTCAGGGCAAGCAGAACGCGCTGGGACATGACCAGACCGCTGAATTTGTTCATGTTGGCCAGCATGTTGTCGGGATAGATCAGCATCTTGTCGATCACGCCCGTCAGACGGTGCAGGGCAAAGTCCAGCGTGATGGTGGTGTCGGGGCCAATCGCACGCTCCACGGAAGAGTGCGAAATGTCACGCTCGTGCCACAGGGTCACGTTCTCCATCGCGGGGATCACGGCCATGCGGATGGTGCGGGCCAGACCGGTCAGGTTCTCGGTCAGCACGGGGTTCTTCTTGTGCGGCATCGCGGAGGAGCCTTTTTGACCCGCGCTAAAGAATTCCGCGCCTTCCAGAACTTCGGTCCGCTGCATGTGGCGCACTTCGGTGGCGACGTTCTCGATCGAGGATGCGATTACACCCAGCGTGGCAAAGAACGCGGCGTGGCGGTCGCGGGGGATAACTTGGGTGCTGATCGGCTCTGGCTTGAGGCCGAGTTTTTCGCACACATGCTCTTCGATACGGGGGTCGATGTTGGCAAATGTCCCGACTGCACCCGACACGGCGCCCGTTGCAATCTCCTCGCGCGCGGTGCGCAGGCGGGTCAGGTTGCGGTCCATCTCGGCGTAGAACCGCGCGAATGTCAGGCCCATGGTGGTGGGTTCAGCGTGGATGCCGTGGCTGCGGCCCACGCGCACGGTGTCCTTATGCTCGATGGCGCGGCGCTTGAGCGCGGCCAGCAGCAGATCCATGTCCGCGATCAGAATGTCGGCGGCGCGGGTCAGTTGCACGTTGAAACAGGTGTCCAGCACGTCCGAGGATGTCATCCCCTGATGCACAAAACGCGCCTCGTCGCTGCCGACATGCTCGGCCAGATGGGTCAGGAAGGCGATGACGTCATGCTTTGTCACGGCTTCAATCTCGTCGATGCGGGCCACGTCGAATTCCACGTCCTTGGCTTTCCAAACCGCATCGGCGTTTTCACGCGGGATCACGCCGATATCGGCCATCGCGTCACAGGCGTGCGCCTCGATCTCGTACCAGATGCGGAATTTGGTCGCAGGCGACCAGATGGATACCATGTCGGGGCGGGAATAGCGGGGGATCATTGAAACACCTTTATGTGAGACTGTCAGGGACAGCTATGCGAGCAGACAGGGGCGCAATAGACCGTGCGCGTCATGGAAACAAGGTGCGGGCGGGGATATGCGGGGGATAATCTGCGCACGCCCGCCAATCCGCACGACGTTTAACCAAAGCGAAGAGCGCCCGCGGGAAGCGATGAGCGGCCCGCCGATGACACGAACGCTTAAAGGAAGGGCACCCCCGGACAGGGCCGTCACGGAACGTTTGCACTGCCCGCAGCCGCCGCATACACCGAAAGACAAACAAATCTGACAGAAAGCCGCGTGATGACATCGAAACCCACCCCAAAGCTACAACCGGCCACCATCGCAGCGCAGGCCGCAGGCCAGATCGACCCGCAAACAGGCGGCGTTGTGCCCTCATTGCATCCCGCGACGACCTTCGTGCGCGACGAAGACTACGCGCCCGTGGTCGAGGGCAACGTCTATCTGCGCTCCCATGCGCCCAATGGCCGGATGGTCGAACAGGTTCTGGCACAGCTGGAAGGGGCCGCCGATGCGATGGTCTTTCCCTCTGGTATGGCGGCGGTCGCGGCGGTGTTCCGCACCTTGCCCGCAGGGGCGACCGCCCTTGTGCAAAGCCAGATCTACTGGGGCACGACCGCATGGATCCGTGATTTCTGCACCCGCCGTGATATCACGCTGGTCGAGGTCGAAGCCGCCGACACAGATGCCTTTGCCACCGCCTGCGCCACCCATAAACCTGCACTTGCGTGGATCGAGACGCCCTCGAACCCGTGGCTGCGCATCGTTGATATTGCCGCCTGTGCGCAGGCTGTGCATGCGGTGGGCGGGGTGCTGGTGGCCGACATGACCACAGCAACACCCGCCTTGTCGCGGGCGCTGGCGTTCGGAGCTGATATTGCGATGCACTCGGCCACCAAGGGATTGAATGGCCATTCCGATGTGCTGGCCGGTGCGCTGTCTTGCGCCGATGCGGAAAGCGCCATGTGGCAGGCGATCCGCATCGACCGCGACACCGCCGGCGCGGTGCTGGGTCCGTTCGAGGCGTGGCTGCTGCTGCGCGGCATGCGCACGCTGCCCTTGCGCGCCGAGCGAATGTCCAGCAACGCGCAAAAGCTGGCCGAATACCTGAGCGATCACCCGCAGGTCACCGAAGTCCTCTACCCCGGCCTGCCTGACCACACTGGTCACGCGCTGGCTTGCACCCAGATGCAGGGGGGCTTTGGCCCGCTGTTGTCGTTTGTGGTCAAAGGCGGGGCGCAGGCCGCGCTTGCTGCTACGGGCAAGCTCAATCTCTTTCACCGTGCCACATCATTGGGCGGGGTCGAAAGTCTGGTCGAGCATCGCCACACAATCGAGCCGCATACAGGCATCCCCGAAGGGCTGCTGCGCCTGTCCGTCGGGATCGAGGACGCGGGCGATTTGATCGACGATCTGGCCCAAGCCTTGGGGCAGTAACGGCAATGTACGACCCCAAGGGCAACGCCAAAGAGAAAGCGGTGGACACAGTCGCCTTTCACGAGGTCGAGCCGCCCGCCCATCTGCGCGGTATCGTGCACCGCTATCTGGAGCTGCATACAAGCACGCCCTTGCAGGCCGACTACCGCTTTCACGCGCTACCCGATGCCTGCACCTATGTGGTGTTCGACCAGTATAACCGCGACGTGACAGGCGTCTCGAAACTCCGCGCCAGATCAGAGGAGTTCAATCTGGGGCGCGATTTCCACTTTATCAACATCCGCTTCCTGCCCGGTGTCTGGCAGGAACAGGGCGAGCCGATTGCTTATGGCCAGCTCGACACGCCCTACGGCGGTGATCTGCCGTTTATTGCAGTGAACCAGC
Source organism: Sulfitobacter aquimarinus (assembly GCF_040149565.1). NCBI lineage: Bacteria > Pseudomonadati > Pseudomonadota > Alphaproteobacteria > Rhodobacterales > Roseobacteraceae > Sulfitobacter > Sulfitobacter aquimarinus. The sequence continues at coordinate 577,968 of NZ_JBEFLO010000002.1, forward strand.
AATTGGCAGAGACAGGTTTTGAAGGTGGGCTGGACACGCTCTCGACGCTGGTTGAGACGCTGATGGCCCAAGGCTACCTTGCGCCCAATCCCGTCACGGCCAAGATTTTTGAACACCTCGACGAGATCCAGACTGTCGCAGATATTGCCGCGCTTTGCGATCTGTCTACGCGCCAGCTACAGCGCACGCTGAAACGTACCACGGGGTTTGCGCCGCACGACTTTTTGAAAGTCCTGCGTTTGCAGCAATCGCTGAACGGGGCGGATACGTGGTCTTATGCCGACCAGTCCCACTTCATCCACTCCTTCCGCAATGCGACGGGCTACACCCCTGCGCGCTACACGAAAAAATTCGACGTTTAATTCAGGCGTGTCCGATTTCTACAATACCGCTGGTGTGTGACCGCGTAAAACAGTCTCATCAAGTTAGACACCACAAGGAGACAGCGACATGACACAGATGAACGCAGTAGGATGGTTCGACATTTACGTAGACGATCTGGCCCGCGCCACCAAGTTCTACGAAACCGTGCTGGATACCAAGCTGGAAGCCATGGGTGACCCCACAGGCGAAAGCCAGATGATGAGCTTTCCCGCCGAGATGAGCGCCTATGGCGCAGGCGGTGCGCTGACCAAGGCGCCCCACGCAGGACCGGGTGTCGGCGGTACAATCGTCTACTTCTCGGTGCAGGACTGCGCGCAAGAGCAAGCCCGCGTCGAGGCCGCAGGCGGTCAGGTGATCCGGCCCAAATTCTCCATCGGCGAGTTCGGATTTGTGGCCCTTTTGCAAGACACCGAAGGCAACATGATCGGCCTCAACTCACTGAAATAACGCCGCAAGGGCATCCCGCAGGTCGGGATGCCTTTTTTGCTATGGCTCTCCCATCCATGCAGGGGCAAAAGACGCCCAATCAGCGCTTTGCCACCAGCGGGGCAAATGCGCTTGGGACAGGCGCGTTTTTAGTCCCGCATTCCTATACCGACATCAGCACACAGCAGCTGCGACATAGCGCGTGTCGCTTTTGCATCCGGTGGGGCAGGGCGATAGCATCGGAGGATGACTGCGATTCTGCAAAACACCCTCCCGCCAGAGATGCGCGGTGAGGCAGGGCTGCCCGGTATGGCGCCAGCGGCGGCGCACGACTGGCTGCGCGTGGATGATGCTTACGCGGCGCAAATGCAGCGGCGGTTGGCGCTGTTGGAGCATCACCGCAAGAATGTCTTGTGGCTGGACCCGACAGCCCAGGCGGCGGCGGTCGAGGTGCTGGAGGAGGCGCTGGGCGTGCTGCCCGCCTTGGGCTTTGAGGTGACGCCCACCCACGTCATCTGCCCCGACGCGCGGCAGGTCGCCATCCGGCGCGAGGAGCCGATGCTGACGCTGGGCCAGCTGGTCCAAGAAGACATCTGCCTGATGCGCAAACACGGCGAGGAGCATGTGTTGGTCGGCGCGGTCCTCTGCTTTCCCGCCAGTTGGCGGTTGGCAGAAAAGGCGGGCAAGCCGCTGATCGGTATCCATGAACCTGTCGCGGAATACGACAGCACAATCGCCAAACGCGTGCAACGGCTGTTCAACGCCATCCGCGTTGGCACACCGCTGTGGCGCTTCAACAAGCTGTGGTATGACGATGCCGAACTGCATCAGCCGCGCTCGGCACATGGGGCCACACGGCGGATCGAGCCGGACAAAATGGCCGCGCCCTACATCCGGTCAGAACGGCAATGCCTGATCCGTATGCCGCTCAGCGATGTGGTGGTTTTCTCGATCCACACCTATGTCGTCACAACCTGAGAGGGCATCCGGCGGCCTTCACCACTGGACCCGTAGCATTTATGCAGGGCCAATCACCATATGCGGTTGCCCGTCCGAGGTTTTCTGCGGGCTTTCACCCTGCGCGTTGATCGTCGCGTTCACCTGACGCCGAAGCGAGGTGAAATGCTGCGATTCCACCACATCCACAGGTTCGTCAAAGCGCACGGTCAGCGACCAGACGCCCGAAGACGACAGCCTTGCCGCCTTGATCACCCCGTCAAACGCATGTCCCAGATAGCGGCCCGAAGCCCGCTGCCCGGGGTGCCATTGCACCGCGCTCACATCCGCCTTTGCGGCCAGCGTGTTCCAGTCGCGCATGCCCCATTGGTGCGCGACGGTCTCCAGCGCGCTGGCGTGGGTCATCTCGGTGCCTTTGTCGCGCATATCGGCACGCAGGCGCTTTGCTTGTGCTTTCAGCACGTCACGGGAAGGTATTTGTGTCATTGTCCATCACTCCTTTTGCGTAAATTGCCGAGGGGTGTCCGCGTTGCCATCAGTCCACGCGAGGTGTGGTTGAGGACGTCTAATTGCTTCAGGGCTTCACCATTTGCGGACGGCAGGGGCCTGACCCTATGACGCCGAAATAGGCGGGCAGGGCGCATAAAACAAGACCCCGCAGGCGTGGGCCTACGGGGTCTGTGGTAATTCGGTTGTATCTTGGACGCGTTAGCGGTCGATCTTGGCACCCATGATGGCAATCGCCTGCTGGTACACGGTCGCCGCGTTCCACTGTTTGATGACCTTAAAGTTCGGCTGACCTTCCTGATAACCTTGGCCGGGCTTCCAACCCTTGCGGCGCAGGAAATTCGCGGTCGAGGCCATCGCGTCTGTCTGGTTATACAGATCAACGCGGCCGTTGCCGTCGCCGTCCACACCATAGCGCATGGCATTGCCGGGCAGGAATTGCGTATGCCCCAATTCACCGTGTTTGGCGCCTTTGGTGTTGCTGTCGATGGTGCCTTGGTCCACCAGCATCAGCGCACCAATGGCGTGCGGCACAAAAAACGCCGAGCGGCGGCAATCATAGGCCAGCGTGGTGATGGCCGACACAACGCGGCTGTTTCCCATGAACCCGCCAAAGCCCGTCTCCATCCCGTGGATCGCCAGCAGAACGCCAGACGGCACGCCGTATTGCGCCTCAAGCGACTGGTAGAAACCCGCGTTGCGCGCCTTGCGCTTGCGGCCTTGGCTGACAATGGTGTCTGCGCCGCGAATTTTCAGGAATTTGTCCAATGTGTATTTGAACGACTTCTGGTTGCGGTCCGCTTTGATCGTGCCAGAGGCGTATTGCGCATCGGCCAGCGCTTGCAGGCCGCGCTGCTTGACGCCCGCCTTTTGCGCCTCGGCTGCAAAGGCCGCTTTCCACGCGCCAAACCCGCTTGCGTTATTGCCGCATTGCGCCGCGACTGCGGGCGCGGCCAGAGCCGCCGATAGAGCAAGCGAAATTGAAAGTGTCTTGAGTGCGCGCATGAACAAGGTCCTCTGATATGCTGATTGGGCGCACATTACCCAACCCTGTCGCGCTTGCATAGTCTTGTCGCCGGCACGCAGCGATCCGCGCCAGCGTGCGCGGAAAAGTGCCGTTCTTTGGCGGCTCATGCATTAACTGGCGTGCGGCCTTTTCTTCCCGCACTTAATCAAAGCGCGTGACGCCTGCTTTCTTCAGCTTCTCCATAGCCTCTTCTTTGGTGAGCTTGCCGCTTTCATACCGCATGAGGATATAGCTGACCTTCGCGTTGTTCAGGATTTTGGAGCCTGTAGCCTTTGCCGCTGAAACGGTATCTTTAGGTGCAGCAGGTGTTCGGGTCGACGTGGTCGGATCATTGGCCGTCATATAAACCAGGGCTGCAAAAGCAACACCAACGGGGAGCAAAGCACCAACGATCGCAATCGCGATAATACCCGGCACCACAAATCGCCTGCGCCCCGAACGCGAACGCTGTGGCGGGGGAGGCGGGGGTTGCGGCGCGGCTGGGGTCTGCTCTTTGGCTGCAAGACGCGCAATGCGTTCTTCAAAATCGGTTTTCATCACGCCCTCCTGAACTGAAATCCGGCGTCTCGCGTCGGTTCAATTATGGAAGCATGCACAACCAATCGGGCGAGATTGAGACTTTAAACGGAAATCTACACGTCAGAATTGAAAAAGGGCGCCCCGAAGGACGCCCTGATTATCTTGCTGCGGGAAGGATTAGCAGCTGTAGTACATGCCGAATTCCACAGGGTGGGGCGTGTGCTCATAGGTGTGCACTTCTTCCATCTTCAGCGCAACGTAGCCTTCGATCTGGTCTTTGGTGAACACGTCACCAGCCAGCAAGAAGTCCATGTCTTTGCCCAGCTCGTCCAGAGCTTCGCGAAGGGAGCCGCAGACGGTCGGGATGTCGGCCAGCTCTTCTGCGGGCAGGTCATAGAGGTTCTTGTCCATGGCTTCGCCGGGATCGATCTTGTTCTTGATGCCGTCAAGGCCGGCCATCAGGAGCGCTGCAAAGCACAGGTATGGGTTGGCTGCCGGATCGGGGAAGCGGGCCTCGACGCGCTTGGCTTTGGGGGATTCTGTCCATGGGATACGAACACAGCCCGAACGGTTGCGTGCGGAATAGGCGCGCAGAACGGGTGCTTCAAAGCCCGGGATCAAACGCTTGTAGCTGTTTGTGGACGGGTTGGTGAACGCGTTCAGAGCTTTTGCGTGGGACAGGATGCCGCCGATGAAATACAGCGCCTCTTGGCTCAGATCAGCGTATTTGTCGCCTGCGAACAGGGGCTTGCCGTCTTTCCAGATGGACATGTTCACGTGCATACCCGAGCCGTTGTCGCCATAGATCGGCTTTGGCATGAATGTCGCGGATTTGCCGTAGGCGTGGGCGACATTGTGGATCACGTATTTGTATTTCTGCAGCTCATCCGCTTGCTCGGTGAGCGAGCCAAAGATCAGGCCCAACTCGTGCTGGCAGGACGCCACTTCGTGGTGGTGCTTGTCGACCTTCATGCCCAGACGCTTCATCGTGCTCAGCATCTCTGCGCGCAGGTCTTGGGATTCGTCTGTCGGGTTGACGGGGAAATAGCCGCCTTTGAGGCCGGGGCGGTGGCCCATGTTGCCCATCTCGTAATCCGTGTCAGTGTTCCATGAGGCATCGGACGCGTCTACTTCGTAGGACACTTTGTTGATGCTGTTGGAATACTTCACGTTGTCGAAAAGGAAGAATTCGGCCTCGGGACCCATGTAGGCAACATCACCGATGCCCGAGGACTTCAGGTATGCTTCGGCTTTTTGCGCCGTGCCGCGCGGGTCACGCTCATAAGCTTCGCCTGTGTCGGGCTCGACGATGGAGCAGTGGATGCAGATCGTTTTTTCCGCATAGAAGGGGTCAACATAAGCGGTGGATACGTCAGGCATCAGCTTCATGTCGGAGGCTTCGATGGATTTCCAGCCCGCGATGGACGAGCCGTCAAACATAAAGCCTTCCTCGAGGAAGTCCTCGTCAACGAGATCGTTGACGATTGTGACGTGCTGCAGCTTGCCGCGTGTGTCTGTAAAACGGATGTCGACGTATTCGATGTCCTCGTCTTTGATCCGTTTGATCAGGTCTGCATTGGCGCTCATGGCGGTATCCTTTTCCAGTATAGTGTAGATGTCGTGGATTAAAGCGCGTCTGAACCGGTCTCGCCGGTGCGGATGCGAATGGTTTGTTCGATGGGCGAGACAAAGATTTTGCCATCGCCGATTTTTTCGGTTTTGGCGGCATCTACGATGGCGGCGATGGCGGCATCAACCTGATCATCGTCCAGCACGATTTCGACTTTCACCTTGGGCAGAAAGTCGACAACGTATTCCGCGCCGCGATACAGCTCGGTGTGGCCCTTCTGACGGCCAAAGCCTTTGACTTCGATAACGGAAAGCCCCTGCACGCCGACGTCCTGAAGGGCTTCCTTCACCTCGTCGAGTTTGAATGGCTTGATGATCGCTTCGATCTTTTTCATGGTCTTCCCCTTCGTCTTTCCGTGCAAGTGATCACATCCAGCTGCCCGAGAATCCATCGCCAACCGTAGGGCGCGGGCAGGATCGCGGGCGAAAAGCGATGCGCGTGATGCAAAAGTAGGCGCTGCGATCAATTATTGTGCGAAATGAAAACATGCACGGCATCCACCAAGGGAATCGTTATCCGCAGCGCAGGGAGCTAACGCAAAAAAGCCGCAGCTTTCGCCCACCCGGTTAGACAACACGCGGGAGGGGCCAAAAGCTACGGCTATGTGCTGCGCGCCATGCAATTTTCCGAAGGAACTGCCATGGCCGCGCTATTTTTGTGCAGGCGTTAGGCTGCGTGCAGGACTTCGCCGCGGGCGCGGGCGCCGTCTGCGGTGCTGATCTCCAGCCCGTCTGCATAGAGCACATGCGGCCCGTCGCAGAAAATCTGGATCAATGTCTGTTCCTGCATACCCAGATCGCGAATGAATTCGCCATCCACCAGCGTGCGTGCGGCGACCAATGCGCGGTCCGCGCTGAACATCGCCTGTGCGCGCCAGTCGCGGATCAGACACATCTGATCCCCTGCCAGCAGCACATCGCGTTCGGGGCGGGTGTGACCCAGCGATCCTGCCGCCAATGCGATGGTGCGCACCATGCGCGTCGTGCGCTGGATATGCTCGACGCGGGCGATGCCGCTGTCGCGTGTAATGATTTTGTCACCGACACTTAGGTATTCCGCTGGCATTTCGCCATCGAGTGTCAGTACTGTGGTGCCTTGCAGCAGCCCCGTATCACGAGGTGCATAAGGCGCGTAACGGCCCGTCTGTGGAAGCTCTCCACCTACAAGCCCGACCGTTTTCGGTTTCATGGCGTGTCTCTCTTGTTGTCTAACCTGCCTCAGGTTGTCGCAACAATATGACAAGAAAATGTTCATGTCGCGTGTTTTTTTAGTCTCGTATCTTTGATTGTGGTTTGTTAGTGACGCGGTGTTGATGTCGGCAGTGTTCGAATTCAACGTGTGCGGGTGTGGCGGAATTGGTAGACGCACCAGATTTAGGTTCTGGCGCCTATGGCGTGGGGGTTCGAGTCCCTTCACCCGCACCACTATAAACTTCTGTTTTTGAATGATTGTTTCGCGGTGGCCGAAATGAGACGCGCTTGGCTCTGTGTGTCGCGACCTGTGCATCACTGCGTGACCGCGGCGTCAGTTCACTGTGCGTGCTTCAGATTTCGGGATCGGTCAGTGTCAGATTAACGCCGCTTTTCTCTAACCGTTTTATGAAACGCTGCGCTTTTGCGCCGTATTCTTTGCGGTTTTCAATAAACTCAGCGCGGCGTTCTTCCGCTGTCGCTTCGCCTGCGGGCTCCATCCGCCAGATTTCGAGGGCGACCAGTTTGCGCAGTTTGTGTAGATCGGGATTGGGGGGGGGGCGGTCATTGTCTGATTTCCTGAGTTTTGGGGGCAGTGTGTATTAACGCACCTTTATGTCGACAGTGGGTGCAGTGCCGTCACTGCAAAACAGCAGGCGGCCATCTGCGTCTGTCAGGGTCGTCGCAAACGCGTCGCCGTCGCGCGCCACATGGGCGTGGATGTCATCGCCGTCCTCGACGTTCCCGAAAAACCACGCATTGCGTGTGGCGTTCAGGCGCGGCGGTGCAGCGCGGTTCTGGGCCCATTCAGCGGCTTTGGCGATGACTACAAAATTCTTGAAGTACAAAAAATCCGCAGCATTAAAATCACGGATGCGGTTCACCTGATGCACAAGGTCGGGGGAGCCTGTAGCAGCGGTCAACTTCTTGGCGTGATGCTGGTCCAGCAGTGTGTCTATCGCTTCTGTATTATAATCGGGCGTGGTCCAGATGCCGCGCACTTTTGCGAACTTCTTGTTGCTGCCACGGGTTTGGCGCTTGATCAGGCTTGTTAGAAACTCCGCCTCACCACGCAGTTCACCGTTCACGGTGTATTTTGTGACCGCCAGGGAATGGGGGCTCTTTTTTGCGACCAGACTGGTGTGGCTTTGGATGGTGTCATCTTCACCGACGGGGGCGTCCAGATCAAACCACGTCCGCAAATACATCACAGCGGAATACATCCGGTCGCCGCCTGTATCGAGCCAGCGTGACGGCGGCAGCCCCATATCCTGCGCAATCAGTGACCAATGCGCCTTAAGGCTTGCGGTCAGCGCCCAGTCTTCGGAGATGGTGTGGATGTCCAGTTCGGGCAGGCCCGCCAGATGTTGCCAAGTTGTAGTCAATATTGCCATCGGCGCACTTTCTTCAGGCCTTTATTTCACTTTATGCTTGTATCGCAGGTGTTTCCATTACATTTTTTTAACAACTAACCCATTGATAACACGATTTTTAGGACGCCTTATGCCGGAATGGTCTGTTTTTTGCGAAATCCTTTCGCGTTATACCAAAGTCGACGTCGCGCGGGACTCGGTTCTATTCGGTGACGGGCTTAATCTTAGCTCAATCCGGTTTGCGGAATTCATCCTTGATCTAGAAGAAACCTGCGATCTGGATATCGATATCGACGAACTGGATGCCTCGATAAAGACGGCGGGGCAGTTGTACGACCAGCTGCGTGTCACTGGCGCGGCATAACGGTTTGGGAGTAGCAAAAGCGGTGAGCGCGCAGTTGTGAGTGACGCACAATGACCCCGGACGAGATATGGCTTTCGGTTGTTGCAGGCAGCGATCTTGAAGACACGCGGCCTGATTTCAGGTTTGATCCGGTCTTCTATATTGAGAACAATCCCGACCTGTCTGCGGCAGGTGTGGACCCGCAGGTGCATTACGATAACCACGGCCGTGAAGAGGGCCGCGCAGGCACCGGATATGAGAGCGTCCTTGCGAGTTTGCCGAACCTTGATGCGCTGATCGCGGATCTGGTCACGCTGCCCGCGCTGCGCGAAGGGCTTGAGCGTGGTGAGCCTGAATTTACCGCACTGGCTTATGAGTTGATCAATCTGGGCCATCCCTTTGATCTGACGATCTCGGACTTTTCGGCGGCCTATTATCTGGCGCAAAATACGGATGTTGCGGCGGCTGGCATGGACCCGCTGATGCACTTTTTGCGCCACGGCCTGCATGAGGGGCGGCGCAGCCTGCAACATCTGCGCAAGGATCGCCTGAACGGTGCCCGAGTGTTTGATCCGTCCAAGCCAACCTGTTTCGTTGGCGTGCACGAATGCTCGCGAACAGGTGCGCCGCTGGTCGGGTTAGACATCGTGAAAGAGGCGCAAGAAACCCACAACGTGATTGTAGGCACCCTGCGCCGAGGCCCGCTGATGGGGCAATTCCTCAAGCATTGTCATGCGGTTGTCGTGTCCCAGAACCTTGACCGCGATGCGCCGTTTCTGGGGTTGGACGCCATCGACAAGATTGACCGCGGTATCCTCAACTCGGTCGAGAGCCATCCTTTTTTGAAATTTCTGGTGCGGCGCGACATCCCCTTTGCGTCGTATCTGCATGAGTTCACCCACTACACCTTCCCGACGTACAAACCGATCCATGTGGCGCTGTTTTCGGATGTATTGGTGTTTTCGTCGGATTCTGTGCGCTGGTCGTGGGGGGGGCTGTTTGACGATCTGTCCTTTGATGTAGAGCGCGACAGCTTCATCGTGCCACAAGCCGAGCTGGTCCCCGGACAGGTGGGGCAAGCCGAATATGCAAAAGCCCGCAGACGTATCGGTGATGTGCTGGGGATTGATCTGGGTAATCGCAGGCTGGTGTACGGAGCGGGGCAGGTGCAGCTGCGCAAAGGCACGGATATGTTTGTGCAAGCCTCACAGATTGCACGGGCAAATGGCGATGACACCGTGTTTATTTGGATCGGTGACGGTCTGAACCCCGAAGACGTTAACTTTGGCGTCTGGCTGGATCTCCACCTGCGCGAGATCAATGCGGGCACGGCTGCGTCTAACCTGCATTTCATTCCTGCGGGGGAGTATTATCCGGACATCTGTGCCGCTGCCGATGTGTTGTTCTTGCCATCAAGGCTGGACCCGCTGCCGAATGTGGTCTTTGACGCGGTCCGCGCAGGCTGCGAGGTTTTGTTGTTCCGCAATGCCTCGGGCTTTGATGACCCGCGCTATGCGGATCACAAGATGATGCACGCGGTTGAGTATTGCAACGTCGCCGAAGCGGCCAAAGCCTTGCCCGATCTGCCGCGCAAAGCTCCGGGGCGCAGAGGGCATGGCCGCACGGCTGCGGCCAAGATCACAGATGTCTTCAGCCAGATTGTCGACGGGTTGAGCGACAACAAGACCGCCACCCTCAAGGGTGATGCGACCGAAGGCAGCATCGACGTGCCGGTTCTCTTTACCGGCGCAGACGACGACCGCGATGCCCGCAGGGTCGAGCGTGCAAAGCTGCAAGCCTATGGCCGCCGCCGTGTCTGGGGCGATATGTCAGAGGCACGCGATGCGCTGGCGCAATCGGTCAACTTTGTCCATAACGCCTGCGAGATCGAAACATTCCAGTGGCCCACCAAAGCCGAGGCCGCCACACCGCCCGAATTCTCGATCCATGTGCATGCCTTCTACCCCGATGATCTGGAGGCTGATCTGCGCCGCTTTTGCGCGTTCAAAGTGGCCAGCAAGGTTCTTGTCACTACAGACACTCTTGCCAAGGCCCGCCAGATTACTGCCATTGGCGAAAAGACAGGCATCGCCCTTACCCCCGTTGTCTTGCCCAATCAGGGGCGCGACATCCTGCCGTTTCTCAAGCTTTTCTCGGAAGGCTACGCCGACAGCAGCACGGACGAGCTGTGGTGCCATGTGCATCTGAAAAAATCCATCGGCGTGACGGATGCCGCCGATGTCTGGAAAGACTTCCTGATGACCATCCTTTTGGGGGACGAGACGCGCCTGTCGCCTGCAATGTTCACCGCAGCATGGGCGGGCAACGGGCTGGTCACAGCGTTTGATCCGCATATTCTGGGCTGGGGGGATGCGCGGCGCCATTTTTCTGCACTTTCGCCGGAAATAAGTGACCGCCTTCCAGCACAACCTGTGCTATTCCCCGTGGGAAACATGTTCTGGTGCAAAAGCAGTGTCGCGCAACAGATGATCGATTTATTCAATCCCAACTTTGCATGGCCGAACGAGCCGTTGCCAAATGACGGGACTATCTTTCACCTGATTGAGCGGCTATGGCCCACGGCGGCGGCGTTGACCCATAGCAAGGCGGTGTTTATCGCCAAACCAGATCAAAAGAGGTTGTAATGCGGCTCATTCTTCATGTCGGTATGGGAAAGACGGGCACCAGCTCGATCCAGCGTGCGTTGCAGGGCAATGCGCAGACGCTTGCGGCGCAGGATGCGCTGTATCTGGGTATGTGGTTTTCCGCGATTGATACAAAGTTTGACGGGCATGACGGGCTGATGGCCTTTTGCAACAGCACCGCCGAACAGCAGGTCGAATATGCCCGCCTGTTCAAACAGGCGCTGGCAAAAACCGCCGATGCCAACGGTACGCGCACCTTTATCATGTCCAACGAGGGGCTTTTCGACCGCGTCGATAAAATACTGCCCTTCCTTAACGCGCTGCGCGGTGAATTGGATGTGTCGGTGCTGGCTTACATGCGTGACCCGCATCAATGGCTGCCTTCCGCGTTTCATCAATGGAGCTTGCGGCACAAAACCTATGAAGGCCCGATGCGGTCGTTCAGCGATTTCGCCCCCGAATTGATAAAACAGTACGAGGCGATCCGCATTTGGCAGGGGCATTTCAGCGATATTCTGGATGTGCGCCTGCATGACAAAGGCACCGATGTGGTTGCCGATTTTGCCAAAGGGTGCGGCCTCACACTGGACCTGCCCGACGTGCGCCACCTTGAGCGGAGCGAGCCTGCGGAAACCTACCTGCGTGCCGCCTTCAATGCGCGCCTTGCCACAGGCGGCATGCCCGAGACATTCGACCGTCAGGTCCATAATGTGCACGCCCGTCCTGTCCCCACATTCGAGACGTTGATGGACCTGTGTTTCAAACATGACAACATCGATGGCATCGTGGAAGAACAGCGCGAACTGTTTGAATTCATCAAGAAAAATCTGGGTTTCGACTTTTTGTCAGGCCCGCCCACAGCGCCACGGCAACCCGATCAGGCAGCCCTCCAGACTCGTCTGATCGACTATCTGATCGAGATCACGCTGGAGCAGTCCATAAGGCTCAAACGGTTGGAAAAACTGGCCCATGAACGCAGCCAGAACGAGGGCGGTTAAGCGCTGAGCTGGCGCAGCACTTCGATGTTGCGCAGCACTTGGGCAAAGGGGTCATCTGTCCTTGCCTCCAGCATCTGGGTCAGTCGTTCTTGCAGCAAACCCGCACTTTTGGCCGCCACGTCCAACAGGTCCTGATCGGTTTCGATGAACGGCCCTTTGGGTGCAGCAGCATCCAGCACCGAACACCCCAATCGCGCCTCTATCCAGTCGATATCGGCGCGGTTCCTCTCGATCACGGGGGCCACAGCTGCGGCCGAGAATTTGAGCTTGGCCGACCCGATAGACGAAAGCGCCTGAATAAAGCGGTTGTTGCGTTGCAAGGTGTTTGGCATGCCCATTTCCAAGCCTTCGCCCTTGTTGCGTTGGGCAAACAACAGCGCCGTCGCCTCTAGCGACAGGCTTTCGTTCACACGCAGGCATTGGGCGGGATCAATGTCGATGCCCAAATCGGCGCAGAAATCCTGCACCACATCACCGCCGACAAACGCGGCAGGATCAAACAGCTTGAGGGTCACATTCTCGCGGCCAAACACCTCGTCCAAACGGCTTAGCCTTAACTGGTATTTCGGCCAAACGACATTCAGATTCAGAGTGTCGAGTTTGCTGCCCTTCAAGAGTTGTTGAAATGCGCTTTGCATATAGGCGACGGGCGGGCGCACATAGGCCATGACCTCAACCCGTTCGGATCGCGCCGCAAAATAGTCGCGCGCGGCTGTCAGGCCTTCTACATCGGTATTGGAAATCACCTCTGCTGAAAAAATCAGATCTTTGTCTGTTTCTTCAATCAGCGTGTCCAGCTTGTTTTGCCAGTTGCTTTTTCGGCGCGCGATCACATCTGCATCGAACCCTTGTGCTTTTGCCGCGTGATGTGTCTCGGGTGCGATCCAGAACAGGGTAGCAAACACGCCGGTCAGGTTTCCTGTAGGCGACATGTCGGGATAGACCCAGTCTTTCATGGTTAAGTTGCGCAGTGTCGCCTGAATGGAACTGGACCCTGCTTTGGTCATACCTGCGTGCAGGACTGTTCTCATGGTTGGTCGTTCCTTATGTGATGGGGCCGATGGCGCAAATGATTAGATCGAAGTGGTTTTATCGCAAGGTGAATTTCGTATTCATAGCCGCATAATGCGCGGAATTAGGCGATCGTTTGCTGGATTTCATTCCCCATGCAGGGTAGATTTGCGCTGGAATACTAAAGGCTCAGGGGAGAGCAGAATGTCGGATATATGTGATGCTCTTTTGCTGGAGTTGACCGGTGCCGCATCTTTGGAAAAAATTCGCGCAGCCGTCGAGGCGAGCTTTGAGGCGCGCGGTAAACCGCTTGAGTTTTACAAGAACCGAATAAGCCATCGAAACGCTGTTTTCCGCGGTGCCGCGCAAAGGTTGGCCGCGGCCCGTGAGGACGAAGCCTTGTTGGAGTTGTGGCAAGCGGTCCCCGCCGATTTGCCGTTGAGCCGTATTTTCATTCGTTCTCTGGACCACGAGAGAGATAGCGTACGCTTGCGGGCGCATTGGCAAGAAATCGAAAGCCGTCACGCTTCTGCGCCGGAACTTGACGCACTCGTTTCGGAAATGAAAGCGCGCCGCCCCGACGTCTGGACGATTTCGGATTATGGCGAATATGGATCGCTTGACGCGCCATTGGTAGAAGTGATGGAGAGCTTTTATGATCGCGACTGTCCCGACCTCAGAACCGCACGTTTTGCAGATGCGCTGATCGCCCAGCGTGGTTTGTCCGGTGTAGAAGCGGCGACATTTCGCAAAAAACTGTATTGGGGTGCCCATACGCGCAACTACTTCAAGTTTATCACGTCGTTGATTAATGCCCGGAAAATAACAGATGATCCTATGTCGCGTGACCAGATTGCGCGGATTGAGGAACTTCACAAACAACGCTCGGCGCTGGTTGTGTTGCCAGAACCCGGGGCACTGACACGGGCCAAGGAAAAAGGCCGGACAGTCCTCCTCGCGCATGCGCACGCTGGTGCTGCAGCGGGCTGGGCCGTGTTTGTCCGCAAATTGGGCATGAAATCGCTGCTGTTCTCGGCAAACAGCGAAACGGGAGACAAGCCGCTGATGCATCGGTTGTCGACCCGAAGCAATGGCGCGATGAATTTCATGAAAGCGGTCAAGATGATCAAGCGCGACCAGCACCTTGTCAGGATTTTCCCTGACGGAGGGGACGGTGGCGACCGTATCCCCGTTGATATCTTGGGATGTTCTTTGGATATTGGCGCGGGCGCAGGGACGCTGGCATGGCACGGGAAGGCCGCAACCTTCTTTGGTGGCGCACGCTGGCGCAGCGATGGCAAGCTAGAGCTTTATCTGCGCGAGGGACCAGCGGTAGACGATGGGACCGACAGGGAGACATTCGAGGCAGAGTTCGCGAATTTCTACGCCAGAATGTTGGAGGAAATCGCATTGGGTGCCCCCGAAGACATCGTCGGCAAGGGCGGCATCTGGATGAAACTGGCCCGCGCATTGGCAGAACAGCAAGAATGCAACTGACACCCGTGTCAGTTCGGCAGCGCCGCGTTAACTTGCGCGCAAAATACACGCAATACGAGAAAAATCAAGAAAAAAGGGGTCCTTGTGCGCAGAGTGCTATACCTATGCGTGTTAGGTAGGCTAACTTCGCCGCAATGGATGATCTGCACTCAATTAATCACCGCCCCGCACTGCATGCGGGTGAACGGCGACAGGTCAGCGTATTGTTCGCCGATATGGTGGGCTATACCGCCACGGTTGAGGCATTGGGCGAGGACAAGTCGCTGGCCCTTACCCGTATGATTTACCAACGGCTGACGGATGCGATTGTGGCGCAGGGCGGTGCGGTGCGCAGCTTTGCGGGCGACAGCGTAATGGCGGTCTTCGGCATCCCCGAAACACTGGAGGATTCCGCCCTGCGCAGTTGTCGGGCCGCCTTGGCAGTGGCCGAGAGGTTCGCGGCGGATGGTGATCTGTTCGAGGCCGAATTCGGCCTGCGTCCGCAGATGCGTGTGGGGGTCTCCTCCGGTTTGGCGGTGATGGCACCTGTGCAGGGCGCGGGGTCCGAGCTGACGGCGGTGGGCAATACGGTCAATCTGGCGGCGCGGATTCAGGCGCTGGCCCCTGCGGGCGGGTGTCTGATGTGCGATGCCACCCGCCGTCTGGTCCGCTGGCGCACCGAGACAGAATTTGACGCGGACCATAAGATCAAAGGCATGGCCGACACCCAAAAGCTGTGGCACCTGCGGTCGGTGCTGGAGGGCGCGACGCGGTTTGATGCCTCGGTGGCGCAAGGGTTGAAGGAATATGTTGGCCGCGAAGATGCGCTTGCCGTGATGGATGCGGCGTTGGCGCGGGCGTCCACTAACAGCACGGCGATTGATCTGGTGGCCGAACCGGGGTTGGGAAAGACCCGTTTGGTGCATGAGTTTCTGCGGCGCATCGGCCATGACGGCGTCACCGTTCTGACGGGGCAATGTGCCGCCGACAGCCGGAACACGCCCCTCTTTCCCTTCCTCGAAGTCTTGCGCACGGCTTATCGGGTGCGGCGCCATGATACGGGCGCGCAAGCGGCGCAAAAGCTGCGCGAGGGGCTGGACCGTGCGCATGTCTATTCCGACCAGAACCACGGGCTGCTGCTCAATCTTCTGGGCTTGCCTGTGCCCGACGGGGCGCTGGACGGGATGGACGGGGTTTTGATCGGTCTGCGGACCCGCGACCTGCTTGCCACCTTGTTAAAAGAGCGCTGCCGCCTGGGTCTGGTTGTGCTGCGGATCGAGGATCTGCACTGGATCGATGGCGCAAGCGAAGACGTGCTGGAAAAGCTGATCCGCGCCCCCGACCGCGCCAATCTGTTGGTGGTCTACACCAGACGGCCAGAGCGTGCGCCAACATGGCTCGACAGTCCGAATGTCACGCAGCTGCCGCTGACCCCGTTGGAGGCCGACGATATTTTGCTTCTGGCGCAAAGCCATCTGGGCGTCGAAGACCTGCCCGCCGATCTGGTGGCGCAGCTGACAGAACGGGCAGGGGGCAATCCGCTTTTTGGTGAGGAAATCATCAGCTATCTGACCCAGCGCGGCGAGCTGAGCGTGCAAGACGGCACCGTCTTGTTCCACAGCGAAACGGCAGAGGGCGCGTTGCCTGCAAGTATGCAAAACCTGCTGGCCGCCCGATTTGACCGCTTGCCCGCGCAAGACCGCGATACGCTGCACGCCGCTGCGGTGATGGGGCGCAGGTTTGATCCATCGGTGCTGGCACTGGTGCTGGGCAGCGCTGCGGACGCCGAGGCGGCCCTGACCCGTTTGCAGGCTCAGGACATCATCACCCCGGAGGCGCACACCTCGGAGTATATCTTTCGCCATGTGCTGCTGCGCGATGCAGTCTATCAAAGCCTGCTGTCCGAGCAATCGCGTGCATTGCATCTGGCCGTAGGGCAGGCGATTGAAACCCGCGCAGGCCCGCAGCACGCCGCACAAGAGGCCGACACGCTTGCCTATCACTATGCCCGTTCGGGCCGCGATGATCTGGCGTTCAAATACACAGCCCTTGCAGGGGCACGCAGCCTCGGCATCTTCTCTTTGGTTGAGGCGGACGCCTATTTCACCTCCGGCCTCGCCATGTACGAACGTGACCCGACCTGTGCCAGTGATGCGGCGTTTGTGGCCTTTCTGGCGGATTATGCCCTGTGCTGTAACCTGTCGATGAATGTGGACAAGGTCATCGCCCTGGCCGACAAGATGCGCCCGTATCTGGACCGGATCGGCGACAGCCGTGCGCATGTGCATTTCCTGCACCATCTGGTGTCTTGCGTAGTGTCCAGCGGCCAGATCAACACCGCCGCCGCGATCCAGCTGGATTTGACCGCCATGGCCGCGCGGTTGGACGACCCGGAGGCAACCGCCTACGCATTGGTGAGCGAGCTTGCCACCTCGTGCTACAGCGGCACGCTGGACAGCGATGCCTTCGACGCCAAATCTGCGCAAGCGGAGGCGCTGCTGGCGCAGATGGATGATGCGTTTCTCAAGAACTTCTATCTGGCCAATCTGGGGTGGAACGCGGTCAGCCGCGGGCGCGTGGTGCAGGCCCATACCGCCGCGCAAGAGATGGTAAAGGTCGGCCGCGCCACCAATGACCCCCGCGCCCTTGGCTATGGCACCGCAATGACGGCGCTGACGGCACTGGCGACCGACGACCACGAAACCGCGCTGGGTATTTCCGACCACGCCCTGTCCGTATCCCGTGCCGAGTTTGAGCGCACTATCGCGAAAATTTCGAAATACGGCGCGCTGGTGCCACTGGGCAAGCCGGGTGCGGCGGAGGAGTTGCAGGGCTTTACCGCCATGTGCAACGCGCGTGGCCTTGGCCTTTACCGTGTGACGGCGGATGTAATGGCGGGCATTGCCAATGTGATGGACGGGCGTATCGGCGCAGGGCTGGCGCAGGTCGAAGAGGTGATTGCCCAATGCGATGCGATGGGCCTTCGGAACGCAGCGGACTGGTACCGCCTTTATCTGGCCGAGGTTTATCTGGAAATCCTGTCAGGCAACGGCGAGGCATCATTGGGCGTGATGCTGCGCAACTTCCGCGCCTTGGCGGGGGTGATGCTGCGCGGCCCCGAACGGATT
Organism: Sulfitobacter aquimarinus; assembly: GCF_040149565.1. Classification (NCBI taxonomy): domain Bacteria; kingdom Pseudomonadati; phylum Pseudomonadota; class Alphaproteobacteria; order Rhodobacterales; family Roseobacteraceae; genus Sulfitobacter; species Sulfitobacter aquimarinus. The sequence continues at coordinate 595,582 of NZ_JBEFLO010000002.1, forward strand.
ATCGCATTGGCCGACAAAGTGCGCCAAAACAAACTGTGGGACAAAGGCTGCCACCATATCGGGCGGACCGAAATGATCGTTGGCATGATGTATAAGGTCCGCAAAAAGCACGCGCTGGCGCGGACCCATCTGACCATCGCCCAAAGCATCGTCTCGGCCGCCGGCCCGTCGCCGATGCTGACCAAGATCGAAGAGGCGCTGGCCGAACTGCCCGCTTCCTCCTAACCCTCGAGCGCCGCGAGATAGCGGATCGCGGGGAGGCTGGGCAGGAAAGTATAGGCCCCGCCGCGTGTCACCACAAAGCGCGGGAAATTGCGCAGGCGGATTGTACCCCCATCCGCCAGTTTCAGATCAAACCAGCTTGTCTCGGGGGCGTTGGCACCGATCAACGGATCGTTCGAGCCTGTGACCTCGGGCGATTGTAGCCCAAGGTTGAGCCAGTCACACATCACCGCCTCGAACTGTGCGCCAAGGTTGGCCCCGATGAAATTGCCCAGCAATCCGCGCTCGGCATCGTCGGGGCGGGCGGGGTCAAAGTCAGGCCCGTAGGACATGCCGCGCCGCACCAGACGGCGGGTGTAATTGGCGATGCGCTGCACGATCTTGCCACCACGCGGATTAACGCGGCGCATATGCGCCCCCGCAGGGCAGCGCGTCTCGCGCCCGTAATCAAAATTCGTGAGCGAGACTTCGGGGTCGGGGTGGGGGGTATCGGGCGATAAGGCATACGGCACACCGTTGCGCCAGCGACCGCACATCTGCGCGGCGATAACCTCGCGCAGGGCTTGGGCGCGGGTCATGTCCTTGCCGATCTTATCCTCTGCCCCTTTTGGCAGAAGGCGGTTCACGTCCTTATGGGCCAGCAGCGTCTGCGCTGCCGTGTCCAAGTACCGCTCGAATCCCGCCGCATCCTGCGACAGCACGCGAAACGCGTTGAACGATCCGTTCAGACCCAGTTGCGCAGGCGTCGGTACCGCAAACCGCAGGTTCTCAAGCGAGGTGGGATAGCCCAGCAACAAAGTGCCAAGCGGGTCCGCAGGCTCGTCCACTTTTGCCATCGCGGGATCATGGGCGGCGGGGAAACGGGGTTGGGATATGCCGTCCTTATAGCCGAAAAAGACCCTTCCATCCTCCAGCCCGCGCCCGTTGCGCAACCCGATGATGTTGAAGGCAGGGGCAACTTGCGCCTCGACGTGGTCCAGTTCCTCTTGGGCGTCGGCATAGATGGAGGCCACGATATGCACGCGGTCAGGCGTGTCAAAGGGCGCGGGCCATTGGTCGGGCGCGCTGTCGCCAAAATCACCCAGCTTGGGCGCGCGGGCGGCCATGCCTTGGATGAATTCGGTCGGGAAGCTGTCCAGATGTTTTTGGGACACGCCCAAGGCACGCAGGCCCGTGTGTGTGATGCCTATGTTAAAGCTCGACGCGGGCTTAACCTTCCACGTCTCTTCGGTCCTGATGGCGGGGATGTCGGTACTGCCGCCCTCAACCGCCACGCTCAGGAAGGCGCGGGCGGCGGCGCGGTCGGTGACTTCCAGCATGAGATAGCGCACGAAACGGCGGCGATAGCCACGCAGGATGTTGCCTTGCAGGTCTTTGGGGTGGAAATCGTTCACCAGCCTACTCCGAATTTGTCGCGCACCTGGGCGGCGGAAAAGCCCGGATAGGCGCGGTAGCCCCCCCCGAGCGAGATGTTGGGATTGGCGTTTAGCTGCAAGATCAGCTCACGCGGGAGCGACATCAGCTCATGCGCGGGCGCGTCCGGCCCCAGCCCCCTGGCCGCGTCCTGAAGGCCGAACAGATCGGTGGGAAAGTCGGGCGCCTGGAACAGATCATGGGCGTGAACCCAGTCAATGAAGGTCTCGACATTCTGGTTGGTGGGGATCATCGCATCGCCGCCATCGACCAGCGCGATCACATCATCAAAGACCGACCCGATGGTTTCGATGAAATCGCGGATATAATTGCTGAAATCCCCGTCATAGACCGAGATCATGCAGATGTTGTCGCCCAAAATCAGAAAACGCGCAAAATGCACGGTGCCGACATTATCAAGCCCGTCGAAAATCTCGTCCACGTTTTGGGCAATCGCGAGGGTCGCCTGCGCCCGCCCGACAGGCGATGCATCTTTCAGCGGCATAATCAGGTTCATCATCCGCTGCACATTCTCGGAGGGCTGCGGTGACGGGCGCGGCCCACCTGCCAGTTTGGGTTTGGGATCGCGCCAAACCCAATAGGGGACCACAACGTATTTCGACAAAAACTTGAACCAGCCGCGTTGAGGCAGGCTGTCAACAAATTTGCCAAGCCAGCTTTCTTGGGTACTCATGAGGCCGCTCCTTTGCCAAAGGGGCAGGGCGTGGCCCCGCGCCATTTGCTGGATGTCTCGTAGACCTCTTTGCGGATGCGCAGCACGGGATCATCCGACAGCGCAATCCCGTCTGTCAGCAAGCAGGGGTTAAAGCTCATCTTTTCGCTCTCTGCCTCTTGGTTATCGGGCACATGGGTCAGCGTCAGCTCGCCCATGCTGATGCGCCTGCGGTGGGGCGGCCACGGTTTGGTGCTGTCGTTGAAGGGATCTCCCACCTCGCCGATCACCATCATCAGCGAGAACCGCGCAGGCGCGTGGTCCAGCCGCTCGCGCAGCTCCTTTTGCAGATAGCGGTCCACAGGGGGTGCCAAGGGGTTGGTGTTCAGCACGCCTGCGACGGGCTGCCAGGTAAAGCGCACCCAGCGTTTGGTGCCATCCGCGCCCGTCACCACAAACGTATGCACCGCATGATAGGACGCCCGCGCATAGCTTTGTGGTGCGCCGATGTTGGCCGCCTGCCAGACCGCCAACTGCGCGTATTTGTGTTTGTCGGCAAAACGGATCGCGCCGGGGTCGGGGCTGATCGTTTCGCCGGGATAGGGGTTGGGCAGGGGCGGCGTGAGGGCCAGCATGGATTTGAACTTTTGCCACGGGGTCTGGCGCACCACGGGCACCGGCTGCGCCTCTTTGGCGAATTCCAGAAACGTCTCGGGCGTGGGGGCAAAAAACTCGGGCAGGGTCATCGCAACCAGATCGGTGGCAGAGCCGTCGGGCAGGTGGAACCGCGTGGCCATGCCGCGCACATCCGACCAGCCGTCATGCGCGACCGCGCAGCCCGACCCGTTGGAGAACCGCAGGTTCACGGGCACTTCATCGCCTGAAAAATGCGCTGCTGTGCAATAATCATGCGCCACGTCCGAGGCGGTGAAATGCCCCGTTGCCGCGATGCCAATGCTGTGCACGGGCCGCAATGCGCGGCTGCCGTCGGGGCGGTAAAGCGTGTCGACAAGCTCTTCCGCGATATCCATGTCTTTCCCCCCTTGGTGCTGCGTCATGCCGTAAAGGCCATCGGCAGCCCCGCCCGCGGCCAGCGTGCCTTGTAAATCGTGCCGCTGCTGGAGGCGGTGATCCACACATCGCGCATATCCGCGCCACCAAAGCACAAGTTGGTGGTGAACAGATCAGGCACCGTCACATGCTCGGTCGTGCCATCGGGGTCAAAGACGGTGATGCCGCCATTAAAGATCGTGCCGACGCAAATCTTGCCATCCGCCTCAACCTTGAGGCTGTCGACCCACTGATAGCCCGGCAACGTTTGGATCACGCGCCCCGGCATTCCCGGCATCGGGCCGGGTTTGACCTGACCCGGCCCCACAATATCCAGCGCCCAAAGCCGCCCGAAGATCGTGTCGGCCACATAGACAACCTTGCCATCTGGCGACAGGCCAATGCCATTGGCCATATCAATCGTCGCGACTTTGGTGATCGAGGTGCCGTCGGTGGTGCAATAGTAAACGCCGCCCTTTTGCAGCGTGTCGTCGTCCTGTATCCCCGTTTCGGTGAACCAGAACCCGCCGCTTGCATCAAAGACGATGTCATCAGGCGCCAGCAGCTTTTTGCCGTTACAGGCATCATAAAGCACGGACACCGCCCCCGTTTCCAAATCGACCCGCTGGATGCAGCCCCCGTGAAAGTCGGGCCGCTCGGGGCTGGGCACTGTCACGGTCTTGCCGCCGTAAGGCATTTGCACAAAGCCGTAGGCGGCGCCGTTGTTGCAGACATAGGCAGCCCCATCGGGCCCGATCGCTACGCCGTTGGGGCCGCCACCAAGGCTGGCCACCACATCAACCTCGCCAGAGGGACAGAGGCGCGACAAGGTTTGCTTTTCAATATCGACAAACAACAGCGCACCGTCGTTCATGATTACGGGGCCTTCGGGAAATCCGAGGCCGGTGGCCACAACATCAAGGGTCAGGGTCATAGGGTGCTCCTGGAAAAAGCAGTGGCGGTGGGAATAAAGATCCGCCTGTTAACAATAATTCCAGCCTTTAACCTTTTGTGGCGCTTGGCAAGACTTTCCCGCGCGGCGATAGACCGCCGCGTCTCGCTGCGATATGTCAGTGCAAACGCAAAAGGGGGGGCGATGACAAAGGTTCTGGTCTTGGGCGGCAGTGGCCGCGTTGGCACGATGCTGCGCCGCAGTTGGCGGCGTGGGCCCCTGCACATGCCGACCACGTTTGCATACCAAACCCGCAGCGGTGCGGGGCTGCTGTGGGATATGCAAAATCCGCCCAATGATGCGGTGATCGCCGCAGGGCCATTTGATGTGATGGTTGTCCTGTCGGGTGTGGTGCCGCGTGCGGGTGCTGATTTTGCACTCAACACCTCCATCGGGGTGGCGGCGCTGCACGCGGCGGCTCAGATGGGCGTGGGGCGGGTGCTGCTGGCCTCGACCTCGGCTGTCTACGGGCTGCACAGCGATGCACCCTTTGATGAGGACGCCGAGCCACGCCCCGTCAATGACTACGGCAAAAGCAAGCTGGAGATGGAGTTGGCTTGCATCCCGTTGGCCGAAACACTGGGGATCGAGCTGTGCCTGATGCGGATCGGCAATGTCGCTGGCGCAGATGCGCTGCTCTTGAACGCCGCCGTCTTGCAAGAGGGGGAGGCGCTGCGCCTTGACCAGTTCCCCAATGGCGGCACCCCTTTGCGATCATATATCGGGCCGCAGACGTTTGCGCAGGTGATCGGCACATTGATCCATGCAGAGGGGGCGCTGCCGCAGGTGCTCAACATCGGGGCACCTGAGCCGTTAGAGATGGGCGCACTGGCGCAGGCGGCAGGCGTGCCTGTCACGATGGCCGCAAAGGCGGACACAGGCGCGCAGTATATCACGCTGAATTGCAACAGGCTGGCAGTCTTGCACCCCTTTGTGCCCTCAGACAGCACCGCCACCGCGATGGTTGCGCAATGGCAGGCGCTGCGGGCCTAAGTCCCGTTGCCCTTGAGGGCCGCTTGCCATAATGTGAGCGGTAACATTTATGGCGCCTGATGCGGGCGCAGGCGGCAAAGGTAGCACGATGGTAGATATTAGAACCCTCCCCGATACGGATGCGCTGGGCGCTGCGGCGGCGCAGATTATGGGCGATGCCTTGGCAGCGGCCTGTGCCGCGACACAGGACCGTGTGTCATGGGTGGTTCCAGGCGGGCGCACCCCGCGCAGCATCCTGCCGCTGGTTCTGGCGCGGACCGACATCGACTGGGCCCGCGTTGACACGCTGGCCAGCGACGAACGCTTGGTCCCTGTGGATGACCCCGCCTCGACCGAAGGGATGTTGCGCGGGCTGTTCGCGGATGCAGGTATTCCGTGCCATTACATGAGCTTTGGTAGCGACCTTGATCCCGACATCGCGGTCGCCACTTGGAACAGCGAGATTGATCGCATGGCCTGGCCGCCTGCGGTGGCCTTTCTGGGCGTGGGCGACGACTCGCATACGGCGTCCATCTTCCCCCGCCGGATCGAGGCACGCGATCCAGAGATTTTCACCGCAGCCGTGCCGGAAACCGCGCCCAATGTCGCCCCGCGCCTGACGCTGGGTCTGGGGGCGATTGCGCAATGCAAGGTCATCCTGATGCTGGCCAATAACGCCACCAAAGTGGCGCAGCTGGAATTGTCGATGGCGGCGGATGCGGACCCGAACGAGTTGCCTGTGGCGGCCGTGTTGCGGATGCCGCAGGCGGTGGTGCTGCGGGTCTAGGACAGCACCTCAAGCCAGATCCAGACCGTCACGATCGACGCCGCCGTCGAGATCAGCACCGAGGAGGCGGCGACCCGTTTGCCGCGCCCGTACATATTGGCAAAGATATAGGCGTTGAAGCCCGGCGCCATGGCGGCCGTCAACACGCCTGCACGGAACAGGTCCTGCGGCACGCCCAGCCCTGTGCCCATGGTCCACACGATGGCAGGATGCAGCAGCAAGGTGATGCAGCAGACCATTGCGATAGCCTTCATATCGCCTTCGGGGCGGTATTGAATCAGCACACCACCCAGCGCAAACAACGCAGCAGGCAGGGCCGCCCGCACGATCAGCGACAGCGCATCATTCACCACCAAGGGCAGGCCGATGCCGCCAAGGTTCACGGCAAATCCCAGCGCAATCGCAATCACCAACGGGTTGTGAAACATCGCACTGGTTATGGCACGCACCGTATCGCCCCGCGCCTTGCCACGGTTGCGCACAATCTCCATCACCGTGATGCCCAGCCCGTAGCAAAAGGGCGAGTGCATGGCGATGATCATATAGTTCCCCGACAATGCATCCGCGCCGTAGGCACGCTCGGAAATCGGTAGACCCAGAAGGACCGAGTTCGAGAACAGACAGCAAAAGCCGATGGCCACGCAATCCTCCCAGTCGCGTTTGAACAGGACACGTGCGCCGACCATGCCGAGGGCGAAACACACGGAGGCCCCGCAGTAAAAGCTGATCAACAGGCGGGCGTCGAAAGCGGCCCCCAGATCAAGGGTCGAGATCGCTTGGAACAGCAGGCAAGGCACTGCAAAGCTTTGTGCAAAACGCAAAACGCCGTCCACGCCGGCCACGGGAAACAGCCCGCGCCAAACGGCCAGATAACCTGATCCAATGACAAGGAAGACGGGTAGGATTACATCAAGAAGTGTTTGCATATCAAATGCCTAAGCGGCATTCTTTATGTGGCGCGTTAAGTGTCATGTCAGGTCGAATTCAAGCTGCATCCCGTCAAAGGCGGCATGGATATGGTCGGGCGTTTCACCCTCAACCGTGGCATAATCGAGGTCGGTGTGCATGTTGGTCAGCACCGCTTGCTCGGGCGCCATTTTGGCAATCCAGTCAAGGGTTTGCGACAGGTGGCTATGGGTCGGGTGCGGCTCGCGGCGCAACGCGTCCACAATCCAGCAGCGCAAACCTTCGAGTTTGGGCCAGATGTCATCGGGAATACTTGCGACATCAGGTAGATAGGCCACGTCGTTCACCCGAAATCCCAGCGCATCCATACCGCCGTGTGGCACAGTGAAGGGCGCAAACACCAGCGGCCCGCCGGGGCCGTCAATGGTCACGTCCCCTTCCATCAGGTTCATTTCGAGGATGGGCGGATACATCGAGCCTTCGGGCTGGATAAAGGCATAGCCGAAGCGGTCCATCAGCGCGGCGTGCGTCGGTGCATCAGCCCAGACAGGAAGCCGCGCCCGCATGTTGATCACGATCATGCGCAAGTCATCCATGCCGTGCACATGGTCCGCGTGGGCGTGGGTATAAAGCACCCCATCCAGCCGTCCCACACCCGCGTCCAGCAGCTGCGCACGCATGTCGGGCGAGGTGTCGATCAGCACCGATGTCGTGCCAGCCTCTGTCACCCGCTCAACCAGCGCCGAACACCGCCTGCGCGCATTGCGCGGCTCCGTCGGGTCGCAGGCACCCCAGACACCGCCCAGACGCGGCACCCCACCAGAGGAGCCACAGCCAAGGATGGTCACGCGCATCATGTCGCTCATAACGTGGCACCGTATGCTGCGGCTTTGGTAAACAGCCGCTCGAAATTCGCCTCGGAGTGTGCAGCGAATGTGGCGTAGTCGATGCCGAAAGTCTCAGCCGCGCGGCGGGCTGTGTGGGCTGTGAACGCAGGCTCGTTGCGTTTGCCACGGTGCGGCGGCGGGGCGAGGTAGGGGCTGTCTGTCTCGACCAGAATACGCTCCAGCGGGGCGGCGGCAAAGATGTCGCGCAAATCGCTGCTTTTGGGGAAAGCGGTGATGCCCGACATGCTTAGGTAGAAGCCCAGATCAAGGGCGGCGCGGCCCAGTTCGGCAGAGGAGGAGAAACAGTGCATCACGCAGGTATAGGCCCCCTTTGCGTGCTCGTCGCGCAGGATCTCGGCCATATCAGCATCCGCATCGCGGCTGTGGATGATCAGCGGCAAACCTGTCTCACGCGCAGCAGTGATGTGCAGGCGCAGGCTTTCTTGCTGCGCCTGTGCGCTCTCGGCTGTATAATGATAGTCCAGCCCTGTCTCGCCGATGCCGACCATCTTGGGATGTTGCGCGATTTCAATGAGTTGATCTACGGTGGCCATCGGCTCCGAGGCGACGCTCATCGGGTGGGTGCCTGCGGCATAGAACACGGGTGCGTGGGTCTCGGCGATGGCGCGCACGGCGGGTTCGTTTATGAGCTTGGTGCAGATGGTGACCATGCGGGCCACGCCTGCCTCTTGGGCGCGGGCGATCACATCGGGCAGTTCCGCGATGAGTTCGGGGAAATCCAGATGGCAATGGCTATCGGTGATCTGTGGTATATCTGTCATGGGGGTCCATCCAACGCTTAGCGAGGGGCTGCTTTTGCCATTCGTGAAAAGGTATCTAGAACCAGCGCAGCAGGGTCAAGGTTGACCGCAATCCCGTGGCGGGCGCGGGCGCTGATCTGCTCGGCTGTGTCGGCCCAGATGCGGGCGTGGTGCGGGGTAGGGCTGAGGCGCATCAGCACGTCTGCCTCGCCCATGGCGGCCTGCGGTTGGGGCGGCTGGCCCAAGGCACCGCTGCGGGCCAATCGGCTAAGCATCAGGTCGATCAGCAAAAACATCAGATCGCGGCGCTCTTCCCCGCCCCGCGCAGCGGCCAGTTCCGCCAGTTTCAGCACGCGGGGGCGGTCCATCTGGGGCAGGGTGTCAAGAATGCCGATCAGCTCGGCATAAAGCGGGGCACCGCCCAGCAGCGACAGCCGCATCGCCCCGCCGACAGAGCCGCCCGACAGCGCGGCAAGCGCGTCTGTATTGGCGGCCTGCACCTGCGCCTGATCCATCGCGGCGGCCACTTCGCCCGCGTCCAGCGTACGCAGCGCCAGCGTGCGACAGCGCGAGCGGATGGTGGGCAGCAATCCCGACGGCTGGTGCGAGATCAGCATGAAATAAGTGCGGGCGGGCGGCTCTTCTAGCATCTTGAGCAGGGCGTTAGAGGCGTTGGGGTTCATCAGATCGGCATCGTCCACGATGACGACACGCCGCCCGCCGTCTGCGGCGCTCATGTGGATGAAATTGTTCAGCTCGCGGATTTCATCCACACGGATCACGGCCGAGTATTTCTTGTCCGCGAAATTCTTGATGCGGTCTGATTCCGTGCTGCCACGCCCGCCCAAACGCACCAGATGCACACCGGGTTCGGCGCCCGCGCTGATCCGCTTGGCGATTGGATGGTCAGGAGAAATGTCCAGCGTGTCCGGCTTTGTCTCGCCGAACATATCGCTGCCGTCCTGCGCAGGCGTGGCCAGCAAAAAACGTGCAATGGCCCAAGCAAATGTGGCTTTGCCCACGCCACGCGGTCCGGTCAGCATCCACGCATGGTGCATCTTGCCCGAGTTGAAGGCGTCCAGAAACGCGGCCTTTGCGGCGTCTTGGCCAATCAAAACAGGCGTGTCACGCGGATGTGGCGCACCGGTCAGGCGCTCGGGCTGGGGAGGGGTATCGTCGCTCATGCGTCGGGTGTATCGGGGATTGGTTGGGTTTGGAATGGTGTGCAGTTTGGCGCGGGGCGGAATTTTTCAAAAATTCCGGTCGTTTTCATTGTAAGAAAACGGTTAGTGCCGCGCTGTCAGGGCTTGGGCTACCGCCGTGCGGATGTCGGCGGTGACCGCGTCCATAGCTTGCGCACCGTCAATCACGCGAAAGCGGTCGCTGAACTGTGCGGCAAGGTCCAGAAACCCCGCCCGCATGGCGGCTTGCAAATCGGCGCCAAAATCCTCGAACCGCTCTTCGGTGCCTTGGCGGCCTTTGGCGCGTTTGAGCCCCTCGACAGGGTCCATATCAATCAGAATCGTCACGTCGGGCTCTACCCCGATCATCAGATCATGCAGCGTGTCGACCGTGCCGCGCAGATCGCCACGGCTGAGGCCCTGATACATCCGCGTGCTATCGGCAAAGCGATCACAAATCACGATCTTCCCCGCGGCAAGGGCAGGGCGGATCAACCGCTCCAGATGGTCGCGGCGTGCAGCGGTGAACAGCAGGATTTCCGTCTCGGCCGACCAGCGGTCAGGATCGCCTTGCAGCACCAGCGCACGGATTTCCTCGGCCCCGTCAGAGCCGCCCGGCTCTCGGGTGAGGACAACATCGTGGCCTTGATCACGCAAATGATCAGCCAGCCGCATCACCTGGGTGGATTTGCCCGAGCCGTCGATGCCTTCAAAGCTGATGAAAAGGCCGCTGTTGCTCACGAAGCCTCAGGCGCGGGGCCTGCGTTGATGCGGGCAATCACGTGTTGGGCGGCGGCAACCACGCGGCTTACAAACCCGTGCGGGGCCACATCGCGATCGGCTAGCAGCGCCACACGTTTTTCGGGCAGGCCCTCTGGGCTGATGATCAGCTCTCCGATCTGGTCGCCTTTGCGAATAGGCGCTTTGACGGGACCGTCATAGACAACTTCGGTTTTCAGCGGCTCAATCGGGTTCACGGGCAGCAGCATCGAGACATCCTCAGCCAGCTCCAGCCCAACGGTCGTTTCTGCGCCAATAGACACATCGGCCTGCGCGATTTTCGTGCCTGCATCGCCAAGCGAGGTTTGCGCGAATTGGCGGAATGCCCAATTGGTCACGGCCTCTGCCTCGCGGGCGCGGGCCTGCGCAGATGTTAGTCCCGAGAGGACAAAAATGATCCGCCGGTCTCCCTGCTTGGCCGAGCCGACAAGGCCGTATCCCGCCTCTTGTGTGTGGCCGGTCTTCAACCCGTCCGCACCGATGCCAAGGCCCAAAAGCGGGTTTCTATTCAACCGGTTCGCGGATTCTTTTGGGTCAAAGAGAAACTCTTTTTGCGAAAACATAGGGTAATATTGTGGGTAGTCCTTGATCAGCTTTGTCGCAATCAGCCCTAGATCGCGCATCGACATGCGGTGGCCTGCCTTCGGCCAACCGTTCGAGTTCGAGAAGGTCGAATTTGTCATGCCCAACTGTTGCGCACGCATTGTCATCTGCCGTGCGAATTTGCTTTCCGTGCCTGCCAGCGCTTCGGCGATCACAACGCAGGCGTCATTGCCCGAGAGCACGATGATCCCGCGGATCAGATCTTCGACCTTGACCCGCTCACCCGCTTTCAAAAACATCGTTGAGCCGCCGTAGGCCTGGGCTGCGGCAGAGACGGGCAATTGCTGGTCCAGATCCAGAATGCCGTTCTCAATCGCTTCGAACGCCATATAGAGCGTCATCAGTTTGGACATGGACGCAGGCGGCAACGGCTGATCGGCGTTCTTCGTCATCAAGACCGTACCGCTTTGATAATCCGCCACATAGGCGGCTGTGGCGCGGGTATCGAAAGCATGCGCGCTCACGCTGGAGACAAGCAGGGCAAGCGCCCCGAGTGTGGTTTTCAATCCGCGCATGTGTGACACCTCTAGATGTTAGCTGGAAACGGCATAGGCATCAGTGAAGCCTTCCGATTTGATGGTCGACAGGATCCTGCTGCGTTCTGCACTGGTGGCGGCGGGGCCGACAACAACGCGCCAGAATGTTTTGCCGTTGATTGTGCTTTTCTTGATCGTCGGCGCAAGGCCCGCCCCGCGCATTTGTTTGGCGGCACGGTTGGCATTGGCTTCGATGCTGAAAATACCGATCTGGATGAAGGGCTTTGACAGGCTGGATGGCTGCGCGGCCGGTTTCGGCGGGGCAGGCGGCGGCGTGGGTTTCGCTGTAGCAATCGCGGCCCCCGCTGCTGAAGCAACAGGATCAAGCGGTTCTGCCGTCACGTCGGGGGCCGGCGGCACGCCGGTATCCGCAGGAGCCGCAGCGGCAGGCGCGGCCTGTGCTTCCTGAACTTTGCGCAAGGCCGTCACGTTCAGCTTTGCGGGCGCACCGGCCAGAATGCCCAGTTCCTCTGCCGCATCGGACGAGATTTGCAAGCTGGGGCCGGGAATGTCACGCTCGCGACGGAAAAGGGCACCGACGACGAATTTGCCATTGGTCTGGTTGCGGATAATCACACGCTCGGGGTCGGTGACGTCGGGGTGAGCTACCCAGACACCGCCAAGGCTGGGCCGTCCGTCCCAAAGCCCGTTACCCGTGACCGAAAACACCTCGGGCGCTTCGACGTCACGCTCGATCGTGGGGCCGCTGGGGGCTGCCGCTTGGACGCTGGATTTTTTTGCACCAGCGGTCGGAAACGCGAATTGCCCTTGCTCGTCGCAGGCAGCCAAGGCGCCGACGATCACAAATGGGACAACCGCCCTGCGCATGCCGCGCCATCGCGTTGCATGCTGGAATTTGTGTAACTGATTGATACGACTGCCCATATTCCCTCGTCCTTGCCTGTGGATGTGCTTTTTGAGGCGGCACACCATACGGCCCCTTTGCGGAGCCTTTGCGCCACTCTATCCCGCGATCCCCCCGCCCGACAAGAGAGCGCCGCCCCCATCGGCAAATTTCCCCACCGCCGCGTGAATTTTGCCCGATTGCAGAATCATTTCGACCGTTCTAGTAAGCGCCCACTGCGGAGGTTTGGCAGAGTGGTCGAATGCACCGGTCTTGAAAACCGACGGGCGTGGAAGCGTCCCCAGGGTTCGAATCCCTGAGCCTCCGCCAGTAATCTCGCTTAAGCGTATGTTTTGTTTGGTATATGTTGGGGTTTTACTTCCCCGATCCGCCACCTGATACCCCTTTGCGTACTGGAACTGCTTGGACGCCTGATCTGTTCAAGTGGCTTTTGGCAGGGGGCGGAATTTAGGCACAGTATTATAGCCGCGTTCCGGATCATTCGATCCTTGCTCAACGATCAAAGCCATTTCTCTTTGTCCAACCTCAATCTTGTCGTTTCCCTCAAACAGGATTTCGCGGCGGATGGTGAAGTCTCTCAGTTCGTCTTTGGTAAAGTCAGCTTCGACGCGGGCATGGTTTCAGCTTCCAAAGTATCGGATCGTGTGACCGTCCTTGCCTATATCCTTGCCGATGTAGATCTTGCCGTTGGGAAAAGTGATCTTGTGGACGACGTAAGCGAATTTTCTTGTCATTATCTATCCCGGG